>NZ_JBIWFK010000010.1:0-317762 GCF_044763015.1 Streptomyces sp. NPDC096324 | reverse complement strand
GACCCCCCGCGGGCGTGCTCCTCGCGCGCCTGCGCGCGGTTCCGCCCCCGGGGGGTGCGCGGGCGCTGCGCCGGCCCGGGGGGTCGGCCCCCCGGCCCCCCGCGACCGCGGGCCCCGGTCGGCCTCAGGGGCTCTGGACGAACTCGTACGTCAGGAAGGCCAGGCCGTCGCCGATGGTCCTGGCCTCCACCAGGCGCAGAGGCCTCGTGCCGCAGGCCTCGCCGAAGAACCGTTCGCCGGCCCCGAGCACGACCGGGAAGACGACCAGCCGCACCTCGTCGACCAGGCCGGCCTCGATCAGCGTACGACCGAGCCGATTGCTGCCAGGGACGACGATCTCTCCGTCCAGTTCCCGCTTCAGTTGCGAGACCTCGGTCACGACATCGCCCCGCAGAACCGTCGAGTTGTCCCAGTCGGGTTCTTCGAGGGTCGAGGACACGACGTACTTGGGCATGCTGTTCAACCGGTCCGCCAGCTCGCCGCTCCGCGGCCGCCACCGCACCCCGAAGAACTCGTAGCTCTTGCGGCCCAGCAGCCAGGCCTCGGCGCCCAGTGCCTCCTCCAGCGCGATCTTGCTCCACTCGGCGAGATCCGCGCCCCCGAACCGGGGGAACCAGCCGCCCAGCTCGAAGCCCTCCGCACCGTCCGGGTCCTGGACCACTCCGTCGAGCGAGACGTTCTGCGGCCCGCTCATCACGATCTTTCCCATGTCCGATCCCTCCTCGCGCCCACGTTGTCGACGACCACGTAGATACAGGCGCCGGCCGGCCCGAGAACTGGGCGCCGCCCGACCGCCCAGTTCTCGGGCCGGCCGGCGCCTGTACAGGATGGAAGCGCGGCAGCGCCCGGAAGCGGCGGGGTTCGGAAGTGGCGGGGCCCGGAAGAAGGAGACGGTGACGATGAAGGCGGCCGATCTGATCGAGAGGGCGCGGGCCGGGGACGGTGACGCGTTCAGGGAGCTGACCGAGCCGCACCTCCGAGAGCTCCAGGTGCACTGCTATCGCATGCTCGGATCCTTCGAGGACGCCGAGGACGCCCTCCAGAACACCCTGCTCACCGCCTGGCAGAGTCTCGACGGGTTCGAGGGACGCGCCTCGCTGCGCACCTGGCTCTACCGGATCGCCACCCATCGGTGTCTCGACGCGCGCCGCGCGGCAGCCCGGCGCCCGGCCAAGGAGTGGAACGTGCCCGGAGTCGAACCGCCCGAGCCGACCCGGCTCGGCGAGATCGTCTGGCTGCAGCCGTATCCCGGCTCCCTGCTGGAGGACGGGGCCGAGGCGCCGCTCGGCCCGGAGGCCCGATACGAGCGGACCGAATCCGTCTCGCTGGCCTTCGTGACCGCCCTTCAGCTCCTGCCACCCCGCCAGGTCGCCGTGCTCGTCCTGCGCGACGTCCTGGGGTTCAGGGCGAGCGAGGTGGCCGACATCCTGGACTCCACCGTCGCCTCGGTCAACAGCGCCCTGAAACGAGCACGCGCCGGGCTGCGACGCGAACAGCCGGCGGCCGCCGGTCACCCGTCGCCTCCCGCCGCCGGCTCACCGGCCGAGGACGCGATCGTGGGGAGGTTCGTCCGCGCGTGGGAGTCCGCGGACGTCGACGCGCTGGTGGACCTCCTGACCGACGACGTCTTCATGTCGATGCCGCCGATGCCCTTCGAATACCAGGGCCGGGACCTCGTGGCCCGCTTCTGCGCCGCCCTGTTCGACGCCGGCCGCAGGTTCGACCTCGTCCCGTCCCGAGCCAACGGCCAGCCCGCGTTCGGCGCCTACCTGCGCACCCCCGACGGCATCAGCCACGGGGTCGGCCTCTACGTCCTCACGCTCACCGGCGATCGGATCCGCGCCCTGACCCGATTCGACAACAACGTGCTGCCCTGGTTCGGGCTGCCCCGCACCCTCCCGAACCGATGACCGGAACGTTCGGGGACGGCATGGACGGGTGAAGGGCCTTCGAGCTAGCGTCAATTACAAGTTGACGATTGAGGATCGTCAACTTAGGATTGACGCATGAGTCCACTCGACATCAGCCTCGCCGATCTGATCGCCCGACTCGACGAGGAACTTCCCGAAGCCGACGAACTGGCCCGCATCAGCGAGGCGCGTCTTCGTGCCCAGACGCTGTCCGACCTCGGTGACCAGCTCATCGACCACTACGTCAGCAAGGCCAAGCGGACCGGCTCGTCCTGGACCCAGATCGGCGACGCCATCGGGGTCTCCAAGCAGGCCGCCCAGCAACGCCACGCGCCCGCGCCGTTCGAGCGGTTCACCAACCTCAACCGGCACGGCATCGTGCTGGCGCAGGAGGCCGCCCGGACCTACAAGCACGACTTCATCGGCACCGGACATCTCCTGCTCGGCCTGCTCGGCGAACCACAAGGCCTGGCGTACGAGTTGCTGCTGGCGAAAGCCGAGTCCGAGCAGCTCGTACGCGAGGCGATCGAGGACGCGCTGCCGCCGGCCGGGGAGAAGGCGCTGCGAGGTCACATCGCCTTCCGCCCGGAGAGCAAGGAGGCCATCGAGCAGGCGCGCCACGCGTCCGTCGACCTCGGTCACGAATGGGTCGGCACGGAACACATGCTGCTGGGCCTGATCCGCGCCGAGGAGAGCACGGCAGCGCAGGTCCTGCGCACCCTCGGCTTCACACCGGACGAGCTGCGCGAGACGGTCAGGACCGAGGTCGCCGCACGGCTCGCCGCGCGCGACGAGCGGTAACGAAACGAACCGGCCTTCGCCGGCCGCCCCGGCGTCAACCGCTGGCGGCGGAACCGCTCCGGTCGGGCCGCTCCCGTCCGTCCCGTCCGTCTCTGTCGGTTCCGGTCGGGGCGGACGGGGACGGACAGGCGGGCGGTGGCGAGGCCTCGGTCAAGGTCCGGGCGTCGTCACCTGACGTCGACGAAGTCCCCGGTGGCTGTGGCCGGGCCGGTGGTGGAGCTGCCGGAGAAGACGAAGCGGAAGTAGCCGTCCGCCGTGGCCTTCGTGGTCGTCTTCAGCGTGCCGCTGCCGCCACTGGTGATGGTCTTGAGCGTGGTGTAGGTGCTGCTGCCCTTCTTGCGGAACTGGAGTTGGACCGACCGGCCCTCGTAACCGGTGTAGGTGCCGGTCTCCCAGTTGGCGCGGCTCAGCTTGCCCGTGACCGTGATGGTCTTGCCCTTCCTCACCGGCTCGGGCGACGCGTTCACCGTGACCTTGGCGTACCGCTTGAACCGCGCCGTGCCGGCGACATCGACGGCCGTCCAGTCGTCGTTGGTGTCCTGAGCCTCCGCGAGCACCTTCCAGGTCCCGGCGAGGCCGATGTCGTCGAAGTCCCGCGCGGCGTCCACGCCGAAGCTCACCTGGCAGGTGGAGGAGGTGTGGTCGGTGGGCGACACGGCGCACGTGCCCGCGGGCGCGTAGAGCGGCAGTCTGCCGTCGGCGTCATCGGTGTTGGGGCCGTGCCACAGGTAGGCCCAGGAAGCGGCCACACCGTCCGGGTCCGTCGCCGTCCATGTGATCGTGACGGTCTTCTTCGTGGTCAGGCCGAGCACGATGTCCTTGCCGCCGTTGACGACGACGTTCGAGAACGTGGTGTCGCTGGGCGCGGCCGCGTCCGCCGCATGGGCGGCTGCCGGTACCACCGACGCGGAAAGGGTGGTGGCGAGGAAGGCGGCGGCGGTGGCCGGGCGGATGTGCATGGAATCCCCCTTCGGGATCGCGGTACTCGCCGTCCCCCACGGCGAACCGGATGATGTGTCGCTGCCTAGACACCCAGGAGCCGTTCCCGGTTGCCCTGGTGTTCGGACCGGCTTTCGACTTCCTCACCCTGCCCTCGACCAGTGCTTGACCGCCGACCAGCGCCCGACGGTCGACAGACCGGTCCTAGAGCAACTGCTTGCGGACCAGATGGCTGAAGGCGATCCAGCCCGGGAGCACCGGAAGCCAGAAGGTGAGCAGACGGTGGAGCAGCACCGCGGAGAACGCGGTCGCCGCCGGAAGCCCCGCCAGGGTGAGGGCGCTGGCGAGAACCGTCTCGACGCCTCCGATTCCGCCGGGTGTCGGGATGGCCGAACCGGCGGCGCTGCCCACGAGATAGGCGAAAGCCAGCGGTGCGAAGCCGAGCGAGTGGCCGAACGCCCGTACCGAGGCGTCCAGGCACGCGATGTAGGAGAGATTGAGCAGCAGGATGCCACCGAACCCGGTGACCAGTTTGGCGGGTCGCTGCAACAGATCGAGCAGGCGCGGCAGGACACCCGAGAACAGGGCCCGTACCCGCGTGGTGGCGAATCGACGCAGGCGCGGAACGGCGGCGACCGCCAGCATGAGAACGGTGACGGCGAGCAGTCCGCCGATCACCAGGTTCGCGCTCGACGGCGAGAGCAGGGCGGTGTCCTGAGTGCCCGTCACATAACCGAAGGCGAGCAGGAGCACCACATGGCCGACGCCACCGGCCAGTTGGGAGGCGCCCACGCTCGCCACCGCGAACCCGGGCCGCACCCGGTTGCGTTGCAGGAAACGGGTGTTGAGCGCGATACCGCCGACGGCCGCCGGAGCCAGCGCGAACGACGAGGCGAGCTGGGCCAGGACGGTCCGGCCGAACGGGATCTTCTCCGGGACGAAGCCGAGCAGACTCATCGCCGCCGCCACATAGGTCAGGGCCGAGAACCCCAGCGCGACCACGACCCAGGTCCAGTTCGCCTGCTCGACGAGCGCGCCGAAGTCGAGCGTGACCAGTTGGGAGAGGAGATAACTGGCGACGGTGACCCCGCCGACGAGGGTGACCAGAGTGCGCGGCCTGATCCGCTCCAACCGGGCCGGGGCGACGGCGGCCTGCGGGCGGATGAGCAGCACCTGCCGACGGATCCGCGCGAGCGGGTCGTCCTCGTGGGTGTCCTCCAGGGGGCCCTCGTCCGCGGCCTCCACGGCCCGTGACAGTTCCTGGTGCTCCCGTTCCCTGCGCTCCTTGGCGAGCAGGCGGAGCGTGGCACGGGTCGAGCGGCTGAGCGCGATCGGCTGGAGCATCGGCAGGCTGCCGGCGACGGCGTCGGGGCCCAGGATCCGCGTCGCGGAGGCGACCGAGCGCTCGGGGCCGACCCGCAGGGCGAGCGTCGTGAGCAACTGGGCCGTGTCCAGACGCAGCAGGATGTCCCCGGCGGCGATCTCACCGTGGCCCAGTTCGGTGATGTGGACGGCGCCGGAGTCGTCCACCAGCAGCGCGTCCCCGGTCAGCCGCCGGTGCGCGATGCGCCGCGCGTGGAGCGTACGGACCTGGTCCCAGATCCCGTCCAGGACCGTGTCGTCGAGTTCCTCGTCGGCCAGCAGGTCCAGCGTGCGCGCCTCGATGTGCTCGTGGACGAGCATCACCGCGTCGGGGCCGAGTTCGTAGGCGCCGATCAGCCTCGGCGTGCGCGCCCCCGCCGCGACCGCCGCGTACGCCAGCAGCGTCTCTTGCTCCATCGTCTGGCGCAGGGACTGCAGACTGCCGCGCTCACTGATCGGACGCATCATCAGATGGCGCCAGGCGCGGTGCATGAAAGCCTGCGCCTGCTGCTCCCGGTCGACGACGGTGACGTCGAGCGGCGAACCGTCCTCGCGGACGACGCGGTACCGGCGGCCGCGTTCGGCCGGGGAGGACCCGGGACGGTCGACCAGCCGCCGGGCGGTGACCGCCGCCAAGCCGGCCCGCCGCAGTGCCGACGGCAGTGAGAGAGCGGTGGGTTGTACGTTCGGTGAGCCGACGGCGTACACCGTGCCGCAGCCGACACTCCAGCCGATCAGCAGCGTGAGCAGCACGGAGGACAGCGTGGTGTATCCCCCGGCCAGCATCGCGAAGGCGTTCAGTGCGAGCGCCGCCCACAGCACCGCCCGCCAGCGGGGGCGCCGCGCCGTGCCCACCGCCGTCATGAAGGCGACGGCCGGGGCGGCGTATCCGTGCACCGGGTCGGTGATGCCGCCGTCGGGCGCGGCCCGGGTGAGCGCGTCGTGGACGGCGAAGGGCGCGTAGGTCGTCACCCACAGGCCGGTGCCGAGTGCGACGGCGTGCGCGAGGACGGCGGCGAGCACCCCGTCCGGCACACGCGAGCCGTCCCGCCGGATCAGCCGTTCGACGGCGAACACGACCGGGACGAGAAGCAGGGCCAGGTTGGCGGGGCGACCGAGGAAGCCGGTCAGCAGGCGGGACGTGTGGGTGGTGGTGCGCGAGACGTCGTGCTCGACACCGGACGTGGTCGCGTGCGCGCCCCAGGCCACGATCAGGAGAAGGGCGATGCCGAGCACGCCTATGAGGAGGCGCAGCAGGTCGTCCGGACGGCGGGACCGGGCCGCGAGCGGCGGCTCGTCGCCGCCCGCCTGGTCGACTGCGCGGACCGTGGGAGGCTTCAGGCTCGGCTGGTTCAACGGTTCGGCCTCAACGGTCCGGTGACGTCCTCTCCCGTACGGCTCGTCCTCACCGAACCGCCCCCTTTTGCCCGACGTACCCTACCCGCCCTCTTCGACGGCACGGTCGACTCCACGGCCGGGGAGAGGACCGGCGGTTCAGGCGCCGGTGTCCGGGCCGAGGTAGTCGACCGTCGTCCGCGTCGCGTGCGGGGCGAGCAGCTCCTGGAGCTCGGCCGCCGCGGTCTTGACGAGGTGGCCGTCGCGGGTGGCGTGCACGGTTTCGAGGATGAACGCGACGTGGGTGGAGTCGTGGGTGACGCGGGTGCGGTGGGCGTCGCGGTGGTTCCAGTGCCGGGTGAGTACGTCGATGGCGTCGGCGTAGACGACCTCACCGGGGCGGGGACTCTCGACGGTGTCGGGTTCGCCGAGCGGGGTGAAGGTCTCGCTGCCGTCGGCGTAGCGGATCTCGACGTCACCGGTGACGTGGTCGAGGTCGAAGGCACCGGCGGGCAGGCCGTGGCGGACGGAGACGGTGTTGTACGAGTCGACTGCCGCGTTGATGCGCGGCAGGGCGCCCTTCTTGGCGAGGCGGCGGCCGAGGGCGTCGACGCTGGGCCGGGTGCGGCGGGGATTGGTGCCGAAGGAACGGTAGGCGGTGTGCCACGCCTCGATCCGCGGATCGGTCTCGTCGGCGGGCACCCACGCGGCGTCGGCGAGTTGCCGCTCCAGGTCCTCAAGCGCGGCGGTGGTGGCCGGCCAGGGTTCGTCACCGCGCAGACCGGTCGCGGTGACGACGGCGATGAGGGTGTCGGGGAAGGCTTCGGCGACGGCGGGGCTGATGCGGAAGGTGGTCATCCGGGGGTCCGTTCCGGGGAGGTGGGGGAGAGGAGGGGCCGAGGTGGACGTGACGGTGGACGAGGGGCCCGGTTAGGGTGTCCAGGGCCCGATGCGGTCCAGGCGGCGGAGCTGCTGGGTCGCGGTGGGTGTGTCGAGGCCGGTGCCGCGTTCGGTGAGCCGGCGGGCGGTGTCGGTGCGCTGCTCGACGGGCTTGTGGTCGTCGTACTTGAACTTCGCGCGAACGGCGGTGACATCCAGCCGGAGGCCGCGGATGCCGGTCAGCATCCGTCCGTAGGGAGGCCGGCCGGGCTCGATGGGGGCGTGGTCCCCCTCGGGCTGGAAGTGGGCCATCTGACGGCGCAGCAGCTCGGCCTTGGCCTCGGGTTCGTCGACGATCGTCGCCCGGCAGGTGAACTGGACGGCCGCGTAATAGCTGGTGGGGACGCCGTCGGTGGGCGCGACGTCGGGCTTGGTGCGCCAGGGTCCGGGGATGAAGGCGTAGTCGCCGGTGACGGTGAACGTGACGTTCGGATCGGCCTCGATCGCCGTCCAGACGGGGTTGGGGCGGGCGAGATGGATGAGGAGAAGCGCGTCGTCGACGATGAAGTGGGTGGGCACGACGACGGGTGCCTCTCCGGGCAGGCCGTTGACGCCGAGGATGCCGAAGTCGTGGCCGTCGGCGATCCAGGTCCGCCATTCGGCGTCGTCGAGGGCTGCGTCCCAGGGCTGGATGAACATGCGGGTCCTTCCGGGCGGGTACGGGGTCAGGTGAGGGCGAGGAGGCTGACGGCCACGGCGGCGGTGCCCAGACCGACGAGCTGACCGCGATGGATCCGCTCGGCCAGCACTCCGCGGGCGAGCAGGACGGTGCCGGCCGGGTACAGGGCGGTGATCACGGCGACGACGGCCAGGTCGCCGCTGCGGGCGGCGAGCAGGAACAGCAGATTCGCCAGCGAGTCCAGCACACCGGCAGCCATCGACATCCCGTACGCGGGCTTCTCCGAGCCCAGGCGGCGGCGCATGAGTCCGGCCGCGGCGAGTACGACGGCGGAGGAGACCGCGCGGCCGACGACGAGCGGTCCGACGCCGCTGTCCGAGGGCGTCTGGTGCAGGAGTACGAGCTGGAGCGCGATGGCGGCCCCGGCGCCGAAGGCGAGGAGCAGCGCGGTACGCGACGGCCGCGCGGTCCCCGCGCCACCACCGGCGCTGACCAGCACCACCGCCGCCAGCGCCAGTGGCAGTCCGATCAGGGCGGCCGGGCCCAGGTCCTCGCCCTGGAGCATCCCGACGCCTACCGGCAGCAGGGCCGAGACCAGCGCGGTGAGGGGCGAGAGGACGTTCATCGGGCCGATCGCCAGCGTGCGGTACAGCAGGGCGAACGCGGCGGCCGACGCGAGCCCGGAGGCCGCGCCCCAGGCGAGGGTCGCGGGGGAGAAGGACGCACCGAGGAAGGGCCACAGCAGCAGTTCGACGGTGAGCGAGGCCGGGGCGGCGATCATCACGGTGCGCAGGACATGGGCCTTGCGGGCGCCGAGACCGCCGAGGAAGTCGGCGCATCCGTAGGCCAGGGAGCTGCCCAGGGCCAGCAGCAGAGCGATCACGGGTACATCCCTTACTATCAATGGAACGACTACACCGTACAACGCACCGACCGATTGGTGTCAACCAACCGACCGTGTGGTGCAGTGCAATGAACGGCCGTTTGGTGCACTGTAAGGAACGCCGCCAGGAGGGGAGACCGATGACCGAGGCCGACGCTGCCCTGCGGACGCTCGCGCAGAACGTCAGAGCCGCCCGCACCCGCGCCGGGCTGTCCCTGGACGAACTCGGCCGCCGTGCCAAGGTCAGCAAGGGCGCCCTGGTCGGGCTGGAGAAGGCTCAGGGCAATCCGAACTTCGCCACCCTGGTCCGCCTCGCCGACACCCTCGGCATCTCGGTGTCCGCGCTGATGGAGGGACCGGCCGAAGGCCGCGTCCGGGTGGTGAGCGTCGATGCCGTCATGCCCTTGTGGGCCGGGGAGAAGGGCAGCGAGGCGCGCCTGATGCTGACCACATCGGGACCGGCCCCGGTCGAGGTCTGGCGCTGGAAGCTGGAACCGGGCGACGAATATCCCAGTCACCCGCATCAGGCGGGCGTCGTGGAGACCGTCAGTGTCACGGCCGGACGGATGGTGCTCGTCGTCGACGGCACCGAACACGCCCTGGAGGCCG
Source organism: Streptomyces sp. NPDC096324 (assembly GCF_044763015.1). NCBI lineage: Bacteria > Bacillati > Actinomycetota > Actinomycetes > Kitasatosporales > Streptomycetaceae > Streptomyces > Streptomyces sp. NPDC096324. The sequence goes on along the minus strand of NZ_JBIWFK010000010.1, from coordinate 308,365 downwards.
GCCAGACCGCCACCTTCGACGGCGACACCCCCCACACCTACCGAGGCTCGGGCGATCGGACCTGTCACCTGATCATGACCGTGCACATCCCGCCGGGTCCCGGCTCCAAGGGCTGACCGCGATCCGGATTCCCGGCGGAAGGGTCACCCCACGCGGGAGCCGATGAGGCCATGAGGGCACCCCTCGTGCTGAGCGCGCCAGGTCGGCCCCCGCGTCCCCGAGCACCCGGTCGGCTCCCCTCCGGGACCGAAGCGTCAGGCGCTGCGCCGCGGCTTGCGCGCCGCGGTCTTCTTGGCCGTCTTCTCGGCGGGCCGCTTCTTCGCCGTACTCGCGGTCGCCGTCTTCTTGGCCGCGCCCTTCTTGCCCGCGGTGCCCGCGGTACTGGCGGTCCTCTTGCTCGCGGCCTTCTTCTTGGGCATGTCGTGGACGGTGGCGTCGTCGCCCCGGGACTTGCGTGCCTTGGCCACGGACTCCTTGAGCGCGGCCATGAGATCGACGATCTGCCCCGGTGCCTCCTCGGGCTCCTCGGCCGTGGGCGGTTCGCGGTGCTCCCGTTTCGCTTCGATGAGCTGCTCCACCGCCTCGGTGTACCGGTCGGTGAACTCCTCACCTTCCAGATCGTCGCGGGTCAGCCGCTCGATGAGCTGCTCCGCCTGGGTGATCTCGGCGTCGGTGAGTTCGATCTCCTCCGGTCTCAGTTCCGAGGGGTCGCGGATCTCGTCGGACCAGCGCATCGCGTGCAGGACGATGACGTCGTCGCGGACCCGGAGCAGGCCCAGCCGCTCGCGACCGCTCCAGGCGTACTTCGCCACGGCCACCTTCGACGACCGCTCCAGGGCCTTCCGCAGGAGCGTGTACGGCTTGGCGGCCACCTTGCCGTCCGGCTGAAGGTAGTAGCCGTCGCCGATCTGGATCGGGTCGATGGAGTCCAGCGGCACGAACGCCTCGATCTCGATGGCCTTCGCGGTGGGCAACGGTATCTCCCGCAGCTCCTCGTCGAGCACCGGGATGATCGTGTCCTTGCCCCACTGGTAGCCCTTGCCGATCTCGGACTGCGCGACCTCGCGGCCCTCGATCTCGCAGATCTTGCGGCTGCGGACCCGGCCCATGTCCTCCAGATGCACCTGGTGGAAGTGGATGCTGTGGTCCTCCCGGGCGTTGACCACGTGGATCGGCACAGTGACCAGGCCGAACGAGATGGCGCCGGACCACACGGTTCGGGGCATGGAGGACCTCCGCGACAGGAGCCGGGGACTTCGGCTCTGCATGGGCACACCGGGGCGGACGATCGCACGCCTCCCGCGGCCGCGGCCGCCGGCAAGCTCGCGCCGAGACGCGACAGCGTGCTCGCGCACAACGCTACGAGGGGGAGGCGGCCTGTGCCACTCACGTCGGCGACGGCGGGTGTCCGCGTCGCCACGCAGGTCAGAGGCACTGTCCGCCGAGCGAACGGCGGCCCCGCCCCGCCGCCGAGGCGTCCGACGGCTAACCTGCGATCGGGATCCTGCCTCACCGGTCCGCGGCACGGGTGCGGCATCCGACGACGAGGAGATTCGGCCATGACGACGACCGCCCGCGCCACCTTGCAGCACGAGGACGAGCGGCTGAGGGTCACCCGCTGGGACTTCGAGCCCCAGGAGAGCACCGGCCGCCACGTGCACGCGTACGACTACCTCGTCGTCCCCGTCACCGACGGGCACACCGATGTGATCACCCCCGACGGCACCGTCACCACCTCGCAGCTACGCGCGGGCGAGTCCTACGCCCGTCCGGCCGGCGCGGAACACGAGGTCGTCAACAGCGGCACCTCCGCGTTGGCCTTCGTCGAGATCGAACTCAAGCAACCCGCCCCCGAGGGCCCCGTGATCGGTTGAGCGCCCGGCGCCCCGCGCGGCTACGGTACGGCGATGACCAGCCCGTACCCTCCCGTCCCCGCCCGAGCCGCCACCCCCGCGGACATCGACGGCATCGTCTCCACGATGACGACCGCCTTCTTCCACGATCCGCTGTGGGGTCCGGCCTTCCCCGACGCGTCGCGGCGCGCCGTGCAGGCGGCGGCCATGTGGCGCCTGTACGTCACCTCCGCCCTGCGCTACCCCTGGACACGCGTGACGCCGGGCGTGGAGGCCGCGGCCGTGTGGATCCCGCCGGGCGGCACCGAACTCACCCATCAAGAGGAGAGCGGTCTGGAGGATCTGCTGACGCAGGCCGCGGGAGCGGACGTGGCCAAGGCCATCGTGACGATCTCCGACCAGTTGGAGGCGGCCCATCCCCAGGAGCCGTGCTTCTACCTCACGCTGCTCGGTGTGCACGACGATCACCGAGGCAAGGGACTCGGCATGGGTCTGCTCGCCGAGAGCCTCGCGCGCATCGACGATCTCGGCGCCCCCGCCTACCTGGAATCGTCGAACCCCTCGAACATCACCCGCTACGAGAGCGTGGGCTTCAGCGCCCGCGACGAGATCACCGTCGCCACCGGCCACGTGGTCACGACCATGTGGCGCCCGGCGCGTTGACCCGCCCGCCCGAAGGCGGCGACCGGGAACCGTCCGGTTCCCGGTCGAGCACCTCCGCTTCGGGCACGGCCGCCTTCGAAGTCTCCGCCGAAGACGGCCGCACCGGCGGATCCGCGACACCGCCACGACACGTCTGAGGCCCGGGCAGGTCAGAGGCCGCCGGTGTTGAGCAGCCTGTTGGGGGTGTCGGAGCGGACCCCGTGGACGACGCCGCGGGTGGCCGTGTGGTCGAGCCAGACGTGGACCTCGTGGGCCGTGGCGTGCGGGTGCGCCGACAGGTACAGCGCGATGACGCCGGTCGCATGGGGCGCCGCCCAGGACGTCGCGCCGTCGTTCTCCGTGGTCGTGCCGCCGCCGGCGAGGGCCGCGGTCACCTTCTGACCGGGGGCGTACAGGTCTACGCACCGCCCGTACCCCGAGCCGTAGGAGCCGCTGTCGGTCCAGGGGCGGTCGTTCGAGGTGGAGGCCGCCACGACGATGGTGCCGGGGACGCCGGCGGGGGAGTGCTTGCAGGCGTCGTCATGGAAGTTGCCGGCCGACACCACCGTCGGGATGCCCGCGTCGACCATCTTCTTCACCGCGGACTCGAGGGCCGCCGACCGGTGGGCGAGGTTGAGCGACATGTTCACCACGGCGGGCTTCTGCGCGTGCGCGGTGACCCACTTGACCGACTTCACCAGGGCCGCCTCGGCCGCCGCCGCGGAACCGCCGCCCGAGCTCTCGCAGACGATGCCCTGGACCCGTACGAGGTCCGCCTTGGGCGCCACCCCGTACTTCTTCCCGCCGATGATGCCCGCGACGAACGTGCCGTGACCGGTTCCCGCCTCGCTGAAGCAGTCACCGGAGTCCCTCGGCCCGACGAAGTCGGCGCCGAGGTGCGCGCGTCCGCCGAACTCCGCGTGGGCGATGTCCATTCCGGTGTCGATGACGTAGACGTGAACGCCCTTGCCCGTGGCGGTGGTGGTGAACTTCCCGTTCAGCGGCCGCGACCGCTGGTCGAGGATGTCGAGGTTCCACGGCACATGCCGGGTGGTGGGTGCCGCGGCGGTCAGCGCGGTCTTGGACGACGTCCCGCCCGCGCCACGAGAAGTCGGCGCCCATCCGGACGAGGCCTTGCCCTCGTAGGGCGTCACACCCTCTCCCGTACCGTGCGCCGAAGCCTTCCCACCCGCAGCCCCACCACAGCCCGAGGCCCCGAACACCGCAGCCAGAGCCACCACCAACAGCCCGGCCTTCATCACGTTCCGCGTCACGATTCCCCCGTATCCCTGCCACGTACACAGTCAGCGCACAAGACGACCACAGGAGGCGAACGGTTCCGGCGGGGCGTGGGGCGGATCGGTACACCGGCGCGTGCGCCTTCTACGAGTCGAGCGGGTGCGGAAACCGCCTGGCCGGGGTGTTCGTCGTGCCGGTAGTGTCCGGGATTCCGACCCGCCGTATCCACGGCTCATGTTCAGAGAGTGACGCAGATGACCAGCCCGCGAGCCACGACGACCCTGTGGCGTCCCACCGGACCCAAGGAGCTGGAGCTGGTCCGGGAGTTGAACTGGCGTGCCTGGCCGCCCCGGTTGCCCGAGCAGTCGATCTTCTATCCGGTGCTCGACGAGGACTACGCGATCAGGATCGCGCGGGACTGGAACGTGAAGCACGACGGAGCCGGCTTCGTCACCCGTTTCGAGGTCGATTCGGACTTCGTGAGCAGATATCCCGTTCAGCGGGCGGGCGGCCGGACCATTCTCGAACTCTGGGTTCCGGCAGAGGAGTTGGACGAGTTCAACGCCCACATCGTCGGCGAGATCCAGGTGGTCCAAGAGTTCCGCTGAGGTCGACGGCGCTCACCGGGTCCTGGACGGCGGCCGTCACCTGTTCTCCGGAAGCGGGTCGGCGAAGTGCCAGCCCTCGGCGAGCAGGTCGTCCACCGCCGCCACGGCGATGCGCAGCCGTTCCTCGGGGCTGCCGGTGACGAGCAGGAACCGGCGGCCGCTGCGCTCCAGTTCCGCCCGGAACCGGCCGGTCATCCACGGGCGAAGGTGTGGGCTGTCGCGGAGGCCGTCGTCCTCGAAGGGCACGCCCTCGTGGTCGGTGAGCAGATACAGGTGGCGCGGCGTGCGCTCGGCGATGGCCGCCACCTCCGGGTTCGGCGCGCCCAGATAGCGCTCGTGCCAGATCGCGGTGGCGAACGAGTCGGTGTCGCAGAAGAGCACCGGGGAGCCGCGGCGGGCCGCCTCCTGTTCGTCGTCGTCCTGGCGGCGGGCGATGATGGGGAACTCCTCGGAGGTGAAAGCCACTTCGGCCCAGTCGGCCCCGGGGTCGGTGGCCCGCAGGGCGGCGAGCTTCTCCTCGCTGAACGCGCGCCCGTACTCGGGCACCCAGCCGGTGTCCGTCCAGACGCCACCGCGCGCACGGTAGTGGGTGGCCAGCGCCCGCGAGAGGGTGGTGGTGCCGGTGGACTCGGCGCCGAGGACGACCACGCGCCGGGCGAGGGCGGCGCGCACGCCCGGGCCGAGGAACGTCCAGCAGCCCACCGGGTCCTTGCGTACGGCGGTGCCGGAGACGGGGTACGTGGTCCGGTCAAGGTCCACGCAGACCTCCGCCGCGCCGAACCGGCGGGCCAGCTCGGCGCCGTACGACTCGGACGTGAACACGGCGTCCACCGGATCCGGGACGGCCGAGCGGAAGACCGCCATGTGGGCGTCCCACACAGCGGGGTCGTGCAGGTCGACCGCGTGGTCGTCGACGGCGCCGACGACCTCGGCCTCCGGGTGGGCCTCCCGCATCCATGCCACCCGGTCGGCGAGCGGCACCGACTCCACGGAGGCGGCGCAGACCAGCACGGTCAGCCGGTCGCACTGCGCGAGGGCGGTGCGCACGAGGTGGTGGTGGCCGGCGTGCGGCGGATAGAACTTGCCCAGTACCAGGCCGTGTCGGTACGGGCGGCCGGCGGCGTTCACGCGGGCACCGCCGTCACGGAGGGGGAGCCGGCCGCCGCGAGGGTGCGCCGCCAGCCGAGGAGCCCGGCCACGCACAGGGCGAGGAAGCCGACGTACAGCAGGGAGGTCAAGTACAGGTCCTTGTAGGCGTACAACGGTATGTAGACCAGGTCGGCGGCGATCCACAGCCACCAGGACTCCAGCAGTTTGCGGCACTGGCCGTAGGTCGCCGCCAAGGAGAGGGCGGTCGTGAGCGCGTCCCAGAAGGGGACGGTGGAGTCGGTGGCCCGGTCCAGCAGCACGGTGAGGGCGGCGGTGCCCAAAACTCCGGCGGCGGCGAGCCAGGCCCACTCGACACGCGTGGTGCGGCGCACCGACAGGGCGCCGGCGGTGGTCGGTCCGTCGCCGCGGGCCCAGGCCCACCAGCCGTAGGCGGCCAGCGCGATGAAGACGACCTGGAGGCCGGCGTCGGCGTACAGGCCGGCCTGGAGGAAGAGCACGATGAAGAAGACGTTGTTGGCTATGCCCACAGGCCAGTTGGCGATGTGCTGGCGCGCCACCAGCCAGACGCAGACGGCGCCGGTGGCGAAGCCGAGCGCTTCGGTCCAGCCGAGGTTCCAGTTCACGGACGGGCTCCTTAATAGTCGCCCTGACTATAAATAGGGTGGCGCGCGGAGGCAAGGGATTTGCGCGCCTCCGCAGGGGCCCCTCGGTCGTCGTTCGGGCGGCCGGGGAGCCCGATGTCGATGCCGCGGTTTCGTCACGGGTGGGCGAACGCGTGACCAACAGGGCCTGTCTGTATGGGAGTTGGCCACGCAGAGGGTTTGTCGGCGCGGAAAGCGTCGGCATGGTGAAGGTCGCGTGCGTCCCGGGGCGCGGCGCGTGCGAAGGGGGGAACTCGTGGTGCGTTACGCCCACTTCCAACTGATGGCCGCCGTCGAGGCGGGCATCGCCACGGTCGTCGTCGCGCCGGTGGTTCTCGGCGTGCGCGGGCTGCCGCATGCCGAAGGCGACGATTGGACTGCTCCTGTATCTCGTCGGGGCCAGCGCGTTCTTCGGCCTGGTGGCAGGCATGACAGGGATGCGCTGGTTGGGCGGGGAGAAGGGCTCCTACGACAGCGCCGTCCCCGTGGCCGACCCCAAAACGGTGCTCCCCACCCGGCGGCAGTCCCTGCGCCGCAGCTTCGACGCCGGCTTCGTCGTCATGTCCGGGTTGTCGTGCCTGTTCATGGGCCTGGTCTGGAGCTCATGGGGCATCCTCTTCGCGTGCGTCTTCTTCGCACCGGAGCGGGTCGGCAAAGGTGTGTCCGTGCTCCTCTGGGAACGGCGCCACGGCCTCCTGCTCTGGCGGGGGCGACTCGACGAACAGCCTCTGCAGAAGTGGCGGTCTCTCTATTCCTCGCCCCGAGCGGCGGTACCGGGCTGACCGGTTGTCAGTGGTGGCTGGCAGCATGTCCGTATGACTCGCGAGGATCTTGACACACTGTTCGCCACCCCCGCGGCCCTGCTCGCCGCCGGGCCCGAGGGCCTTCGGGACCTGCCCGCCACGGGAGGCGGAGCGGGCCGCGAAGCCTACGCCCAGGCCGTCACGATCCTCGACGGAGTCGAGGTGCCGCGAGCCGAGTTCGCCTCGTGGCTGCACTTCGGTGCGAAGGTGCTGGGTCATGACTCCTACGCCGACCTGGTCGCGGAAGCCGAGCCGAGCATGCCGTGGCGGACGGTCTGGGCCTGGTGGCGGCCGGTCGGTGCATACCAGGCCGAGCCGAACCTGAGCGGGGACGCCGACGTCCAGGTCCACGAGGCGCAGGACGGCCGTCTCCTGCTGAAGTTGCGGTCGCAGCTGACCCAGGAACGCTGGATCGATCCGGTCGACGGCCAACGGGTCCCCGCCCCCACCGACGGCGGGTTCGCCGAGCGGCCGTACGACGCTCCCGTCCAGGAACCCGTCCTCTTCGACCCGGACGACGACCATGGTCTCCACCAGCCCGACACCTGGGAGGAGCCCGTACCCCTCGGCGGCGGCCGCGTCATGTTCTTCGAGCCGCGCGGAGTCGTGGTGTTGGAGCGCGATGGCGCGGCGGAGGACGGGCCGAACGATTCCGGCGCGGTGTCCTGGGGCGAGGGTCGGCCGTGGTTCACAGGACCGACGGCAGCCGAAGCCCCCCTGGACGCCGCCCGCTTGGAGCAGGCGTTCGGCCCGGACTGGATGGTGTCGCTGAAGGAGGATCAACTGCCCGCCGCGCTGACGCACACGCCCACGAGGGAGTTGGCCGTGACGGCGGGGCTGCCGACCTGGTTCGCGGCAGGAGTCGCCACGTTCACTCTGGCCTGGAAGGACGGGAAGGCGCACGGGCTGGAGCCCGACGAGAACAGCCTGCTGCGCCTGGGCACCTTCGAGTTGGCGTACGGCGACACCGGCCAGGTGTTCGTCCACCCCGAGACGGGCGCGGTGTCGATGGTTCGCGGGGGCGAGGGCCCGTTCCCCTTCGCCCGGGACACCGAGACGTTCGTACGCCTGCTGGAAGCCGTGTACCGCTTCAGGGGCGCCTGCTGGAACGCGTACCCCGGCGAGTACGGCAATCGAGACTTCCTGCGCGAAGTCGCCGCCCTCGAACCGCTCTCGGTGAGACAGGGTGCGCCCGCGCAGGACGTCTGGGAGCACCTGTTCGCGGCCATTCTCGAACTCAGCCCGTGGGGCTTCTGAGTGGGTGGTTCGTGATTCTATGAGCGGTTCTGGTGTCGCCTGATGGTGTGATCGGAGCCGGACGTTCCGGTCCGGTGCGGGTGGCCTGCTGGGATGGGTGGGTGAGTGAACGCAAGCCGTATCAGAGCGACTTGTCCGACGAGCTATGGCCGTTGATCGAGCCGGTGCTCACGGCCTGGAAGAACCGGCACCGTTCCGTGAGCGGCCACCAGGGCCGCTGTCCGATGCGGGAGATCGTGAACTCGATCCTCTACCAGTCCCGGACCGGCTGTCAGTGGCCCTGCTGCCGAACGACCTGCCGCCGAAGAGTGCGACGTACTGCTACTTCGCCGCTTGGCGGGACGACGGCACCGACCAGCGGATCCATGAACTCCTGCGCTGTCAGGTGCGGGAGAGCAACCGGCGATGAGAGGATCCGACCCTGGTGATCCTGGACACCCAGCGTGTCCGGGTGGCCACCGGGGTCCCCGCGGTCACGGAGAGCAAAGACGCCGCGTAACGAGCCTGACCGCAAGCGGGGGACTGGCCGTGGATGTCCTCGGCCTGGTCATCGCCGTCACCGTGCTGGCCGCGAGTGTCCACGACAACGCCGCCGGCGTCGCTCTGCCTCGACCTCGACCAGGTCGCCGTCGCGGCCGGTGGCTCGGACAGCAAGGCACTGGTCGACCAGGGGTTCAAGAGCCAGGTCGTCACGCACGGGGCCACCCTCGGCATCGACGTCGAGATTGTCCGGCGCGACCCGGAGGAGCGGGGATTCATTCCGCAGCCGAAACGGTGGCGGGTGGAGCAGACGTTCGGGACCTTGATACTGCACCGGCGCCTGGTCCGCGACTACGAACACCGCCCGGCCTCCTCCGCCTCACGCGTCTACGGGGCCGTGACCCACGTCATGGTCCGTCGGCTCACCGACGCGAGCACGCTCACCTGGCCCGATCCACAGGCGGTCGGCGCGTGAACCTCAACCCCCTGCCCCAGGCACTCGACCTTCAGGAGGACACAGTCCGGGCCCTGGCAGACGATCTCCGCAACCAGATCGACACCCTTCAGACCCAGCTCCGCGAGGCTGAACTACGTCTGAAACACCTCGCCATCACCCGCACGACCATCACCTGCCTCGCCGACCGAATCCCGGCCCCGAGCGCCGACCCGTCAGGGAGTCTGGAGTTGCCCGAGCACCCGGACCACCCGCGCATCCTCGCCGTCTTCAACGACACCACCGACCCATTGAGGGCCGCGACATCTGCCAGGCCCTCGACTTCGAGCTCCTTCCGGAACACATAGAACGCACCCGCGCCAAGCTGAAACGCCTGGTCACACCAGGAATCTTCACGGAAGGCGAGCCCGGCACCTTCAGCATGAAGCAGTAGCCAAGTCCGGAACGGACATCAACTCGCGAAGCGCTTGCCAACAGGAGCCTTCCGCAACGCACTTGGCTGTCATCGCCAGGGCGGTACGCAGAGTGACACCACCACGGGGTCCTACAGAGCCGCGTCATGACCGATCCTGCCGCGGCCCTTGTGTCACAGCACCGCCAGTCGATAGCTTCCTCCATCTGATAGGAACCCCTATCGAATAGGGATCCCTATCCATCATCGTTGATCGTCACGACGAGAGCAGGCGAACGCATGACCAAACGCGTGACCAGGAGGCGCCTCGAGACGAACGAGCGCTTGCTCGACGCGGCTGAGCAAGCCTTCGCCGAGTACGGGTTTCACGGGGTCTCGATCGCAGAGCTGTGCACGCGGGCCGGCTACACGACCGGCGCGTTCTACTCGAACTACAGCTCCAAGAGCGAACTCTTCCTCGCCTTGTTCACGCGACGCTCCGCGGTCGTCCTCAAACAGCTCGGCGACGCGCTGGACGAGGCCATCGTGTCCGAGCATCCGATGGCCGCGTTCGTCGAACTGGCGAGTGCCGTGGACGAGGAGACGCGTACCTGGTTCCTCATTTCCACCGAGTTCACGCTTCACGCCATCCGCAACCCCGAGGCGGCCGAAGCGCTCGCCCGCCACGACGCGGCGATGCGGGCGGCAATCGCGGAGCTGCTCGCACCACTTCTCGCGACCGCACGGAGCAAGGTGCCCCTGAAGGATCCCGACATGCTGATGCGTCTCGTCGTCGCCGTCCGGGAAGGCGGACTCGCACAGAGCCTGGTGGAACCGGGCGCTCTCCCGCACGGCGAGCTGGAACGCCGGTTCCTGCCCACGCTGTTGGGTGGGCACGGATGACGGCCGGCATTGAGGAGTGGTGGTCCGAGGGGAACCTGGTCCCGCTCACCATCGCTGGAACACCCCGTTCGGTGTTCGTCCGGCGCATCGGCAGCGGGCCCGTGATGACCCTGCTCCACGGCTTCCCCAGTTCCTCGTACGACTGGGCTCAGGTGGTACCTGTCCTCGCCGCTCACCACACCCTCCTGATACCGGACTTCCTCGGCTTCGGCGCAAGCGAGAAGCCGGCCGAACACGACTACTCGATCCACGAGCAGGCCGACCTGGTGGCCGCGCTGTGGCAACACGAAGCAGTGGCCTCGACGCAGCTGGTGGCCCACGACTACGGCACCACCGTGGCACAGGAGCTGCTCGCGCGGGCCGCCGATGGGGTGTTGAGGAGCCGGCTCACGAACCTGACGCTGCTGAACGGCGGCATCTACCCGGAACTCCACCGACCGGAACCCGCCCAGGAGACACTGCTCGACCCGGAGACCGGCCCCCTGATCAGCGCATCGCTGACCGCCGAGCTCATGGCCACCGCACTCGCACCGACATTCGCCGAGCACTACGACCCGAGCGCCGACACGGCTGAGATGTGGAAGGGCGTGAGCCGCGGTGACGGCCGGCTGCACTTCCACCGGCTGATCCACTACATCACCGACCGGACCGTCCACCGCGATCGATGGGTGGACGCCATGGAGACCAGCGGGGTGCCCACGACGTTCATCTGGGGCCTGCGCGACCCCATCTCGGGTGCCCACATGGCCGAGCGGATCGCCGAACGCATGCCGAAGGCAACGCTCCATGGCCTGACGGACGTCGGACACTGGCCCCCGCTGGAGGCACCGCAACGCGTTGCCTCTTTGATCCTCGCCGCCGGAGCCAGCGGCTGAAGGCCACCGCCGACGTCACCGTGCTCACGGTCGACCAGGCCGATGTACAGCAGGTCTCGCACATCCAGGACTCCGCACACGAGAGGAACGAACCACATGACGACCACGAACCACGCCCCCGAGATCCTCGACCTGATCCGGGCCAACATCGGTCCGATACCGGACGACTTCGACCTCCCGCTCCCGCCCATGGGGCTCTCGGTCGACGAGGAGCGCGACGTACGCAAGAGGGAACTCGCCGCCGCCTTCCGGATCTTCGGAAAGCTGGGCTTCTCCGAGGGGGTCGCCGGGCACATCACCGCCCGTGACCCCGAATTCCCCGACACCTTCTGGGTCAACCCGTTCGGGATGAACTTCAACCAGATCAAGGTCTCCGACCTGATCCGCGTCGACCACGAGGGCAACCTCCTGCACGGCAAGCGCCCGGTGAACCGTGCCGCCTTCTGTATCCACGCCGAGGTCCACAACGCACGCCCCGACGCCGTCGCGGCCGCACACGCGCACTCCCTCCACGGCAAGGCGTTCTCGACGCTCGGAATCCCACTGGCGCCACTCACCCAGGATGCCTGCGCCTTCTTCGAGGACCACGGCATCTACGCCGACTACCGCGGAGTCGTGAACGACACCGAAGAGGGGCGTCGTATCGGCGAGGCGCTCGGTGCGGCAAAGGCCGTGATTCTGAAGAACCACGGTCTCCTGACCGTCGGTCAGTCGGTTGCCGCCGCCGCGTGGTGGTTCATCACGATGGAACGATCGTGCCAGGCACAGCTCCTGGCCATGGCCGCCGGCACCCCGCACGAGATCGACCGTGAGACCGCGGAGCTCGTCCGCAGTCAGATCGGCGGGCCGCTTGCGGGCTGGTTCCAGTTCCGTCCGCTGTGGGACCAGATCATCGCCTCGTCACCTGACCTCTTCGACTGAGGCACCCGACCGGCAGGGGTGTTTCAAAGTCCCGGCGATCATGTGTAGCTGCAGGCCAGGGGGATGCAGTGCGAGGTCGTCACCTATGCGACGAAGCGCCGTTTGTTCGGGGTGCCCGCCAAGTCGCCCTGAATTCCCGGAGCTTCGATGTGCCGCCAGGCTGCCTTGTAGAGGCCGGCGTCATGACTGACCGGCCTGCCTCCCCTGGAGCCCTTCTTCTTCCGGTCGGCGGCGTGGTCCTTAGTGCGTCACCCGTTCGTGGCAGTACTGCAGGCTTCTCCGGGATGACCGCCTTGACGCGTCGTCTGCGCAGGTGGGCGCAGTTACCGCAGGACGAATAGGTCTTGTCCCCGGCGATCGCGTCCGGCCGGGTGCGAGGGCGGCCGACGGGCCCGCGCACCCGCACCTTCTTCAGGACAGGGATGAACTGCGGGCTGTCCGCTGCCTGGCCCCCGGTCAGGACAAGCGTCAGCGGACGGTGTTTGCGGTCGGCGGCGAGGTGGATCTTGCTGGTCTGCCCGCCTCTGGAGCGTCCCAGGAGGGCGGCCTTCAGCCGGAGTTTCCGCCGTCGCCGGATGCGTCGTCGTTCTTCCCGCGCGGGATTACTTGCGTTCACTCACCCCACCCATCCCAGCAGGCCACCTGCGCCGGACCGGAACGTTCCGGCTCCGCTCACACCATCAGGCGACACCAGAACCGCTCATGGACTCACGAACCACCCACTGAGGAGTGCGTCCCGTCGGTCCCGATCCCATGGCTCGATCGTTCGAGGACGGCCGTCTCGAACGGCAGCCGATCACCGCACGCGAGGCCGACCGTCAGCTCGGACGGGCCTTGAATCAGCGTTGTGACTGAACCGGCCTACAGGGGGCGGACAGTGAGGATCCTTTCGGCGTGGCTGACGGGTTCGTCGATGTCGTGCAGCACGCGGCTGGTGAGCCCCTGGCCCGTCGGGCCGAAGACGACGGTCCGTCGAGGCCGGTCCACGGGCCTTGCGGCTGTCGGGGCAGGCGGATCGTCAGGTCGAGGCGGCGGCCGGCGACGGCCGCGGCCGCCCGTGTGGTTGCGACGGCCAAGGAGCCGGACCTCTAACGGGCAAAGACCGTGCTGGTCAGGATGACGTGGACAGCGGTACCGCCGAGGATGCTGAGCAAGGCGTTACGGCGCCACAGGTGCAGGCCGATGGTGGTGGCGAGCGCGGCGACGGGGGCCATGGCGCGAGCCTCGGTCACCGGGAGGTCCTGGAGGCAGTAGACCACCAGGATGATCATGACTCCGGCGGGCATGCGGGTGCTGAGGTACCGCACGGCGCTGCTGGCGCGCAGCGGGGCGAGCGCGGCGAACGGCAGGGTACGCAGCGCCCAGGTGACGGCGGCGGCGACGGCGATCGCGGCGACGGCGTAGGTGGTGTCAGGCATGGTGCGGCTCCCCGTGCGTGGTGAGGTGACGGGCCAGGAGTCCGGCGGTGAACAAGGCAAAGGCGACCGGCAGCATCTGACCGGGGAAGACGAGGCGGGCGGCCAGGGCGCTCAGCAGGGCGAGGAGCGGGGTGGGCAGATCGCCGCGGAGATCGCGGACGGCGTCGAGCGCCAGGACGGCGAACAGTGCGGTCAGGGCGAAGTCCAGGCCGGTGACGCCGGCTGGGATGAGGGAGCCGAGGAGGGCTCCGACGGTCGCGCTCCCGGCCCAGTACAGGTGCAGCAGGAACTGGAGCGACAGAATGCGCGGACTGGACCAGGAACGGGCCTGCTCGCCGCTGGTCAGTGCGTATGCCTCGTCAGAGCGCGAAGGTGCTGTACGTCCTGCCGAGGCGTCCCCTCACCCGATGCAGGGGAAAGGACAACCCGTAGAAGACGTGCCGGACGTTCACCATGAAGGCTGCGATGGCGATCGACGCCGGCGGAGTCATGGCAACGACCAGGCCGATCAGCAGGAACTCGAACGAGCCTCCGAAAACGAGCGCGGCGGACAGGCCCGCCCACCACCAGTCCAGACCGGACTGAACGCAGAGCGCCCCGAAGGCCAGGCCGAGCGGAACGAACCCCAGGCCGACAGCGGTCGAGTCCCGGAGCGCGGCCCGGGCATCGGACAGTGTTTCGTCCGGCGGAGAGGGTGCGGCGACGGCGGCAGGACGTATTCGCATAAAGACATTTTAGAAGAATATGCGACTCATATGGTTACGTATCATGGCTCTATGATCAGACGTTGAGCAATGAAGTAAGCCTTGATGCGACCGATCGTGAAATCTTGTTTCACCTACGTCAGGACGGTCGGCTTACCAACGTCGAGCTCGCCAAGCGGGTCGGCCTGACGCCGCCGGCCCTGCCTGCGCCGCGTCAAGCGCCTGGAGGAGGCGGGTGTCATCACCGGCTATCGGGCCGTCGTCGACCCCGCGGTCACGGGGCGCGAGCTCGAGGTCCTCGTCGACGTCGAGATCTCCGCCCAGGACCGCAGGAGTTTCGAGGAGTTCGAGACGACCGTCTCCTCCTACGGCGAGGTCATCGAGTTCCGACGCATGTACGGCCGCCCCGACTACTTCATCCGCGTCGCCGTCGCCGACCACGCCGCCTACGAGTCCTTCCTCACCGGCAAGCTCAGCGGCCTGCCCGCCGTGCTGCGCCTCACCTCTCACCTCACCATGAAGAAGATCAAAGCAGAGGGCTGAACCGGCGTTGCGAGGGACGCCTGCACGGGGTGGAGATCGCCGGCACGGTCGAGGTCGAGGTCGAGGGAGTCCGGCGCGGCGGGGCCGTGCCGGGCCGGGTGGGTGGCACTGAGCCGGGGTTCAATGTGATTGACTCGAAAGTGCAGCGCACCGTACCTTCCGTGTTATGGCTCATGACGAACAGACGCGCGCGGCACGGCTGTTGGACGCGCAGGCGAAGGCCGAGCGGCTCTTCGCGGAGATCGAGAAGCGCGGACTGGTGGCGCCGGGGCAGGGCGAGCGGGCGGTCAGCGACCAGGTTCGTGACCTCGCGAACGAGCTCTTCGGCACCACCCGGCACTGGCACAAGCGGATCGTGCGCTCAGGCCCGAACACTCTGAAGCCCTACAAGGAGAACCCGCCGGACCGGGTGCTCGACTCGGACGACATCGTGTTCGCCGACTTCGGGCCCATCTTCGAGGAGTACGAGGCCGACTTCGGTCGCACGTTCGTCCTCGGCGACGACCCGGTCAAGCACCGGCTGCGCGACGACCTGCCCCGGATCTTCGACGCCGGGAAGCGGCACTTCGCCGACACCCCCGACATCACCGGCAGGCAGTTGTACGCCGAGGTCGAGCGACGGGCCGCCGAGGCCGGGTGGGAGCTGGGCGGCTGGCACGCCGGGCATCTGGTGGGCGAGTTCCCGCACGAGTGGATCGACGGCGCGGACGTGGAGTCGTACGTCGCCTCCGCCAACGACACCCCCCTGCGCCGCACCGACAAGGCGGGCCGCACCTGCCACTGGATCCTGGAGATCCATCTCGTCGACCGAGGGCGGGAGTTCGGCGGCTTCCACGAGGAGCTCCTCACCCTCTGACCGCGGGGTGGGCAAAATTCGCAAACCGTATGCCCGCCGCCGTGACTAGCATCCAGCCATGGCACCTGACACCGCCCCACACCGCCGGACACCGCGGAACGCCCCTGGGGCCGGAACCGGATCGATCTTCGACGTCGTCGTCGACCGCAGGCACAGCAACTCCCTGAAATGGGCCACTGCCCAACAGTTCCTGACGGCGGACGAGATCGCGGCCGACCCGTTGCCGATGTGGGTCGCCGACACCGATTTCAGGGCGCCCCAGGCCGTGATCGACGCGCTCCACGAGGCCGTGGAATACGGCGTCTTCGGGTATCCCGGTGGCGCGACCGAGAGCTACGTCGACGCCGTGACCGGCTGGCAGGCCAAGCGGTTCGGCTGGGAGGTCCCCCGGGAGTGGGTGGTGCAGACCGCCGGAATCATCACCACGCTCAAGACCGTCGTGCAGGCGTTCTCCGCGCCCGGCGACTCGGTCCTCATCCAGCCTCCGGTCTACGTCCATTTCCACGAGGACGTCCTGCTGAACGGCCGCCACCTCGCGTTCGCACCGCTGCGACGGACCGACGACGGCTACGAGTTCGACGCCCGCACCTTCGAAGCCGCCATCCGTCCCGACACCAAGGTGTTCATCCTCAGCCACCCGCACAATCCCACCGGCAACGTGTGGACGGAGGACGAACTGCGGACCATGGGCGAGATCTGCGCCCGGCACGGCGTCCTGGTCGTCTCCGACGAAGTCCACCAGGACCTCATCCTCGACCCGGAGCGCCGGCACATCCCTTTCGCCTCGCTCGGCGAGGAGTTCGCACGCAACAGCATCACCTGCACAGCTCCCAGCAAGACGTTCAACCTTCCCGGCCTGCAGAGCGCCAACGTCTTCGTGCCCGATCCCCGGCTGCGGGCGGAACTGGAGCGCCAGTACGACCGCAACATGTTCCCGCTGGTCAACCTGCTGGGCATGGTCGCGGCCGAGGCGGCTTACACGCACGGTGAGCCCTGGCTGGCGGAGTTGCTCACCTACCTGCGCGGCAACCACGCGCACTTCGCGCACGCGGTCAACTCCGCCACCTCCAAGGTGCGGGTCCTGCCGACCGACTCCCTGTACCTGGCGTGGATGGACTGCCGGGGACTGGGGATGGACGCGGACTCGCTGGACAAGTTCATGCTCACCAGGGCGCGGCTGTGGCTGGACAAGGGCCAGAAGTTCGGCAGCGAGGGCCACGGCTATATGCGGGTGAACCTGGGCTGCCCCCGCTCCACGGTCGACGAGGCGGTGGAGCGTCTTCTCGCGGCGGTCGAGAAGTTGTGAACGGGCACCTGCGAGTCGAGAAGTTGTGAGTGGAGAAAATGCGGCGGCTCGCCGGGGAGCCGCCGTCACACCGAAAACCCGTTTGGCGGAGCACGGCGACCGCTGCTACTTTCCCGGAGGCCGTGCGAGAGAACGAGGAGGTGGTACCCGTGAACGCAGTATCGACATGGGTGCTCTCCTCTGGGGCCACGGTCGGGCGATAGGTCGTCCGGGAGCGCCGTTCCAGAGCACTCCCGAAAGGCACGACCATGCACTTCGCTTCCGAACAACGCCTCGACGACGGCGTCCTCGAGCGCGCGTTCACCCTCGGCGAGATTCCCGGTGTCCTGTGGACGTCCGGATCCACGCCCGCCCCGCTCATCCTGATCGGCCACCCCGGTGGCTTCCACAAGCGGCTTCCCCGGCTGGTGGCCCGGGCCCGGTACTACGCCGCGCAGCACGGCTTCGCGGTGGCCGCCATCGACGCCCCCGGGTGCGGTGACCGGCCTCGTTCCGCCGTCGACGAGCAGTACCGCGCCGACCTCCGCCGGGCCGCGCAGGCCGGCGAGCCGCTAGACGAGATCCTCGACGCCATGATCGTCCCGCTGGTCGAGAGGGCGGTCCCGGAATGGCGGACCACTCTGGACGCCCTCCTCGCACTGCCCGAGATCGACGGTCCGGTCGGGTACGAGGGGATGGTCGCCATCGGCATCCGGCTGGCGGTGGTCGATCCGCGCGTCTCGGCCGCCGTCTTCTTCGGCCAGACCTTCGTGCCCGACACCCTGCGCGAGGACGCCCGACGGATCACCGTTCCGTTGCAGTTCCTCATGCAGTGGGACGACGAAGGGATGGAACGGCAGCCGGTCCTGGACCTGTTCGACACCTTCGGCGCCAAGGAGAAGACCCTGCACGCCAATCTGGGCGGCCACGCCGGCACCCCGTGGTTCGAGGTGGAGGACGCGGCCCGGTTCCTCGCCCGCCACCTGAAGTGAGCCCCGGCCGTCAGGCCGTCAGGCCGTCAGTAGGCGGTAGGTCGCGTGGGCAGGCCGCCGCCCGTCGAGGAGAGACCCGGTCCTCCTCGACGGGCGGCGGCGTACGCGGAGGAGCTCCGCGTAGGGCTAACCCCCCGCCATAGACGCCGGTCCACCGCAGTGCGCAGGTCCCTGCGCACAGACGACCGTGTACGCATGGCACAGGAACCCGGAACCACCGGACGGCAGGACCACAGCGACCGCGACGTCCGGGACCGCGGCGGCGCGCACTCCATGACTCCGTCCACCGCGAAGAGGAGCGACCTCTCATGATGCTGCGCTACGCCCTGAAGTCGGTCCGCGCCCGCAAGGCCGGATTCCTCGGTGCCTTCCTCGCCCTGATGTGCGCGGCCGCTCTGATCACCGCCTGCGGCACCCTCCTGGAGACAGGACTGCGCGGGACGATCCGCACCGAACGCTACGCCGCCACCCCCCTCGTGGTCTCGGCCGACCAGAACGTTCACCGGACCACCGTCGAACACAGGAAGGGCAAGACCAAGGTCAAGCACAAGGCGAAGCCCATCGCTGAGCGGGCGTGGCTCCCGGAGAGTCTGGAAGGCACGCTCGAGCAGGCCCCGGGCGTCGCGCAGGTCGTGCCCGAACTGACCTTCCTCGCACAGCCGTTGCTGCCGGGCGGGACGAGCGGTCGCACTGCCTACGGGCATGCCTGGGAGTCCGCCGCCCTGACGCCCTACCGCCTGGCCGCGGGCCGTGCGCCGCGGGCGGCGAGCGACCTCGTCATCGACTCCTGGCTCGCCGAGCGGGCCGGCTTGACCGTCGGCGACCGGCTCACGGTTCAGTCGACTCAAGCGCCACGCGGCTACCGCGTCTCCGGAATCGCCGCGCCGACCAAGGACGTACGGCACCAGACGTCGCTCTTCTTCTCCACCGCGGAAGCCCGCAGGCTGGCCGCCCGTGCCGGGTCTGTCACCGCGTTCGGCGTGTTCCCCGACCCGGGTACGGACATCGGACGGTTGCGCTCCGCCGTGACGCGGGCGCTGCGCGGCACCGATGCGCAGGTCAGCAGTGGGGACGGTCGTGGCGCCGTGGAGTTCCTGGACGCCGCCTCGGCCCGCACCAGACTGGTGAGCCTCGGTGGCGCCATGGGCGGCACCTCGCTGCTGGTGGCCGTGCTCGTGGTCGTCGGCACCTTCGCCCTGACCGTGCAGCAGCGCCACCGCGAACTCGCCCTGCTCCGCGCCATCGCCGCCGGCCCGGGACAGATCCGGGGCCTTTTGGGCCGTGAGGCGTTGATCGTCGGCGGGGTCGCCGGTCTCACGGGTGCCCTGCTCGGGCTGCCGTTGGGCAGTGCGCTGCACAGTAGATTCGTCGCCATGGGCGCCGTCCCCGGGACGCTTCGGCACACCGCCGGTGTCTTCCCCGTCGTCGCGGGCATCGTCGCGTCTGTGGCCGGAGCCTGGGCCGCCGCCCGGGTCGCCTCCCGCCGGATCGCCCGGATCCGGCCGGCCGAGGCGCTCGCCGAATCCCGCACCGAGCCGGGGCGGCTCCCCTGGGGACGTGTCGTCGCGGGACTCCTCCTGCTCGGCGGCGGCGCAGCCCTCGTCCTCGTACTCACTTCCCTGCACACGGAGCCCGCGTCAACACCAGTCACCTTCCTGGCAGTTGTGGTGCTGTCCACGTCCGTCGCCCTGCTGGGACCGCTCCTGGTCAAGGCGGCCACGCTGCTGTTCGGCGGCCCGCTGCGGCTCATCGGGCCGGGCGGCCGGCTGGCCACGGCCAACCTGCGCGGCAACGCCGCCCGTATGGCCGCTGTCGTCACCCCTCTCACCCTCCTCGTCGGCATGACCTGCACGGTCCTGTTCGTCACGCCCACCCTCGGCGAAGCCGCCCGCGTCCAGGCTCGTGAGGGCGTGCGCGCGGACTGGGTCGTCGTTTCGGGCGGACCGGGCGTCCCGGCCGGGGCGGCCCGAGAACTCCGTGGGCACGGCGATGTGGCGACCGAAGTGGTGCGTACGACCGTCCGGGTCGGCCTCGACAAGTACGCGGCGCAGGGCGTCACTCCGGCCGGACTCACCCGCACCTGGGATCCGGGCGTCACCGCGGGTTCCCTCGACCGGCTCACCGATCGCACCGTGGCGGTGAGCGAACTGGCCGCCGATCAGCTCCACTTGAAGCCCGGCAGCACCCTGAAGCTCACCCTCGGCGACGGCACACCGGCCGAGCTGACCGTCGCCGCCGTCTACGCCAGGGGGCTCGGCTTCGGGGACCTCACCTTCGCTCACGACCTGGTGGCCCGCCACGTGGACAATCCCCTCGCCGCAGCCGTCCTTGTCCGCACGACCCGTTCGCGACCGCAGATCGTGACCGCGCTGCGTGATCTGCCCGGTGTCCGAGTCGTCTCCCCGCAGGCCGCCGACCACCTTCAGGCGCAGCGGCAGCAGTCGAACGCGGAGGTCACCTACGTGTCCATGGGACTGGTCCTGGTCTTCACCGCCATCGCCGTCGTCAACACGCTCGCCATCTCGGTCTCCGAACGCGTCCGTGAGTTCGCGTTGCTCCGACTCGCGGGGGCCACCCGACGGCAGGTGATGCGCATGCTGCGGACCGAGGCGCTGTCGGTGCTGCTCCTGGCCACCGTGCTCGGCAGCGGCATCGCCCTCGCGGTCCTGACCGCGTTCAGCGTCGGCATGACCGGCCGCCCCGCCCCCGCCGTCACCCCGCTGCTGTACGTCGCCGTCGTGGGTGTCGCCGGACTCCTCGTCCTCGTCGCCACCGCGCTGCCCGGACGTGCGGCAGTACGGGTGCGCGCGGTGACGGCGGCCACCGCCAAGGAGTAGCGCCGGGTTTGGGGGCTGCGGTGCGGGGACGGGCCGGTCGAGGTGGCGGGTCAGGTGATGTGGTGGCCTCCGTCGACGTGCAGCACGGTTCCGGTGATGAAGCCGTTGCGCATCACCGAGAGGAACGCCTGCGCGATGTCGTCGGGGGTGCCGATACGGCGGGCGGGCAGCCGTGCCGCCAGCTCCGTGAAGGCGGCCTGTTTGTCCATGCCGAGCTGGTCCCAGATGGGCGTGTCCACCCAGCCGGGGGAGACCACGTTCACACGGACGGGCGCCAGTTCGATCGCCAGCCCGTACGCGAGTGACGCGAGGGCGCCGTTGGCCGCGGCCATGATGGTGTTCGACCCGTTGGGCCGGTAGGCGTTGATGCCCGAGGTGTACGTGATCGAGCCGGTGACCCGTCCGGCCGCGTACTTGCCGATCAGCCAGGCACCGAGCAGCTTGGTGTCCACGAGGGTCCGTGCGGTCGCGGTGGGGACGTCGGTGGTCCGGCCGTACACGCCGGTGGCGTCCGCCGCGGTGACCACCACGTGCTCCACTCGCTCCACCCGGGCGAACAGTTCGGCCACGTCCTCCTCCCGCCCCAGGTCGGCCGCGATCGTGCTGATCCGCCCGTGTCCGGGACGCTCCAGTTCCGCCCTCGCCTTCGCGAGCCGGTCCGTGGACCGGCCGACGATCGTCACATCCAATTCCTGGGCCAGCAGAGTCCGCGCGAGGGCGAGGCCCATACCGGAGCCGCCGCCGATGATGATCGTGTCTGTCATGGTCCGAGGCTGCGCCGCCGGGCCCAACTCCCGGAAGGCCGCGTGGTTCCTGGGTGTGACACGGCCACCCTGGGGCGACCGACCGGTGGCAGACTTCACGCCGTGAACGTGATGGCCGAGTTCCTACGAATACGGCGCGGGCGGATCGGCCCGGCCGACGTCGGGCTGCCCACCGGGCCGGGTGTCCGGCGCACACCCGGGCTGCGGCGCGAGGAGTTGGCCGTGCTGGCCGGCGTGAGCGTGGACTACTACATCCGGATCGAGCAGGGGCGGGAGAGGGCGCCGAGCGACGCGGTACTGGACGCGCTGGCGCGTGCTCTGCGGCTGACCGACGACGAGCACGCCCATCTGCTCGGCCTCGCCGACCAGGTCGCCGGGCGGACACCCCGCCGCCGACCGGCCGAGCCGCGTCCGGCGGGCCCCGGCCTGCGCCTGCTCCTGGAGTCGGTCCGGCCCAGTCCGGCGTACGTACTCGACGAGGTCAACGACGTACTGGCCGCGAACCCGGAGGGTTTCGCGCTCATGCCCGGGCTCGGTGACTGGCCGGTCGGACAGCGCAACACGATCCGCTACACCTTCCTGCACGCGGCCGCGCGGACTCTCTTCGCCGACTGGGACCGGGTGGCCCGCAACTGCGTCGCGCACCTGCACACCGCCGAACTGACCGCCCCGGAGCGGACCGCCGCGCTGGTCGCCGAACTGGTGGCGGCCAGCGAAGAGTTCGCCGCCCTGTGGCGCAGGCACGAGGTATGGGTCAAGCGCGCCGGGCAGACGGCGTTCCAGCACCCGGTGATCGGCGCGGTCACCCTCGCCAACGAGGTGCTCAGCCCAGCCGGCGACGGCCGGCGCGTCCTGATCTACCAGGCCCCGCCCGGCACGGCCGAGCACGACGCCCTGGTCCTGCTGGCCATGACCACCCAGGACGCGAGAACCCCGTGAACCCGCGGTCGTCCCGGCGGTGGTGGCCTTGCCATATCCCCGCGGAGTGACCACCCCACGGCCGACCAGACCGAGCGGATGAGCGCTGCCCTATCGTTGGGAGCCATGAGAGTCCTGGTCGTCGGCGGCAGCGGGTTTCTGGGAACGGAGCTTGTGCGTCAGGCAGTTGCCGCGGGCTGGGAGACGGCCGCGACGTACTGTTCCCGGCCGGGGACCCTGCCCGGCGTCACGTGGCACGAGCTCGACCTTCGCGCCCCTGGCCGGGTCGATGAGGTATTGGCAGAGGTCGTTCCCCTGGCCGTCATCAACGCGACGAGCGGAGGAAGCGACTGGACGGTCACCGCCGACGCCGCCTTCCACCTGGTGGCAGCCACGGCGAAACGCGGTTGCCGTCTGGTCCACGTCTCCAGCGACGCGGTGTTCTCCGGTGTCCGGATCCACTACGACGAAGCCCGCCTGCCTGATCCCCTCACCCCCTATGGCGCGGCAAAGGCCACCGCCGAGACCGCTGTGCGGCTGCTGGCCCCGACCGCCGCGATCGTACGTACGTCGTTGATCGTCGGGCACGGCGGATCCGCGCACGAGCGCATGGTCCACGCCCTGGTCGCCGGTACCCGCGACGGTGTCCTGTTCACCGACGACATCCGCTGCCCGGTACATGTCGACGACCTCGCGTCCGCTGTACGGGAACTCGCCGCGTCCGATCAGGCCGGTACGTTCCACCTGGCCGGAACGGACGCCCTCAGTCGTCACGAACTCGGGGTTCTGATCGCCCGACGCGACGGACTCGACGCAAGCCGACTGCCCACCGGGCGCCGAGCCGACTCCCGCATGCCCGGGGCCCTGGACGTCCGCCTCGACGGCACGGCCACCCAGCAGCTCGTGCGCACACGGCTGCGCGGAGCGCGCGAGTTCCTCCGGGCCGGGTAGGAACGAGACCCGGAGCGGCCGAATGGTCGTCCGCCAGGTCCCGCGGCACGGGCGGCGGATCTCGTCACCCGTCACGACCGCCTCGATTCCTCTCCGCTTGACGCATGCCGATATGGGCATACGATGGCTGCCATGGCACGAGCAGCGACGACATCGGACGTCTTCAACGCGATCGCCGAGCCGCAGCGCCGGGACATCCTGGCGCTGCTGCGGGCGGGGGAGCGGCCGGTGACCGAACTGGCGCAGGAGCTGGGGATGACCCAGCCGGGGGCGTCCAAGCACCTGCGGGTGCTCCGGGAGGTCGGGCTGGTGCGGGACCGCAAGGCGGGCAAGCAGCGCCTCTACGGCCTGGACGCCCGCGGGCTGCGACCGGTCCACGAGTGGACCGGCGGCTTCGAGCGGTTCTGGAACGAGAGCTTCGACCGGCTGGACGCCTACGTGCAGGACCTCAAGCAGGCACGGCAGGAGGAATGACCCATGGCAGGGGCAGGGCAGGAAACGCGGGCGGAGCCGACGACGGCCGACCGGGAGATCGTGATCTCCCGGGTCATCGACGCCCCACGGGAGCTGGTGTTCGAAGCGTTCACCGAGGTCCGGCATCTGTCGCGGTGGTGGGGTCCGGAGGGGTTCACCACCACCACGCGGTCCTTCGAGTTCCGCGAGGGCGGCGAGTGGGACTTCGTCCTGCACGGGACCGACTACTCCGAGTGGATCCGCTGGGTGCGGATCGCCCGGCCGGAGCGGATCGCGCTGCTGCACGGTGAGTTCCGCGACGACCCGAACGCCTTCGAATCGGTCATCGCGTTCGCGCCGGACGGCACGGCGACCCGGATCGAGATGCGCACGGTGTTCCCCACCAAGGAACTGCGCGACGAGGCGATCGAGAAGTACCACGCGATCGAGGGCGGCCGGCAGACCCTGGGCAACCTGGCGGCCTACGTCACCGAGACCCTGCGGAAGGGAGCTGAGGGCTGATGGCCGGGAAGGTGTTCTTCAGCGTGTCGATGTCGTTGGACGGCTTCATCGCGCCCGAGCCCGTGCCTGTCGAGGATGAACTCTTCGCGCCCGGGAAGCAGGACGACCCGCGGGTCCAGCGCTGGATGGCGCAGTGGACGGAACTGCAGCAGTGGGTCTTCCCGCTGCGGTTCTTCCGGGAGAACCTGAAGCTCGGCGAGGGCGGCGAGGAAGGGCGCGACAACGACATCGCGCGGGAGACGTTCGAGCGCACCGGCGCGAGCGTCATGGGCAAGCGCATGTTCGACCTCGGCGAGCGGTCATGGCCGGAGGAGGCGCCCTTCCACACCCCGGTCTTCGTCGTGACACACACCAAGCGTGACCCCTGGGAACGGCCGGGTGGCACCACCTTCCACTTCGTCGACGACGGCATCGAGCACGCCCTCGACCAGGCCCGCGAGGCCGCCGGTGACCGTGACGTGCGGATCGCCGGCGGCGGCGCGACGATCCTGGAGCACCTGAACGCCGGCCTGATCGACGAGTTCTCGATCACGCTGTCACCCGTGCTGTTCGGCTCCGGCACCCGCCTGTTCGACGGCGTGGACGCGTCCAGGGTCGCGCTGGAGCAGATCCGTTCGGAGCCGTCGTCGCGGGTGACACACCTGACCTACGCGGTGCGCCGGCGGTAGCCGCGCCACCCCATCGACCCGGCGACGCGAGCACGCACGGCGCATGCCGACAGAGCCTGGCTCGTGGCGTGTGATGCTGACGGCATGAGTGATCACGGCGAGGTTTCCGTCGTCCGCCGGCCGGGTCGAACTCCGTCCGTCGAGGACGGTTTGGCCGCGTTGCTGGCGGCCTACCATCTGCGGACGGAGGCCGAGAAGGGTGAGTCCGTCGCCGATGTGGCCGGGCTGCCGGACCGGTATCGGACGGAGATCTCGGACCCGAGTACCGCGTTCGCCGACGACGTCGTGCTGGTGGCGCTGCGTGGGAGCACCACGGTGGGCTGTCTGGTGGTGACCGCCCGCGCCGACGGGCGGTCGGAGATCAAGCGGCTCTGGACGGACCCGGATTTCCGGGGCCGGGGCATCGCGTCGAGCCTGCTCGGTGCCGCGCTCGCGCACGCCGCCGAAAGCGGCACGGGCAGCGTGCGTCTGTCGGTGTGGAAATGGCGGACTGGGGCCATCGCTCTGTACGAACGGCTCGGTTTCACCGTGACCGAGTCATGGGACTACCGGGATCGGCTGCTGTGCATGGAGCGTGCCGTGTGAGTGGCGGTGACCAGCACCTTCACCGGCAGTGGGGGCATCAACGGTGCCCCAGCACGTTGACCACCCGGCCGCTGGGGTCCCGGACGAAGAACCGCCGCACCCCCCATTCCTCGTCCTGCAGGGGATGCACGATCTCCGCGCCCCGCTCCCGCATGACCGCGTAGGCCGCGTCCACGTCGTCCACCTCCACACTCATGTCTGGCGTGACCGGCGCGGTCTTGTCACCGGCCATGAAGCTGACCTGCGCCGTCGGATGGGACGGGGAAGCGAGCGTCATGATCCAGCCGTGGTTCATGACCTCCTCGAAGCCCAGCAGGCCGTAGAACTCCCGGTTCTCCTGTACTGCCTCCGACTGAACGTTGGGCACGACACGGCGAACGGCCATCGACGACTCCAGGCGAGTAGAGGTGCATCACTGGGACTCCCCAGGAGTACTACGGCATGCCCGTATCCGCAGACCCTTTCGCGGCAGGCCGGTGCGGACACCGGGTCAGTGCGCCGCCTTGGTGGTTGCTGCCTTCCGGCTGGGAGCGATCCGAGCCTCTCGCGTGGTCGTGCCACCCGAAGGGAAAAGGGATTGCCTCGCGGGCAGAGCTCACGTTGGCTGGGCACTATGGCTGAACTGCATACTGACCGCCTTGTCCTGCGCCGATGGCGCGACTCCGACCTTGAACCGTGGGCGGCCATGAACGCCGATCCCGAGGTACGGGAGCACTTGGGTGACCTGCTGACCCGCGAGCAGAGCGATGCCTCCGTCGCTTGTTTCCAGGCCGAGTTCGACCAGCGGGGCTACGGGTGGTGGGCGGTCGAGGTGAAGGCCACGGGCGAGTTCATCGGCTTCGCGGGCCTGGACGAAGTGGACGACGACATGCCGTTCACCGGAGTGGAGATCGGCTGGCGGCTCGCCCGCTCGGCCTGGGGACAGGGGTACGCCACCGAGGCCGCGCGGACAGTCCTGGCCCACGGCTTCGACACCCTTGAGCTTCCCGAGATCCTCGCCGTCACCACAGCCACCAACGCGCGCTCGCAGGCCGTGATGCGCCGGATCGGCATGACCCGGGACCCGGCCGACGACTTCGACGACCCCACCGCGCCCGAAGGACCCCTGCGTCCGAACGTGCTGTACCGCATCGCCCGCGTTGCGAGGACCTGAGGTCGCGGGAGGCATAGGAGGCACGGGAGGCCGGGAGGCGCACCCCGGCGTATCTCCGTGCCGAGGTCAGGAGTAGGCCATCGGGCAGCCGCGGCGCAGCGAGTGCTGGGCGGCGCGCAGAGACAGTGCGACGTAGAAGGCGGTGTCCAAGTCATCGCTCCAGGGGCCCGGTCGGACAGCGGCCAGGCTTTGGGCTGCTCCGTCCCTGAACCACATGGTCAGATCGAGGTTGTCGCACATTTCCGGTGTCTCGGCCGGGAGGTCGATGGCCGCTGCCAGTCTTTCCGCTATCGCCAGCAACTGGGGGGCGCCGACCACGAGGGTCGAGTCCGCGTAGCCGGACTCGACCGGCAGCGTGATCGTCTCGTCGAGCGAGAACGGCACCAGTAGGTTCCAGCCGCAGGCGATCTCCTCTTCCTCCGGCGACAGTTGGGCCTGGCACAGTGCCCAGAAGCCGTTCATCGAGGGAATCAATTTCTCCTCGAAGGCCTGCCCCGAACCGCGCACGAAGTCCGGTTCCCCGGGCACCGATTCATAGGGCGGCAGCCCCCGTTGCCGCAGTTCGTGGTTCAGTGCCGAGGCGACGTCTCCCCACCCGTCCTCGCCCTCGGTGAACCAGTCCTCCGCACAGACACTGACCAGATAGACGCCCATGACCGCAACGTACAGGGCGCCACTGACACCCCGGCGCCGTGCTGTGGCTAGGCTCCCGTCGCGCGATCACGGAGGGTCTCCAGGACGGTTCGGAACCCGTCGGGGAACCGCTCGAAAAGGCGGCGGCCTGACCCGGGCCCTCCCGGGAGAGCCCGCAACCGCGTCCGTGACCCCACCGACACTTACGGGGCGACCTCACCGACACGCACGGGACCCGCTGAAGATCTCTTCGGTTCGCCCGGCCGTGGCCGTGCCCACCTAGGATGAACGGACAGCAGCGTCCGGGGTGTTGCAGCCGGCCGGCCGTGAACCGGTACGACGATCCTGCTGTCCGGGATTCGCCGGACAGCGGCCGCGTGCGCCGACGGCCCCGCCCCGGTCATCGGTCCGAGGAAGGAAGATCCGTCATTCCCGTCGTCAAGGCACTACAGATCCCCACTCCGGACGGCCGGGCCGACGCCCTCGCCGCCTTCCCCGACAACGGCGAGCGGCACCCGGGGGTGTTGCTGTACATGGACGCCTTCGGTGTGCGGCCCGTACTGGAGGAGATGGCCCGCGACCTGGCCGGGCACGGCTACTACGTCCTCGTCCCCAACATCTTCTACCGGCACGGTCCGGTACCGGTGTTCGACCTTCCCGAGCACATCACGCAGGAGGCCCGGCCCGCGGTCTTCGCCCAGGTGATGCCCCAGATCCAGGCTCACTCCGTCGAACGCGTCCTGCGCGACGCCGACGCCTACCTCCGGTTCCTCACCGCACAGCCCGAGGTCGCCGCCGGTCCGGTCGGCGTCATCGGCTACTGCATGGGCGCCAACGTGGCGCTCCGCACCGCGGCCGCGCACCCCGGCCGGGTCGCCGCCCTCGCCGGATTCCATCCGAGCCCGCTGATGAGCGACGCCCCCGACAGCCCGCACCTCCTCTTCCCCGAGCTCACCGCCCGGGTCCACCTCGGCATCGCCGAGAGCGACATGACACCCGAGGTCGTCGGCGAGCTGGACCAGGCATTGGAGGCGGCGGGCGTGGACCACACCTGCGAGATCTACCCGGGAACGGTGCACGGCTTCACCATGGCCGACACCGACGCCTTCGACCCCGCGGCACTGCAACACCACTGGGACCGCTTGCTTCCCCTGCTGGAGAGCGCCCTGACCAAGCCCTGAGCGCCTCCTCGGCGTAGGGGCAAACCACACGTTGCCAAAGAACCCGGCTGCGCGACCGGGACGCGCTCAACAGCCCGGCACGACTGGTGGCCGCGTGCCGAGCCACTGCTCGGCGCCCCAGGCCTCGAATCGCTCCACCTCCGCGAACCCGAGCTTTGCCGCGAGACGCATCGAGCCGCTGTTGGCGGTCTGGGTGGTGAGCACCACCGGCTTGCCGGGGAGCGCTTCCGCGAGCCAGTCGAGCGCCGCCGTGCACGCCTCCGCGGCGTACCCGCATCCCCATGCCCGCGGCAGGAACATGTAGCCGAGGTCGGCCTTCCCCGCGGCAGCCGGGCGTTGGTGCCCCGTCGCCCTTCTGAGCAGGACCTGGCCGATCATCGACCCGTCGAGTTCGACGACGAAGCTCCCGGGCCACCCCTCGGGCACCTCAGGCGTCTCGCGCTCGAGCTCGGCGCGAGGCCGGGGGCCGCCGAGGTAGGTGTGCACCTCCGGCGAGGCGAGCAGCTCGATGAACACCGCACGGTCCCGGGTCTCGGACGCACGCAGTATCAGGCGCTCGGTTCTGATCGGCTCAGGCGGCCATATGACGGCTCCAAGATCTTCCATCCCGCGCACGCTAACAGGTGGTCAGAACAACCGGGCGGGTATCGCCGACCCCGCTCAGCCGCAGACCCACACGCCATCCCGCTGTAGCGTTCACCCGCTTCCATTGCAACGTGTGTGATGCAGGTTGTTGCGTTGCGCTCATTGTCATTGCAACAATTTATCGTCATTCACCTGCTGCTATGACGATTCCATGCAATAAATGAGTTGCTAGATATGTGAATGCAACGTAGCGTTTCCGGCATCAGAAACGATGGTGCACGCGTCCCGTCGAGCGGTCGACCGGGCAGGCGAAGGGGTGGGGATCATGGAATTGACGCAGAGCCGGCGGCAGGCCGCCGCTCCTGGTGCCTTCACCGCCTTCGCTCGCTTCGTGCTCTGCGGTGGGGGAGTGGGGCTCGCTTCCAGCTTCGCCGTGGCGGCCCTCGCCCGCTGGATTCCCTGGGGCCTGGCCAACGCCCTGATCACGGCGGCTTCCACCGTCCTGGCCACCGAACTGCATGCTCGCTTCACCTTCGGCGCGGGCGGACGCGCGACCTGGCGCCAGCACGTGCAGTCGGCCGGGTCCGCCGCGGCCACGTACGTGGTGACCTGCGTGGCGATGGTCGTCCTGCATCTACTGCTGGCGGCGCCCGGGGCCGTGCTCGAACAGGCCGTCTACCTGTCCGCCTCCGCGCTAGCCGGCGTCGCCCGGTTCGTGGCGCTGCGTCTGGTCGTCTTCGCGCGCGGCAACACACAGGAAGCGACGGTCGCCGTCCGCCGCGCCTCCGCGCCGGACGCGACCGCCGTCCGTCCCGTCCACCCCGCACCCGCGACCGCACCCGCGACCGCGGTCCGCGTCCCGGCGCTGGTCGGTCGGGCGACGCTGTGCCGCGCCGCCTGACCGACCGGCGCCGGTGCCGGGCGGCCGAGTGGAACGCCCGGCATCCCGCCGCGGTGTCACATCCGCGGGTCGGGCTTCAGCAGGGCGAACGCCGCGCCGAACGGGTCCGCGAGCCAGGCGATCCTGCCGACGTCCGGGACGTCCGCCGCCGGCATCAGGACGGACCCGCCGTTCGCCGTGGCCGCCGCGGCCGTGGCGTCGGCGTCCTCCGCGAAGAAGTACGGCACCCAGCGCGGCCGTTCACCCTCGCCGTCGCCCGTCGGCGCGACCCCGCCGAAGGAGGCGTCCTGCTGGTCGCCGTCCTTGGTGCTCAGCACCCGGTACGTCATGCCGGGAGCCTGCATGTCCTGGCTGCGCCAGCCGAACAGGCCCTCGTAGAAGGCGATGGCGGCGAGGGGGTCGGGGACGTGCAGCTCCGCCCAGAGCAGCGTGTTCGGGGCGGAGGCGATCCCCAGCCCGGTCGTCTTGCCGGGCTGCCAGAGCGCGAACTCGGCGCCCTGCGGGTCGGTGGCCTGTGCCAGGTGGCCCTCACCCATGACGTCCATGGGCTCCATCCGGACGGTGCCGCCTCCGGCGGTCACGGCCGACACCGTCGCCTGGATGTCATCGGCCTTGAAGTGGATCATCCAGGCGGACGTGGCGCCGTCCTGGGTGAGCGGTCCGAGCGCCGCGACGGTCTTCCCGTCGATCTGGAAGAACCCGTACCCGCCCGCCTCCGGTCCGGCGGAGACGAACTGCCAGCCGAAGACGGCGCTGTAGAACGCTGCGGCCGCCTCGGTGTCGGGGCTGCCGAGGTCGAGCCAGTTGGGCGATCCGAGGCTGAAGTCTGTACCGAGCATGAGGAGTCCTCCGGGGACGACGGTCGAACGGGCGGGGGCAACAATGCCGACCCGGCCCGCGGCCGGCCACCCGTGACCACCGGCGGATCCCCAGGCTTCACCCGTACGGAGCAACCCGGGCGTCGTGCGGGGCGTCGAGGCGCCCCGGCGACCCACGCCCGACGCGGAGAGGGCGCCTCGCCGAGGTCAGTCGCACAGGGCCGCCACCACCAGACTGTCGAACACCAGGGTGCCGTTCTGGGAGGCGGTCACCCGGACCGCCGTGTCCTCGGCCGCGTCCTGCTGGGGGAGCGGGGTCGCGGCGATGTGGCACGCGATGTCCAGCTCCACGGGGTGGTGGAAGGCGCTGCGCACCTCGATGGGCAGAACCCGGTACGGGGCGCAGACCGCCTGAGCCGCCTGGCGGGCGGCCTCGAGGAGCAGCATCGCGGGCACATGGTCCACGGGATGGTCGAAGAGCGCCGGATGACTGGGGTCGACCCGCAACTGCCAGGTGCGGCCGCCCCGGCCGGAGCGCGCGGCCGGGACACCGAGCACCACGTCCCGGACGTCGAGGCGCCCCACGACGGGCGGCGGCAGGGCCTCGGGCAGCCGGGGCAGACCCGACGGCGGCCCGAGACGGTCCCCGCGCAGCCGGGCGTACGCGGCGGGCGACAGGATGTCGAGGCTGATGCGGCCGGCGCCGACGAAGGCGTCGTCGTCACGCAGCAGTTCGGCCTCCACGGTCATGACCGTCGCCGCCCCCGCACCCGCACCCGCACCGGAGTCCGGCTCCGCACCCGCGCCGGGAGCCGAGTCCGGGTCGGGGGAGCGGGCCACCTCCAACCGGATCTCGGCCGGCCGGCTGCCCAGGAGGAGCGCGGCCGGGGCGACCTCGATGTCGAGTTCGCCGATGATCCACTGATGGCCGCGGGGGATCCCGTAGTAGGTCTGGCCGACCAGCAAGGACGCCTGTCTCAGGGATTCGGCCGCGAGCAGGGGGTCGTACCAGGTACCGGCGATCGGCGCGTAGAAGGCGTGGCCCCGGGGCCACTGGGCGCCGAGGAAGAAGGTGTCGGCGCCTGTCCGCTGCCAGTCGGTGATCAGCACGTCGGCGATGGCGCTGCGGTCGACGAGGTGACGGGGTGCGGTGCGCAGGTAGGAGAGTTCGCCCTGACCGGAACCGTGGTCCGGTGCCAGGAACGCGCGCGAGGGTTGGATCAAAGACACGCGGGTCTGCCCTTCTCGTGGCCGGTGGTGGGGCGGGCGTCGGCGGCCCGGGTCAGGCGACCAGTTCGGCGAAGCGTCCGGCGTGGAAGACCAGCGGGCCCTCGCCGTCGGTGACGGCGCCCTCGACGGCGTCGGCGATGACGAGCTCGTGGTCGCCGGCCTGGTGGATGGTGGCGATACGGCAGTCCAGCCAGGCCAGACCGTCCGCGGGTATGGGATGGCCGGCCCGGGTGGAGTCCCACTCGCCGCCGCCGAAGCGGTCGGCGCCCCTGGTGGCGAACGTCCGGCACAACTGCGCGTGCTGCCCGCCCAGGATGGTCACGGCGAAGCTCCCCGCCTCCCGGATCGCCGGCCAGGTGGTCGACGTGGACGCCGCACACAGGGCGATCAACGGCGGGTCGAGGGAGACGGAGGTGAAGGAATTGACGGCCATGCCCACGGGACCCGTCTCCGTCTGCGCGGTGATCAGGACGACCCCGGTGGTGAACCGGCCCAGGATGTCGCGAAAGGAACGCTGCTCCAGCATGTGAACTCCAAAGGTTGTCGGGTGGCCGGGCGGGGTCGGCGCGGGGGCGGAACCGCCGCCCCCGCGCCGTATGACTGTTCCCGCACCGGGTGACTCGCCCGCGCCGGGCGATCCGCCCCGCGCCGCGGGCGATGATCAGCGGCCGGCGCGGCTCGCGATGGCCCAGTCCACCGCTTCCTGGGGGCGCGACGCGGAGCCGGTGATCTGCGGGGACACGTACCGGGCCAGCAGTTCCAGGCTGAGGTTGGTCTTCTCGTACGAGGTCCAGTCGGCCACGTAGACCAGGAGCTTGCCGAAGCCGCCGGTCGCCTCCTGCATGCGCCGGATGCCCTGCACGACGTCCTCGACCGAACCGACGAGCGCGCCGCCGGCCTCGACCCGGGCCTCGAGCGCCCGCTCGCGCGGGGTGTCCGGGCTGATGACCTCGCGGCCGGCCGCCTTGCCGAAGTACTCGAACAGCCAGCGGTCGTAGCCCTCGCGGACATCGGCGAACGCCTCGGCGCGCGTCTCCGCGACATGGACCGGAAGCGCGATGCGCCAGTCCTCGCGCCGCAGGGTCTGGCCGTGCTCGTCCGCGGACTCCTCGGCGTACTTCCACTGCTGCGCCAAGCCTATGTGGTCCGGGGCGCCCGGCGTCATCAGCGCGAAGGGCAGCGCGAACGAGGTCATGCTCAGGCCGTACTTGCCGACCAGGCGCGGGCTGGCCGAGGAGGTGCCGCTGGTGGCCATGGCCACCTCGATGCCGTCGCGGTTGAAGCGGGGCAACTGCAGCTTCGCGTCCTGGAGTTCGTACCAGTCGGTCTTCTGCGTGATCCGGGAGTCGCCGTTGACGAGCTCAAGGACGGTCGGCAGAGCCTCGTCCAGGCGCCGGCGCTGGACGTCGGGCGCCAGGCCGAACATCTTCGCGTCGAACGGGACGCCGGGGCCGACACCGAGGATGTAGCGGCCCCGGCTGAGGTGGTCGAGGTGGACGGCGCGGCTGGCGACATGGAAGGGGTGGTGCCCGGACAGCGGTACGACGCCGTGCGCCAGCTTGATCTGGCTGGTGCGCTGGGAGGCCGCGGCGATCATCGTCTCGGGGGCGCCGACCAGGCCCCAGCCCAGGGTGTGGTGCTCGCCGAACCACGCCTCGTCGAAGTTCAGGCGGTCCGCGTGCTCGACCAGGTCGAGGTTGCGGCGGACGGCGAGGTGCGGGTCCTGGCCGGTCTCGTGGACGGGGGACAGGAAGAGACCGATACGGCTGTGCACAGCATTCCTCCGAGGAATATGAAGACGGATCTGGATGTGGATCTGGATCTGGATCTGCATGTGGATCTGGGCGCGGGCGCGGACGTGAAGAGCAGCGCAACGCGACGGGCTTCGGCCGTGGTTGCGGCTACGGCTACGGCTGCGGGACGACCCGGTAGACGGAGTCCTTGAGACCGCGGACCTTCTCGTAGTCGACGTCGAGCTGCGCCTCGTCGCGCGCCGTGAGGTAGACGCGCATGGAGCTCGTCAATAGGTCGGTGGTGGGGCGGATTCGGGAGCCCGGAGCCAGCTTCAGACCGGCCAGGAACACGCTGTCGAGTCCGCGGATCTCGTTCACCGCCGCGGTGTCGACGCTCTCGACGACACCGTCCTGTTCGGTGGGGGTGTTGTAGACGACGCCGGGCCGCAGCCGGGTGTAGACGCGGCCGCCGTACTCCCGGCGGAACTCCGCCGGCCGGACGTACGCCCGGGCGGCGAGCCCCGCCTGGTTGTGGCCGAGGCACACGTCGTGGAAACCGGCGTGGATGTTGCCGTTGAGGCGGGTGCCGATCTCGACCAGCGCCGGGCCCTGCTCGGTCATGATGACCTCGGCGTGCGCGGGGCCCCAGCGGACGTCGAGAGCGGCCAGCACCTCGCGTACGTATGCCACCAGGGTCGGCACCGGACCGGCGTCCGGAGCGAGGAGGATGTCCCGGTTGTAGATGTTCTTGCCCGAGGGCAGGAGCGTCTTCTCGTACTGCCAGACACCGCAGGCGTAGTGCTCGCCGTCACTGCTGACCGTGTCGACGATGTACTCGGTGCCCTTGAGGTACGACTGGACGAGGATCTCGGTGTTGGCCGTGCCGAAGATGTCCCGCGAGGCCAGCCCGGCCGAGGCGGCGGCCGCCACTTCCTCGGCGTTGTCGCAGATGTACACGCCGTCCGAGGCCGCCGAACTGAGCGGCTTGACGACGACCGGGTACGCGCCCCGCTCCTCCGCCCAGCGGACCAGCTCCGTTGCGTCGCCGCTCTTGAACTGGTCGGCGCACCGCACACCGGCCCGCCGCAGCGCCTCGATCATCTCGTACTTGTCCCGGCGGGCCGCAGAGAGACGGGTGCCGTTGGACGGGACGCCGAGCGCCTCGCTGAGACGGTCCGCCAGCGGTACGGCACCCTCCTGGCCGGCGACCACACAGGCCGGGGCGTACGGACGGAGCCGTTCCAGCAGCACCTTCTCGTCGCCCTCGACGATGTTCTCCTCGTACTCCGACAAGCCGGGCGCGAGCATCGAGGGGATGAGTTCCGGGGTGCTCTGCACGTGGATGACCCGTGCACCGGTCTCGGTGAAGGCCGCGGGGTAGAAGTTTCCGGCGGAGTAGCCGTCGACCACCACGACGGTGGGCCGTTGACTGCTGGTCTGGCTCATGGTCGTCCTTCTTCTGACGCGACACGTGGTCGCTCGATCACCAGGGGAGTGCACAGCGGGGGTGCGGAGGGTGCGGGGTTGTGAGGCCGCTGGGCGTAGGGGGCCGCGGGGTGTGTGGGGCCGCTTGGTGTGCGGTGCGTACGGGGATGACGGAGTGCTACGCGCGCGGTGATTCCGCGATGAAGCGGGCCAGGCGCGCGATGCCCTCGCGGATCGCCTCCGGCGCGAGGTTGCTGAATCCGAGCCGGATCTGCCGTTCGCCGCCACCGCCGATGTGGAACATGCTCATCGGCGCCCAGCTCACGCCGTAGTCACGGGCGCAGCGCTCCATCTCCGCCAGTCCGGCCTCGAACCCCACCTCCACGGTGAGGAAGAAGCCGCCGCGCGGGGTGTTCCAGCGCACCTGGTGCTCGGCGTACCGCTCGGGCGGGAAGTGCTCGGCGAGGCTGTCCAGCGTGGCCTGGAGCCGCTCCAGGTAGACGGCGGCCAACTCGCGGGTCGCGGGGCGCAGGGTGTGGCCGTTCTCCACGAGGATGCCGCCGACCACGGCCTGGGACAGGGAGGACGATCCGACACTGAACATGGCCTTGGCCCTGGACAGTTCCTGCGCCAGCGTGCGGGTGACGCCGTCGGCGGCGGTGACCGGCTGGTCGGCGACGAGGTAGCCCAGGCGGGCACCGGGGAAGGCCGACTTGGCGAACGAACCGAGATAGATGACCCGGCCCGCGGTGTCGAGCGACTTGAGGGTCGGCATCGACTCGCCGTCCCGCGCGAACAGCCCGTAGGGGTTGTCCTCCAGGATGACCAGGTTCTCCTCGGCCGCCACCTCCAGCAGACGCCGGCGGGCTTCGAGCGGCAGCACGGTGCCGGAGGGGTTGGAGAAGTCGGGGACGAGGTAGACCGCGACCGGCCGCCTGCCCCCGGCCCGCACGGCGCGTGCCGCCTCCGCCACCGCCTCGGGGTCGAGGCCGTCGGGGCCCTCGCCGATCCCCTCGACGGGGATGTCGAGCATCCGGGCCGCGCCGCGGATACCGACGTACGCGGGGGAGACGCTCAGCAGCACGTCGTCGGGGCCGGCGAACAGACCGCGCAGGGCGACCAGCGTCGCCTCCTGGAAGCCGTGCGTGATCATGATGGCTTCGGCGGGGGCGTCGATGTTCTCGTCCTGCCGCAGCATCCGCGCCACGTCGTCCTGGATGAAGCCGTTCACCGGTCCGTACTGGAACAGCATCCGGGTGATGCGGTGCTGCGGGACGCCGCGCTCCTGGAGGTGCTTGACGTAGCGGTCGATGTGGAACGAGAGGTCCGCCAGGTCGTGGTTCCCGTCGTACGGCGCTCCCGAGGAGAAGGAGAGGGCGTCGGGGAACTTCATGGCGGTCTCGCTGAGGATCCGCATCGAGTCCATCGCGGGGTCGGCGATCCCGGCGTGCAGCGCTTCCTGACGCAGCGCCACCCAGCCGCTGTCCGCCGCTTCCGACGCCGGTGATGTGGGCGATCCGGGCGATGCGGGCAATGTCGTAGTGCTCAAGGTCAGATCTTTCCTTCCGTGATCCAGCTGCCCTTGCCGGGCGACCA
This sequence comes from Streptomyces sp. NPDC096324, assembly GCF_044763015.1. Classification (NCBI taxonomy): domain Bacteria; kingdom Bacillati; phylum Actinomycetota; class Actinomycetes; order Kitasatosporales; family Streptomycetaceae; genus Streptomyces; species Streptomyces sp. NPDC096324. The sequence continues at coordinate 271,437 of NZ_JBIWFK010000010.1, read as the reverse complement.
CTGGCGGATGCGGGTGGCGGCGACGATCCCGCCCTGTACGTAGGGCTCGGCGTCCAGCACCTTCTGGAGCTCGGCCCGGTCCTCGACCTCGTAGAGCAGCAGGCCGGCGTTCTCGTCGGCCAGTGGCCCGCCCAGCAGCAGCACGCCGCTCCGGGCGAGGCGGTGAAGGTTCTCGGCGTGCGCCGGGTGCAGTCCCTGGCGTCCCGCGCGGTCCACGTTGTACTCGAATTCGACGACGAACTTCGCCACGGTTGTCTCCTGTTCGCTCTTCCTGGCCCGCCGGCATTTCCGTCCGGCGGGTCTTACATGTAGAGGCCGCCGTTGACGTCGATCACCGCGCCGGTGGAGTAGCCGGCGCTCTCGGAGCACAGGTGCAGGACGCTGCCGACCGCCTCGGCGACCGTGCCCATGCGCCGCATCGGCAGCTTCGAGAGCACCGCCTGCTTCTGCTCGGGGTCGCGGCGCTCCCAGGCGCCGGCCACGCGGTCCGTCGCGATGGGCCCGTGGGCGACCACGTTCACCACGACCCCGGCGGGGGCGAGTTCGTACGCCATCTGCTTGGTCATGCCGATCACGGAGGCCTTGGCGCCGACGTAGGCGGCGTTGTTGAAGTGGCTGTAGGTGCGGCCGCCGGCCGAGGCGAAGTTGACGATGCGTCCGTAGCCGTCCTGAGCCATCCGCGGGGCGCATACCTTGATCGCGACGAACGTGCTGACAACGTTTTCCAAGTAGGACTGGCTGAAGTGCTCCTCGGTCAGGTCCGCGTACCCGATGACCCGGGTGTCGCCTCCCACGCCGTTGACCAGGATGGAAGGGGCGTGCCGGTCGACGATGTCGGTGAGCTGTGCCTCCGCGGCGGGGATGTCGGTGATGTCGCCGACGACCACCTCGACCTTGGTCTGCTGGGCCAGCTCGGCGGCGAGGCGGTTCACGGCCTCCTCGTTCTTGTCGAAGAGGACGAGAGTGTGTCCCTGGCGGGCCAGGCCGCGCGCCACGTCCTGAAGGATTCCGCCCGCCGCGCCGATCAGGAGGGCTGTGCGCGAGGTCTCTACGGTCATGTCGATTCCCTGGGTTGGGGTTGGGCTTGGGATGTGATGGGTTGGGCTTGAGAGGCCTGGGACCGGGTCTGAGGCCCGGTGGTCCTGCTCGGCGTCGTCGCGGGTTCGGGGGCCGGTGCGTCGGCGGGGGCCGTCCGCTTCGCGGTGGTGGCGAAGTCCGAGATCCGGGTCATGGACTTGAAGCCGGCGGCGACGCCGAGGCCGAGGACGAGCAGACCGATCCACAGGAACGGGTATCCGTACGCGTTCGCCACGGTGATCCCGATGGGGCCGCCGATGACGAAGGCGGCGTTCCAGGCGAAGAAGTAGGAGCCCTGGTAGGTGCTGACGCGTCCCTCGGGGGCCCGTACGGCGATGAAGGTCGCCGACATGGGCGCCCACAGGACCTCGCCGAGCGTCCAGACGACGGTCGCAGCGGTGAACATGAGGATGTCGTCCGCCAGGGCGTTGAGGCCGAAGCCGACCGCCATCAGCGTGGCCGCCAGGACCAGCGGCGTCTCGTCGCCCATCCCCTTGACCGCCTTGGGCACCAGGGGGAGCAGGGCGATGGAGAGCACCGCGTTGATGGCCAGCACGATGCCGATGTCCCCCGGACTCAGCCCCGACCCGCTCATGTCCAGCGGCAGGGCGGAGTTGACCTGGAGGTAGACGCAGGCCAGCAGGAAGACGAGGGCGAGGAAGGCGACCAGGACCGGGGAGCGGTAGGGCTCGCCGATGCTGCGCGCCGCACGCCGCAGGGCCGACGCGTCCGCTCCCTCGTGCTCCGCCGGGTGCATCTCGTCGGCGGGCAGGGCACAGACCAGGAGCGCGTAGACGGCGCTGCCGGCGGCCCAGACGAGGAACAGCGCGGGTGGGTAGAAGGAGAGCAGGAACCCGGAGATGACCGGGCTCAGCGACATCCCGACGTTGAAGCCGACGAGGAAGAGGCTGTAGGCCTTCGAGAACTGCTCCGGCGGGACGATCTTGGCGATCAGCCCGGCGCCGGCCGGCCGGTCCACCGCCGACAGGAAACCCGTCGCCAGTGACAGCAGGCCGAGCGCGTACACATTGGTGGTCACGAGGAACAGCAGCGCCGTGACGGCCGCGAGCGGTTGGGCGGCGATGATCGTGCGCCGTGGCCCGATCATGTCGGCCACCGCGCCGCCCACCAGCCCCGAGGCGAGGATGCCGGCCCCGAACAGGCCGACCATGACCGGTGTGGTGTGGGCGTCGACGAGGTGGTCCTGCTCCAGGAAGAGCACGAGGAAGGCCGGGGCGAGGATGCCCAGCCGGCTGACGGTCTGTCCGGCCCAGAGCAGCCAGAAGGTTTTGGGAAGCGCCATCAGGTGCCGACCCTTCGTGTCGTGGTGAGACTGCTGTACGCGAAGGCGGCGGAGACCAGCGTCATGTGGTGGTGCCATCCGGGATAGGACCGGCCTTCGAAGGCGCGCAGACCGAAGTCGTCCTCCAACTGCCGTACGGTGTCGGCGGTGCCGGCGTGCAGAGCCGCGAGTTCGAGCAGTTCACCCGCGGGCCGGTTCACCAGGCTGGTGATCCATGTCCGTCCCAGGCGGCGGGTGTTCGGATCCCGTTCGGCGAACACGCGGTAGGCGGGCGGGTGTCCGGCGGCGCGGGAAGCGCGTGGCGTGCCCGGCTCTGGTTCCGGCAGCCGGACCAGGCCGGTCAGGACGTGAGCCGTACGTTCCTCGTCCCGCCGGGTCCGTATCGTCACGAGGTGCGGCGCCGCGGCTTCGCGGCGGGTGAGGACCTGCCGTGCCGTCAGGACCGTTGCGGCTCCTGCGTGTTCGGAGCGAGTGGGGCGGGCGCCCGACTGCGGTCCGGGGGCGGCCAGGACCGGCAGGGCGGCGGGCACCGCGACGACGAAGTGACGTCCCCGGGAGCTCAGCGCGCGCACGATCTCCCCGGTGTCCGCGTACCCGTCGAGGTCCGCGACCACCGGCACCTCGGCGAGTTGCCCGCCCGCCGGCAGGCTCTCGACCAGGTCGAGGGTCTGCGCCTCGGCGGAACGGTGCTCGGTGCTCTCGGGGATGCGGGCCCGGCGGCGCAGCGCCGGGTCGTTGGACCACTGGTCGGGCAGCAGCAGACGCCAGTCGACGGGCACGTCCTCGGTGTCCGTGGACAGGAAGGCGCCCACGCCGACCTGGCAGTTGAGGGTGCGGCCGGCCTGGGGCACGAAGCGGCGGTGCACACCGCAGGACCGGTCGCCCCGCTTGGGGACGACGGCCAGGCCGATGGTCCAGGCGCGGGGGGCGGTGTGCCGCTGCACCCAGCGGGTCAGCTCGGCGCGTACGGGTTCCCAGGCCCAGGGGCTGGCGTTGATGAACTGGTGCAGGGACTGGGGGGCCGTGCACGAGTCCGACACGGTCGCCGCGAGGCGCCGCACGGTCTTCTTGCCCGGCGTGCTCAGGAGCCCCTCCATGTAGGCGTGCGCCCACCGCCGCTGGTCGGCCCGGGGCAGCCGCCCGAAGAGCTCCTGCGTGAACGCGGAGACCGATGCCCGTGGCCGTGTACCCGGCTTCGTCGCCATCGCTTGTGTCCCTCCCGCTGGTCCTGCTGGTCCCGGCTCCTGAACGGCGCCACACGGAAAAGAATAGAGAACGATCGCTTTGTTTTCGACTCCGGGGTGGGGACTGCCGGACACTTTGCGAAGTCCGTCCGCGGAGCGAGCCGGGAAACACGACCTGACCTGCGCATACGCGAAAGCGGTGGGCAGGTCAGGCGACGAGGTCCAGGGCGCGCGCGGTCAACTCCGCCGCGATCTCCGGCGCGTTGAGCCCCCCGTTGCCGGTGGAGGCACCTGCCCTCGCCCTCATTTCCGGGAGGTCGGGCATCCCCAGTGACAGCGTGAGGGCGCCCTTGAAGCGGGACAGGTGCAGGACGCCGAACGGCCGGGGCGCCGCGCCGTGCAAGGCCGTTGCAGGGGAGGACGAGTACGGGGTTCCGTCGCCGCTCGTCCCGTATCCGGGCCCGTGCGGGCCGGTGCCGTGCATGACCTCGTACGGGGATGTTCCGTGCGCGGCCTTCCGCGAGGCGGTCGCGTAGGACGGGGTTCGCCACGGGGTTGTCCCGAACTCGGCCTCGTACGAGGCGAGCCCGTACGAGACGGATCCGTGCGCGAGGGGTCCGAACGCGAGGGTTCCGTACGGAGTTGTCCCGTACCGGGTCACCAAGGCCGCGTGGTGGCCGAGCGCGGTGTCCGCGCACCCCTCCTGCGTGACCCGGAAACCGAGCCCGCCACCGGCGACGGCGGCCGCCGTCTCGGCCTCCACCGCACGCCGGATACGGGCATGGTCCTGCCGGACCGGGTGCCGTGCGGCGTCCGCCTCCCGTACCGCCAGACCGTACGCGCGGGCGTGGTCCGCCAGCGCGCCTCCGTCCCCAGCCCGGACGGTCGTCCGTACGACGTCGACGAAACAGCCCACCTCGGACACCCGGACACACTCCGCGTACCGCCGACGCAGCGAGACCGCCGTCAGCAGCGCCACCTCCTCCTGCCCCACCGCCCGCGCGCACGAGTCGGCCAGCGCCGCCGCGAAGAACTCGCCCGCGGTGACGCGGTGGCGTCGGCACCACGCCGTCAGGCGCGCGCTCTGCCGGGCCGTCAGCGCCACACTCCCCGCGCCGACGGCCTCAACCACCGCCCCCGCCGAGCCCAGGACCGGCCTGAGGTCCGACGACACCGGCGCTCCCGGGACCGGGGTCAGGCGCTTCGGCCGGGCCGTACGGAGGCCGAGCGGGGCCCGCGGGGCCGGGATCGGTCCCGGCCCCGCGCCCGGGTAAGGCTGTGGCTGCGGCCGATAGGTCAGCTCGTCCGCATCGGGGGCCGGATCCTGCCGGTAGTCAGGCCGGCCGCGGCCGGCCGGGCCCTCTCCGAGCAGGGCGTCCAGCAGCGCCCGCAGCAGCCGTGCCGTGGACGGGCCGTCGCACAGCGCCGGGTGACAGGTCAACAGCAGATGCGTCTCGGCGGCGGCCGGGTCGTGGCCGACCCCCAGCCGCCACAGCGGACCACCCGCCGTCAGGACGTCCCCGGCCCCGGACATCAGGCGGTCGCTGGCCCGGGACGCGGACATCGGGCCGACTCCGGGCCGGGACCCGGACGTCAGGCCGACTCCGACCCCGAACGTCAGCGCGTCGTCGGCCCCGGACGACATGACCTCCCCGGCGCCGGCCGCGCCGGGACCGGGGACGGCCGCCGTGCACATCTCCTGGCGGAGCTGGTCCGGAACGAATCCGGGCACCTCGTGGAACCACAGGCTCCCGCCGTCCTCCACGATCCGCAGGGACAGGGCACGAAATCCCCGCGCCCACCGTGCCACGGCCCGCTCCACGTACGCCGGGGAGAACACGGCGGCCACCGTCAGACGGGTGGCGGCCTGGGTCTGCCCGCCCGTCAGCGCGTGCCGGTACGCGCAGGCCGCCTCGGTCCCGCTGAGCCTGCGCAGCACCCCGGCCGGCGTCATCCCGCGACTCGTCCCGCGACCGGCCGCGTCGCCCGCCCGCCGGGCCAGGAGACCGTGTTCGTCAGACTCACCCCGTGGCTGTCGAAGTCGAGCGTCACGCGGTCCCTGTCGGCCATCGTGAACCCGCCGTGGAAACTGCTGCGGTCGGCGCCGAGATACACGTAGTGCACCCGCCCCGGGTGCAGCAGCGCCCCGTGGGCGAACAGCCCGGACATCATGTCCTCCAGCCCGTAGTGCAGCGCCTTGGTGCCGGTCGTGAAGTCGCCTTCCCAGACCCGCGCGCCGTCCCGCTCGATCGTGACGCGCCCGGTCACCGACCGCGGCGGCTCGTCCAGGAACAGCCAGGACGCCACCCCGGCGTCGCACAGCTTCGCGTACGACAGATGCCCGGCGTGGCGCCGGAACCGGCCGATGTCGGTGAGGTCGTTGCCGAAGGTGTAGCCGGCGTAGCGCGGGCTGCCGTGCTCGTCGGTGACGAACACCAGCACCACCTCGGCCTCCTCGCACAGCGCGACGGCGCCCGGCGGTACGGCCAGCGGTTCGCCGGAGACCTTCAGGACCTCCCCGAGCCCCTTGACGAACCAGTTGGGCTGCGCCTGCGTGGCGGCGTCGACCTTGACGTTGTGGGTCTGCATGAAACCGCTGACCATCGCGTCCCCGACGGACGCGGGCAGCAGCGGCGGCCGCGGCGCGATGCCGTCGCGCCCGGCGGCAGGGACGACCACCTCCTCGCGGCCCGCGGTGAGGGCCGCCCGCAGCGCGGCACCGTCACCGTTCGCCGCCGACACCGCGGCGACGACCGCCGCGCCCAGGTCTTCGCCGGGGCGCACCGGATGGAGACGGACGGCCTCGCCGTCCACGGGCAGGCCAAGGCCGAAGTGGCGCTCACCCTGGTAGGTGCATTCGAAGAACACGTTCATGGCAGAGATCTCCTTGAAGTCGTCGGAGCAGGGTTGTCGGGGCATGGCTGACGGGAATGTCAGCGCATGGCTGACAGGGATGGCGGGCACGGCTGGTGGTGCGGCGCGCACGGTGCGGGGCACGTTGTGCGGCGTGCGGTGTCCGGCGCGCGTGGGGCCCGGTGCTCAGTGCGAGGCGCGGACGGCGGGTCGCGGGACGGGCACGGGCCGCCAGGAGCAGCTCTCCTCGGCGAGGGCGAGCACGGCCCACGGCTCGGCCGCGTCGTTCAGCGTCAGCCCGAAGCCGTAACCCGGCGCGGGCGAAAGGGTGTTGGCGTGACGGTCGACGACCGGGCGAGGTGAGACGATCATCTCGGGGAAGAAGCGGTCGCTCTGGCCCGCCTCGACGGTCAGCGCGTCACGGTGGCAGAAGGCCAGCGCCCGGCCCGCGTTGATGAGCGGGCCGACCTCGGCCACCTGGACACCGATCTGGAACGCGATGCCGTGCCGGCGGGCATGGCCGATGAGGCGGGCCGCGGGCAGCGGGCCGCCGTTCTTCGCGACCCGGATGTTGAACGCGTCGCACGCCCGCGCCTCGACCGCCGTCCTGGCGTCCTCAAGGGTGCACAGGGACTCGTCCAGCATGATCTTCAGTCCCGCCCGGCGGCGCAGGGCGCCCAGAGCGGCCCAGGAACCCTTGGGCAGCGGCTCCTCCACGTAGTCCGCCCCGGCGTCCCGCAACCGCCACGCGTGCGAGAGCGCGGTGGCCTCGGTCCAGCTCATGTTCGCGTCCACCATGACCGGCACGCCGTCACCCACGTGCGCGCGCACCGCCCGGACACTGCGCGCGTCGCGCTCGATGTCGTCGGACGCCTTGATCTTGACGAAGTGGAACGGACCGCGGGTGGCCAGGAACTCCTCGGCGGTGATGCTCAGGTCCAGCACCTGCGAGACGGGCAGGGGAGCGGAGGGCGGAGCACCGTCCGGCGCCGGCCCGGCGCCGCCCATCAACTCCGCCGCGCTGAGCCCCATCCGGTGGCCGAGCAGGTCCAGGACCGCCGTCTCCAGCAGGCACAGGAGGTTGTTCCCGCCGGTGATCCCGAAGACCTTCGAGAAGCCCTCGCGCCGCGTCCGGTCGAGGAGTTCGGCCGGTGGCTCGCCGCGCAGGAGCGCGAAGGTCCGCTCCAGAGGCGTCCGGCGCAGGGCATCGAGGACGGAATCGGTGTCCTCACCGGTCACGTACGACCTGGGCGCGCACTCGCCGATGCCGCTGACGCCCTCACAAGTGAGGCGCAGGATCAGGCTGTCGGAGGCGGCACGGCGTGCCGCGGGGTGGTCGAAGCGGGCGTGCATGGGCTGGCGCACCCGGTAGAGCACGGCGGCCTCAGGCATCGCGGTCGAGCCCCTGGAGCAGGGTGTGCGTGGAGGTCCAGTCGACCAGGTCCGCGCTGACGCCGGTGAAGAAGAGGTAGTGCTTGTCGGTGGGCAGCTTCATGATCGTCCCGCGGTCCGGCGCGATCGCGGCGAACACCCGGTGGGCGCTGTCGAGGTCGACGATGGGGTCGCTCATTCCCGACACGAAGGTGGCCGGGACCGCCGGGACCGCCGGGAGCGCCCGGTCGCCGGGTTGCAGGTAGCGCCGCTCGAGCTCCAGCAGGGTGCTCCGCGAGCGGCGGGTGATCAGGCGTACGGCGAGGTCGTCGTGGTCGATGAACTCCTGGTACTTGGGGTCGTCGGTGAAGTCCCGCGACTTCAGGCCCGCGTCCCACGGCTCGGTGCCGGACTCGGCAGCCAGCGCCCGCAGTTCGTCCTCGCCGAGCGTGGCGTGCATCCGCCCCAGCCAGGCGGAGCAGAACACGGCCGCGTCGTAGCGGGTGGTGAAGTCCGGGTGGTGCATGAGAGCGGCCATGAAGGAGCCGCCCAGGCAGTGGCCGAAGAGCGACAGAGGCACGTCGTCGCCGATCATCTCCCGTACGTGCGCCAGCGCGGCGATGTAGTCCCCGAGCAGCGTCTCGGCCCCGGGCAGGTCCCCGCGGTCGCCGGGGCTGATCCCGCTGCCCCGGCGGTCCAGGACGAAGAAGGCGATGTCGTTGTCGGCGAAGCGCGAGCCGACCTCCCACATCCAGCCGGCGTGGCTCTGGAGGCCGTGGAAGTAGAAGACGGCGCCCTTGACCCGCTGGGGCCGCCAGAGGTGCAGGGCCAGGTCGACGCCGCCGGACGGCAGGTCGACTATCTCGCGGCGGGTGTTCTGCGGAGGCCTCTTGGTCTCGATCATCTCGTTGTTCTCCTCAGCGTCCGAAGCGGCCCGCGGTGGCGACCGCGGCGATGGTGGTGATGGCGGGGGCGAGCGGCGATTCGATGGTGACTGCGGGGGTGTTGACCGTGTCGAACGGTGTGTCGATCGTGTCGGTGGTGATGCCGTCGATGCCGGCCATGAAGTCGACGTCCTTCTGGAAGGGCTTGTACTTGTACTGGGTGGCGTTGCCCGCCTGCCGGCGGGACTCGGCGTACGCGGTGATCGCGTCGAGCGGCACGGTGCGCACCCTCAGCGGCCCGAGCCGGCCGCTGTCCCGCTTGGAGGCGTACTCGATGTTGACCTCGCTCAGCTCCCGGTCCACGGCCTGGGAGAGGGAACGGTCGAGGTCCCGGCCGGGTACGGGGACCTCGGCGGCGACGACGTAGTACGGCGGCTCCGCCCACTGCGGCCCGCACATGTACAGGCCGGTGTCGAGACCGAGCCCGGCCATGCCCTGCTTGATGGCCTGCGAGACCTCGGCCTCGGTGATCTTCTCTCCGGTGAACGAGTGGAAGACGCCGTCCCGGTGGACGAAGTGCAGCCACGGCGTGCCGTCGACGATCCGGTCGACGCGGTAGATGTCACCGGTCCACAGCCGGTACAGGCCGTTGCCCTGAGTCATGATCAGGTGGTAGTCGCGGCCCGCCTCGACCTCGTCGAACAGCAGCGTCCGCACCCGGGTGCCCGCGTCGACCAGTTCGCCCAGTGGTACGTCGGCGGGGACGAACTCGAAGAACGCCTGGCCGACGGCGAGCGGTTGGCTGTCCAGCGAGTCGTCCACCGGGATGGATGTCACGCCCTCGGTGCCGCAGCCCATGAACGGCAGCTTGCTGACGCCGGGCAGCACCGCGTCCAGCTTGGCGCGGTACAGCTCCGCGCTGGAGGACAGCCAGCAGCTGTACAGGGTCAGCGACGGCCACACGTCCGTGAGGCTGAACTCGCCCTTGGCCAGGACCGATTCGAGGTGACGGGCCGCCGCCTCGTCCGGATCGGACCACGGCCGGCCGTCGAGCGTGCCCTCGCGCAGATCGCGTACGAGCTCCTCGCCGTGCTCGGCGACCAGGTCGCGCAGCGATATGAGCGTGCTCGGGTTGATGGCCGATATGTAGTGCAGGTCCTTGCCCACGAGGTGGCGGATGCGGTGGTACATCCGGCCCGCGTGGGTGGCGGGAGCCTGGGTGTTGAACCAGGGGGACTGGTACCACGGCGGGTTCCAGTCACGGCTGTTGATCTGCGGGTGCCGGTTGCTGATCGCCTGGTGCTCCACGCCGTGCACGAAGTCGTACACGTCCTCGCGGACCGTCTGGGTGTCGAGGGTGGCCCATGGGTGGGCGAGCAGCTCGGGGTGGTGCAGGAGGTAGGTCCCCCACATGGCCTTCATGGCCGGGATGCGGTAGGTGAGCAGCCAGTGCAGGGTGTACGGGACCCGCTTGGGCACGCCGGTCGTACCGCTCGTCTTGAGCCAGCGCAGCACGGGGCTGCAGGAGAGCACACCTCCCTTGGTACGGGTCTCGCGCTCGATCTCCGGGAGGAAGTCGGCGTACCGCCTGATCGGCAGGACCGAACGGAACAGGGAGGGGTCCTCGGCGGTGACGTTGTAGCCCCGCGCCTTCCAGTGGAGGGAGTCGGCGCAGGCGCCGATGATGTCGCGCAGCACCCGTTCCTGCGCGGACTTGGGGTCCTTGAGATCCGCGAGCAGGTCGTCGCGGGCCTGGAGGCACTCCTGCACGAACGGGTCGCGCCGGTTGTTCCAGTGCTGCTGCCAGTCGGTGGTGTCCATGGGTGTCGTTTCTCCTTGCGGATGAATGTGGATAAAACGGTCATGTGGGGTGTGAGAGTGCCCGTGAGTCAGGGCATCCGGGGAGGGGAGGAGGAGAGCGGGAGGAACGCAACGGGGAGGGGCGGGCCCGGCGGTCGGCAAGGCGGTGGCCGGGGACGGCCGGGCGCGGCTGCTGGGGGACGGCCGAGGTGGGGCTGCCGGGGGCAGCAGCCGAGTGGGGCGAACGGCCGCCCCCGTCCCGTCAGTTGTGAGGTGCGGGGCTACCGGCAGCCGGTTCCGATGACGTGGCGGTGGCGCCGGTGGCGGTGGCTGTGGGGGTGGCAGTTGCGGTAGGCGTGGATGTGGATGTGGATGTGGATGTGGATGTGGATGTGGATGTGGGTGCGGGTGCGGGTGCGGATATGGGTGTGGTCGTACGGGCGAGCTCGGTCAGCTCGTCGAGGTCGTACAGGGCGCGCCGTGCGGTCCCGTACCTGGTGATCTTGCCGCGCCGGGCCCACTGGCGGATCGTGACCTCCTGGACGCCGAGGACGAGTGCCGCGAGCTCGGTGGGCACCCGTCGGGCGCGGGCGCTCACGCCGCCTCCCGCAGGGCGAGCCACTGACGCGGGGTGAGAACGTGTCCCGCGGCGCAGACGGGTCCGCGCAGCAGCAGGCCCTCGCCGCCCCGCCGGGGCAGGAACACCTCGGCCGTGCAGTCGGGTTCGACGCAGGGCCCGAGGCGGACGAGGTCGGCCGCCGGAGCGGTGCTTTCCCGGCGCAGTCCCGCCGTCGCCCGCCCCATCTCGTCGGCGAACCGGCCGGCTTCCGGATGGGCCGCCAGCCAGCCGATGTACCGGCCGAGGAAGGCGGCCATGTCCGCCACCGTCCGGCGCGGCGGCGCCGCGTCCGCCACCCCGTCCACGACGAGCCGCGCCCAGGCGGACAGTACGGCGACCACGTCGTGGCGGGCGTCCAGGGCCGCGGACCGCACCGGCAGAGCGGCTTCCCGGCTGCCGGTGATGCGCTGCGCGGGAGCGCCGCCGGAGGGCCTGTTCCGCTCGGACTCGCTGTGCCCGTGCAGTTCCGGCAGGGCGGCCACATCGCGCACGACGGCCCGTCGGCACAGGCCGCACAGGCGACTGCCGGGCTCCGCGCGCCGCCCGCGCGGGCGGCCGGCGTCGCCGTCCGCCCTGCGGCAGCGCGTCGAGGTGCACAGGGTCGTTTCGTCGGCCACGGCCAACTCCTAGCGTTTTCGGGGTCGGTGAACAAGAAAGCGCCGCACGAGGCGGCGCTTCGGGTAAGAGGTGAGGAGCCGCCATGCGCGTGAACTGGCTTGTGGAGCGCGGCGGTTCGGGCGGTACGGGGAGCGTCCGGAAGAAGACATGCGGGCTCGGGAAACAGCGTTACACGGCTGCCGGTCGGCCACAAGCGCCGACCCGTGCCGGGGGCGAACTCCTCGTCTACTTCGGCAAGTCCGGCGCCGTGGATGCCTTGGGGCGAATACCGGTGGGCCGAAAGGCGGGAGCCGGAGGCCGGGAGCCGGAGGCCGGAAGGGGGGGAGGTGGAGGGCGGTGGGGCGGGAGGCAGGAGCCGGAGGGTGGTGGGCCGGAGGCAGGGGCCGGAGGCAGGGGCCGGAGGGCGGCGGGAGGCCGGAGCCGGAGGGTCGGTGGGTCGGAAGGGGGCGGCGGAGAGCCCGAGGTCTGGGGTCGGCTCGGGGTTCTGACTCGCCCGAACTCGCCCCGGCCTGACCATCCCCCGACCCACCACCCCCCCGAACCACCGAGACCAGTCCGGGGCAGCCCTAGACAGGCTGTGGCACGCCCAAGAGCCGGTCACGCAGCACCGGGAACTCCTCGCGGGTCCGGGCGGCCAGGCCGGGGTCCAACTCCACTCGTAGCACCTGCTCCCCGGCACCCGCCTCGGCGACCACCTCGCCCCAGGGGTCGACGACCACGCTGTACCCGGCCTGCTCGACCCCGGCGTGTGTGCCCGCGGTGTTGCAGGCCAGTACGTACGCCTGGGACTCCACGGCGCGGGCGCGCGCCAGCAGCGACCAGTGGGAGCGCCGCCGTGCGGGCCATCCGGCCGGGACGACCAGCAGATCGGCGCCGGCGTCGACGAGCAGCCGGAACTGCTCGGGGAAGCGCAGGTCGTAGCAGGTGGCCAGGCCCGCGGTCAGTCCGGTGCCGGTCAGCGGGACGGTGACGACCTCTTGCCCGGCGGCCATCAGGGCGGCCTCGCCGCGGTCGAAGCCGAAGCGGTGGATCTTCCGATAGGTGGCGTGCGGACGGCCGTCGGGCCCGAAGACCAGCGAGGTGTTGCACAGTTCCCCGTCCGGGCACCGCTCGACGATCGAACCGGCGTGCAGCCACACCCCGGCGTCGCGGGCGGCCGCCCCCATCGCCGTGGCCGTCGGGCCGATTAGCGGCTCGGCGTGAGCGTCGAAGCGCTCGAAGTCGAAGGCGCCGACGGGCCACAGCTCGGGCAGCACCACCAAGTCCGCGCCGCGCTCCGCACGCACCAGGTCCGCGACGCGCTCGCGGCGGTCACCGGCCGTCTCGCCGGGGTCTACATCGATCTGCAGGAGCGTCGCGCGCACCGCCGTACCGTCCATGGTCGAGTCCTTCTCCGTGTGAAGAGTGAGGTGTGAGGTGTTAGATGTGATGCGTGAGGTCGCGGGTGCCGGGTCTCAGCGCAGGTGGGAGGCGCCGTTGAGGTCGAGTACGGCCCCGCCGGCCCACTCCGCCCGATCGGAGGCCAGCCAGGCCACGGCCGCGGCGATGTCCGAGGGGTCCGCGACCCGCCCGTACGGGCTCTGCGCACGGATGGCGTCGCCGTCCGGCCCGGTGAGCATGGGCTCGGCCAGCTCCGTGGCGACGAAGCCCGGTGCGACGGCGGTGACCGTGATGCCGTGCGGGGCGAGGGACTGCGCGAGCGACTGGGTCAGGGCGTGCACGGCCGCCTTGCTCGCCCCGTAAGCGGGGGCGTCGGGCTCGCCCCGGTAGGCGCCGCGGGAGCCGATGTTGATGATCCGGGCGCCGCGCGGGCCCTGCGGCCGGTGCATCAGGTGGTCGACGAGGCACCAGGTGAGCTGGGCGGGGCCGTGCAGGTTGACGTCGATGACGCGCCGCCACGCGGCCTGCCAGTCGGCGTACGAAGTGCTGGTGATGGGCTGCTCGGTGTAGATCCCGGCGTTGTTGACCAGGACGTCGACGGTGCCCAGGGCGGTCACGGCGGCCGTCAGCACCGCCGCGGCCTGGTCGGGGTCGGCGAGGTCGCCGGACACGACGGTGTGGCCGTCGCCGGGCAGCGCGTCCGCGACGGCTCGCGCGGCTGCGGTGTCCGCATGGCAGTGCACGGCCACGGCATGGCCGGCGGCGGACAGTTCGGCGGCGACGGCGGCTCCGATGCCGCGGGATGCACCGGTGACGAGCGCATGACGTCGGGCGGTGGTCAAGGGGACGCTCCTTGGGTAGGGCGGGCACGGCGGAGGTGACCGGTCGCGCGGATCGGCGGGGAAGCCGAGGCACGCCGGTGGCGGCGGGAGGAGGGAGGGCCGGGCCGAACGGACAGAGCGGTGCGAGGCGCGACGGGGCGCTCTGAAAAGGCAGTTGGGCGTGGCAGTGGGAGAGCGGTGCCGGTCAGCGCGCCCCCTCCGAGTCGCCGGCGGAGGAGCGGTTCTTGGCCCGGACACTGTCCCCGCCGAGGTCGCCACCTTCGGTACTTCCTGCGAATCCGGGTTCTCCCGTGAAGCCGGCCTCTCCTGTGAAGGCCGCTTCTCCCCCGGAGTCGGAAGCGTTCGCGAAGCCGGGATCTGCCGTGAGGACGTCGTCTCCCGTGAGGGCGTCATGGAGCCCGCCGCACGTCAGGAACGCCCACAAGCCGCGCAACTCCTGTGACACGCTGCCGCCTTCCGCCCCGGCCCGGACCGATGCCTCGGCACCGGCCATCAGGTAGGCCACCAGCAGTTCCATGTCCCGCAGATCCCTGTCGCACGGCACCGGGATCCCGTCCGTCTCGGCGCGGGTCCGTTCCAGCAGGTCCCGCAGCACGTGGACCCAGCCCGCGGGCCGCTGCGCCGGGTCGGCCGTCTGTTCCTGGGCCAGCCGTCCGGCGGCGCGTACGGTGACGTCCCGCTCCAGCAGCCAGGCCAGCTCTATCGTCAGGTCGATGACCACCTGGACCCCCGGGCGCGGTACGGCGGTGATGGGGCGGAGGGCGGCGAGCGTGGCCGCGTCCCCTGCGGCGCGTACGGCGTCCGCCAGGTCGCCCTTGGTGGGGAAATGGAAGGTCAGCGCGCCCATGGTGGTGCCGGCCGTCTTGCAGATACGGGACAGGGAGGTCCCGGCGTACCCGTGCCGGTCGAACTCCGCGGCGGCGGCCGCGATAAGCGCGTGTCGGGTCTGTTCGGCCCGCAACTGTCTCACCATGCCAGGACCTCCGTGCCACATCGGCGCCGTTCCTGCGCGGCTGCGGCGGCCGCCGGGGGCGGCGGGAAAGGAGGGGTCCGCTGTTCTCGACCGGGCTGCACGGTTCCTCCGGGCTGCTAGAAGGCGTTGCGCCGGTCGGGCCGGAGCGGCCCGAGGTGTCCAGTGCCGTGCGCCGCACGGTGGAGGACCCGGTTCCGCGGCGCTCGGGCCAACGGCCACCGGTCCCTGGGCCGCGCGCCTCCGGGCCACCTGGTCCTTGGGCCGCGCGTCCCCGGGGCCACCGGTTCCCGATGCTCGGGCCACCGGTCCCCGGCGGTCGGCGGGACGGGGATTTCCTCGGCCCTGTTCCGGCGGTGACCGGGGCCGCGGGCCCGGCGGGCTCGGCAAGGACCCCCAGACCGTGCAACACGATGTCGGTGCTTCGGTGGCTGGAGCCTATAGCCGAGTGGGTCCGGTACCGCCCCCTTCGCACACCTGGCGAACGACTTTGGCACCTTGCGGGCATCCGTCGTACGACATCGGCGCATCCCTCATCAGGCCGCCAGGTGAACGCGGTACCAGGACGCGGACTCGGCGAGACGGGCCAGCGGGCCCGGCCCCGCGGGGCAGCCGGTGATCCGCCAGATGTCGTCGCTGCGATACCAGTGGTGGCGGGCCAGCAGCGAGAACTGACGCTCGCTCATGCTTCCCGGCGCCTCCCGCAGCCGGCGCAGACAGGTTTCCCAGGGCCAGTCGTCGGCGACCGGGTCCAGCAGGCCGCGTTCGGTCAGCGCCGCCATCAGGTCGTGGTTGCTGACGGGCACGGGATGGCTCGCGTGGTGCACCGCGGGACCCGCCGGGGTGTTGGTCGCGGCGAGCGTGACGATCAGCCTGGCCAGGTCGGTGACGTCGACCACGGACAGCAGTCCGCTGCCGCCGTCCCAGTGGGCCGGGACCCTGGCGCGCAGTTCCGCCAGTGCGGGCACCACCCAGCGGTCACCGGCGCCGAGGACGAGTCCGGGCCGCAGCACGATCGCCCCCGCCTCCAGCGCCAGGCGCTCCCCGGCGAGCCGGGTGACGCTGGCGGGGGAGACGGGGGCTGGGGAGACCTCGTCCACCGCGATCCCGCGATGCGGGCCGGGCCCGTAGACCGCGGCGGTGGACAGATGCACGATCCGTGCGACACCGGCACGTCGGGCCTCGTCCAGGAGGGCCCGGGTGCCGTGCACGTTGACGGCCTCACACGCCTCCGGGCTGCCGGAGACCCGGGAGGCGAGGTGGACCAGTACGTCCGCGTCGCGTGCCGCGCCGCGCAGTGACGCCGGGTCGGACAGGTCCCCGGGCACCCAGGACAGGCCGGGCGTGTGCGGGCCGTCGGGCGGAGCGGCCCGCACGAGGGCGCGGACGCTGATGTCGCGCCCACCGGCGCGCCCGCGCCGCAACGCGCGCAGGACCTCGGAACCGACGAAGCCGGTGGCGCCGGTGAGCAGGACTCTGAGGGGTGTCACGCGGGAGACTCCGTCTCGGCGGCAGCGTCATCGGTTGCGGCGGTGGCGCGGGTGGTGCTGGTGGCGCCGCCGTACAGGGACAGGTCCAGTTCCGCGATGACCTCGGCCGGCGCGAGGGCCGGCAGCAGACATCGCCACATCGACGCGATCCGCTCGGGCAGGTCGGCCCGGTTGGTGGAGATCTGGGACATGATCTGCGTGCCGGTGTACGCCCCCACGAGGAGCCGGGCGAAGTCGGCCTCCTGGACATCCGGCAGGATCTGCCCCATCTCGCGGGCGCGCTCCAGCTCCTGGCGGAACTGGTCCGCCCACCACTCGTAGATCGCGTAGTCCTGGAGCTCGGTGGCCCCCTGCTCCACGGCGAGCCTCACGCCGGCCCGGAAGAGGATGTTGCTCTGCATCTCGACCGCCAGGTAAGCGGTCATGTCCAGGAGCTGTTGAAGTCCGCCCCCGCCCTCCGGAGGCCGCAGGTCGGCGGCCTGTTCCAGGATCACCGCGCGGGCCAGTTCCTCCTTCGACTTGAAGTGGAAGTACATGGCCCCGGTGGTGGCGCCGGCCCGGTCGAGGATCTTGTTGATGCTCGCGCCGGAGTAACCGACTTCATCGAAGACCTCGGCGGCTGCGCGCACCAGTGTTTCCCGGGTCCTGACCGCACGCTCCTGCTGACGCGCCATCGATCGACCTCCTGAATCCCTCGACAAACAAAAAGAACGACCTCTATGTTATTCGAGTCGGGCCCGACGACCAAACGGGTACCGGCTTCCATCTCGTGCTGAACCCAGGGGGAGATTCAGTCATGCCGTCGAACGCTGTCCAGGAGCAGGTCACCACCGCCGTCCAGGAACACGTCACCACCGCTGTACGGGAGTACGCCACCGGCTCGCTCGCACCCGTACCGCAGAGCTACACGCACAAGACCAGGCAGGAGGAGGTGCTGCTCCGGGCCTGGGAGCGCACCGGTCCGGACGCCTTCACCGTCACGGCCGAATGGCCCCGCGACCACCGCTTCTACCGCACCCGCCATGGCCTCCTCGATCCGATGCTGTTGAGCGAAACGATCCGTCAGACCCTGCCGCTGCTGTCCCACGGCGCCTACGCCGTGCCGCTCGGGCACCAGCTCCTGTGGCAGGACCTCGACTGGCACATAGCGGCTCCGGCCGCGGCCCCGGAGATACCCAAGGGCCTTGAAAGCCCTCTCGCCCGGTACGCAGACTCGGACTCCGCCCGGTACACAGGCTCGGACTCCGCACCCACGACACCCACCGGTCCCGAAGGCCCCCTCGCCCTGCGGGCGGGCTCGGACCCCACTCCCGCCCTCGTCGAGCTGCGCATCACGTGCCCGAAGGTCACCTACCGCCGCGACCGCGCCGCCGCGATCGCCCTGAGCGTCGAGGTCCTGCGCGACGGCGTCCCGTTCGCCACCGCGCACTCCCGCTTCACCATCCAGGACCGCGCCGTGTACGAGCGGCTGCGCGGCCGGTACGCCGACATCGCGGCGCTTCGTGTTCTGCCGCTGTCGCCCCCGGCGTCCCCGCGGCCCGTGGGCCGGGACGGCTTCGAGGACGTGGTGCTGTCTCCCACCCACACCCCCGACCGCTGGCAGTTGAGGGCCGACACCACCCACCCGATCCTCTTCGACCACGCGGTCGACCACGCCCCCGGCATGCTGCTGCTCGAAGCCGCACGCCAGGCCGCCCAGGCCCTGGCCCACCCCACGCCCACCATCGCCGTCGGCATGGAGTCCACCTTCACCCGCTACGCGGAACTCGACGCCCCGTGCTGGATCCTGGCCGACGCCCTCCCCGCCGACTCCCTCGGCCGCACCCGCGTCCGCGTCACCGCCCGCCAGAACGACCGCGACATCTTCACCTCGACGGTCACCCTCGCTCCGGTCCCCGCTCACCCGTAACGACACGGGTGCCATAGGCCGTACCAGCGGTGGGACTTCCGCTCGTGTCCGCCGCGCGGTGTCGGGCCGGTGTACTTCTACCGTCGGCCCCACACTGTCAACATCACTGATCGAAGCGGCAGTTCACGAGCCCCGGCCGCTCCCGTGCCTCGCGTGCAGGCCGACACTATGATCCGTTCTGGCGGCGGATCACAGGCCTCCGCCCTGCTCCGCAGGAGTCCGTCCCTCTCCGCCCGGAAGGGGCACAGCGTCCACGGAAGAATCCGATGAACAACGATCAGCCCAGCATGGCCGTGATCCTGCCGATCATCCTCGTCGGTTTGATAGCGGCGGCGACGTCGGCAGGGCACGGCGCCAGTTCGCTGGCCCGGCACGGCATCCGACGCGCGGACCTGGGCATCCGACTGCGCGCAGGCGCCGCCTTGGCGGGAGGGGCGGCGGCGCTGATGTACGTCTGGGGTGCGGTCCACCTGGTCCGGGACGAGACGATGACGACCCAGGCGTGTCGGGAGGCGGTGCCCGTGGAGTGGGCGGCACGCATATCCGGGGTCGACGTCTCTCTTCTGCCGGTGCACTTGAACTGTCATGTCACCGGAGGGAGTTCGTACGCGGCGGCGGTACCGGAGTACGTCAACCCCGCTGTGCTGGGGTTTGCGCTTGTCGCTGTTGTTCTCGGAGTCTTCGCAGCTCTCGAATCCGAGCGGCAGGCCAGAGTCGACTTCCGTGCAGAGAAGACCCGTTGACGCGATCCCCGAACTTCCGGGAACGAGAGGAACAGGTATGACCACGGTTCACGCCACAGGAGTTCAGGGGGACCGGCAGCCCGGTTCCGGGCGGGATCGGGAGCGGGGTGCCGTGGCGCGCGTCCTCGTACGGGCAGCGACCGTGCTCGTCGCCTCGGCTGTGGGAGTCGCCGGCACCCTCCTCTACGAGAGGGACGCCCCTCCGGACACATCCGCTGTCGACGCCCAGGCCGCCGGTCTCGCCGAGGACCTGCGCGGCGACTTGAACGCGGGCTTCTACTCGGGCGGCCGGGCCTACGGGGGACAGTTCACCGAGGGCACGCTCGTGGCCCAGGTCGAGAGGCACGGCGGAGCACTGCTGAGCGTGGCCGGGGCACAGGACCGGTCCGACCCTTTCGGCCACACGGCACAGGTGATGCTGGGGTTGGTGCCACCTGGGAAGGGCACCGTCGCAGCGGGTGCCTATCCCGTGCGCTGCTACCGCTACACCTTCGGTCTCGGCTCCCACAGCGTGGACCAGTCCGCCATGACCTGCCCGGCTTCGCGGACCGACGGCAAGCCCGGCAGTCCGGTGGCCCAGATGGGCGCGCTCCTCGCACGGCAGCCCTCGAGCCCGTACGCCTACCGGGCGATGACGACCGAGGGGTACGCGCATACGCCGAAGGGCGCGCTGGACTTCCTGGAGGACAAGCGACTGGTCGGCGCGAAGGACACCGTGAGCATGGTCTCCGGGCAGGCCGTGGGCGAGGGCGGCGTCTACGTCCTGGCCCTGCGCATCAACGGTGTCTGCCACCACCTGCGTATGGAGTCCTCGTCCGCCGCGTCAGGCTTCGTACCCCTGTGGGCCGCCCCGGCCGACCGGCAGAAGACATGTGACGTGAGGGGGGCCGCGGCCGCCGCGACCCTGTACGGGGTCGATCCGGCGAAGGCGGGGTGATCTTCGCGCGGTGACATCCGCGCGTCACCCCACTTCCTGATCGGCCAAGGTCGGGCCGGGAATCGCGGCCGGGCATGAGGTGGGCCGGGCCCTACTTGCTGTGGACGATCTGGATCAGGTTGCCGCAGGTGTCGTCAAGCACCGCGGTGGTGACCGGGCCCATCTCCAGCGGCTCCTGGGTGAAGGTCACCCCCAGATCGCGCAGCCGGTCGAACTCCGCCCGTACGTCCTCCACGGCGAAGGCGGTGACCGGGATGCCGTCCTGGACCAGCGCCGTCCTGTACGGCTGCACCGCGGGATGACCGGAGGGCTCAAGCAGCAGTTCGGTCCCGTCGGGATCCTCCGGCGAGACCACGGTCAGCCACCGGTGCTCGCCCAGGGGGACGTCATGCTTCTTCACGAATCCCAGCACCTCGGTATAGAAGCGCAGGGCAGTCTCCTGGTCGTCGACGAAGACGCTGGTCAGGTGGATCCTCATTCGGTGCGCTCCGATGGGTCGGGCCTGAGCCATCGGGTCGCGATGCGCTCGAGGGGTTCGGTGTTGAGGTCGTGGAATTTGTACCGGCCCTGGCGCCGCGAGGCGACCAGACCCGCGGATTCCAGTACGGCCAGATGCTGGCTGATCGCCTGACGGGACAGCCCCAGGCCGTGCTTGGTCACGAGGCGTGTGCATATCTCGAACAGGGTCTGCCCGTCCCGCTCCACCAACGCGTCAAGGATCCGCCGCCGCGTGGGGTCGGCCAGCGCCTTGAAGACATCCTCCGCCACAGGCATCACCATAGGCAAGCAACGACTTGCCTATCAAGTCGAGCTTCACCTGATCGAAGAGACGACACGAGGCGAGACGGGACGGAGAGCGAGGCGGGGACGGAGAGGGAAGCAGAGGCGGAGGCTGAGGCGGCGACGGAGGCTCAGGCAGAACAGGCGCCCTGGTCCGATGCACACGCCGACCCGTCGGTACCCTGCGTCATCATGATGCGTGTCTGGATCCTGCCGATGCTGCTCGTGCTCTGCGGTTCGGCCGTCGCGACGGGGATGGTCCTCAAGGGCACCCCCGCCACGGCCGCGGTACTCCTGTTGGCGTTCCTGGCGCTCGCGGGCGTGAACTCGCCCCTGATCTTCCCGAGGTCCATCGACGCGGGAGAGGCACAGCGTCGCAGCGCGGTCGACGGTCGGCCCATCGTCTACTGGCGTCCCGGTTGCACGTACTGCATACGTCTGCGCCTCCGACTGGGCCGTACTGCCCGCCGCCTGCACTGGGTCAACATCTGGCGGAACCCGGCAGGAGCCGCCGAAGTGCGGGCGGCCAACGACGGCAACGAGACCGTGCCGACCGTCGTCGTGGGGGGCCGGCCACACACCAACCCCGATCCCCATTGGGTACGCGAGAAGCTCTCCGACCGCCCCAGGTGACGCGCTCCGCCCTCGTACCCATATTGTGCGGCCATGGCGGTCATGGATGTTCGCAACGACAACACGGGCTGGCTCGTTCTGTGGCTGGAGCCACTGGGGGAGGATCGCTGGCTGAGGCCTGGTGAGACCTTCCGTGTCCGATCCGACTACGACGGCGCCGAGTCGGCGTTCTCGATCACGTCCTGGGTGAACGAGGAGGACCGGGCCGCCGGGATCGAGAACGTGGCGGTCTGGATCGAGGCCGGTGACTGCTACGCCCAAGTGACCGATGACGCGGGCGACATCGTCGAGTGCGGCCACCATCGGCCGGAAGAGATCGACAGGAAATGGACCGAGGCGGCGGAGAAGGCGCGCGAGCGCGTGAGCGAGCTCGAGCCCCGACGGAACCCTTGAGACAGGATCCTCACGCGCCCTAGCAGGCTTGGCCGTTCGCAGTGGCCGAGGCATCGGCCAGGTTCTGGCGACACAGCCCGAGAGCCTCCCGTACGAGCCGGCCTTCGTCGTCGTCAGCCGTCTCCAGAAGCGCACCGGCGGCGCACAACGCGTTCCAGAAGTCCACGGGCCTGCCGCGCGGTGCACGGGGCATTTTCCGGGCGAGGGAGAGGAAGGCAGTGGCCAATTCGCCCTTGAAGAGGTTGCGGGCCAGTGCGAGTGCACGGCCGGTCGCGATGCCCCCCGATGCGCCGAAGGCGTTCCTCAGCAGGCGCTGTACTTCCGTCTCCCGCTCGTCCAAGAGCCGGGGAACGTCGAACACGCCGTGGATCTCCAGGACTTTGCCACACAAGTCCTCCTCGCCCGGGCCGAACTCGGAGTAGATCTCGTGGGAATCCGGGCCCAGCCGCCGCAAGTCGGGGGCCGACAGACCCAGTGCCAGGCAGACGGCCCAGACCGCGCCGTCCCAGTCCCCGGTGCGCGCCGCGAGTTCGGCGAACACACCGACGGGCGGAACGCCTTCCCGCAACCGGTCACCCGCCACCGTGACCAGCACACGGTCGCCACCGCCGTGATCTGCCACGCACCAGCCTCCTCGTCACAGGCCCGACCGCCGCCGCTCGCGTCGGAACCTGTGCGGAACGCTACCGGCCCAAGGACAGCGCCAGGACTCGGCCTCCTTCCTACGGAATCAGTGGCGGTGGTCACGGCCCCACCGCCAAATGCGAAGACGTACTTCACAGGGCGTACCGCGGATTCAACTGTTGCGGCTGGCCGTTGTTGCAAGCTATGTGCAATAAAGTGGATTCGCGTGGATGCACATGGATGCGCATCCCAGTCAGTCACTACCTGCGCCGGGGGGCGTCTTGCCGTATCCGAACACGGCCGAAGCCATACACGCATGGACTCACGGGTGGGCCGTCTCGCGTGGTGCGGCCGAACCTGTGCCCGCCGCCTGGGGGTTCACCGTTGACGTCGGACTGCCCGGGCACGTCGTGCGCCATGTTCTGTCGGCCACCGACGAAACGGTCGTCCGTAAGATCACCGAGAACACGGTCGCCCCCGGCGTCTGGCTCAAGACGCCCACGCCGCCGGAGACAGTCACGTCCTGGCTCGGGCCCGGCTGGTCCCTCGCCGGCGGACCCGGTTTCCTGATGTCCGCTCCTCCGCGCCCGGCCCGCGCCGAAGCCCCACCGGCAATCGCCGAAGGGTACCGGCTGGACACCTGGACCAGGGCCGGCCTCACCCGTGCCCTGGTCCGTTCCGCCGACGGCGCCTTCGCCGCACGCGGTCAGGTCGCCGTCACGGGCTCCGCCTATGTCGTCGACCAGGTCGAGACCGACTCCGCTCATCAACGCCGGGGTCTGGGACGCCTGTTGATGTACAAGCTTGCCGAGGTCGCGGCCGGACAGGGGGCCACGACAGGTGTGCTGGTCGCGACACCTGAGGGCCGAGCCCTGTATGAGACGGTGGGATGGCACGTACTGGCCCCGCTGACCAGCGCCGTACGGAACTGAGCCCTGCCCGACGCCTCGACGCCGGCCCGGGAGCGCGGGAAGCTCGACCGGAGGATCCGGCCGAGCTTCCTGCCTCCAGCGCCGATCTCCCTGCTCAGGGAATGAGCTTCAGCAGCTTGTTCGGGGAGCCCGAGCCGATGCCGCTGAGGACTCCGCTGGTCGCGCCGTTGACCAGCGCGCTGCCGACGGTCGCGGGGGAAGCGCCCGGGTGGGCCGTCAGGTAGAGGGCGGCGGCCCCGGAGACGTGCGGGGCGGCGAACGACGTGCCGTTGCCCGTGTACGTGGCCGAGTCGGAGGTGTTCCAGGCCGCCGTGATGCCGGAGCCGGGGGCGAAGATGTCCACCCTGGAGCCGTAGTTGGAGTAGCTCGCCCGCGCGTCCGTGCTCGTCGTCGCGCCGACGGTCAGCGCTTCCGTGACCCGGGCGGGGGAGTAGTTCGACGCCAGGGCGCCCGAGTTGCCCGCCGCTATCGAGTACGTCACCCCGGAGGCGATGGAGTTCTTCACCGCGGTGTCCAGCGAGGTGCTGGCGCCGCCGCCGAGGGAGACGTTGGCGACGGAGTTGGCCACATGGTTGGCGGTGATCCAGTCCACGCCCGCGATGACTCCGGCGGTCGTGCCGGAGCCGTCGTTGCCGAGGACCCGTACGGCGACGATCTTCGCCTTCTTGGCCACGCCGTAAGTGGTCCCGGCGGCGACGGTCGCGACGAACGTCCCGTGGCCGTAACCGTCCTGTGCGGTGGCGTCGTTGTCGACGAAGTCCCATCCGTAGGAGGCGCGGCCCGCGATGTCCTGGTGGGTGATCCGCACACCGGTGTCCAGCACGTACACGGTCGACCCGCTGCCCCCGTCGTCGGGAGAGGTGTACGTGCCGCTCAGCGGAAGGTTCGTCTGGTCGATCCGGTCCAGACCCCAGGGAGCATTGGTCTGGGTACCGAGGGTGTGGACGACCTGGTCCTGCTCGACCGAGGCGACGTCGGGGTCGGTCGCCAGCCTTCTGGCCTGGGCGCCGGTGAGGCGGGCGGCGTAGCCGTTGAGCGCGGAGGTGAACGTCCGCCTGACGGTCCCTCCGTACTCGGCCACCAGGCTCTTTCCGCGCGGGGCGGTGGCCTTGAAGCCGACGTTCTTCTTGAGCGTGACGATGTAGCTGCCGGGAACGGCGTCGGAGGAGTTCGCCCCTAAGACGGTTCCCTCGGCCGGTGTGGCCTGGGCGGGGAGGGCGGAAAGCGCGCCGACTGCGGTCGCCGCGGCGGCCGTTGTGGCGATCGCCGCGGCGATGCGCCGCTTCATGGTGCGTACTGCTGCCATGTGGGGAGGTCCTTTGCGATCGGGCGCGGAATCCTGGTGGGGATCCCCGCCGAACCATGCGTGGCACTCGGGTCGGTGCCACACGGCGACCTTGGGTTCCGTGTCCGGCGATCGGAAAGGCATTACATGCACACGTCATGAATCTGTCACGCGTGGCCATCCTGCGCAGCACTGTGGCCACAGGGGGGCCACGTCACCGCGGCGAGAGGGGCTGCGACCGCCGCCCGCCGACGGTTGTGGATCGCTGGGCGCCGCCAGGCGGTCGTCAGGCCCGCCGCGCGCGGGCGCAGGCAGTCGTCAGGGCCGCCGTACGCCCCCGCTCGTCAGGCCACCGGCCCCTGACCCCCGCGGACCCGCCGCCAAGCCTCGGTGAACAACGCGGGAAGCGTGTCCGGCAGGAGCTCGAAGGCCCGCACCTCGTCCCCGGAGAAATGCAACTGCGCCCCGATCAGAGGCACTTTCCAGGTCTCCATCGGTGGCAGAGGCTTCTTGGCGTGCGCCCACGGCCCGGGCAGGAAGATCGTGCGTCCCGCGCGGGCCCTGCGGTCCTCGACCACCAGGGCACGCACCGTCAGCTCTGCCGCGGCCGCCTTGTGGCGGGCCGGGGTCCACGCGTTCCAGCGCCGTACATTGCGGTCCGACGGGGCCGGGAGCAGCAGGAGTTGGAGGAAGAGGGCGGCGGCGTCCTCGGACAGGCCGAGGGTGGCGACGACATCGGCGACCAGGTCCGGGACACAGGCGCGCGGGTCGGACTCGTAGCGGCCCGGAGGCAGATCGCCGGCGGCGACCCGGGCGGTGACGCGGTCGCCGGAGCCGTCCGTGAGCCAGTCGGAGCGCCGGTTCCCGAGGCTGTAGCGGGCCATGCTCTCGTTGAGCAGCCCGGCCGCGGCGTCGCCCGCGGCGAGCAACTCGCGCAGATGGCGGACGACTTCGGGCATCCCCTCGCGCACGGGGTCCCCGGCGGGGAGGTCCGAGTACGCCCACGCCAGGCCGGCGAAGACGGCGTCCACGAGGAAGTCGGCCTCGTAACGGCGCGTGATGTCCCACGGGGTCCGCGGGACAGGCTGCTCGGGCGGGCCGGGCCGGGCGCCCGGGAGGAAGTCCGGTGGCACAGCGGAGTTCGCCGGGGCGAGGAACAGATGGCACAGGTGGGCCGCCGGCATCCGGGTCTCCAGGGCGACCGCGGCCTGCCAGGTGCTCCACGGCGGGGCCGGGCGGGCGCCCTGCTGCCGTGCCCAGGCCGCGGCGGCGCGCTCCGCGACGCGGACCAGGCCGCCCGGCTCCCACAGGTCCGCGGGGTCCTCGGGCATCACCTCGGCGAGCAGGGCGCTTCGCCCCGAGTCGCCCAGCATCGCCAACTCTTCGCGCGCCGAGTCGAGTTCCCCGTTCTTGAAGCCGAGCACGGTACGTTCGTGCTGGTCGAGGCAGGGCTTGTAGTAGCTGACCGCGCCGGGGTTGCCGGCCAGGACGAGGGCCGCGGCGGGGCGGCTCAGCCCGGTCGCCTCGCTCAGGGCGAGTACCGCGTCCGCGGCCCAGTCGACCGGGCCGCGCTCGCGGACGAGCTCCACCAGGCGCCGTAGCTGCTCGGGCGCGCCCCACGCGTGCCGGCGGTCCACGACGTGCAGCGGCGCCTCGGGGCGCGGGGCGGCCTCACCACCGGGCAGAACGGCCTCGAAGTAGAGGGTTCTGCGCGCACCCGGCAGGTGCAGTCCGAAGGAAACCCCTTGATGGTCGCGGGCGTTGAACGAGATCGGTCCGGCGAGCCGACCCACGCGGAAGCGGTAGGCCGGATCGGCGAACGGCGTGCCCGCCCACATCTCCAGGAAGCGGAGCACCACTTCGCGGCGCTCCGGCCGGGTCGCTGGGGACGCCGCGCGCAGGGCGAGCCCGCCCGTGCGTCCCACGACGTCCGTCCAGGTGCCGGATCCGGGAAGCCGGACTTTCCGTCCGCTCGGATCGGGTGCCCAACTGGCGATGATTTCCGGCCAGGTGCCCTCCGGTGACCGGTGGACCTCCTGCTGCCCCGGATCGAGTGCCCGACTGCCTTCGATGTAGCGTCCGATGCGCTCGATGTCCTCGAAGGTGCCGAAGCTCCAGCCTTCCGGGACGTGGACGAGACCCCCCAGGGCGCCGCCTATCGCGTGACTGTCCCGCATGGGGGGCGGCGGAGGCGGAGCCGTCTCGATGTCGTTCATGGGTCAGATCATGGCGGACGGCACTGACACGCCGGGCCGTAGGGGCGTGCGGCGAGACGGGCGTACGGCGAGCGTCTCGACGTGCGGCGCTGCCCACTTTCCCGCAGGATTTGGCACACCTCTCCTCCGGCCGCCGCGTCCGCCCAGGCCCGTCGCGGCCGAGGGCCCACTGCGACACCAGGGAACTGTGACTGCATAGTGGAGGGTCGATTCGAGGAGAGGACCGCTGTTGCCGCCGTTCAATGAGGGTGCCGCAGAACAGGTCGAGGCGGAGCAGGCTCACGTGGCCGCCATGTACGGGCTGCTCGACGAGCGGTTGGCGGACGTACGCGCGCAGTTGGCCGATGTGCTGAGGTCGCGGGCCGACAGCGCGGGCGAGGTGTACGAGCGCGACGCGGCCGCGGAGCGACTGGCGCGGGGCCTCCGTCGGCTGGAGGGGGCCGAGGAGGGGCTGGCGTTCGGCCGGATCGACAGGGGGGACGGAACCGCCCTGCACATCGGACGGGTCGGGCTGCACGTGGACGACCGCGATGTACCGCTGCTCGTCGACTGGCGGGCGGACGCGGCGCGGCCCTTCTACGAGGCGACGGCCGTCCATCCGATGGGGCTGCGGCGGCGCCGTCATCTTCGCGTCGAGGACCGTGCCGTACGAACGGTGAGCGACGAGGTCCTGGACGGATCCGCGGTCGCGACCGACGACGTCGTCGGCGACAGTCCCTTGACCGAGGCGCTGGAGGCACGGCGTACGGGACGGATGCGTTCGGCGGTGGCGACGCTGCAGGCGGAGCAGGACGCCATCGTCCGATCCCCGCACCGGGGGGTGACGGTGGTGCAGGGCGGCCCCGGCACGGGCAAGACCGTGGTCGCGCTCCACCGGGCGGCATACGTCCTGTACGCGTTCCCGGGCGCAGCCGCGCGGGGTGTGCTGGTCCTCGGGCCGAACACGCGGTTCCTCGACTACGTGTCCCAGGTGCTTCCCTCGCTGGGGGAGAACGATGTGCTCCTGGCGACCTGCGAGGAGCTGGCCGGGGTGGTGCCCGGGGCCGCGGAGCCGTTCGACGTCGCGCGCCTCAAAGGGAGTTCCGCGCTGGCCGAGGCGCTCGCGGACCTGGTCCGTTCCCGGCAGGCCCCTGGCAGCGGCTTCACGGTGCGGGTCGGGCAGGAGCAGGTCCGTCTGGAGAGCGTGGACGTCGCCGCGGCGCGGGAGGCCGCGACGGCGAGCGGTCTGGCGCACAACCGTGCCCGGGAGGTGTTCAAGGAGCACCTGATCGGCACGGTCACGGGTGCCCTGGAGCGCGGCGCCGTCGAGGCACTGCGACACATCGACGCCGAGGTCGCCGAGAGCACCGGCATGAATCTCGATGCCGCGGCCGCGTCCGACCTGCGGGCGCTCGGTTTCGACGACGCTCCGGCCGCCGACCCGGCCGAGGTGTTCGACGCCGAGACCGCCCGCACGAACCTCATGGACGACGATCATGTCGACAGCGCGGTGGAATCCCTCTGGCCGCGACTGACGCCCGAAGGGCTCGTACGGACCCTGTTGGTGGACCCCCGCATGATGACCAGGCACCTGGCGTCCCTCACCGGCGACGAACGTGCCCGGTTGGTCCGTCCTCCTGACGCCCCGTGGACGGATGCCGATCTGCCCCTGCTGGACGAGGCGGCAGCCCTGGTGGACGGGCCGCCGGAGCAGTCGTACGGACATGTCGTGGTCGACGAGGCCCAGGAGCTGACCGCCATGCAGTGGCGGATGGTGATGCGCCGCTGCCCGGCCAGGTCGATGACGCTGGTGGGCGACTACGCCCAGGCGGGTGCCCTGACGGTGGCCAGCGACTGGTCCCAGGCGCTGGGCCCGCATCTCGGCGGCCGGTTCGCCCTGCACACACTGACCGTCAGCTACCGCACGACACAGGAGATCCTGGAGACCACCCACGGCCTCCTGTCCCGGATCGCTCCCGGACAGACACCGAGCCGTTCGATCCGCCACGGTGAGTCCCCGCGGCGGCTCACCGCGACACCGCACGCCATCACCACCACCGTGGCCGAGGAACTCCGGGAGCAGAACGAGGCCCACCCGAGTGAACTGCTCGCCGTGATCTGCGCGGACGACCGGGTCGAGGAGCTGGCGTCCGCGGGTCTCGCCCGGTGGGCCCGCCTCGTACCGGCCTCCGAGGCCCGCGGCCTGGAGTTCGACGCGGTCGTCATCGTCGCCCCGGAGGAGATCGCCACGGCCCGCCCCAGCGGCGAGCGTGACCTGTACGTCGCCCTCACGCGCGCCACCAAGAGACTGTGCACGATCGCCGTGGACGCGACATCGTGATCGGCTCACCGAATTTTCAGGTGGTCATGAAGTCGAGCTCGGAGGGAGCGGGCGATCTCGTCCGCCCGGTCGTTCGTCACGTGCTCCGCCGCCGGACGCCGAAGCAGCTCGAACACGCCCGGCCCGCGATGTTCGGGCCGCAGATCCGCCTTACGCGGAACGATGTGGAAGTGCACGTGCGCGAAGCCTTCGGCCTCGGCGAACTGCACGACGTACGTCTTCGCGCAACCGGTCGTCTCCCGCAGGGCCCGGGAGAGCTTGACCTGCCACATTCCCAGGGTGGATGCCTCGGCGTCGGTGAGGTCATGCACCGCGGCGACGTGCCGACGAGGCAGCAGCACCAGCCAGCCGGGCACCACGGTGTTGAAGGCGTGTGCCACCCGCCAGTATTCGTCATGCGCGACGCACTCACGGGGCGGCAGGTCGTCGAACTCCGCTTCCTTGCCGCACGCGAAACAGTCGGGAGTCGTCATGAACGGGGATCGTAGAACTGTCTCTCGGTGAACCGCTCCTCGGCGGTCGGCCGTCCGGGGACCCCTGGCACGGAGCGGGCCATCGCGATGCAGCGGGGTGAACAGGCGGAATACCCGGTTTGTGTCAGGTTGTGGATGGCGAGACTGAGGCCATGAGTACCTCGGAAACCACCCTCGCCAAGAACAAAGACCTGGTGCGCGCCTTCATCGACGCGCTGTTCACCAAGGGCGACCTCGGCGCGGTCGATGAGTACCTCGCCGAGGACTTCGTCGACCACGACCCTCCGTTCAACGCGCCGGCCGACCGTGAGGGCATCCGCTCCGCCGGCGCGCTGTTCCGGGAGGCGTGCCCCGACTGGCACAGCGAGCCGCAGCTGATGATTGCCGAGGGCGACCTGGTCGTCGAGCACTTCACCGCCGGTGGGACGCAACGCGGTGACCTGCTCGGGGTACCGGCCCCGGCCGAAGGCCGCCCCTTGACCCTGCACGGCACCAACATCTTCAGGATCCGGGGCGGACGCATCGTCGAGCGGTGGGGTCGGCCCGACGAACTCGGC
The DNA here is from genome assembly GCF_044763015.1 of Streptomyces sp. NPDC096324. Classification (NCBI taxonomy): domain Bacteria; kingdom Bacillati; phylum Actinomycetota; class Actinomycetes; order Kitasatosporales; family Streptomycetaceae; genus Streptomyces; species Streptomyces sp. NPDC096324. The sequence continues at coordinate 241,244 of NZ_JBIWFK010000010.1, read as the reverse complement.
ATCCTGCGCCAGCTCGGGATCGTCCCGCAGATGTAGCGACACCCCGGCGGCGCGGGAGGATCACGAACCCCTTGGCTCCCCTGTGGCCGGGACGACCGGGTCGCCCGGGGCGGGGCGCGTCCGCGGTGGGGGAGCCAGGGGCATGTCGAACGTCGGGCTGAAGTTCCATCCCAGCAGGCTGGGCCTTGCGTCGTACAGGGCGAGACGTCCGATGGGGGCGGTGCACAGTGCCAGGTTCGCGCCGGCGGCGCCGGGCAGACCGAGCCATCGGACGGTCAGGACGCGGATGAGATTGCCGTGGGTCACCAGCACCACGTCCCTGCCTCCCGCCAGCCGATGGCTGTTGGTGTCGCTGCACTGGAACGCGCTGCCGGGGATGAAGGCGACCGGATGCCGGACGGCGTAGGACAATAGTTGGGAGGGGGCGAAGGTCCGGTTCGGATCGGCCACGAAGGCCTGCCGAAGTCCGGGTCCTCGGTGAAGTTGAACAGACCGCTGCGCATCTGCGCGAGATGACGCAGCGTGATGCGGTCACCTTCCGGGACGCCCCGTACGTACTTCGAGACGGGATCGTCCAGGCCCACCTTCTTCTGGTCGACCAGGCGCAACAGCGCGGTGACCGTGAAGGTCTTGGTCACGCTGCCGACGCGCATGTTGAACCTCGGCGACATCGGCGCGTTCGTCGCCTCGTCGGCGGTGCCGAAGGCCCGCACGTAACTGCCCTTTCCCGGGGCCCACAGGCCCACCGTCACACCGGGCGTTTTCGTGGTCTTCAGTACGTCCTTGATGGCGTGGTCGAGCTGCGCGGTGACGGCCGGCGACAGCTTCCGCATGACCGGTTCCGCCGAGCGGGATCCTTCCCCCGGTCGGGACCCCTCTGCCGAGCGGGACCCTCCGTCGAGGGCATGCCGTCGAAGGCCTGCGCCCCCGGGCCGGCCACCAGAACCGTGCCGGCTGCCAGGGCCGCGCCGATCGTCACGAGCGCGCCACGTCGAGCCGCGGGACGAGCGCGGTCAGTGATTCAGGAACCGCGGGGCATGTGCTGCGCCTTTCACCGTCCGGGTGGGCCCTGTGCCGCCTTCCCGTCTTCTTCGCCAACTGTCGTCCCGTCCAGTCGGCGATTCCTCTGCTCCAAGAGCGGTTCGCGGCATCCGTCGAAGTGATGACGGAGGCGCCGGCCTCACCCTCGTTGCTGACACAGAACCCAGGGTGAACCGACGCCGGGCATCGTTTCCGGGCAGCGCCGGGAACAGCCGGCCCGGCCGGCACGGTTGCATCGACAGAGGGACCGGCGCCACACGGCCGGGGCACGCGGACCGTAAGGTCGTCGGCCCCGCCGGGATCCGGGCCCCAGGATCGCGGTACGCCCGCCGCGCATCCGGACCCAGACGTACTTCCGCAGGAGGAACCGTTTCATGATCGACCGGCCCTTGACGCTCATGGCAGTGCACGCCCACCCCGACGACGAGGCCACCGGAACCGGAGGGGTCCTCGCGCGGTACGCGGCGGAAGGCATCCGCACGGTTCTCGTGACGTGTACCGACGGCGGTTGCGGGGACGGACCGGGGGGTGTCAAGCCGGGCGAACCCGGGCACGATCCGGCGGCGGTCGCCTTGATGCGCCGTCAGGAACTCGAGGCGAGCTGTGACGTCCTGAAGATCAGCGATCTGGAGATGCTGGACTACGCCGACTCCGGGATGACGGGCTGGCCGAGCAACGACGCCCCCGGTTCCTTCTGGCAGACCCCCCTGCGGGAAGGGGCGGCCCGGCTCGCGGAACTCATGCGGCACTACCAACCCGATGTGGTCGTCACCTATGACGAGAACGGCTTCTACGGCCACCCCGACCACATCCAGGCCCACCGCATCACCATGGCGGCGCTGGAGATGACCGAGCTGACCCCGAAGGTCTACTGGACCACGATGCCCCGCTCGTCGATGCAGCGGTTCGGCGAGATCATGCGCGAGTTCCACGAGGACATGCCGGAACCCGATCCGGCCGAAGCCGCCGCGCTGGCCAAGATCGGCCTGCCCGACGACGAGATCACCACATGGGTGGACACCACTCCGTTCAGCGGCCAGAAGTTCGACGCGCTGGCCGCGCACGCCAGTCAGGGCGAGAACATCTTCTTCCTCAAGATGGGCAAGGAGCGGTTCGGCGAGCTGATGGGCATGGAGACCTTCGTACGTGTCCAGGACGCCACCGGCGCGGCCGTGCCCGAGAACGATCTCTTCGCTGGACTGCGCTGACCCGTCCGCCCCGAAGACCAGGGAAGCGCATCGACCGCCGGTACGGGCCGGGCGGACCGGACGAGCCCGGCCGCCCGATCCGACGCCGGTCGCGGGACTCCGGAGACTCCAGCGATCGGTGCGAGTCGAGTCCGGCGCAGGCACCGAGCCGGATCCACTCCTCGCGACGGTCGCGCAGGGTGGTGGCACCTGCGCCTGCGACGGACCCGGCGTGCGGTCCTCCCGTGACCGACGTGTGCCGGTCAGGTGTACCGAGGCGGCGTCGGATCGACGGGCGCGTCCCCTCTCCCGTGGCGCCGTGGCGCCGTGGCGCCGTGACGCCGTGACGCCGTGACGCCGTGACGCCGTGACGCGGGGCTCGGGAGTGACGCGGGGGCCCGGGAGGATCCGGCGGCCTCAGCGGGCCCGGGCGGGAGCGGCCCGGCGCCCGGCCACCGCGGCCGTCACCGACGCCAGCAGGAACGCCGCCGAGGCGATGACCGCCGCCGCGTGCAGCCCGCCGATCATGCCGCCCGCCGCGCCGAGGAGGGTGCCGAAGAGGGCCACGCCCACGGCGCTGCCCACCTGTCGGGACACGTTGAACACCGCCGACGTCACACCGGCCTTGTCCGCCGGGCTCGCCTCCATGATGGCCACGGTGGCGGCCACGACGGTGACGGGCGTCGCCAGACCCGTCGCCATGAGCGCGAAGAGCAGCACCGGGTAGGAGGTGTCGGGGCCGGCCACCAGCCAGCCCAGGAAACCGGCGCTCCCGAGCACCAGCGCGCCGGCCATGGGCAGATACGGACCGCCGCGGGCGGTCAGGCGGCTCGACAGCGGTGCCGCGAGGAAGCCCATGCAGACCGACGGCAGCAGGGCGAACCCGGTACTCAGCGGGCTGAGTCGACGTTCCTGCTGGAAGTACAGCGTGGCCACGAACAGCATCCCGTAGTAGCCGAAGCTGAGCAGCAGGCCGATGAGGTTCGTCGCCGTGAGCCGGATCTCGCGGAACAGCGACAGCGGCAGCAGCGGCCGCCTGCCCTCCGGCCGCAGCACAGCGCCCTTCTCCAGACGCAGTTCGACGGTGACGAAGGCGGCCAGGGACACCACGCCCCCCGCGAACAGCGTCAGCACCTCCGGCGACGACCACCCCGCGCTCCCCGCCTCGTTGAGCGAACCGGCCACCCCGAGCAGCCCGACCACGCCGAGGGCCAGACCGGCCGGGTCCATCCGGCCCGGCCGGGCGCGCCGGCCGGGAGCCGGCACATGACGCAGGGTCAGCAGCACCGCCACCGCGGCCACCGGCAGGTTCACCCAGAACACCGAACGCCAGTCGAAGCCCGAGACGAGCAGCCCGCCGACCGCGGGTCCGGCACCGAAGGCGACGGCCGAGACGAGCCCCCAGTGGCCGACCGCCCTGGCACGCTGGGCCCGGTCGGGGTAGGCCGCTTGCAGCAGGGCCAACGACGCGGGGACCAGCAGCGCGGCCCCGGCACCCTGAGCCAGCCGGGCCGCGATCAGGACCTGCGCCGAGGGCGCCACCCCGCAGCCCACCGAAGCGGCCGCGAAGACCCCCAGGCCCGTCAGGAACAGCGTGCGGTGCCCGAAACGGTCCCCGAGTCCGCCACCCAGCAGCAGCAGTCCGGCGAAGAAGGCGCTGTAGCCGTCGACGATCCACTGCATGTCCGACGCACCGGCGTGCAGCGAGTCCTCGATGGAGGGCACCGCCACGTTCACGACCGTGACGTCGAGCATCACCAGGAAGTAGCCCAGGCTCAGCGCGATGAGAGGCGGCAGCGAGAGGGACGACCGCCCCGGTGGCGCCGCCCGGGCGGGGGCGGCAGGGGCGACAGGGGCGTGCGAGGGGGATGGAGCGGGATCCGTGGAGGTCATGTGATCAGTCTCGGGCCGCAATACTTCGTCCTCCGTCGAAGTGTCGTCGCACTAGGCTGGCCGCATGACCAGGACGACGACCGGTCGGCACCCGGACCAGATCCACCACCAGCCCGACATCGCCAGGGCGGCCGCCCTGATCGCCGATCCCTCCCGCGCCCGGATGCTCAAGGCACTCAGTGACGGCCGCGCACTGCCCGCCGGTCTGCTGGCCGCAGAAGCAGGCGTGAGCGCCGCGACGGCGAGCGCCCATCTGGGCAAACTCGTCGAGGCCCGCCTGGTCACCATGGAAAGCGTGGGCCGGTGCCGCTACTACAACCTGGCCGGCCCCGACATCTGCCTCGCCCTGGAAGCCCTGGCCGTCATCGCGCCGCCCCTCCCGGTCACCTCACTGCGCGAGAGCAGCACCGCCGGCGCCTTGCGCCGCTCGCGCACCTGTTACGACCATCTCGCCGGCCAACTGGGCGTGGGCCTGCTGGAATCCCTGCTCAAGGCCGGTCTGCTCGTCGGACACGACGGCACCCACCGGCCAGACGCAGCGGTGCGCGACGGCGCGAGGGGATACGGACACGACGTCGACTACCAGCTCACCGAGACCGGCCTGGAGGAACTGGCCCGGTTCGGTGTCGACCTGGCCCGGCTGCCGGCCCGCCGCCCGCTGATCCGGTACTGCGTGGACTGGAGCGAGCAGCGCCACCACCTCGCCGGCGCGGTGGGCGCGGCCCTGACCGCCCGGCTCTTCGCACTGCGCTGGCTGCGGTACGGCTCCAGCCCCCGGGTCGTCCATGTGACCGAGGACGGCGCCGACGGCCTGGCCGACACCTTCGGCCTGCGGCTGGCGGACTGAGCCCGCCCGGGGGAGCCTCCATTGCGGCCGAGCGGTGTACTCCTTGCGGAGGCGACCGACCCGGTGGACCGGGAGACGGAGGCTGGAGTCAAGGTCTTTCGTCCGGATCGGGGAGCGGCGCCCGGTCAGCCGAGGACGACGGTCATGCGAGGAAGACGGTCAGCCGAGGATGACAGTCAGCACCTCGCCGGGCGCGGAGCCCGCCTGCGCCACCGGCGAACCGTTCGGGGACCACACCCCGGAGCCGCCGGACGTCTCTTGGTACTCCCCGCTCTGTCCCGCCACGGTCGACAGTACGACCCATACGCCGTGCGCCTGCGCCCGCTCCCGCATGTGCGCGTCCCGGCGGGCGGACTGCTCGGGGCCCTCGCCGTAGAGCGTGCCGGCGACGTACGCGTCGATGCCCAGCGCCGCGGTTCGCGCCGCGTGCTCCGGCACCGCGGCGTCCCGGCACACGGCGAGTCCCAGCCGCCAGCCGTCCACCTCGAAGACCACCGGCTTGTCGCCCGGGGTGAAGCGGATCCCCTCGGCGCCGTGCAGGTGCATCTTGGCGTACGCCGCCTCGGCGCCCTCGCCCGTGACGGCCAGCATCGCGATGTACTCGCGTCCGTCCACGTCCTGCCAAGGGGCGCCGGCCAGTGCGGTCGATCCCGTGCTGCCGCAGGCGTCGATCAACGGGGCGAGGCGGGGATCGTCCGCCGCCACGGCCGGTGCGGCGAGGTCGTATCCGGTGAGCGACAACTCGGGGAAGACGATCACGCGGGCCCCGGCGCCCCGCACCGCCTCGGCGTGCAACACGGCGTTGGCGGCGACGTCCGGACCGGCGCAGCGGGGCTGGGCGACGGCGACGGTCAGAGGTTCGGGCACAGGGCACTCCGGTCCGGTGTGGGGGAACATCGGCCACCCTAACCTCAGGCCGATGAGGGCCTCCGGATGAAGGCCCTCGGTGGATGCCTACGGGGCGCCGGCCGATGACACGCCCGACCGGCGATCGACGCTCCGAAGGAAGCGGCGCGGTCCTGGCCCGCGGGTTCAGGCGAGGGCGGCGGCCAGCAGGGCGAAGGCGGCGATGATGACGGCGACGCGGACGTAGTGGAAGCGGTCCCAGTGGTTCATCTGCTGCTTCCAGTCCTCGGGCAGGCCGTCGGCGGTCCACGTCTTGACCCGGTTGTTGATCGGGACGAGCAGCAGGATCGACATGACCACGCTCAGGATCAGCAGCGCGGCGGCGGTGACGACGAGTCCGGCGCCGTGGTGGTCCCATCCGGCGACGGCCCACACCACGCTGAGGACGAGCGAGCCGATGTACCAGAACGGCATCACGGCGCCGAGCAGTCGGGCCCCGTGGGTGCGGCCGCGCAGGCCGTTGTCGCCGGGGAGGCCGTTGAGGATCGGATTGACGAAGAAGGCGACGGAGAACTCCACCCCCACCATCACGCCGACGACCACGGTGGTGAAGACCTCGAGTGCGTTGAGCATGATGACCCCTCCTGAGATCTAGCGTTGCTAGGCGATGAGGCAACGCTAGTACTACTGCCGCTCGATTGTCTAGCGATGCTAGGATCGGGTTATGTCGGTACAGGAACGCAAGGAGCGTGAGCGGGCGGGCCGCGAGCGTCTCATCGTGGCGACGGCCCGCGAACTCGCGGAGCAGCAGGGCTGGGACGCGGTCACCACGCGTCGGCTCGCCGAGCGCATCGAGTACAGCCAGCCCGTCCTCTACAGCCATTTCCGCGGCAAGCGCGAGATCATCGGTGCCGTCGCCCTCGAGGGTGCCGCCGAGATGGCCGTGGTCCTGCGGGCCGCAGCCTCCACAGCGGACGGCCCGCGCGCCCGGGGCACCGCCCTCGCCCGCGCCTACCTCGACTTCGCCGAGCACAACCCGGCGGTCTACGACGCCATCTTCCAGCTCGACGGCGGCCTGCCGTTCGCGGACGAGGACACCCCGGAGCCGTTGAAGGACGCCTTCGCCGCCCTGCTGGAGAGCCTGGGTGAGGTCGCCGGGGACGGCGTCCACCCGGCACTGTTCACCGAGGTGTTCTGGGCGGCCCTGCACGGGCTGGCGACCCTGACCCGGGCGGGGCGGCTTCCACCGGGGGACGCGGAGCGGAGGGTGGAACTGCTGGTGGACCGGCTTGCCAGGGCCTGACACCAGTTGGCGTGCGGCCGGACGGGAACGAAGAAGCCCCCGCCCGGCGGGCGGGGGCTTCCAGATCCTTTCGAGAGCGCGCCCCCGGCGGCGACCGCTCGTGCGAGCGCGCCGGGCGCCAGCCACTCGCGGATGGGGTCAGTGCCAGTTGCTGATCCGCACGTCGTGCGGGTGCGGTGCGCCGGCGCCCGTCTCCACCAGGGATTTCAGGCTCATCAGGAACAGTGCCCACTTGGTGGTGCAGTGGTTCATGAACTCCACCTGCTCGCGCCAGCCTTCGTGCGCGAACAGGATGATCGTCCACTCGCCTTCCTGCTTGAGGTCGAAGGTCACCGTGGTGCCGACCCATTCCTCGGGACCGGCGACGACCTCCCACCGCACCCGGGTGTCCGGGAGCAGTTCGAGGACCTTCATGTCGAAGCCGCCGACGTCGCCGAAGCGGAACTGCAGTACGTCGTCTCCGCTGCCCTCGGTGTCGGTCGTCCACCACGCGGCCAGACCGTCGACCGTGGTGAGTGCCTGATAGACCGTGTCCCGGGCCGCGGTGGTGCCGACCCGGTGCAGGATGTCCGCCATCTCGATCTCCTCGCTTCTTCGCGTTCTCGGCTCGTTACTTCTTCTCGTTCTTGGCTCGCTGGATCGCCTCGGCGATCTTCTTGACGCGTTGCAGTCGGGCGTCCCACAGCGCGCCCACCGACTGCAACTGGGCCACGGCGCGCGCCAGTTGCGCTTCGTCGACGTGGTAGCGACGCTCCCGGCCGGCCGCCGTGGACCGAACGAGTCCGGCCCGGTCGAGCACGGTCAGATGCTTGGTCACGGCCTGCCGGGTGACGGGCAGGCGGGCGCTGAGGGTCGTCGCGGTGCCCTGGCCCTCGGCCAGCAGCAGGTCGATCATGCGGCGCCGGGTCGGGTCGCCGATCGCCGACCACAGACCGTCGTCGACGCCGGTGTTCATCGCGCGCCCGCCGCCTGCTTGGCGGTTGCCGCCAGACGGGGCAGATAGAAGTCCCAGCCCTGCCGGTGGTCGTTGTAGTGCGCCTCGAGCACAGCGGCCTCCCAGCCGCGTTCGCGGTAGCCGCTCTCGCGGAAGCGGAGCGTGGTCCCCTCACCCGACGGGGCGAGTTCGAAGGTCACCAGCAGCGAGTTGCCGGAGGCCGCGGTCTCCCCCTCCTCGTAGGTCCACCGGAACGACAGGGTGCGCGGCGGATCGGACTCGACGACCGTGAACGGCGCGGAATTGCGGGTGCCGCTGCTCTCGTCCGTCCAGGTGAGGCTGCCCGGCCTCCCGGGGGTCGCCTCGAAGTCGGTCTCCGCGCTCCACCAGTCCCGGATGTGCTCGGGGTCGGTGAGTACGTCGAACACCACCTCGGGCGGGGCGTCCACGTACAGCTCGCGCTCGATGCTCCCGTGCTCCATGTCCGCAGCCACCTTTCGCAACCTTTGGTTGCACATCACGATAGGCGACACCGCCGCCTTTCGCAACCGAAGGTTGCTCATTGGTGCCGGGCCCGCGGTATTGGATCTACGGTGTCGGACCCGCGGTGTCAGGCCTGCGGTGTCGGACCCGCGGTGTCAGGCCTACGGTGTCAGGCCTGTGATGCTGGGCCCGCACGCCGGGCCACCCGCTGCGGAGCGGGAACCGGTGGCGGGCACACGGCTGTCCCGCCGGGAATCCCCTGTGTCCTGTATCCGGTGTCTGTCCGTCAGCGCGAGGCGGCCGCGCGCAACGCCCACTCGTGTGCCGCCGCGGTGCGCAGGGCGGCCTCAAGGTGGAAGAGCTCGCCCGACAGGGAATCGTCACCGCCGAAGACGCGGTCGGCGAGTTCGGCAAGCGTGTCGCTGCCGTCGGGCGTCGGGGCGAACAGCACGTTGTACAGCGCGTCGCAGCTCTCCGGCTCGACGTCGGCGGCCCCGACGCCGGTCCAGACATGTGCGCACCGAAGTCGCAGCAGCGTGATGAACGACCGCAAGGCGTCCCACTGGACGTCGGGGTCGGCGCAGGCGTTGAACCGCGTCCGCAGGGCGGCGTACAGCTCGGGCAGACCGAGGCCCAGTACGCGCGTACCCGCGTACGTCCACAGCGCCGATCCGGTGCCGGAGCCGCAGGCCTCCCAGCGGGAGTCCCACAACAGGCGGGTGAAAGCGGTGCGCGCGGGGCCGCCGTGCAGGGAGATCCCCAGGATCAGGCCGCCGTTGCAGTCGACGGATGCGTGGTTCTCACCCCATGCGACGAGCCGCCCCAGCCACGCCGGGTCCTCGGTCTTCCGGGCGAGGACGGGCAGGAACTCGGGGAACAGCGCGGCCCCTTCGTGCTTCTCCAAGGCCTCGGCGATCGCGCCCCGCAGCTCCTCGCACGGCAGGTGCAGCAGCCCAAGACACGCGTCCCTCGACACCTCGTGCAAGCCGTCGACGTGCTCCCACAGCAGGGACGTGGCCGGGGTGTACCCCAGGCGGCCCACCGCGTGGAGCACGCCGGACGGTACGTCCTCACGCAGCCGGCCCCCGTCGACCGTCGCCTCCAGCAGGCGCGCGGCCAGCTGCCGGTCGCCGTGGCGGGCGAAGACCGGCACCAGCGCCTCGTGCGCGGCGGGCGCCGACAGGAACAGCGGCAGGAGCGCCTCCGCATCGGCTGAGCCACCGTGCCGGAGCACGGCCTCGGCGGCCATGGACTCCCATTGCCGCGCCGCTCCCGGGGCGTCGACGCCCGCGCAACGGTCGAGTATGGCCTGCGTGGCCGGGGACAGTGTCAACGTGGGAACCGCCTCTGTGTGGACAACACCGCCGCACAGCATGACGGAGACCGGTCACGCGATGCCACGCAGTTTCCCCACCCGGCCAACCCGGCACGCCCACCTCGCGGTTCCCGCTCAGCCCGCCCGCGAACAGCGCCAAACCCCCGTGACCCAGGAGCAGTTCACCATCAAGCTCCTCGCCCGGACCGGCGCCGGCATGCGGCAGCACCCTGACGAGCCCCGGGCACCACGCCGATCGCCATCTACGGCAAAGTGGCGGGTAAGGACAGCTGAACGCCAACGGCCCTGTTAGGGGCGGGCGTCCATCGCACCTGGGGCGTGACGCGCGCCACAGGAACTTCGGGCGGGGCGCGGAGAGTACCGAGTGTGAGTCAAAAAGAACCAGCGGAGTCCATGCGCTCGCGCATACGGGCGGGGGACCGGGCGGCATTCGCCGAGCTCTACGACCAGTACGCGCGGGCGGTCTACAACCATGCCCTGCGGCTGACCGGCAACTGGTCACAGGCCGAGGAGGTCATGTCCGAGACGTTCCTCGCCGCCTGGCGCGGCCGGGAGCGGGTCGATCCGGAGGGCGGACCGTTGGGGCCCTGGCTGCTCGGCATCGCCACGCACAAGGCGCGCAACGCCAACCGGAGTCTGCGCCGACGGCTCGCCTTCCTCGCGCGCAGCCCGCAACCACGTCCCGTCGAGGACTTCGCGGAGGAGACGGCGGGGCGGATCGACGACGCCCGCCGGCTAGCGCTGGTCCACCAGGCGCTGGGCCGGCTGCGCCGCCAGGAGCGTGAGGTGTTCGCGCTGTGCGTGTCGGCCGGGCTCGACTACCGGCAGGCCGCGCAGACACTCGGGGTCCCCGTCGGCACCGTACGGTCGAGACTGTCGCGCGCCCGTGCCCGGCTCGCCCGGCTCAGCTCCGGGCAGGACAGCGCGAGGACGGAACCTCCCGGCCCCCGTGGAGAGATGGAGAGTGAGGCCGCGTTTCGCGGCCCTGTTCCTGCAGGAGGAGACCCGATGAACGCCGACGGTCGACGGACCGAGGACGCGCTGGAGTTGCTGTCCGCGCCGGCCGAATGGGACCTCCCGCCGGAGCGGCACCTCCACCACAAGGACGTACTGATGCAGCAGATCGACCACGACCTCGGCCACGCTCCCACCGCGGCCCCGGTCCGGCCACCGCGTCGCCGGCTGACGCGTCCGGCCATCCTGGTGCCCCTCGCCTCCACGGCGCTGGCCGCAGCGCTGGCCGTCACCCTCACCGTCAGCGGCACCGGACACGGTCCCGCGCCGGCGGACCGGGCCGCCATCGGTAGCGCCCGCGCCCAGAGCGCCTCCGTCACCCTGAACCGGATCGCCGTCGCCGCCATGGCCAGTGACGTCACGCCCGTCAGGGACGACCAGTTCGTGTACGTCAGGAGCCTGGCCGTGTCGAACAAGGGAACGTTCGAAGGGCCCGTGGTACTCGGAGCCCCTCACACGGTGGAGACGTGGACCTCGCAGGACCCCAGGCCCCTCAAGACCACCGGCTGGATACGCGAGTCGGGCAAGGACGCCGTGATGCCCGACGAGACGATCCCCATCGAGTCCACCGACGCGGTCCCGGCGGGCATCGACCACCCCACGTACACCTGGCTGTCCTCGCTGCCGACCAACCCTGACACCCTGCTCGCCCGGCTGCGCCGCGATGTCCGCGTATTCGACGGAGAGTCCAGGGAACAGGCCGTCTTCTCCCTGATCGGCGACCTGCTGAGCGAGACACTGATGCCGCCGCAGAACACCGCCGCCCTGTACAAGGCGGCCGCGAAGATACCCGGCGTCAAGGAGATCCCGGACGCCGTCGACGTGGCCGGCCGGCACGGGATCGCCATCACACGCGAGGACCCCTCCTCCGCCACACGCGATGAATGGATCTTCGACAAGCACAGCCTCGCGTTCCTCGGCGCACGCGGCTTCATCACCCATGACAAGCAGAAGGGCATCACGTCCGACACGCTGACGGGCAGCACAGCCGTGCTGCAGCGCGCCGTCGTCGACGGGCACGGCGAGAAGAGCGCGGGGGCCGAGAGCTGAGCAGCAGGGGGCGACGCGCGGGGGCTCTGCCGGCCCGCCCGAGTTCGCCCCCTGCCTGCCGGGGTCCGCGAGGGGGCGTGCAGGCCGCCGACCGGTTGCCGGGCGTGCCCGCCTCGCGGACTCGATGGTTTCGTGCCCCCGCGGGCCCCGACGCAGGTCGGTCACTACGAGGACGCGTTCCGCAAGGCCGAAGACCGTTGGCTCCTCAGCTCTCGTTCCTTGATCTGGCCTTTGCGGGACCACCCACGTGGACGACTCCCGCACTGAGATGCGAACCCACCACTGTTCAGCAGACGGTATTCGTGATCCTGTCCGACCCTCTCGTGCGGCTGATGCGCAGGCGCGGGCCGGAGAGCCCTTCGATCGTGTCGGGACCGGAGGCGAGGATGGGATGATCGTCTCCTCTCCGGGACACCAGGCGACGCCCTGTGTGCCGGATCGCGGTGATCGACGAGGAGGACGAAGGATCGATGACGTTGAACGTGGGCCAACGGGTGCGGTTGGCGGCTGATCTCCGGTTGGACGGGTCCGTGACCCCAGCGGGGGAGCCCTCGGAGGAGACGGGTGCCTTTGCCGCCTCTCTGGCCCTGGCAGCAGGCATCGAGGGCACCGTCGAGCGTGTGGATGAGCACCACCGCCAGCAGAGCCACGAGGTCCGTGAGTACCAGCGCCTCAAGTCCCTCCTCGACGACTTCGGCCACCAGATGCCGCCGGTGAGCAGAAAGCAACTGGAGGAACAGGTGGAGGCCTTGGAAGAGCCGTGGGCCGCCTACCAGCGCCAGATGCTCCGCGTCACGGTCCGCGTGCGGCTCGACAACGGATTCGTCCTCGACGACGCACCCGAGGAGGCTTTCGCCTCAGCCTGACGAGGCGTTCGGGGCGCGCTTTGCGCATGCGGCCCGAAGCCGGGCAGGACAGTCCGGTTGAGGACGGGGGGCGCGGGTCAAGGCTGCTCTCTGCGGCTCACAGCGGTGTCAGGAAGAGGTTGGGGACGACAGCACAGCGTCTACGAAGTCGGCCGGCGCCAAGTAACAGTGGACTTCGACGTAGTGAGCAACCAATTCAGGAGCAGCGTAGGTGACGTCGTTGCCCATGACGCGTATCTCTGAACTGCCCCGCGGACAGTCGCCACGCGTTCCGGACCGTCTCGAGACACACCAAGGGCAGAAGTGATGGCCCCGAGTCCATGGTGATTTCCATCAATCTCCTGTTCCCACGTGGTCGTGGCTTGGACCACGTGGGGAGTTTCAGCGAGCGAGCCCAGTTTCTACGGGGCGGGACTCGTCACGGCTGTAGGCGGACCATCCCCCGACGAAGAGTCGGCCAGGGTGCAGGCCCGCGTATTCAAGGGTCAGGAGGTTGTGGCAGGCCGTCACTCCTGAGCCGCAGTACGACACGACCTTCGGCGAGGAGCACTGATCCACTCCCGCGGCGGCGAAGTTGTCCCGGATCTGCCGCACGGGCAGAAGCTGTCCCTGACCGTCCAGGTTCTCCCGGCAGGGGACGTTCACCGCACCCGGTACGTGGCCCGGACGCGGGTCGACCGGGTCCAGCTCGCCCACGAAGCGGTCACGGTTGCGGGCATCGACCGCCAAGACGTCCGGCCCCACCACCTCATCGGCCTCCGCCAAGGCCTCGGCCGGCCAGGGGCGCACGGAGAAGTCGGCATCGGCGGAGGCCGGTTCCACCACGGTCAGGGAGCCGGGGTGCGCCTCGACATAGGCGGCGATTCCGCCGTCCAGGATCGCCGCGCGACGGCCGGTGGTCCGCAGCATCCACACCAGCCTGGCCGCGATGACCCCGCCTTGATCGTCGTACGCCACGACGATGTCACTGTCGTTGATCCCCAGCGCCCGCATGCCCGCGGTGAACACCTCCGGCGACGGCAAGGGATTCCGTCCGCCCTTCGGCGTTGCGGGCCCCGTCAGCCAGCGGTCGAGGTCCACGAACACCGCGCCCGGCAGATGTCCTCCTTCGTACGCCGCTCGCCCGGAACGGCCGTCCAGGTACCACCTCACGTCCGCCAAAACCACGTTCCCCGGCAGGTCGTTCAGCCCCTCAACCCGCGTGAACGGCGAGACATCCACAAGTTCACTCATGGGGCGACGGTAACCAGCGGTCCATAATGTGAGCAAGATCGTTTCGTATAGCGGGATTGATCCGGTGGAGGTCGTCCGGAGCGGCGACACAGTTCCCGCCCGTGCCGGAGGGGCGGCTGTGCGGTTCGGGACGGAGTGAGTGGGTGCGTACGGCGGCTTCCGGCGCAGGACCCCGTTCACTGCGACGCGGACCGGTCGGCCCCGGACCCCCCGCCCGCCGGATCGACGGGTTGGGACGTCTGCCATCCAGCGAAACGGTCTCGGCCGGGTGGTCGATCGCAACCATGGTCGGCTGTGCGGCGTGTGATCCGGTGGGACGGCTTTCGCCTGTTCCCGACCGGAATGCGAGGGGGCCCGATGACACAGGAGCAGACCGGGGACACGGCGTCACGGACGGGACCGGGCACGAGGCGGCCAAGGACCATGCGCGGCCATGCGGCGCGCTGGTTGTTCCGTTTGGTCATGGCCGTCATGATCCTGCTGCTCGCCCTGCGCACCTACGAGGAGACGGGCGTTGCGCACGCACAGTCGAACGGAACGCTGCACACGGCCGGGGCCACTATTGCGAAGCTGACGTCCCACACGACGAGCGGGCGAGACGGTGGAGGCCAGGACGGTGGCAGCGGCGACTGGACCGTCACCACCAAGTACACGATCGAACTGCGTATCGGCGACGGGACGAAGACGGTGAACGGCGTCTCGGACGATTCCGCGAACGGCCTCCAAGAGGGGCAGCGGGTCCGGGTGGGCCTGTGGCACGGGCGGGTCGTGGAGATCGACGGGCGTGACGTGTGGCTCGGCTGGTATCCCGAGGGGTGGGACATGGCCCTGTTCATGCTCTACCCGCTGATGACGGGCTATCTGATCGCCCTTGCCCTGGCCGCCGCCGCGTACCTGGCCGGCCTCGACGGCCGGGTACGGCTGGAGCGGCGGGAGCGGGCCGTACCCTGGGCGTTCGGGTTCCTCGTCGCGGTGGCGGCGAGCTTCTTGCTCCTGGGGTGCGCGGCTTTCGGGAACACCATCGCATACTGGCCCCTCGCTCCGATCGGAGCCGGGACCGCCACCGCGCTGGTGGGGCTGAGGCGAGCGCTCCGGCGGGCCCGCGCCACCCGTGCCGAGGACTCACCCATGGGGAGTGCACCGGCCCAGGCCTGATGTCCGGGGCCGGCCGCCCGGGCGATCCTTCTGGAATGGTCAGGCGAAATCGCTGGGGGCGGAGACCTCCGTGCCATGGAAGGGGCGAACGCCGAAGGGGGCTTGAGGTTCCCTCACTTCTCCGTGATCAAGCCCACCGTGCACCATCCATGGCCATAGAGGTGCAAACCGTCTTCTAGGTGATGTGTGCACACCGGTCAGGCGCTAGTTTGGCGACTTCTTGATCGCTATCTGACCATCTGACCAAGGGTCGAATGCACACCATGCACATGGCACCGCCCGTTCCGGGGGAACGGGTCACTCTGCGCGCGCTCGGACGTCCGCCCCGCACCACCGCCCTGCTCGTTCTCTCCCCGACTCCGCTGAGCGGGGCGGTCCTGGCGACGCCCCGGCCGGCCGTCGCGGCGACACCCGCCGTGAACGGGTCGGCCGGAAAGCTCTCCGCTGCCGACGTTCCGTCTGCCGTCGGCGCGGCGAGGCGTTCCGGCGACGGGAGTTCGAACAGGACCTGCCTTGCGGCTCTCACCCTGCGGTACCGCGGCAAACCCAACTACAACGCGTGGGTCATCAGCCTCCGCTCGAAGGCGAGGTCCTGACCATGGCACGCAGGACAAGACTCACCGGCATCGCCCTGGCCGCCGCCGTCGCGGGCGGATTCCTGACGGGCTGCACGTCGGACGACGAATCCCTGACGTATCAGACGGACTACAGCAATCACCGACCGCTGCGGGTCGTCGGCTACCCCTCCACGGGAAGCCTGGAGACGGTGCAGAAAGCCGTGTGGCGGCTCGCCGACGGCGACGTCGACGCGTTGGCCGCGCTCGCCGTCGACGACACGCACGCCGACGCCACGGCCCGCAACTGGGTCAAGGCCTTCGGCGCCGCCGCCGGAGGAGACGTGACAGCGGACTTCTATGACGAGGGCTCCGTACGGCAGGTCGTGGTCCTCTACTTCGCCAGGAGCGGCCAGATCAAGGAGATCGAGGCCCGCAGAGGAGAAGAGGACGACTCCTGGGGACTGACCCTCGCCGAACCCGACCCGGCCGAGGCGACGGCCAAGCCCACATGGGCCCCGTCCAAGCCGGGCAGCTCCGGCTCCCGCACCTCCGGCACCCCGGCCATCATATTGGGCGGCACTGAGCCTCCTCCAAGTCGGGGGAACTGAGCGCGAGTTGGACAGTCCCGCGCAACGGCGAAGCTCCTGGTAGACGGGTTCTCGACCAAGACCGCTCGTGTCCGCCAGGAGCTTTCGCGTGCTTGCCCACCCGTTCTCGATCGACTTGGCCACCCGCACGCTTCAGTTCCTGGCCGGACAACTGACGGCCGGGCGTCGGGACATCGGGACGCGGTGGCGGCGGCTTTCCGTGGCACGTCAGGCCCTGCTCGCCCTGGCCCACCTGCAGTGCGGCGACACCTACACCCAGCTCGCGGCCGGGTTCGGCATTGGGATCGCAACCGTCTACCGCTGCATACGTGAGGCCATCGAAGACCTGGCCGCCCTCGCCCCGACGCTGGCCGAGGCGACGAAGACCATCCGGACGAAGGCGTTCGTCGTCCTTGACGGCACCCTGCTGCTCATCGACCGCATCGCCGCCGACACCCCCGTACTAATATGGGAAGCACAAAGGCCACGGCATGAATGTCCCGGTCCTTGCCGATCCGTTCGGACGGCTGCTCTGGGCCTCGCCGGCTCCGCCCGGCTCGACCTACGACCTGACCGTCGCCCGGCAGCAGGGGAACATAGACGCCCTCACCGCCCCTCAAGGGCTGGCGGCTCCTGCGGAAACTCCACTGCATCGAGGTAATGGAGTGGCACGTCGCGCTGATAGCCGTCGAACACCCGGTCCTGCTCTACGACGCCGACGGCTGGGAGCCAGGCCGGGGGCGGGAAACCTCACGACGGCGTGGCTACGCGGCGCCCCAACTGCGCCATTGGCTGCGGACGTGGCCTGACGGTGGCAACGTCTGGGACGAGGCACTCCAGACGATCGGTAAGACTCGAGCACCCGCAATCGTCGGCACCCGTCGGCACGACTCGTCAAGGAGGAAGAACACTCCTCTGCCAGGACCGGCGTTCCCGGAGACGGGACTTGGCGCCCTTCGACGCGGTCGTCCGCACGTCACTTGTAGATCTTGCCGGGCTCGGCCTTTGCCGGAGCGAGCAGCTGGGAGACGGTCACGAAGGTGTAGCCCCGCTTGCTGAGCGCTTTCAGGATGGAAGGCATGGCCGGCACGGTGCCCTTGTGCAACGGGTGGAGCAGGATGATCCCGTCGCGGCCGGCGCCCGCGAGTACGCGCTCGCTGATCAGCGCGCTGTTGTTCGTTTCGTAGTCCTTCGCGGTCACCGTCCACAGCACCTGCGCCATCCCCAGTTCCCTCGAGACCTTGGAGACGCGGTCGTCGGTGCGGCCCTGGGGCGGGCGCATCAGCGTCGGCTCGCTGCCGGTGACACGGGAGATGGCCCGTGCCGTGCGGCGCAGCTCGTCGCGGATCTGGGCGTCAGAGACATCGGTCAGCACCGCATGGGTCCAGGTGTGGTCCCCGATCTCGTGGCCCTCCCCGGCGATCCGTCGCACCACATCCGGGAACTCATGGATGCGCCGGCCCTCAAGGAAGAACGTCGACGGCGCCTTGTACTCCTTCAGGAGGTCCATCAGCCGGTCGGTGGGTTCGCCCGGCTTGCCGTCGAAGGTGAGCGCGATGCACTTGACCTTCCGGCAGTCCACCTGCCCCGACGGTACGACTGCTCCCGACCCGGCACGGTCACGCTCCTCACGCGGGGAGAGCGTCTCCATCCTGTTCGCCTGGACGACCATGACGGCGATCACCGTCACGGCTGCCACCACGGTCAGGGTCAGGAGTATCAGTAAGCGAGGCCGCCTTTTAAGGATCTTCATCTCAAGGAGAAGATTTCGACGCCGCAAGCGTTGCCCAGCGGCCTCAACAGTGAGGCAGGGCACGTGTGCGCAGCACGATTCAAGTGAGATGCAAGCACGACCTCGACTGCGTTCCGCGCCGGCGTCTCTCCGAGGTGCTCGGCGGTCGGCATAGCGTGACTGCACTGCCGAAGTAGGAGGCGTGTTCGAGTATCTGCCCTACGAACTCGTCCGGCTGGGGGTGGTCTCGAAAGCGGCTGGGCTCGATCCCAGTGCGGTGGCCGCACAAGTGCGCCTGGGTCAAGAGTGTCTCGGCAGCGCGCGGCTGGACGCTCGCGAGCCTCGCAATCTGAGTGAGGAGGGGTCGGCGTCGCTCACGGGCGGCCCGGCGACGGCATGCGGCGTTACGGTCATGGTGACTCCCAGGGGATGTACGGCGCTCGGACTCACAGGTCCAGGACGAGGCGGTCGCAGCAGGAACGGGACACACACGGCACCAGGCAGTTCCCGGCGGACCGTTCGTGATCGGTGAGGACGGAGTCACGGTGGTCCGGCGTTCCTTCCAGGACCGGCGTGAGACAGGTGCCGCAGATGCCCTGCTCGCAGGAGGACAGCACCTCGGCCCCCGCCTGCCGGATCGCCTGCAGCACGGTGATGTCCGACGTGACGGTCACCGTCCGCCGGCTGCGCCGGAGTTCCACCTCGAACGGCGACTGGCGGACGGCGGCGCCGCCGGGCCCGGCGGAGAACCGCTCCGTGCGCAGACGGAGGACGCACGGGCACGTTCGACCGTGGCGAGCAGCGGTGCCGGCCCGCAGCAGCAGACCTTCGTGTCCGCGTCGGGTTGCCCCAGCACGGCGTCCAGGTCGAGCAGCCCGTATTCGTCCTGCGGGACGATCCGCACCCGGTCCCGGTGCGCGGTCGACAACTCCTGGCCGAACGCCATCGATGCGCGGGACCGGCCGCCGTAGAGCAATCGCCAGTCGAGGCCCATCAGTTCGGCCTGCTGAACCATCGGCAACAGAGGAGCGATGCCAATGCCCCCGGCGATGAACAAGTAGCGTCGGGCGGGCGCCAGCGGGAAGTGGTTGCGCGGGCCGCCGATGTATTGCCGCGTCGTCCCTTCCTCCAGGATGAGATCGATGTGCGCCTCGGGAGTCCAGTCCGGCAGACGCCTCAACAGCAGGATCCAGGGTCCGTGAGAAACGCAGTCAATGAGCCGATTCGGCATCACTTCTCAAGGCGCGCATGGCTTCACCGAGGACGGTCCTCCGGCCGGAGCGCATACGGGATCTGCGGAGAGGCCAAGGCAATTTTGCGCGACCGAACTCAGAGCAGGTGTCCAATCGTCGTACCGACTCTTATTGAACGGGAATCGACTTTCTGTGCGCGATCCCGTCCGCAGGTAGCGTTCGGCATACCTCTAGAGGCGCTGCGCGCTGATTGCGGCGGAGATGCCGGAGGCCGCAGCGCGCAGCACGCCGACTGCGGAGCGGGCCGGCGCGTCGCGAGGAAGGACGACCGACAGCGCCGCGACTACTTGCCCGCGTCCCTCGCGTACCGGCACGGCGACCCCCGTGGAGACGGTCTCGACCGTTCCCGGGGCCACGACGAATCCGTCGCGACGGATGCCGGCCAGGACGTCGTACAGCTGCGCAGGGGAAGTCACGGTTTCCGGCGACAGCGATCTGAGCTGCTTGGCGAGGACGCGTTCCTGAAGTTCTTCGGAGCCGTAGGCGAGCAGGACGAGTCCGGACGACGATGCGTGCAGGGGAAGCCGCCCTGCGACGCGCGTGATATTCGCGCCGGCATTCGGATGGGACAGGCGCTCGATGAAAAGCGTCTCATCGTTCTCCAGGACCGCGAGTTGTGTGTGCTCCCGGATGCGATTCTGCACACCCTCCATGAAAGGGAGCGCCGCTTGCCGCAGCCGCAGGGCGTGGGAGCCGCGCAGGGCCAGCTCCCACAACCGCATGCCCAGACGCACCTGCTCATCCTCGTCTCGCTCCAGCAGCCCGCACTCGACGAGGTCGGCCACCATTCGGTGCACCGTGGACGACGGCAGGTTCGCACGCCGTCCGATCTCCGCCGCCGTCTGTAGCGTCCGGTCGGTACTGAACGTTTCCAGGACACGGACGATCCGCTCGGTGACGCCTTCTCCGGATCGGGAGTTCGCCATGGCCCGTCCTTCCTCCTTTCACCTGCTTCTCGCCTGCACATCGATAGGCTCCGGTCGCCGCCCGCTATGAGAAGCCGCGACCGTCTGCCTGGCCGGACTCCGCATCGCGGGCATCTTCCGCTGGTCCGCCCGCTGATCCGACGCTCTCCTCAACTCGCCGGTGCGGCATCGAAGCGGACCTGCGCAGCCGGTTCGACGGTGATGGAGCGCTCGGCGTACTGGATGGCCGAGAAGGTCGTGTTGTGGTGGGCGATGACCTGAGCGGCCGACGGCGCAGCGTCAGGCGGGCGTTCCGGCGTGGTGTGTCCGTCTGAGACCAGCACAAGGTCGTAGCCACGTGAGAGCGCGCTGCGGCTGGTCGAGTCGACGCAGTACTCGGTGGCGAAGCCGGTAATGATCACTCGGCACACCTCTTGTTCGTCGAGCAGATCACCGAGCCCGGTGTCGAGGAAGGAGTCCGCGCTGGCCTTGTCCAACACGACATCGCCCGGCTGGGGTGCCACCGCCGGATGGACGTCGATCAGGCCGGCAGGCACGTCAAGGAGCCGTTGCCGCAAGTAGACGATCGGCACGCCGGCGGAGCGAGCCTGTTCGGCCAGATCGGCGACCTTGTGCAGGCAGGCCTCGACATCATGGGCGTCGCTCAACAGGGCGGTCTGCATGTCGATGATGAGCAATGCGGTGTCCGGCATCACCCGAGCCTATCCGGCTGGGCCCCGCACCGTGGACGGGCAAGTGGCCCAGGAACAGCGAGCCCGTCATGATCTGAACGAAACCATCTTGCGGTCACCCGCCGCCCCGCGCCCTCGAAGCCCGCATTCCGAACAACCGGGGTGCAGGCCTCTACGTTCACGTGCTCGCGGCGGAGTCGGACCGGCTTCACTTGCTGCGAGCAACCCGCGCACGCGGGCGGTCAGAAGCTCCAGCTGTACAGGCCGCCACCGGTCTTCACCGCGGACACCGCGAGTCGGGCAACTTCCCGCAGGACCGCCGACAGATCATCGTCGGTCATGTCGTCCCCGTCGGCAGACCGGAGCCGCGTGCTCCAGCGGCCTGCGAGCTCCTCCAGCTGGGCGCCAGGTTCTCGTGTCTGGGGCGATCACCACAGCCTCAACTCCGCCGGGTGGCAGCGGTCTTCGGAGGGCATGGTGATTTAACATGATCGGGGCGTGTGCGCGAATCGGTGCCGGGGGTACGACATGGCCGTCTACGAACTCAAGAACCGCCTGGTCGTCGGTATCGCCTCCAGCGCACTGTTCAACCTGGCGGAGGCGGATGCCGTCTTCCGCGATCAGGGAGAGGAGGCCTACCGCGCCTACCAGGAGGAGCACCTGGATGACACCCTGGACAAAGGGGTGGCCTTCCCCTTCATCCGCAGGCTGCTGTCCCTGAACGACCTCTCTCCCGATGATCCTCTGGTCGAGGTCATCATCCTGTCCCGCAATGATCCCGACACCGGGTTGCGGGTCATGCGGTCCATCCAGTCCCACGAACTGCCCATCAGCCGGGCCATCTTCATGCAGGGCCGCTCGCCCTACCACTTCATGCCCGCCCTGAACATGTCCCTGTTCCTGTCCGCGAACGAGGACGATGTCCGCGAGGCCGTCGCGCTCGGGCTGCCCGCCGGCCGCGTGCTCGGCGCGGCGGTGGCCGACGAGGGCGATGACCACGACCTGCGGATCGCCTTCGACTTCGACGGGGTCCTCGCCGACGACGCCTCGGAACAGGTCTACCAGGCCGGCGGCATCGACGACTTCCGCTTCCATGAGTCGGCGAACGCCGCCACCCCGCACGATCCGGGTCCCCTGCGTGACTTCCTCGCAGGAGTCAACCGGCTCCAGCGGCGTGAAGAAGAACAACGGGCGCAAGACGCCGACTACAGGATTCGCGTCCACGTCTCCCTCGTCACCGCCCGCAACGCACCCGCTCACGAACGCCCGGTGCGCAGCCTGCAGGACTGGGGTGTGGCCGTCAACGACGCCTTCTTCCTCGGTGGCATAGACAAGAGCACGATCATGGAGGTCCTCAAACCCCACATCTTCTTCGACGATCAGGTCGGCCACCTGACCGGCACCTCCCGCAGCACGCCCAGCGTGCACATCCCCTTCGGGAAGATCAACGAACCGGACCCCGGCGACTGAGCGAGCACGGCTATGAGGTCCGCCTCAGGCGAGTCCGGGCCCCTTCAGGAAGATCGCGGACAGAGGGTCCGGCACGGTCTTCTCGGTCGGCGACAATCCGGCCGCCCTCGGGAGCGTGAGAGGGATGCCGGCAAGGGGACCGCATCGAGGCGGGAGGCCTCCGGGCTACCGAACCGAGGCGGTCGTCGGCGGTGCGCGATGCGGGCCGCCGAACGGGGTGAGGGTCAACGTCGCGTGCACGGTCTTGCCGTCGAGCGCGGGAACCGTCTTGATCCTTCCGCCGAGGCCCTCGATGAGGGGGAGCCCGAAGCCGCCGCGCTCGCCCGGGGTGCCGGACTTCTCCGGCAGCGTCTCGCCGTGGTCGGCCACGGCGATGTCCAGATGGCTTCCGTGCAACGTGAGCTCGAGGGTGCAGGACTCGTGCGTGTGCCGGATGGCGTTGGTGACCAGTTCGGAGACGATGAGCACCACATTGCCCATGCGTGAAGCGGGAGCCCCGTGCGCGGCCAGCCATCGGGCGGTGATGTGCCGCGCCACCTGCGGGGTGTGCAGTCCGTAGGGCAGGGCGACGGCCAGTTGATGGTCGGTAACGGGGCTGTGGGGCTGATCGGTTGGGGGTGCCGGAGTCGGTGCGGTGGTGGTCATGGCCGGTGCCTCCTCTCTCGCGGGGCGTGTTGTGGCTCTGCCAGTGATCCGGAGCCGTAGCCATCGCAGATGACGCGAAAAGCGCATAAAAAGTGAACATTATGAACCAAATGCGGCTTCCTGTTCAGGTCGTCTGACGGTGATGCCACTTCGGATGCCGATCCCCTTGCCGCGTCGCCGACTTGCCGATTCCAGATGCCCGGGGAAACCCCCTTGCCAAATGGTCAAGAAGTGTTGACCATTGGAGGCATGCCTACCGACGATGTCCCCGAGACGTTCCACGTCACCACGGACGACCAGCTACGCGCCGTCTCCAATCTCACGCGGCACCGGATCATGGCCGTCCTCCGCTTCGAGCCCGCGACGATCACGCAGATCGCCGAGCGAGTGGGCCTCGCGAAGGGGAGTTCCAGCTACCACGTACGGCTGCTGGAGCGGGCCGGCCTGGTGAAGGTGGTGCGAACGCGGAAGGTCCGGGGGGTCACCGAGCGGTACTACGCCATGGCCGCGCGGTCGATCGTGCTGCCGGATCCGGGCGAGGGAGGCCCGGACGTGCTGATGCGGCACGCGGTGGCGGACCTGGAGGCGGCTCCGGCGGATGCCGAGCGGCATGTGGGGATGGCACATCTGCGGCTCACCGAGGAGCAGTTCGCGGAGCTGGGGGCGCGGCTCCAGGCGCTGGCGGAGGAGTACCGGAAGCTGTCAGATCCGTCGCTGCCGGACACGTCACTCGTCTTCGCGCTGTTCCACCCGGGATCGCGCAAGCAGGCCGAAGGAGACGCCAAGTGAGCTCAGACGTCCGGAAGTTGCCGACCGGGTTCGGACGGCTGTGGACCGCGCAGACGGTGTCCTCGCTCGGTGACGGGGTGACGCACGCGGCGCTGCCGCTGCTCGCGTTGACGTTGACGCGGGATCCGATGGCGCTCGCCGTCGTCACGGCCGCCGGAACACTGCCGTGGCTGCTCTTCGGGGTGCTCGGCGGTGCGCTGGTGGACCGCTGGGACCGTCGGCGCACGATGTGGGTCACGGACGCGGCGCGTGCGGTGCTGCTCGCGATACCGGCGGCGGCCGCCGCGCTCGACGTGCTGAGCATTCCGGTGCTCGCGGCCGTCGCCTTCCTCCTGGGCCTCGGCGGACTCTTCTTCGACACGGCCGCCACGGCTTATCTGCCGGATCTGCTCGGCCGCGACCCCGCGGTCCTGGAGCGCGCCAACTCCCGTCTGCGCGGCGCCCAGACCGCCGCGTCGGGCTTCGCGGGGCCGCCCGCGGGCAGCGCCCTGCTCGCGCTCGGACGAGCGGTCCCGCTGCTCGCCGACGCGGTCTCGTTCGCGCTCTCCGCAGTGCTCGTACGATCGCTGCCCGCCGCACCCCGGCCCGTTCCGCAGGCCCGTGAGTCGCTGCTGCGGCAGGCGCGGGCCGGTGCCTCGTACGTGTTCCGGGACCGGCTGCTGCTCGGGCTCGCGCTGCGTCCGGCGGTCGGGAACATCGCCTTCCTCGCCGTGGAGACCGTACTCGCCCTCTTCGCGCACGACCGTCTCGGAATCGACACCTTCGGCTTCGGCCTGCTCCTCACGGCGGAGGCCACCGGCGGTCTGCTCGGTGCGGCCATCGCCTCCTTCCTGGGCCGGCGACTGGGCACCGGTACCGCGCTCACCTGTACGGCAGCGGTCGAGGGACTCGCCATCCTGGGCCTGGCCGGCGCCCCGAACCCGTACGTCGCCGGCCTCGCGCTCGCCGTCTGCGGAGCCGGCATGGGCGCCACGATGGTGCTCGGCCCCTCCCTCCGACAGGCGGTCGTCCCCGCCCACCTGATGGGCCGGGTCGCCTCCACCTCCCGCATGCTCGCCATGTGCGCCGCCCCGTTCGGTGCCTTCCTCGGCGGTTGGCTGGCCACCACCTACGACGTGCGCACCCCGCTCTACACCGCCGCCGGCCTCCTTCTCACCATGACCACCGTCACCGCGACGATGACCAGCAACCGCCGGGTCGAGGCGGCGCTGCGTGCCGCCGCCCCGGTCGATGACCCAGAACACCCGGAATCCCGGGACCCCGTTCAGGAAGGCGCCCTCTAGGGCTCCGCGAGGCCGTCGAGCCGGTGCCGAGCCCGGCTCGATGTCCCTCGCCTCGGCCCGGAGCGTCGGGCGCCCGGCCTCCACGGGATGCGACGAGCGGTCCGGCGGGCGGGGAGCGAAGGGAGATCCCGCAACGATCACTACGGAAACGACGTCATATTGAGGTGGGCGGCGTGGAGTTCGTGAGGGGATGCCAGTGGTGCGGGACGAGGCGTGGAGCGAGTGGTTGCGGCAGTCGCCGCCGGGAGACGAACTGCTCGCGTGGTGGCGGCAGGCGGGGGACGGGACGCGCCGGATCGGCCGGGAGGCTTACGGGGAGCGTCTGGCCGTCCTGCTGTCCGCCGCGGCCCCGCGCGACTGCGCGGCGGCTGGATTCGGGTGCACGCGGCGCATGGACCGGGTCTGCCGTGAGCCGTCGGTGTGCCGGCTGGATCCTGTCGCGCCGTCGGCCGCCGAGGAGGTTGCGCGCGGTGAGCGCGAGGGTCCGGTCCCGGGTGCCTGCGGCGGATTCCACGGCTTCCGGGACGACTTCGAGGTCCATGTGCGGTTCAGTGGTGGCGGCGACCGGCACCGCGCCGTGTTCTGGCGCGACA
Organism: Streptomyces sp. NPDC096324; assembly: GCF_044763015.1. Lineage (NCBI taxonomy): Bacteria > Bacillati > Actinomycetota > Actinomycetes > Kitasatosporales > Streptomycetaceae > Streptomyces > Streptomyces sp. NPDC096324. The sequence continues at coordinate 215,550 of NZ_JBIWFK010000010.1, read as the reverse complement.
CGGCCGCGTCGGCGGTGCGGCTGTGGGTGGACGGCGTCCCGGTCGGCTCCGGGGCATGCCTGGACTCGTACGGGCGCTGGCTCGACGACAGGTTCCTGGTGGTGCAGGCGGAGGGGCCGGACAGCCATCCCCGGCAGTCGTACGGGCCGGGGACACTGGTCACCGGAATCGTCTCCGTGCTGATCCACGACGCCGCCCACGGCTCCACCCGGATACTGATCCCGGAGCCCCACGAGGGATGGACCGATCCCCAGGTGGTCCTGGCCGGTGCGACCCTACGGGTGTACGCGACGCGCGAGGCCGTGGCCGCCGACGTACCCGACCGGATTTTCCCGGCCCGGCCGGCCCCGGAGTGACGGCGGTAGCCGCCCGCACCGGGGCGCGGTCCCCATCCACCGGCGGGAGTACGGCACGATCGCCCCGACCGAAGCCGGCCGTGCCCGACCGTACGAGCGGTACGAGTGGGGAAGGCCGGTAAGCCCAGGACGCCGTGCCGGATGCCGTCGTTCAGCGCGTGAGCTGAAGTTGCCAGACGTCGAGGTAGCCCGATCGGAAGCCGGCCTCCGAGTACGCCAGATAGAACTCCCAGAGGCGTGGAAAGTCCGGGGCGAAGCCGAAGGAGGCGACGTCGTCGCGGGCGAGGAAGCGTGAGCGCCACTGGGCGAGGGTCCGCGCATAGTGGTCGCCCATCCGGTGGCGCCCGCTGACGCGCAGCGAGGTCGGGCCGAGGGCTTCCTCCAGGGCGTGGAGCGAGGGGATCTGCCCTCCGGGGAAGACGTACTTCTGGATCCAGGTGCGGACGTCCTTCGTGGCGAGCATCCGGTCGTGGGGCATGGTGATCGTCTGGAGCGCGACGCGTCCGCCGGGAGCCAGGAGGCGGTCGAGTACGGCGAAGTACGTCGGCCAGTACTCGGATCCGACCGCCTCCAGCATCTCGACGGAGACGATCGCGTCGTACTCGCCCTGTGCCTGCCGGTAGTCACGCAGCACGACGGACACCCGGTCGGCCACACCCGCCTCGGCGATCCGTGAGCACGCCAGGTCGCGCTGGCTCGGGGAGATCGTCAGCGTGGTCACCTCGGCGCCGCGCAGTCCCGCCCGGATCGCCAGTGCGCCCCAGCCGGTCCCGATCTCCAGCATCCGTGTCCCCGGACCGACCCCGGCCATGTCGAGGACACGGTCGATCTTGCGGATCTGTGCGGCGTGCAGGTCGTCGCCGGGAGTGAACAGCGCGCACGAATAGGTCATGGAGGGGTCGAGGAAGAGCGCGAAGAACTCGTTGGACAGGTCGTAGTGGCGTCGGATGTTGGAGCGGGCACCCTCCAAGGTGTTGCGTTCCGTGTCCGGACGGCTCTGGTCGGCCCATTGCCGGAACGCGGTCGCGGGTCGGCGGGCCGGGCGTTTCAGGCGGGCCGCGACCGGCGTCAGCAGGGCCGCCGGGTCGGTGCTCGTCCAGTCACCCGCCATGTAGGCCTCGCCGAAGCCGACGGGGCCTATGACCGCCAGACGGGAGAAGAGCGCCGCCGGGCGGACGATTCTCATCACCGGCGAGTCGGGGCCGCCGCGCCCGATGCGTTCCCCGCCGGGAAAGGCCACCCGCACGGGGAGGGAACGCATCGCCTGGCGGAAGATCCGCTCCACCATCCACGCCCGCACCGGGGCATGTGGGGGGTCCGTGAGCAGGGGACGGGCGTCGGTCACGGGCACGGTCGTGGTCATCGAGGTGTCCTTACGGCGGGCCGGCGGGGGAAGACCGGCAGACGGCGCAGCCAGAGCACGGTGCCGTGGAGGCGGATGCCGAGGCTGACCCTCTGTGGCAGCAGCGGGTGGGCGAGGACGGTCCGCAGGACATCCGTCGGCGCGGCCCCGCGGCGGCGGCCGGTGAGGGAGGCGGAGAACACCGTACGGCTGTCCTGGACGAGCGTCACGGTCAGCGCGAGCCGTTCCCGGGGGACCGGCAGGCGCATCCGGTACTCCCCGGCCACATCCAGGAAGGGCGAGACGTAGAAGGTCTTGGCCGTGCTGGCGTGTCCGGTCGGGGAGGGCCTCAGCAGGTAGCGGTGGTGCTGCCCGTAGGTGTTGTGGACCTCGGCGATCACGCAGGCGGGGTCGCCCGCGGGGGTCAGACACCAGTAGACGGTGAGCGGGTTGAAGACGTGTCCGAGCACGCGCGCGGAGGTCAGCATGAGGATGCTTCCCCCAGTGAGGTCGATGCCTTGGTCGCGCAGCCAGGCGTCGATCTGGGGGCGCAGCGGACGGCCCGGCTCCGCGCGGTGATCGGAAGCCAGGATCTGGGTGAACGGTCTCAGCCACCACGGGTAGGCGGGCAGGTCGTCGAGGTCGACCAGCCACAGGTAGAGGCGGTTCCGGAAGACGCGCCGTAGCGGTGTGCGGCGCGTGTGGGTGAGCCGCCCGACATACAGGGCCGCGCTCACCACCGTGCCCCCAGTGCCGCCGCCGCGCGCACGCCCGCCAGACAGCCGTCCTCGTGGAAGCCCCAGCCGTGGTAGGCGCCCGCGTACACCACGACCGGGCTGTTGAGCGCGGAGAGCCTGCGCTGGGCGGCGAGTGCGTCGAGCGTGAGGATCGGGTGCTCGTAGACCCGTCTGACGAGGACCGCGGCCTCGTCGACCTCCGTGGAGCCGTTGAGCGTCACGAGGTAGTCCAGCGGTTCGCTGAGCCGCATCAACCGGTTGAGGTGGTAGCTCACCAGGACGGAGCCGCCCCCTCGGCAGCCCTGTTTGAGGAGGTTCCAGGACGCGTGGGTCCTCGGCCGCGACGGCAGGACGGAGGCGTCCGTGTGCAGCCAGGTCTCGTTGCGCGAATAGCCGAACGCGCCAAGGACCTGTTTCTCGTCGGTCGTGGCGTCGGTGAGCAGGGCCAGGGCCTGGTCGGCGTGGGTGGCGATGACGACCCGGTCGAACGTGTGCTTCGTTCCGGCGGTGTCGATGACCTCCGCGCCGTCGAAATGCCGGGTGATCCCCCGGACCGGTGTGCCGGTATGCACCTCGGGCAGTCGCGCGGCGATCCGCTCGACGTAGGTGCGGGATCCGCCGGAGACGGTGCGCCACCGGGGCATCGCCCGCACGCTGAGCAGGCCGTGGTTCTCCAGGAAGGCGAAGAGGGGGACGGCGGGGAAAGCGGTGCTGATCTCCGCCGAGGCGGACCAGACCGCCGAGACCAGCGGCAGGGCGAAGTGGTCGGCGAAGTAGCGGGTGAACCGGTGCCTCTCCAGGAATCCGCCCAGGGTCAGGGTGCTCTCCCCGGACGCCAGCAGCCGGCGCGCCTCGGAATGGAACCTGGGTATCTCGGACAACAGGTTGAGGAAGGCCCGGCGGGCGGTGCCCGGACGGGGGAGCAGGCCCAGCCCGCGCCTGCCGCCCGCGTATTCGAGACCGCAGCCTCGGCAGCGGATGCTCATGGACATCTCGCTGTCCTGGGTCGGGACGTCCAACTCGGCGAACAGGCGCAGCAGTTGTGGGTAGTTGCGGAGGTTGTGCACCAGGAAACCGGTGTCGAGCGACACGACCGCGCCGTCGGGGGTGGCCACTTCGTGGGTGTCGGCGTGTCCTCCGAGCCGGGGCGCGGCCTCGAACAGCACCACGTCGGAGCGGTGGCGCAGCAGGTACGCGGCGGTCAGGCCGGAGATGCCACCGCCGATCACCGCGATCCTCTCAGACCCCATCGACGCTCCTCGGACGGTCGGTCCGCAGGCCAAGATCGCGGCGGATCAGTGCCGCGGCCGTCAGGGCCGACCGGGCCGCCCCTTCCGCCGAGTCGATCGGGTAGCTGTTGTGGATTGCCGACCCCGCGAAGTACACGCCCGGCAGCGGCCGGCGCGTGATCCGGTCGGGACGCAGGTAGTCGCCCGCGAGGATGGCCTCGCCGGGGCGCTGGTTCGGCCGCTGCCGCACCCGCCGGACGGGATGCCGCAGGTCCAGGTGGAGGCGGACCTTCTCCATCACGTACTCCTCGTCGGTGCGGGGGCTGAGTGTGCACAGCACGACGCACCGGCCGGCGTCCGGCTGCATCAGGATGTTTATCCCGTCACGCGAGTACAGGACGGGGCCGGACTCCCGCAGGACCGTCTCGCGGTCGTCGAGGTCGACGGTGAACGCGACGCAGTGGGTGTGACCGTCCTCGTCGACGGCGTGGTCGATCCGGGACGCGTCGAGGAGCGCCACCATGTCGGGGACGAAGGCCGTGACCACGACGGCGTCGAACTCCTCGGCGCCCGCCCGGGTGTGGACGCGGACGGCCCCGTCGGACGACTCGATGCGGGACACCCTGCGGTCCGCCGTCAGCGTGACCCCGCGTTCTCGTAGATGGGCCACCCAGGGGTCCACGAGGTACTCGTCGGTGGCTCCGGGGAGCACGAAGGCGGTCTTGGAGCGGAACAGGTTCGCCGCCATGCGGGCCAGCGGAAGCGGTGAGTAGTTGCGCGCCGATCCGTACCGGTTCTCGCCGCGTCCGCTGAAGTGCCGCTCCGCCAGCAGGGGTGAGGGACGCCATGCCCACAGGACCCGCAGCTTCTCCCGGAGCGGGATCTCCTTCGCCATCATGCGGTAGAGGTGGGAGATCTCCACCCAGCCGGTGGTCTCGGTGTGGGCGAGCCGGCGGACGCGGCGGAGGGACTCGTGGACGGTCCGGCCGCCGGGGCCCTTGATCATGCCGAGGATCCGCAAGAGGTGACGGTAGTCGTCCATGAAGAAGCGGGGGCAGTGCTCGCCCCCGTCGCCGACGTCGGCCCGGCCGCCGAAGTGGACGTCCTGTTCGTAGACGCTGAGTTCCGCGTCCGGGTGGCCGCACAGGGCGAACGCCGTGGTCAGGCCCGCGATGCCGGAGCCGATGATGCAGATCCTCACGCGTCGTCCTCCGGGCCCGGGGTGCCGGACTGTGCCCAGCTCGTTCCAGAGGGGTCCGCGACGAACGGGAATCCGCTGGCGCCGTCCGAGCCGGTCCGTACCGCGAGGATCTGGTGGACGCTCATCCGGTTGGCCTCGAAGGCGAGGGAGGCGCCGGCGAGGTACAGCCGCCAGATCCGTGCCCGGCGGGCGCCGAACCGGTGGACGATCTCCTCCCAGGCGGTCTCCAACTGCTGGGACCAGGCGTCGATCGTGCGGACGTAGTGCTCGCGCAGTGACTGGACGTCCCGGATCTCGAACCCGGCCCTCTCCAGGTGCGCGAGGGTCGCGGGCAGCGGGCGCATGGTCATGTCGGGCGCGATGTAGGACTCGATGAACGCGCCGCCGCCCGGCTTGGCCCTGCCGCGAGACATCTGCTGCAGGAGCAGTCGGCCGCCCGGCCGCAGCGAGCGGTGGAGCATCGCGCAGTACTCGGGGTAGTTCGCCGCGCCGACGTGCTCGCCCATCTCGACGGACGACACCGCGTCGTAGGAGTCCCCGACGCTGTGCCGGTAGTCCTGTAACCGGACCTCGACCTCGTTCGCGAGACCCCGCTCGGCGAGCCGGGCGGTGATGTACTCGTGCTGACGCGACGAGATGGTGATCCCGGTCGCCCGGGCACCGTGCCGTTCGGCGGCGTGAACGACCAGTGAACCCCAGCCGCAGCCGACGTCCAGCAGGCGGGAGCCCGGTCGCAGGCCGAGCTTTCGGCAGACGAGGTCGAGCTTGTCGCGCTGGGCGTCGGCGGGACGGTACTCGGGGGCGTCGGAGGTCCACAGACCGCAGGAGTAGCCCATGGTCTCGTCGAGGATGGTCTGGTAGAACTCGTTGCCCAGGTCGTAGTGGTGGGCGATCGCGGCCCGGTCGCGTCCGGGGGTGTGGGTGCGTCCGGTGAGTCCGGCCTCCTCGGCCGGTGGCTTCGGGGGCAGGCCGAGGAGGCCCAACCGCACGCCCAGCGGCAGCAGCGACGGCAGCGCGCCGAGGGTGCGGACCCCGTTCTGCCGGACCGTCCGGACGTAGTCGAGGCACGTGTGCAGCGCCTGCCGGAAGTCCCCCTCGACATCGAGCCCACCGGTGACATACGCGCGGGACAGCCCCATCTCGCCGGGGCTGCGCAGCAGATGCCTGACGGCCCTGGGACTGCGCAGCACCAGCACGGGACCGTCCTGCGGGCCCGCGCTGCTTCCGTCCCAGACGCGCAGCCCCACCGGCAGGTCGGTGCCGAACAGGGTGCGGGACATCGCTGCGACACGGCCCGCTATCCCCTTCGTCGTGGTCTCCCGCAGTAAGGGGATGGATCCTGCTTCCTTCACAGCTCTCCTCGGATGCTGGGCCGAACACCGGCCGATATGGGGGGTGTTCGGGATGTTAGGGATCTGTCCGTAACGGGGTCGCGAGTTGTCCGTAATACCCTCGGGGCTGGCGAATGCTGGTCTACTCTGGTCGCCCCCCGGACGAACCGGGCACCAGGAGCCGGTCGGTGCCCGAAGAACCGCGTTGCGCCGACGGCTCACGCGCCGAGGTTCGGCAACCGGTCCCGAGCCCTGAAGGCCTTCCTCGCCGCCGCGATCCGGGTCGACGAAGGCGATCGGGATCCGGCCCACTCCGCCCCACCCCATCCCGCCCCGCCTCGTCCCGTGCGGGGCTTCGCTCTCTCAAGCACGTTCCACTGACGTGGTGGAGAGCGATCTGGGTCACCTGGTTTTCCGTGGTGCGCACCTCTTGTCCAAAGTGTCATGAACCCGCCATGCTTTCCGTGAATCTACTCGCATAGATTCACGCTTTTGATGCTCCACCTGCCAGCGCGTCCATCCGCACACCCTCCCGGAGGATCGCCCAGTGAGACCTCGTGAAGCGCGCCGCCGTGGCACCGTCGCCGTCCTGGTGTCCTTACTCGGCCTGTCCGTCGGCCAGACCGTTGCCGCCCTGCCCGCAGCCGCCGCCGCTCCGCCCGCCGCCCCCACGGTCGCCGCGGCACAGGACCAGGCAGCGCGTGCCATAGCCCGCTCCCTTTCCGACTCCGCCTGGCGTGCCCGCGTCCAGCACGCCGCCCTGACCGCCGACGAGGTGCCCGTCACCGCTCTGGCCGACCGCGCCGACAAGGATCTGAAGTCCACGCTGACCGCGGCGGATCACAAGATCGCCGCCGCCAAGGGCCTTGACGCCGGCATCGGTTCGCTGCTCCGGCTGCGCCTGGGGGACCACGCGATGTGCGGCGCCCTGTCCGCCGGAAAGCTGCCCTGGGTGGCCCCCGCCACCACCGATGATCACGCCACCACGATCGTCGCCTACGACGTCCGGGGCCGGGCTCACGCACTCGACGCCCGCCACGCACCCGCCCGTCCCGTGTACGTCGTGGACATCGACGGCTCCAAGGCCCTGGCCGCCGGCCTGAGTGTCCTGAACAGACAACTGCGCCACTACGGCCTGGACTCCGCCACGCCGGCACCGGCACCGAAGGCGGACGCCACCAGGAAACCGCAGGCCCAGGCGGCCGCTGCCGGGGGCTTCTGGACCACCCGCATCAGCGCGGTGGAACTCTCCGACGACGAAGAGCCCTGGATCAAGGGCGACGCCGAGATCTACACGCTGGTCACCGGCTTCGGACAGGACGGCGCCGTACGTGTCGATCCCGTCGACATGCCCTACCTCGACAATGACGGCACGGTCTATCGGCCCGGCCAGATCCTGGTCAACTGGTCGAACTACAAGTACAACCTGGCCGATGCCGTGATGATGGAAGAGGACGGCAGCACCAACTACCGTGACCTGGCCAAGGCCATCGCCACCGCCCTGCTCACCATCACCGACCAGGGCACCTACATCCCCCTGGTGAACGCCATCCTGGACGCCATCCCGAACGACTGGTGGACGGACGATCCCGACTACGTCGACTCCTGGTACACCCTGGCCAGCAGCGACAACGGCACCCGCTACGGTGCTCGCGGCAACGGTTGGATGACCGTCGAACCCTATTTCGTGCAGCAGTTCTGATCCGTACGACGGTGACGAGAGGTGCGGGCCGGTGCATAACACCACCGGCCCCATCGACCGGTGGGGTACAGGCCCACCTGGCCGAGGCCCATGGCGCCGACGTCTTCCGCCGGACGATCTCGACCACCACTGACAAAGCCCTTCAGGGCATGGCCGGTGAAGACCTACTTCGTGCCGGTGCCGGCCGACGGGGTGACGTACGACAGGTTCGTAGCCCTCGGTGAGCGGTTCGGCTACCCGTACTGGCTCGTGCGCGAAGGGCTCAACGACCGGACCGACTGACGCCGAGGGGCGGGGGGGGAGGGGGAGGGGGCGGACGGAGTTCGCCCACCCCCGTGGCACCCAGGGGCCCGGAAACGATGCGGCACTTCCCCCGCACATCGGGGGTTATGTGCTGCCTGTACGTTTCAGGGCCGAATCCTGGCGGGCGGCCTCCGGTGTGTCCTCGCCACATGCGTCCGCGGATCGCGCGGGAAGAGTAGGCACGATCGGCGAGTACGCCCGTGTTGCGGGTTCTCCCGGCGCCATGCCCCGGCGTTGTCAGTCCCCGCCGTTACCGTTCGGCCATTCACGATCTTCAGGGAGGGTGGCTCAGTGGGTGCCAGCGGCTGGGACTACGTCATCAGGTACGACGGCGATGTTGAGGTGGCATTGGGGACTTTGCGGGCCAGGGTGTTTCAGGAGGAGTACGGCGACGGCACCCGCTACCGAAGCCTGCGGGACCTGTACGCGGACGAGGAGTTCATGGGCACAGAAGGCACCCATACGATCCTCGACATCGACAGGGTTGTTGCCGCGGATGCCCCGCCTACGCGGTCCGGGATTGCTGACTACGGCACCCTGCGCCCGTTGGCACTCAGCCGCGTGGTGCACCACTTCGGCACCGACCGCCCGACGGTCGAGCAGTACGAAGAACTCGCTGCCGCCGCCAATGAGGCTGCGAGCCATGAAGAGCACGAGCGGAGCCTTCTCGGGGAGTGCCAGATGCGATGGACCGGCTACTACGTCGTCCTCCACTCCGACGACAGGCCGACTCACCTGGGAATCTTCGGCTTCTCCGGAGACTAGGAGTGATCGGGGGGAGAGAGAGCCGGTTACCTGCCTCGACGCGGTCGTCGCCGAGATCGAGGGCGCCCAGTTGCCCACTGAGCAGACCCCCGGCGACGACGACTGCCGGCCGAGGCGAGCGCCGCGTGACTTTGTGGGCCGGTGTCTGGCGCAGAGTTCAAGTGGTGCGCGGGCCGTTGTCAGGGAGCGTTTCTGCGCGCCGCTGGTTGTGCGGGCCAACCCTGTGGCCGGCGCCTGACCCGAACCGACGTCGCCGTGCTGTGGGTGGGCGGGTTCGCCGGTGGCTTGCGCCCACCCTGGTTGGTCGTCAGCCGGCGACGATTTCGTTCACGATCCATGCGCCGAGTTCTTCGGTCATGGTGGTGTGCCCTTCGTTGCGGCCGGCGCACTGGAAAGCGTCGAGTGCGCTGTTGTCCGGTGTGATCGGCTGGTAGAGCCGCTTCGGGTCGTCGATGTCGCCGACGGCGAGGGCGCTGATGCTGGGGATGAAGCAGGACGTGGTGATGACGTCCGGGTTCACGGTGTTGCCGAGAACGGTCATGAGGAGGGCGGCCAGGCCGAAGCTGCCGGTGTCGCCGTCCGGGGACGGCACGGTGAACAGGCCCCCGGGCGCTCCGTCGATGGCGGGCAGCCCGCTGGTGCGCACCGATACCGGCTCCTCACTCGTCTTCTGCAGGCGCGCGACGACCTGATCACCCTCGGCCTGGGTCTTGAGCCACGTGTCGTTCAGCGTGTTCCCCTGACACTTCACTGCGGTCGCGCCGGCCTTGACGCCGTTGCCGGTGCCGCTGTCCACCCCGTTGGCGACCCCGATCTTGCGGACGCCGCGGGGCCATCCGCCGATGTCGTCGAGCGCGGTGAGGAACGCCATCCGCTCGGGCGCCTGCTGCGGGGTGCTGCCGGCCTTTTCGATGTGCCAGCGCGCCATCTCCTTCGCTGCCGGGCTGTTGAGCAGCCCCGAGAACTGGCGCAGCACAGGGCCCACGACGGGAGCCTCCCCCCACTTGTCCGTCGCGAAGTGCGTGAAGGCCTGAAGAGCGATGGGGAACCATGCGCCCTGGTGGGGGGTGTCGTAGGAGAGGTAGAGGGACGTCTCGTGGTCGGGAAGCGAGGGGTCCTGTTCCATCTTGGCCAGCGCGTAGCGGGTGATCAGTCCGCCCATGCTGAACCCGCCCACGACCAGCTTCGCCCGGCCCACCCGCTCGGCGACGGCCCGGCGGATGCAGTCGATGGCGGTGTCGGCGTTCGACGTGATCGATGCGGTCCGGTCGTTGTAGCCGAGGATGACCACGTCCCGGCCGGTCGCGTGGAGTTCGGAGATGAAGCGGAAGTCGCCGTTCTCCTCCAGGCCGTGCCAGAGCTGGTCGAGGTCGCTCGAGCCGCTGGAGAAGCCGTCGGAGAGGATGACCGGCCTGATGAGCTGTCTGCGGTTCAGCGGGCTGTAGTAGACCCAGGCCGTTCCCCCGTCGAGGGGCCACTCGTCGTGCGGCTCCGGCGCGGGAGGAAACGAGGAACGGACCTTGGGAGAGACCGGACCCCAGACGTCGACGACAGGATTCATGCGCTTGGCTCCTTGCATCTGTCACGGAGCAACCGAAAACACCGGCTCGTCCGCGCAGCGCCGCGAGATCGGCACTACTCAGCAGCATAGTCACAATGAGTATGCCAACGGATACTTAAAGTAGTAGACCCGTCGGCATCCCCGACCACTTGCCTTCGACGGCCAGGGCGTCCTTCAGGCGGGCTTAGGGTGCCCCCGTGAATGTCGATGATCTTCAGTGGCAGTTGAGCCATCTCGGTGGTGTCCTGCCGCGGCTTGTGGACGAGATCTTGGAACGTGGCGGTCTCGAGACGCTGGTGGAGGCCGCACGCGAGCGCGAGGACTGGTTCTGCGCTGTGGGTGCGGTACGGGGGCTGTGCACGGTAGGGGAGTTCGGGCGCGCCTGGGCGGTCATGGAGCCGTTCGCGGCGTCGGGCTGGCAGCCGGCGGTACGGGCCGGGGCCGATGTCCTTCTGCGGTGGAACCGCGTCGAGCAGGCGCTGGAACTGGCGGACCCGGGCCGGCGGGGGCAGGAGGGCGGTGACGCGTGGCGGGACTACGCCGCGGCGCTGGTCCGGGCCGGCCGGGTGGACGACGCGATCGGCGTGCTCGTCCCGTATCTGCGTGACAGGCGGGTGCTGCTGGGCCTGGTGGAGATGACCGACGGGCAAGGACGCGACGAGCGGGTGCTGGAGGTACTCACCCCGATCGCCGAGGAGTTCCGGCGTGACCCTGAGCAGCGCGGTGTCCGTGACCTGTGGGACGTCCTGGCCGGCCAGGCCCGGGTCCTGGAGCGGTCCGGCCGCGTGGACGAGGCGATCCGGCTGCTCGGCGCGGACGTGGCCGCACGCCGGTACGGGCCGGAGAACAACGTCGAGTTCTATACGGAGCTGCTGGCCCGGAACGGCCGCATCGAGGAACTGCGCGACCTCGCCACCGGTACCGAGACGTCCACCGCAGCGGCTCCGTACGTCAAGGCCTTGGAGGACCTGGGCCGAGCCGGAGAAGCGGAGGCGTACCTGCGCGACCTCATCGCCGCGAAGTATCCGGGCTGGTACGACAGCGTGCTGATGGGACTGCTCATGCGCCAGGGGCGCTTCGACGAGGCCATCGCGGCGGTGGAGCACACGTTCGACGACCTCTATGACGGAAACCTTCTCCAATCGACCCTGATCGTGCTTGCCGACCAGGGCCTACACGACAAGGCCATTGCACTCACGGAAGGACGCAGCCCCGAGTTCCTCGCGGAGAACGAGGCGTACTGGCTCCGGTCCAACCGGTGGTGGCTGATGGGAGAGGCCGGACGCGCCCGGGAAGCGATCGAGGAGATCGAGGCACTGCCGACCGGCGAGGTCGACGACCGCGAACTGACCATCGCCTGGCTGCTCGCTCAGGACGGCTGCGTCGAGCAGGCCATCGCCCGCCTGCGCCGGCTGTCCGGCAAGCAGGCCGCGACCGACCTGGCCGAACTGCTGATCGGACAGACGCGCTTTGCCGAGGCTGTCGCCGTCATCCCCGACGTGGCCGCCCAACGGGAGGAGGAACGGCGCCTCCGGACGGACTGGACGGACCCTACGGAGCCGACGGAACAGAAGGAGCCGGCTTCCTCCGACTAGCGGGCACGGGCGGGGCGATCCATGGACGGTCCCGAACGCCGTCCACTCGGAATGACGGCCGTCACCGCAGCGCGCCGGTCGTCCACACCAGGTCGATTCCACCAACGCGGGGGAGTACCTGACCGTATGCCGAGTTCTTCGAGATCAGCGATCCATGACGGGTCGAGGGCGCGGGCGGTGCCGGCGGATCGCTCAGTCCTGGGCAGGCATCACCCGGGTCACCTTGCCCTTCAGGTCGGCATCCAGATAGCCGGTGACGTGGTCGTCGGCGAGATAGACAGCCAGTCCCAGCGGGGTGTCGAACGTGTCGTCGGCAGGGCGGACCAGGACGTAGCGCATGGTCGGCCGCTGTACGTTCAGGTCCTTCTTCGCCCGCTCCAGCAGGGCGGGAAGGACGTCCCAGTCGAAGCTGTCGAGACTGAAGGGGCGTTCGCCGCCGATGATCGCGCTGCTGATGATGCCCTTCTCGACGCCCTGGCCCAGGCGGTAGGTGTAGCTGTCGTACTTGGTGTCGCTGCCCTTGACCATGATCTCCGCGGACACATACGTCGGATAGACCGTGAGGTCGCATGCGCGGTCCGTGCCGGTCGCGGCCTTGATCTCCTTCACCGCCGTCCGGATGCCGGCCGGGGTGAGCAGATCCGTCTTCGCGTCGGCCTGGGGCTTCGGCGTCGCGCGGGACGGTGTGTGCGTGGGGTCCGTCGTCCTGGCCGAGGAGGTCCCGCCGGCTGAATCGGCTGGCTTTCCGCTGTCCTTGTCGCCCCCGTCGGGCAGCAGGGTCCACACCAGAACACCCGCCAGCACGGCCCCGACGACGGACGAGGCGATCGCGATTCGGCTCTTCGCACGGTTGCCCGGCTGTGCCGTCGTCGGTCGTGTGGGGCCCGCCGGGTACGGAGTCGCCGGGCCGAAGCCCGAAGCGGGCCCGAAGCCGGTGGACGGTCCGAAGCCCGCAGCTGGTCCGAAGCCGGCGGGCGGTCCGGACCCAACCGGCGTGGAGGGCGCGGTTGTTGGACCCGGCGGGGGCGCCAGCCAGTACGACGTGGCCCCGTCCGCCCCGGCAGGAGCACTGGAAACCGTGCCGCTCGCCTCGATCGCCTCCGCGAGCAGCCGGTCCGCGGTCGTCACGTCCGCCCGGTCGGCGGGGTTCTTGACGAGCACGGCGTTCAGGAACCCGGTCAGAACTCCGGCTCGGGCGGGTGGCGGAAGCTGCTCGCTCAGCATGGCCGCCAGCGTGGCGAGGGTGGTTCCCCTGCGCAGCGGGTGATGTCCCTCGACGGCGACGTACAGCATCATCGCCAGCGACCACAGGTCGGAGCCGGGGCCGCCCTCGCCGCCGGAGATACGCTCGGGTGCCATGTAGTCGGGTGTGCCGATGATCGACCCGGTCGCGGTCAAGGCGCTCGAGTCCCTGATGGTCGCGATGCCGAAGTCGGTGAGGACGGGACGTCCATCGGGTCTCATCAGCACGTTGGCGGGTTTCACGTCCCGGTGCTGGATGCCTGCATCGTGCGCGGCGCGTAGCGCGGCCAGCACCTCGCGACCCAGCCGGGCGGCGTCGGCGGGCGACAACGGCCCCTTCTCGAGCCGGTCCTGAAACGATCCGCCGGTCACCAGTTCCATGACGAGCCACGGGTAGACGTACTCCCCGCCGTCCACCACGTGGTGGATGGTCACCACATTGGGGTGATCGACGCGGGCCAGCGCCCGTGCCTCGCGCAGTACTCGGGCCCGGAGCATCGCCGCGCCCTGCGGGTCGTACTCGGCGAGACCCGGATCGGGAGGCCGTACCTCCTTGAGCGCCACGGCCCGGTCGAGGACCAGATCGCGTGCACGCCACACCGTGCCCATGCCACCGCCACCGAGCCGCGCCTCAAGCTCGAAGCGCCCCTCAATGACCCGTCTGCCGGAATCACCCTCGTTCATGGCCGGAAGCCTACGAGATGGCTGTGACACGGCCCCAAGCAGGTGACCGCAATACTCCCAGACCGGTGCGATCGACCCTGCCCTGGCGAGTTCGACCTTCGCCAGGGCCGGCTCCAGCCCGACTGCCGAAGCGAGTTGCCGGCACTCCATCGTCTTCCCGCACGTTCGGCCCGGCCGTCGGGATGTGCTCGTCGGGCTCTCGACCGGTGCCGCTTCGACGGAGGATGAGGAGGAGCGCGGGTCCGCGTGGTGAAGTGTGGGCCTGTGACAACTCGACGGCAGGGAGCGTTTCTTCCGATGACCGCACAGCCCGTACGCCCTGAGCGCAGCGGTCCGAAGACCGCCTCGGTCATGGATGTCTCGCCGTTCAAGCCTTCTCTCGTCAAAGCGGTGTTCAGGGACGTGACCCCGATGCACGTCTCTCGGTCGGCCGCGTGGGCCGCCGCTTCGGTGACGCGGACCGTGCTGACGGAGATCATCGATGGCGCGAGGAGAGCGGCGGCGGCGGCGGAGTCCCGGAGGAAGCTGATTCCCGGGGACCTTCTCTCGGCGATCGACCGGAACGTCGAGCTCGAGGTGGGGGACAAGTGGTACGGCCACAGCCCGACGTTCCAAGGCCTGACCGGTGTCCTGTACGACGCCGAGGGTGTCATCGTGCCGTCCCCCAAGCGAAGCAGGTCGCGCAAACCGAGTGCTGTGGTCGGCGCCCACAGGTTCGAGGCCGGGGTCAAGAAGCTGCTGCGGAGCATGGGGGCGACGGCCGTCCCGGTGATGGTCCGCGACCTGGACGGCATCGCGAGCGTGTTCCTGACGGACCTCGCCCGGGACGCGGCCATGGTCGTCCGCGAGGGCGGGGTCAAACGCTTCGGTACGGTCACCCCCGTGATGTCGGGCGAACCGGGCCCACCCCCGTTCCTCAAGGATTCCCTCCGGTCCCTGTCCGCCCGCAGAGGGGACGGGCGGACCATCGGCAGCGATGACATCTTGGCCGCCACCACGATTCAGTTGTTCGGCGGCAACCTCAGACAGCGAGCCCTCACCGAGGCACGCGAGGCGACACGGAACACCTCGGCCGGCTGAGAGGGCGCGAACGACATCGCCGCCTGTCTCATCAGGCTCCCGGCGCGGCGCGGCGCGGCGCTCGGTCAGGTCTGCCGGAGTGTCGTCGGGAGCCGATCGTCAACCGCGTGCCGGCGTCATCACCCAGGCTCACGGGTGTCTGCGGAGACAAGCTATATTCGGCCATCGCGCGGTGCTGGAACAGCACTTCAGCAGTCTTCTTACCCGGAGGGGCACGATGTGGCAGGCACTGTTCCGTCGGCCCGCGGAATCGATTTATCCACGTGTGCGCGGTAAGTGCGGTGCGGGCAGGCACGTGGTGCGCAGCGAGCGGCTGCTGCTCTACACGCCGCTCATCGCCCTGGATTTGATGGCTCCCGCGGCGGCCGGCTCCGACGCCGAGGCGCAGCGCTGGCTGGGGTCCAGGCCTGACGAGCTTGTGCGGCACGAAGAAACCCGAGAGTTGTTCTTGTCCATGCGTGCGGATGACGACCTGTCAGGGTTCGCGCCCCGCGATCGCTTCAAGATGATGAGGAAGCTGGAGAAGCGCTCCGATGGTTTCTTCGCGCTGACCGCCGTGCATGTGGCCGACGGCAGATACGCGGGCGCGACGAGCGTGGACCTGCGCTCCGGCGAGATCGGTGGCTGGCTGGCTCCGGACTTCCGCCGGCAGGGACTGGGTGCCGAGCTGTTCCGCTCGGCCGTCCAGTTCGGTCACCGCCATCTCGGCCTCAAGGTCGTACGAGCGGGCGCGGAGCCGACGAACAGTGCGTCTCGAGGTGCACTCACGGCAGCGGGCTTCACCCCTGCGCCAGGACCGGCACGGTTCACCCTGGGTGACGGACGTGAGATCGACGCGTGCTGGTACCAGCATCGACAGGAAGCGACTTCGCGCTGTCGTGGCGGGAGCTGAGTCGCTCGCGAGGCCGGTCACCTGGTGCCGGACGAGTCGTTCGTCATCGGGATCACGCTCACTCCCCGTCGAGCGCTACGGCGTGATCACCGGGGTGGAGCGGCCTGATGGGCGTGGCGAGCCCCGCCCGCCCGGCGACGAGCCCTGTCAGGCGTCCTTGATCGCGGAGATCTCGAACTCGAGCTGGATCTTCTCGCTCACCAGGACACCGCCGGTCTCCAGCGCCGCGTTCCAGATGACGCCGTAGTCCTTGCGGTTGATGGTGAGCGAGCCTTCCAGGCCGACGCGAACATTGCCGAACGGGTCGGTGGCGGTGCCCTCGTAGATGAAGGGGATGGTCACCGACTTGGTGACGTCCTTGATGGTGAGATCGCCGGTGACGTCGAAACTGCTGTCGCCGCTGCGGTGGACGGCCGTGGAGACGAACGTGATCTGCGGGTACTCGTCCATGTTGAGGAAGTCGTTGCTGCGCAGATGCTTGTCGCGATCGGCGTTGCGGGTGTCGACGCTTTTGGCCTCGATGGTCACCTTGCCCCCCGACCTGGACGGGTCGGCGCCGTCGAAGGACGCGCTGCCCTCGAACTCGGAGAACGCGCCGCGGACCTTGGTGACCATCGCGTGCCGTGCGACGAAGCCGATACGGCTGTGCGCGGCGTCGATGGTGTAGCGGCCGCTCAGGGGGGACAGGTCGGTCGGGAACGCGGTCATCGCGGGACTCCTCGGGTCAGCGCGCCATGAGGTGCATAACGGACAGGGAAAACCTAACGGTCATGCTGTGTGCGCGCCCGTCGGCACGGAACGACGCGGCCGCCCGGCCGGAATCACGGGCCGGGCGACCGCGTGGAACCTGCCTCCTTCCGGGTGAACCCGTCCCGCCGGTCCATCGCCGCACGGCGGCCTTCACTCCCTCGTCGGACGCCCTCGGCATGGTCCGGCCGAAGTGGTGAAACGCCCTCGGCGGCAGGGAGCGCCTGAAAGGATCGAACGGGCTCATCGCGACGCAACCGACCGCTCACGATCACCAGCCGGGAGGCTCCGATGGACGTAGTGCTGCGAGAGGTGAGAGACACCGACCTGCCGGTGTTCTTCACTCACATGAACGATGCCGAGGGAATCCGGATGGCGGCGTTCACTGCCAAGGACCCGTCGGACAGTGAGTATTTTCATTCTCACTGGGCACGGATCCGCCAAGATCCAGCCGTCATCAATCGCACGGTCGTCGGCGAAAGCGGTGAGGTCGTCGGGCACGTGGCCGTCTACGGCCCGCCCGAGGAACGCGAGGTCACCTACTGGATCGGGCGACAGTACTGGGGCCGAGGAGCCGCGACCGCCGCGCTGCGCGAGCTGCTCGCCATCGCGGACACGCGCCCGGTGTACGCCCGCGCGGCAGCGGACAACGCGGGTTCCATCCGGGTCCTGGAGAAGTGCGGATTCGTGGTCACCGGCAATGATAGGGGCTTCGCGAACGGACGGGGCGAGGAGATCGACGAGGTGGTCCTCACTTTGCACGGCTGAGTCGGCCCGGCTGAAGGAGATCCGGTCGGGAACTGCTCCACGGATCCGACGACGCTATGGTCCGCACATGGACACCACTGCCTCACCACGCGTCCTCGTCATCGGGCTCGATCCCCGCCGGGTGCCCGGGCCGTGGGATCCCGAGCCGGTGGTCGAGGCGATCGAGGCGGGACTGGCCAGGTTCGCCGAACATGGTGTGGGCGTGGAGACCTGCCTGATCGGCCTGGACGGACGTGACGACGTGGAGACGGTCGTCGTGAACGCGCTGCGAGCCCATGCGTGGGAGTGCGTCACCGTCGGCGGCGGCCTGCGGCACTCGGACGATCAGGTTGAACTCCTCGAGCAGGTGGTCAACTTGATTCGGCGCCACGCACCCGATGCGGCCATCGCGTTCAACAGCGGCCCGGCCACCACCTACGAGGCTGCCGCCCGGTGGATCGAGTGACAGCGGCCGGGTGCCCCGGTCGGAGTTTCAGGCCGACCGCGGCACCCGGCGGGTTGAACGGTGGAGCGATTCAGCGGCGGTACCGCCGAACAGCGGGGGCTCAGCCGCGGGGCAGGACCAGTGACTGCACGTCCGGCAGGCCTCGCCAGTCGTTCGACGCGACCGTGGCATGCGCCTTGGCCAGCAGGGCGACGCGGGCCGACGCGTCGGACGCCGACGGGCTGACGTCGTCGAGAGCCGGCGACACATTCTGCGAGTCCGTCATGAACAGCAGGTAGTGGTTGGTGTCGTACCAACTCGTGTCGATGCCGTTGTTGATGTAACCGGCCGCGTCACCGTCGAACGACACGAACCAGGGGCGCAGGGTCGTGTCGGAGTAGCGGGTGCGCGGGTCGCCCGAGGCGGCGTTGTGCACCGAGGGGAAGATGTTCGCCTGCGCGGTGGTGCCGGCGGTGTGCAGGTTTCGCAGGTACGTCGCGTACTCCTTGTCCGTCCACAGCGTGTCGGTCGGGTTGTTCTCCTCGACCGTGCCGGGGATGATCTCCAGCAGCACCTTGCCCGCCAACTGCGCCCGGGTCGGCCAGTTCCCGGCCTTGGCGGCCTCGTCCAGGGTGGCGTACTGGCCACCGCCGGGCTTGTTCAGCAGGTCGTTCGGCTTGTAGACCAGGCTGCCCAGGTGCGCGGTGATCGACTTGTCCAGCTTGGCCGGGCTCATCCCGAGGTTGGCCTGGAAGCCGGCCTTCATCTCCAGCTTGATGATCAGTGGCCCGTGGCCGGGGTGCGCGCCGAGCCACACGCGGACGTCGTCCAGGCAGGTCTCCAGGTCCTTGTTGGCGCCGCCGGTGTAGAGGTCGGCGGCCGAGGAGGCGTTGACGCAGTTGTTGCTGTTGCTGGTCAGGCTGCTGTGACTGACCTTCCACTCCTGGGTGAAGAAGTCGTCCCAGACGTCCAGCTCGATCATCGAGGTACCCGTGTCGAGGCCCTGCGCGAGGTAGGTGAACGAGCTGGGGTCGTACGTGTTGTGGATTCCGGACGTGGTGGTGCCGGACAACTGGAGCGAGTTCGTGTCGGCGGCCGAGGCGGCGGCGCCTCCGACTCCGCCGGCGCCGAACGCGAGGGACAGACTCAGCACGCCGAGCAGCCCGGTACGCAGTGCGAGTGGACGCAGCGCGGGTCTACGGCGGTTCATCGAACCGGTCAAGGTTCCTCCATCGTGGGGGTGACTCTCCGTCTGGACGGTGACGGCCATGTATGAATCGACGGAGACATGACACGTAACGCGATCGAGAATCCCGCTGTCAGCTACGAATCCGGCCGATCCTTACTCAGCGCCGACTGGCTCCCAGGGCGGAGGCGTTCACGTTCCTGATGAGGTCGCCGTGCGCGGCCCGTCTCTCGGGGCGCTGGGGCGCGGCGGCTGCTGACGTTCGGGTGGCGAAGCCATCGTGAGCGGCCGTCGGTGCGCCTTCCGTATTTCGCGGAAGCCGCGGCGATCTACCGCGACCTGCTCGCCGACGGTTCCGTGGAACACCTCGCACGTGCGATGGGTTCGAGCGTGCCGTGGCGGTTCAACGCGAAGTGGTCGACATGTACCGCGCGATGGAGGGCCGTGGGGGCTGCCCCTCGTCCTACGGTTTCGTCTGGGCGCTCCTCGATCTGGCGATCTATCTTGATCTGGCCGGACAGACCGACGCGAGCCTGGAGGTCGACCGCGAGGCCGTGCGGCTCAACCGCCGCATGGCCGAAGCCGATTCACGGCACCTGGAAGGACTGGTGATCTGGCTCGCCGGGGTTTCCACCCGGTTCGCCGACCCGGGGCATCCGCGGGAAGCCGGAGAACTCCTGGACGAGGCCATCGCCGCCTGCGACCTGCTTCCGCCCGAGGACGACCTCGGGAATTTCGGATTCCGCCAGGCCGTCCAGGCCGCGTCGTTCGCCCGATCCGGTGCCCGGGACGAACGTGCCAGCGGCGAACGGACCACCCCGATCGGCGTCGGCCCGGATCCGCGGGCACTCCAACCGGTACTCGGCGTGAGCTTCGACTGGTGGGCCTTCAGCGTCCGGCAGGCCTATCGCGCGGGACGCGAAGCCATCGACGGCGCGATCTCCCTGGCAGGGGACGCCTCCGAACTCGATCCCACGCAATTGGCGGAGCCCGGCACGCTGCTGCGCCGCAGCACCATCCGCGAATCGGTCGCGTTCGACTGAGGTCCGCGGTCATTCATGGCGAAGGCCGTCCCGGCCCTGGATGAAAGTGTGGCCCTCGAACGCCGGCTTGTCGCCGCACGTCCGAACAGCGGCCCCCGCCGCTTGATCCGAGCGCTGACCGACCGAGCGATCGGACACTTGGTAGTCGGCGTGAACTCGACAGCAGGCGAGAGTCTCCGTGAAGCTCGCGACCTGTCCGCGGCCGCCGGTTGCGAATCGGACTGACGTGCCGCACGTCTTCCACTGCGTGGGGCGAACGGGGTTGTTGGGCCACAGCGAGCCCAGAGAGCACGATGCCGAGTCGACCGGCGGGGGCGTATGTCTGACGTTCCGTTGGCCAGAAGTTGCCGTTCAGCCGGAGTACACGCCGTTTCAAGATCGTCTGGCCAGAGTTCCCCCTCGTGCCTACCTCACCTTCGCGTGCCGGCGTCGCCTCTGTGTGCGCCGTGTCCCTGACACTCTCAGGATTCCTCGTCACCGGATTGCTGGCCGCTCAGCCCGCGGCCGCCGCCGACCCGGTCGGCTATCAGAACGTTCGGATCAACGAAGTCACCTCGTCGAACAACGACACGGTGGAGCTGTACAACTCCGGCTCGACCGCGGTGAGCATCAGTGGCTGGAAGATGTCCGACGACAGCTTCTCGCAGCAGTCGTTCAGCCCGTCCGCCACGTCCGTCCCGGCGGGCGGCTTCGTCACCTTCAACTCGCCCAAGGGACTGGGTGACGCGGACAAGGTGGTGATCTACACGTCCGGCGGCACGGTCGTCGACCGCGTCGAGTGGGCGACCGACAAGGCGAAGCCGGCGATGGCGCGTTGCGGCGGCGACGGCACCGGAGCCTGGGTGACCGCGACCTCGGCGGCCACTTTCGGCACCGCGAACGCCTCGGGCTGCCCGTCGTCGATCCCGGCGGCGAGCCGGGTACGGATCAACGAGGTCACCTCGGACGGCTCCGACACCGTGGAGCTGTACAACGGCGGAACGAGCGCGGTCAGCGTCGGCTCGTGGAAGTACGTCGACGCCGACACCTCCCACTCCGCGGTGACGATCTCCTCGTCCTCGCCGAGCGCGAGCAGCATCCCCGCCGGCGGCTACGTCACGTTCAACTCCACCATCGGGCTGGGCGACAACGACTCGGTCTTCCTCGTCGACAGCAGCGGCAACACCATCGACTCGCTGACCTGGACCACCAACGCCGCCAAGCCGTCGGACGAGCGCTGCGCCAATGGCACCGGCTGGTTCCAGACCGCCGCGACCGCGACGCTCGGCAGCGCGAACTCCTGCTCGGGCAGCTCCGGTGGTGGTGGCGGTTCGCAGACCGGCCAACTCCTGGGCGGCGGCGGCTCGCTCACCAGTGGGTGCGCGCCCGAAGCGCCTTCCGGCACGGGTTCCACCCCGACGGGCACCGCGGCGTGGCCGGGTGGGCTGGACGTCACGATCGTGGACAACGTCTGCGCGTTCACCACGTCCACCGGCCCGGAAGGCCGGGATGTGAGCGGCCTGGCCTTCGACCCGGCGAACCCGTCCGTGCTGTGGGCCGCCAAGAACAAGAACTGGCTGTACAAGCTGGTCAAGAGCAACGGCAAGTGGATCCCGGACGCGACCTGGAGCGCGACCGGCAAGCAGATCCGCTTCGCGAGCGGCTCCGGCGAGCCGGACTCCGAGGGCCTGACCGTCGGCGGCAACGGCCACCTCTACGTGACGTCCGAGCGCGACAACACCAACAACACGGTTCCCAAGGACACGATCCTGGAGTTCGACCCGGCCGCGACCGGATCGACGCTCACCCCGGTCCACCAGTGGGACATGACCTCGCAGTTCCCGCAGCTCAACACCGGCAGCAAGGACGACGCCAACCTCGGTTTCGAGGGCGTCGGCTACGTGCCGGACAGCTGGCTGACCGCGAACGGCTGGGTCAACCCGCTCACCGGCGCCGCCTACAACCCGGCGAACTACCCGCTGCACGGGTCGGGCCTGTTCTTCGCCGGCCTGGAGTGGGACGGCTCGCTGCACGTCTACGGTCTGAACTCCGACGGTACGTTCACCACGTTCGGCACCATCGCCACGGGCAAGGCCTCCGTGATGGACGTGACGTACGACGCCGGCACCCAGCGCCTCGTCGCGACCTGCGACAACACCTGCGGTGAGACCCACACCTTCATGAAGGTCAACGCCTCCGGCGCGATCGTGCCGGACGTGACCTACACGAACCCGGCTGTCATGCCGGCCGACAACCTGGAGGGCTTCGCGCTCGCCCCGACGTCGACCTGCGTCAGCGGCTTCCGCGAGGCGGTCTGGAGCGACGACGGCATCTACGGCTTCGGCTCCGGAACCTCCTCCTACGGACACGCGCTCTACAGCGGCACATTCCCCTGCTGATCACGCCGAACGCGGGGAGGCGGCTCCTTCACGGGGCCGCCTCCCTCATTTCGGGCGCTGGACCTCTTCAGGACGTGTGTGACGCCGTGGGTTCGGGACGGATCTGGGCCGGGGCGTGAACCGAGGCTCTGGCCGCCACGCACCAGACGTGGTCCGGAACCCGGCGAACGGTCGGATCCCCTTCGACTGCCGGGCATCGGGCCGGGTACGCCCGGGCATCAAACCGGTACGCCCAGGGGCCGCTACCGCTCCGCGTACCCGGACCGCTCCGCGTCGGCCGTACCGGTCCTGCCCGCACGCTCGTCGGGCCGGTCCGCTCAGAGCACCGACGGTTTGGCGGTGGGTTTGGGGGATCCCTGCACGGGGGCGGCAGGTGGCTGATGGTTCCCCGACTGCCCCGTGGTGGCGTTCGGAGAGGTGAGGCTCGCGGCACCGGATACGAACTGCAGCTGACCGCCCCGCAGTTGCTTCGTTCCTCGCACGTTGCCGTCCTTGGCCTCCATGCCCGCTTGGACCAGTGCCGTCCCGGCGTTCTCCCAGGTGTAGTCCTTCAGAACGTTGTGCAGTTCGCGGGCGCCGATTTTGCGCTCCGACCAGTTGTCCGCGACGTTCCCGATGGCGTCCGCCCAGGCGATGTGGCGCTGCGAGGCATCCTCGGGCGTCATGACCACACTGTCCTTGCCCAGGTGGGCCGCACCGCGCGCGGGGTCCTGGAGGAACTTGGCCGCGCCACTGTCCCGGTTCACCAGGATCGGAATGCAGTGCGCGGCGGCCTCGGTGGCCACCAGGCCGAAGCCCTCGGTCTTGGACGGCATGATCACCACGTGGTTGGCGTGCATGTCGTTGACCAGGTCCTGCTTTTCCTTGGTGAAGGGCTTGACGGTGACCCTTCCCGGTCCGCCGGCCTGGCTGTCCGCCTTGGCTTGCGTTTCCTGGAGCTTCTCCGGATTCGCGCCGCGGATGGTGAGATGCACCTTCTTGCCGTTGTCGTTGAGGTGCTTCACCGCTGCCAGGGCGTCGCTGCCCCCCTTCATGGGATCATCCATGCGCCCCATCAGCAGAACGTTGAACTGTTCCTTCGGCGAGGGCGGACTGAAGGTCTTGACCGTTTCGCCACCGGGCACGAGATCGTGCCAGCTCTTGGCCTCCGTGTTCATCGCCTGAATCCGCTGGACGTCCTCGGTCAGTGCTCCGCCGACACCGACACCGACGCGGGCCTTCCTGAGAATGTCCTTCTCGATCTTCACCTTGGCCTGGCCCGCGTCCGTCCGCATCTGAACCATGGCCGGGTCGTTCGGATCGGTGATCTTGGCCTGCTCCAGCTTCTCGGGCGAGGTGTGGAGAAAGTTCATGTGCACGGCGTCCGGATACCAGGCGGACTGCATGGCGGACGCCGCGGGTCCGGAAAACCGGCTGTGCCCGATGACGATGTCGTACTGGCCCTCTCCCGCGGCCGGAAGGCCGAAATCCCGTGGATCCTGCTGGGCCGCTTTGAGGATCGTGTCCATCTTGTCCTCGCCCGCCACCGGGGGAACCTTGTGAACGGTCGCGGCTCCGTGGTCCTGCGGGTTGTCCGTCACATAGAGCAGGTCAACTTTGTGGGCCTGGTTCTCCGCGAGCCCCTCGGTGATGAGCTTGTTGAACACGGGCACTCCGCCTAGCCCCATGCCACTCTCGTTGGAGACAACAAGGATGCGTGCCATGCCGGTTTCTCTTCTCTGTCCGCGCTCGGAAGGTATGCGATGGGGATCGGGACCTGGATCAGCCGTCGTACACGTCGACCCGTGGCGGGTCCTTCGGCCGGTGGCTTCCGGGCTTGCAGCCCGAGAACGGTCCCGAGGGGTCGCGCAGAAACGTCATCGCCGGTACCAGGAAGTCCCGGTGCCACATGGCGGGCCCGTTCATGCCGGCCTTGACGGAGGTCATTTCCTGCCATGCCATCCACAGGCCGTAGAGGTGGGCCACCGCGTCGGGGTGCTCCCACCAGCGCGGGCACCACGGGGCGCGGGACGACTCCTCTCCGGCGTAGATCGGCAGCAGGAGGTTGTGCACCCAGATGACGAGGCCGCGTTGAGCCGTCGTCAGATCGTCACCCTGCTGGTAGAGGATGAACGGGGGTGGGCCCTGTCCCGCTTCCGCTCCCTCGCCGCCGCCGGTGGTGTCGTCGTTCATCCCGTACGTCTCTCCTCTGTCATCTCGTCGGCCCCGCCGGGCGCCGATGCGGCCTCGGACGGTCCCCCTGCCGCCTCGATGACAGTCCGTGCGGTATCGGGCATGGACGTCCCTTCCTTCGGCGCGATCCTTCGGGTTCGCGTGATGCCCCACGGGTGCGGGGTGCCCTCGCAGGACTACAACGCGGCCGTGGTGCGGGGAGGTTCAACGCTCGAAGGGGATTTCTTCGGCCCTCCCACGACCCGCTCCGGACCCTCGCTCAGGCCGAGGCCCCGACGGCCTGTTTCGTTGAGCTGGCCGAGGGTGAATCGGCCGTTCCAGGAACGCTCGTAGTGCTCCTCGGGGAAGTCGCTCGGACTGGAGCCGGTGGTGAACGCGTCCCTGACGTCGGCGGCGTACTTCTCGTTGCGGGGGCACCAGGGTGCGGCGGGTATGTACATGACGTTGCCCCAGCCCTGCTGGTTCTCGACGGGCGCGACGCTGTGGATCATGTCGCAGTGCCACCACACGGAGTCGCCGGCGCTGACGTCGGGGATCGGTGTCAGGGCCCGATAGAGGACCGGGTGCCAGCGCTTGGTGACCGGGAAGACCTGGTTGGGTCGTACGCCGCACATCGAGTCCTCGGGGACGTCCGGCAGCAGCGGACGCAGCAGGAGGTAGGCCATCACCTCCGGGATCGGGACGGTGTGCAGCACGCCCTGGTCGGCATCCATGTCGGACAGCGCGGTCCAGCCCTGGAAGGTGCGGAAAGCGGAGCACATGGTGGAGCCGGGGTACTGGGGTCCGTCGGTGCGGTGGGCGGCGTCCCAGGGGTCGTACCGCTCGACATCGCCGCTGAAGAGGTGGCGGAACGCCTTCTGGTACGCCTGGGTCATCCACAGGTCCAGGTTGCCTGGATCGCAGTGGGTGCCCAGGCCGGAGGAGTCCGTGCCCGGCGGGCGGCGCCGGATGCGGTCGGGGTAGAGGGCGTCGCGGTCGGGGTCGAACCACTGGGTGCCGTCGTCGTCGGTGTGCTTCCAGAACGAGTTCAGGAACGACTGGACCGTGGCCATCCGGTCGGACTGGCGGGCCCGCATCTGCGCCTGTGACCAGTAGATCGGGTAGATCTCGGGCTTGGAGCCGACACTGCCGAAGAAGTCGTCACCGGGGCCCGTGTACGTCTCGAAGAACTTGTTGCGCTCGACGTAGCCGACGATGTCCTGGTCCCAGGCCAGTGCCTGTTCACGCGGGAAGAGTCCGCGCACGACGAGGCAGCCGCGCCTCTTGAGCTTGGCCTCCTGCGCGGGCGTGACGGTGCCGGCGGCGATGGCGTCGTAGTCCAGGACGGGCCAGACCTCCTCGCCGAGCTCGCGGTCGGCCTCGATCTCCGCGACGCGCGCCTCGATGCGCCGTTCGACGGCGGCGAACGCCTCCTCCACCGTGCGGCCGTGCGCCTCGATACGGGCGCGCAGGGCGGGCTTGAACTCACGGACGGCCGCGGCGATGTCCTCCGGGGGCCGGTTCCAGTGCGGCAGGGCGGGCACGGGGCGCTGGTCGGTGGTGAGCGTCATCTCGGCTCCTTTAGTCAGGACTCCTTACTAGAGCAACGTAGGCCCGCGTGCATGTTTAGGCAAGAGTCCTTACTAGAATGCTCGTATGACCGCGCCGAAACCGTCCCTGGAACTGCTGCGTGCCCTGACGGACGAGAACGTGCTGCGTGCCCTGATGGCTCACGACCGGCTCACCCGGGCGGAGATCGCCACCAGGACCGGCCTCTCCAAGCCGACCGTCTCCGAGAGCGTCCAGCGCCTCGAGCAGGCACGACTCCTCGTCGACACGGGCGAGCGCACCACCGGGCGCGGCCGGATCGGCTCCTACTACGCGCTGGCCCCGCACCTCGGTAACGCCCTGGTGGCGAGCATCACCCCGCACGGTGTCGTCGCCGAGGCCGTGGACGCCCTCGGGCGCACGCAAGTGCAGGTCCGCACCGCGTTGCACGCGAACGCGGGACAGGAAGCGGTCGCCGAGGCGCTCGGCGAGGCAGCCGTACGACTCGACGGCGAGACCGGTGGCCCGCTGCGCCTGGCGGTCGTGAGCGCCGCCGACCCCGTCGACCGGGCGACCGGGCGACTGGTGCACCTGCCGGACGCCCCGTTCCTGGTGGGCGCACTCGATCCGCCCGCCGTCCTGGCCGGCACGGTGATCGGCCCGGTCCTGGTGGACAACGACGTCAACTGGGCCGCCCGCGCCGAGTACGAGCAGGGGTGCGCGCAGGGCGTCGACGACTTCGTCTACCTCCACCTCGGGGAAGGCCTCGGCTGCGCCGTGGTCGGCGACGGCGTCGTGCGCAGGGGACATGGCGGTCTCGTCGGGGAGATCGCCCACCTGTACACGGCGGGGCCGGACGGACAGGCCATGGCCTTCACCGAGGTGTTCGCCGCGCTCGACCTGCGCCGGGCCTCCTCCACCGCCATCGACGTGCCGAAACTGCTGGACATCCTGGAAGCCCCCGACGCCCGCGCCGAGCAGGTACGCGTCGCACTGGCCCACGCCATCGGCGGTGTCCTGTCCGCGGCCCTCTCCTTCGCCGACCCCCGGACGGTCGTCGTGGGCGGAACCTGGGGCTCCCACCCCCGCCTGATCGCCGCGATCGAGGCACACCTCACGCGCTCGCCACGGTCCGTCCCGGTCAGTGCGGCTGCCCTGACCCTCCCCGAGCTGGCCGGAGCGCGCGCCCGTGCCGTCGAGGAGCTCGGTTCCCTGATCGTCCGCTCCGCCCACCCCGCCACGCAGTGGTGAGAACTCTCAGCCCCCTTCCGCACCGACCCACCGGAACACGATGACCACGCAACCTGCCCTCGCCCCTGCTTCCTCCGTCACCAGCCGTCCCGACATCCGGCTCGTCGTCACCGACATGGACGGCACCCTGCTCGACGCCGACGGACGTGTCCCGCACGGGCTGTGGCCGCTGCTCGCCGACCTGCGTCGCCGGGGCATCGTCTTCAGTCCCGCCAGCGGGCGCCAGTACGCCACGCTGGCGCACCTGTTCGCCGGCGCGGACGACGACATGGTCTACATAGCGGAGAACGGCGCGTTCGTCGTCCGCGGCGGCACGGAGGTCTCCTCGGACCCGCTCGACCCCGCCGTCGCCGCCCGCCTGGTCAAGTCCGTCCGGCAGCTCGTCGACGAGGGCGTGGACGCGGGCGTCGTCGTGTGCGGCAAGCGCGCGGCCTACACCGAACGCGGTGACCAGGCCTTCCTCGACGAAGTGGGCCGCTACTACAACGCGCACCGCCTGGTCGACGATGCCACCGCGGTGGACGACGAGATCGTCAAGGTCGCGGTCTTCGACTTCGGGTCGATCGAGCGCACCACGGCCCCCGCCCTGGCTTCCTTCGCCGACACCCACCAGGTCGTCGTCTCCAGCGAGCACTGGATCGACGTCATGAACCACAGCGCCGACAAGGGAATCGCCGTACGCCGGCTTCAGGAGCACCTGAACATCGGTCCGGCCCAGACGATGGTGTTCGGGGACTATCTGAACGATCTCGGCATGCTAGACGCCGCCGAATGGTCGTACGCGATGGCCAACGCCCACCCCGCCGTCATCGCCCGCGCCCGCCACCTGGCCCCCGCGCACACCGACGACGGCGTCATCCGCACCATCAGGAGCGTCCTGGACATCTGACACCGTCCCCCAACTACCGCACGAAGCACCATGGTTGACGGGATCAGTCCAGGGTGATCCGGGCGATGACGGGGAGGTGGTCGCTTCCGGTGGCGGGCAGGGTGCGAAGGTGGCCGACGGTTGCCGAGCGGGCCATGACCTGATCGATCCGGGCCACGGGGAAGGCGGCGGGAAAACTGAAGGCGAAGCCGCGCCGCGGCACGTTCATCCGCGAGGTCAGCGGGGTCAGCCCGCGGTCGTCGAGCGTGCTGTTGAAGTCGCCGAGGAGTAGGGCCGTGCGCAGTTCGTCGTCGGCGATGACCTTGCCCAGCAAGCCGGCGCTTTCGTCCCGCCAGGACGAGGCGAGACCGGTTGAGCGGATACGAACCGACGGCAGGTGCGCCACGTAGACCGCGATCTCACGGTGTCGGACGTGGACGACGGCCCGTAGCCCGCGGCTCCAGGGTTCGGTGATCTCAGCGGGTCTGATGTCCACCGTGTCGACGTCGGTGAGCGGGTGCTTCGACCAGAGTCCTACGGTGCCCGCCACCGCGCGGTACGGGTAGCGCGGTGCGAGGGTCCTTTCGTAGACCGGCAGCGCCGCGGGCACCAGTTCCTCCAGGGCGATGAGGTCGGGCTCGGCGTCGGCCAGGGAGCGGGCCGTGCCCGCGGGGTCGGTGTTCTCGTCGCCGGCGTTGTGCTGCACCACGACCAGGTCGTGCGCACCGGGCTCCGCCTCGGGCAGCAGCAGCCCGCCGAAGAGGCAGGCCCAGGCAGCCACCGGCAGGACCAGGGCCGCGAGAGCGAGCAATGAGCGACGCAGCAGCGACAGGACGAGCAGCACCATGATCACCAGCCCGGACCAGGGCAGGAACGACTCCAGCAGGCTGCCCAGGTGTCCGGGGGAGTTCGGAACAGTCCGGTGGAACGCCAACAGGATCGCTGTCAGCACCGCCGTCGCGGCGAGCACCCGCCCCCGCGTCCACGACAGCTGGACCCGCCCCCGCGTCCACGACGACAGGCCCTTCGCGGTCCCGCGCCCGGGCCGTCTCCAGCTCGCCTTCCATGGCGCTGCCGCTTCCTCCGCCGCCGTACCACCGGCTCGCGCTCTCATCGCTTCCCGTCCCTTGCCTTGTTCCTTTCCCCTTCAGGACGAGCTGCCTGGTGCTTCGGGTTCTGTTCTCAGCCGGATGGTTGGGTCGTCGTGGCGTCGGCCGGTGGTGGGAACCCGCCCCACTGAGGGGAGGGGGACGGTGCCGGTGAGGTGATGGGTTGCCCCTTGGACCAGTCGCGGTACTCCACGGAGAAGGGGTCGGAGGAGTACTGGGACAGGGAGTCGGAGTCGTCGTGGTGGAAGGGGACGGTCATCTCCAGGGACACCGGCAGGTAGTTGTCGCCGGTGACGATGGTGAAGCTCAGTTCCTTGCCCGGGCCCGCCTCGGCATAGGGGCGGTAGAAGAAGGCTCCGGTCGGGTCGGATGCCAGGGTCGCCAGGGAGACTCGGCCGGTGAGGACCCGTCCGGCGTGATCGGTTTCGCGGTAGTGATCGGCGTGCGTGATCAGCGCGGCGAGATGCTCCGGCGATGCCAACCAGCGCGTTTGCAGGGCGTTGCCGACGTCGAGGTTGTCCGTCGCGGCGCCGGCATCGCCGACGTAGGTGGTCGGCCCGTAGGTGGCCGTGTCGGTGGTGGGAGAGCTGTCCGGGGTCACCCAGGCCCGGTTGCCGATCACCACGACGTCCGGGGGAAACCAGGGGTCTTCGCCCGGCTCGTAAAGGACATGGGTCGCGGCGGCCCTCGTACCGCCGGAGGACATGCCGATACGACCCTGGCCATGGAATTGAGCGGGGTCGCTCGGATTGCGCGCGTCGATGTCGAAGGCGGTCACGGAACGGCTGACCATGGCCTGCTCGACGGCGCCTGCGGCTTGTTCCTGCCGGGTCGGACTTGCCGAGTCGGCCGTTCCGTCCACACCCGGAGCCGAAGGCACTGTCGAGGCGGTGCTCCCCTGCGTAGCAGGCGTGTCCGGCGCGCATCCGGTGGCCGTGGTGGCCACGACCACGGCAAGGCCGATCCATAACCCTCGTGCACGCACCGGCATTCCCCCGTTGTCTCATGCTTCAACTGCCTGCCGACGTACCGGACAATGCCGGTGATACGCGGTCGGGTCATGAACCTATAGCCCAGATCACCTGTTGGCGTGGGTATGGCGAAATATGCGGTGTGACGCAGCGGAAACCGCAAGGGGTAAGGGGCTCGGACGCTGTGGCGCCGGGCGGTTCCAGGTCGGAGTCACGGAAATCCAGGGAACCTCCCTCATATCGTCAGTGTGACGATATGATGAGGGTGTGTCGGGCAGACCCGTACGTACGCCCGTCCGCGCTGCCCTGAAACCGTCCCTCGGAGGATCCTGTGACACTCGGCGAAGACACCCCGACCACGGTGGACGTGCGCTGCGAACGGCTCGTACCGGGCGACCCCGCGTGGCTCTGGCACTTCCACCGGGCGCGGACCATGCTCCTGGCCCCCCTCGCCGCCGCGGCCGAGGAGCAACCGGCACAACTGCCGGACGGCGTCGACCCGGTGGCGGCCCTGGCGGCGTGGGAGGCGGTGTGTGCCACGCTCCCCGAAGCGCTGCGCAACCACGTCCCCGAGCCCGTCGAGTTCACCGAACCCGAGGAACTCACGGACCCGGCAGGATCGGTGGTCGACCGCGTGATCCGGCAGGCCGTGGAAGAGCGCGACCGGGTCGCCCGGGGCAGCGGCCTGTGGGGACCCGACGGACGCGAACACATACCCGTGCACCTGGTGGAGATCGCGGAGCACGACCTGGACACGCTGGCGGACGTCCTGGACCGCCTGACGCGTGCTCTGCACGAGCGGCTGAACGGGTCCGCGCTGCTGTACCGGATCGCCGCGCTCCACCCGTACCCGCTCGGTCCCTCCACCGCCTTGAGCCTGTGCGGCAACCTGCGGATTCTGCTGGACACGCTCCGTCCCGAGCCGGCGGCGGAGGATCTGGCACTGCTGCGGCCGCTGCTCGCACCGCCCGCGCGGGCGGACGCCGGCGAACCGGCCGCGCGGGTGCTGACCACCGAGCAGGAGGCCGCCTACCGGCGCTTCGCGTACCGGGTCGCCGACATCGTCTGCCCGGGCGACATGCGGGAGAGCGCATCCTTCGCGTGGCGGTACTGACGGAACGCCCCGTGCGAGCCTCCTCGGGTGACGGTACGACACGGTCGCCGGACGTCAGCCGCGGCGGCGCCCGTACTGGCGGGCCAGTGCGTGGAAGGCTTCCTTCGGTTCCCAGTGAACGCCGGAAGCCGGGTCGCCGGGACGGTCCTCGATCGTCTTCACGATGCTGTAGCTCGCCATGTCGAGGTCGTGGCGCGGGTCATGGGGGCGGTGTGGAGCGTCGCGGGTGACGAAGGTGTACGCCATCGCCGAATACAGCCCCATCGCCTCGAACGCCGCCAGCACGTCCGTCAGATACGTGGCCTGAGCGCGCTCACCGCGTACGAGACCGGCCTTGATCTCCGGAGGCTCCTTCGTGTAGTCGACGACGTCCCAGCCCATGCCGCCCCGCTCGGGCGCGCCCTCGAAGGTGCAGCAGCCGAACTCCATGACGGCGACCGGCTTCCCGAAGCGGCGGAAGGGGGCGAGATCGCGGAGGTAGTCCGAGGGCTGTCGGAAGTACGAGTAGTAGTCGATCCCCACGAGGTCGAAGAGCCCCCAGTCGACGTCCTCGTCCTGGGCGGCGGAGTACGTCAGACGTCCATGAAAGACGGAGCGGCCCACCCTCGCCGCCTTCGCGGTGAAGCGGTGCAGTCCCCGGGCCATGAGGACCGGGTCGAAGTCGCCCTTGAGCAGGTTCTCGACGCGCTCCTGGACGTTCGCGCCGGGCACGATGCCGGGGACGTACAGCACGAACTCGCAGCCGACGCTCAGATGCACGCCGGCACCCTGCCGCCGCAGCCGCTCGGCGTATCGGCCGGTCTCCGCGAGATGGTCCAGGATCTCCCGCTCGGGCACGTCCCCGAGCGCCGGTTCGAGCCAGACGTTCAGTCCGCGCTCCGCCGCCTCGGCCGCGGTCGCGGTGAGCCGTTCGACACCGTCCCCGGTGACCTTGACGGAATTGGCGTGCAGGTCACGGGAGATGGCTCGCAGGTCCCCGCGCATGTCGCGAACGTTCCACGCCGTCGCGGGCGTCTCCCCGGCACCGACCTCGTACACCACGCCCCGGTGGGTCAGCCCGCGTCGGCCGTGCGTCACCCGCCCGTCCGAGGCCGGTGCCTGCCCCGCCGCCCCGACGGGCAGCGCCACCGCGCCGCCGACCGCCGCGGCCATCCCCAGAAACCGCGCCCGGCTTATTCCCGGCGTTCCCCGCATCGTGCCTCCCGACTCCCCGCACCGGCGTCCTTCGCCTCGGACCCAGTCTCGGAAGCCGCGGCCCCTCCCGCCGTCCGCCGAAGGCCTACGAAGCCGGTCCAAGGGTCTACGAAGACGGTTCAAAGGCCTGTGAAAACGGTCCGATGGTCTACGAAGCCGGTCCGAAGGGAGGAATCCGGGTGCGCTCCGCCCGGGCTTCGGACAGGGCCCGACGCCCGGAAGCCGAGCGGTCCGGAATACGAACGTGCCTGACCGGATACTGCTCTTGACGGTCAGTCAGTCCCACCTTCACCATCCAGGCACCCCATTCACCGTGGAATCCCCGGACACCCCACGCCCCCTCGTGGGAACTCCGCCCGGATTCCCTGGAATTCGGAGCCCCCCACATGAAGCTCTCCCTTCCTGTGCGTGCCTCGGCGACCGCTGTCGTCGCGGCCGCCGCGCTGCTCACCGGCGGTTCCATAGCCGGGGCGGCCCCCGCCCCGGTGGCCACCGCCGCGCCCGACATCCCCGTGGCCAACGTCAAGGCCCACCTCGCCCAGCTCCAGTCCATCGCCACCGCCAACGGCGGCAACCGCGCGCACGGCCGGACCGGATACAAGGCGTCCCTCGACTATGTGAAGGCCAAGCTGGACGCGGCCGGGTTCACCACGACCGTCCAGCAGTTCACCTCAAGCGGCCGCACCGGCTACAACCTGATCGCCGACTGGCCCGGCGGTGATACCGGCCAAGTCGTCATGTCCGGCTCCCACTTGGACAGTGTGACGGCGGGTCCCGGCATCAACGACAACGGCTCCGGTTCGGCGGCCGTGCTGGAGACGGCACTCGCCGTGGCCCGGTCCAACTACCAGCCCACGAAACACCTCCGGTTCGCCTGGTGGGGTGCGGAGGAGCTGGGCATGGTGGGCTCGCGCTACTACGTGAACAGCCTCACCACCGCGAACCGTTCGAAGATCAGCGGCTACCTGAACTTCGACATGATCGGCTCGCCGAACCCGGGGTACTTCGTCTACGACGACGACCCGGCCATCGAGAAGACCTTCCAGACGTACTTCACCGGGATCGGAGTCTCCACGGAGATCGAGACCGAGGGCGACGGACGCTCGGACCACGCGCCCTTCAAGAACGCGGGCATCCCCGTCGGCGGCCTGTTCAGCGGCGCCGACTACATCAAGACGTCCGCCCAGGCCGCCAAGTGGGGTGGCACCGCGGGCAAGGCCTTCGACGCCTGCTACCACTCCTCGTGCGACACGTCGTCGAACATCAACGACACGGCGCTGAACCGGAACGCCGACGCGTTGGCGTACGCGGTGTGGGGGCTGTCGGCGTAGCGCCGCTCCGACCGCAGGTCATCCGTACGGTGGGCCGTCGTTCGCCGTGAGGTGTTCCGCGAGCGCGGGTGGGGGCCCTCGGGCCCGTACCCGCGCTCCGCCCGGTGTTCAGCGTGACCGTCGAGTGGTGTTCGGCGCGTTCATCGAGCTGGAGTGCCGGTATTTGTACAGGCGGTAGTTGGCCGTGCTGCGGCATGATGGCGGCCATGGACAGACTGGACGGACACACTTCCGACTGGGTGACTCTCTTCCGCTTCGAGAACGTCCCTGGCCGCCCGCGACCCGGTCGGCTCCTGTCGGTTTGACTGCGTGACCGGGGGATCGACTGGTACCCCTTCGCCGAACAGGACCTTGTGATCGACCTTATGTGCGGCGTGCGCGCCGACGGGCACTGGCACGGCACGATCGTCGTCCGTGTTCGTGCGGACGCCCTGCGACGGCTCGGACTCCATCCCGATCAGCCGACATCCGCGCCGGCCGACCCGCTGCCACCCAAGTGGTGGGGCCCGTGGGCGCGTTGGGGGAGGAGGCCGGATCCCGGTCCCGACGAAGCCGATCGCGGGTGACAGGGAACCCCCGCACTCCGGAATCCGTCTCTCCGTGCGTCATCTTGTATCGAATGTTTGACACAAGATTCCGTCTACGGCATCTTGTACTAGCAGATTGATACAAGATGACCTGAGGGGACCTCTCCATGCTCGACGCCGCCCCGCTCCAGCGCCGCTTCCTCGAGCATGCCGACCACTACGCCCGTTGGTCGGGCCTGGCCATCGGCATCATCGCCGCACAGGCGACGGCCACACTGGGGCACGTGGAGTTCGAGCAGCGCGTCGTGTTCTGCATCACGGCCTTCGGCCTCTGCGCGGTGGCGGGTGTCCTTCTCGCCGACGCGCTGACTCTGGTCCCGCAGGACGTGGTGCGCACCGCGACGCTCGCCCCGCGCCTGGTCAGAGACCACGTGCCACCGCGTATGGGCCCCCTGATCGCCCTTCAGGGGGTCTCGCTCGCCGTGCTGCTGACGATCACGGCCGCCACCGCCTCCGTCGACCCCGACCGCGTCCTCGGTACGGGGAAGGTCGTCGCCGTCACCTGCAACGGGATGCGGACCTCGCTGGGCCCCTGGCCCGGCCTGTACTACAGCCTCCCGATGTTCGGCGCGCTCGCCATAGCCACTCCGACCTGCGTGTGGGCCCTGCGCCGGATCGCCGACGGGCCGGGCGGGGAACAGCAGCGTCGCGACCGTGCGTGGGCGGTCACCGGAGCCTGGGGGCTGCTGGTGTCGAGCCAGCAGTTGTATGCCGTACTGATGGTCTCCGTCTCGCTGACGGACACGGGCTGCGCCGGTGCGATGGGCGCGCTCACCTTCTGGGTGTTCTACCCGCTGGCCCTGCTGAACCTGTTCACCCTCGTCTGGTCCCTGGTCACCTTGGTGGCCCCCCGAGCCGTCGGCGACAATACGGCGGAGGAGTTGTCCGACAATGAGTGAGCCCGCCGTCCGCGTCGACACCACGAGTCAGGTGCCGCCGTACGCGCAGATCCGCGCCCAGCTCGGCGCGCTGATTCTCACCGGACGGCTGGTCGAGGGCGACCGGCTGCCGACCGTGCGTCAGTTGGCCACGGACCTCGGCCTCGCACCCGGCACCGTGGCCCGCGCCTACCGCGAGCTGGAGGCCGCCGAGCTCATCCGCACCCGCCGCGGAGCGGGCTCCCGGGTCGCGGCACCCCCGCACGGCCCGACCCGCCCCCATGCCTCCCAACTCGCCACCCTCGCACGCGACTTCACCTCGGCAGCCCGCGCCCTGGGGGCCGACACCGAGACCATCCTGGCCGCGGTGCGCGCCGCCCTGACCCCGGACCGTCCCTAGCCTCCTCGGGCTGCTCGGCCGCGCGCACCGCTGATCGCCGGACCACTCTTGGCGTCGGCGATCAGCGTGCTCGTCATCGCGGCGGGTACGCTGCGCCGGAGCTGACCGTCGCCGCCGATGTACGCGGGGCCGAGGGCTCCGCCGCGGGTGTCGGGGGCCGGTGACGCCGAGAACGGCCGTCCCGCTTCACGACACCGCGGCGTCCATGTAGTGCCCCAAGTACCGGAACGCTCCGTCGACGACCTTGTACTCGAACATCGCGTCGTGGTTGTAGCCGAGCCCCGACTCGTACTTGACCTTGCGGGTGATGCCGGAATAGGAGATCGCGGGCATCCGGCGGGCGATCGCTCCCCGTTCCGTCAGCATGGTGCCGTCCTTGTCGCAGGCCTTGGCCAGGAACATCGCGGCGTCGTACGCCTCCGCCGCGTACCGGCCGGGGTCGGTGCCGTAGCGAGCGCGATAGGCCGCCGTGAACGCGCGGCCGGAGGCGCGGGCCGTCGGGTCCGTGAAGGATGCGGCGAAGACCCAGCCCGTCGCGGCGGAGCCCGCCGACGCGAGGAAACGTGGGTCGAGGGCGCGCTCCGTCGCCACCCGGGCGCCGGTGAACCGGGCGGCGGTCAGCGCCGACGCGAATCCGGCTGCCCGGGCCGCGTCGCCGGTGAAGACGACCGCGTCGGCGCGGGCGGCCTTCACCTCGGCGGCGAGCGGCGCGTTGTCGATCCTCCCGGCGCCCACACGGGTCACCGTGAAGTCGCGGCCCGTCTGCCGCAGCGTCTTCTCGGCCTGGTCGCACACGGTCCAGGCGAAGTCGCCCTGAGCCCGGTCGTCCACGAGGAACACATGACGGGCGTCCAGGTGGTTGGCGAGATAGCGGGTGCAGGGGGCGGCGAGAAGTCCGTACGTGACGTGAAGTGCCGCATGGCAGTGGAAGATGTTCGTGCCGAACGTCGAATTCTGAGTGTCGACGCCCACCGAGACGGACACGACGGGCATCACCGCTTGGGTGTACGTCTTCTCGCTCGCGCGGAAGCAGTCGTCCGTGGTGGGACCCAGCACGCCGAGTACCTTCGCGTCCTTCGCCAGCCGGGCGGCCACCTCGTCGGCCCGCCCGATGTCGCCTCCGTCGTCGTACGACCGCAACGTCAGCCGGAACGGATGGTGGTTCCGTGCGTTGAGCTGTTCGACGGCCAGCCGGGCGCCGTTGAGCTGGGCCTTCCCGGTCTCCTTGTGGGCGCCGGTCAGATCGCCGTGGAAGGCCACCACCAGTTCCGGTCGTGGACGGCCGGCACCGGACGCCGCGGACGTTCCCGGCTTCGCCCGGGTGCTCC
Source organism: Streptomyces sp. NPDC096324 (assembly GCF_044763015.1). Classification (NCBI taxonomy): domain Bacteria; kingdom Bacillati; phylum Actinomycetota; class Actinomycetes; order Kitasatosporales; family Streptomycetaceae; genus Streptomyces; species Streptomyces sp. NPDC096324. The sequence continues at coordinate 178,254 of NZ_JBIWFK010000010.1, read as the reverse complement.
ACCACCAGGCCCCGCCACCGCCCGCCGCGAGGAGTCCCGCCGTCGAGCCGAGGCGCAGGAAGCCGCGGCGGCCGACCCCGTGCGGGGTGGGGCGGGCGGCGGTGACGGCCGTGAGTGTCGCGGCCCCGGGCGACGCCGTGTCGGACGCCGTGGCCGCGGACACCTGGGTGGGCTCGATCGCTCCGAGGGTGAGCACGGTGGCGGACCGGTCATTGATCAGCCGAGTGACCGACGCGGGCAGCCAGTCGGACGGTTCGGCGGAGTCGCCGGCCGTGTCCTCCCCGAGAGTCGCTCGAAGGTGCGCGAGGCTCGGCCGGTCGGCCGGATCCTTGCGCAGGCAGGCCCTCAGCAGAGGTGCCAGGCCGCCCGGGAGCGCCGCCGGATCGGGCTCCTCGTAAATCGTGCGCAGCAGCACCCCCGCCGCCCCGCCACCGCCGAACGGGCGCACCCCGGTCGCGGCGAACGCCAGCACGCACCCCAGCGAGAACACGTCGGTGGGCGGGCCGATCTCGCCGCCCCGCGCCCGCGCCTGCTCGGGCGACAGGAACCCCGGCGAGCCGACGATCACACCGCTGGAGGTGAGCGCGGTGGCGTCCGGCGCGCGGGCGATGCCGAAGTCGATGAGCCGTGGCCCGTCCGGCGCCAGCAGCACGTTCCCCGGCTTCACGTCGCGGTGTACGAGACCGGCCCCGTGCACCGCCTCGAGCGCGTCGGCGAGCCGCGCGCCCAGCACCCGTACGGAAGCGATCGACAGCGGTCCGAAGCCCTCCACCGCCTCGGCGAGCGAGGGCCCCGGCACGTACGAGGTCGCCAGCCACGGCGTCTCCGCGTCGGCGTCCGCGTCCAGCACCGGGACCACCCAGTGGCTGCCGACCTGCCGGGCGGCCTCGATCTCACGGCGGAAACGAGCCCGGAATCCGCTCTCGTCGGCGTACGACGGCCGGACCGTCTTCACCGCGGCGATCGCCCCGCCCGGCGCGCGGGCCAGGAAGACCACGCCCATGCCGCCGGCGCCCAGCCGCCGCAGCAGTCGGTAGCGGCCGATCCGGGACGGGTCGCCAACCCGCAACGGCTCCATCAGACGGTGAGGGGCGCGGGGCCGTCGTACACGAAGCGGCCCTGGTCCACGCGCCAGAGGAAGCCGCCGGTGCCGTCGAGCACCATCATGCCGATCTTGTCGAAGGCGAACGTCTTGGTGATGCCCTCGTACTTCCCGGCCCGCACGGCCGTGAGCAGGTTCTGCCGGGTGCGGCCCTTCGACGGCAGCCCTGCCAGGGCCTTGAGCAGCATCCCGGTCACGTCGTACGCCTCCGCCGCGTACCGGGGCGGCGCCTCCTTGAAGCGCTCGCGGTAGGCGGCGGCGAACGCGCGCGCCTCGGGTTTGCGGGTCGCGTCGATGACCGGCGCCACCATCACCCAGCCCTCGGCACCTTCCTGAGCCTGCGTCAGGAACTTGTCATCGAGCAGCGCCGGGCCGGAGACCCGCGCACCCGTGAAGGCGCGTTCGCGCAGCGTCGCGGCGATCAGCGCGGCCCGGTCGGGCAGCCCGGCGAAGAACACGGAGTCGGCGCCGGCGGACAGCACCGCGTCCACCGCGCCGCCGAAGTCGCGGCGCATCGCGCTGACCACCTCCGGCACGGACGGATACGAGATGCTGCCGAGCGCGTTGCTGAGGGAACTGGCCAGATTCGTCCCGTAGGTGCCGGCCGGCCGGTCGACGACGATGCCGACCTTGCGCGATCGCGCGGTGCCACGCAGGTAGACGCTCACGTAGATGGGCAGAACGGCGTCGGGCAGCCGTGCGTGCAGGAACGAGCGGAACCCCTGGATGGACAGGGCGGTCGTGCCGGGGGACACGCCGACGACCGGCAGCAGCCCGGCGTCGTACGTCGCGAGCGCCGTCTGCCCGGTCTCGTCGGTGGTCGGGCCGACCACGGCGAGGACCGCCGGATCGTCGGTGAGCCGCGCGGCGACCCGCGCCGAGGCCGCCGGATCGCCCCCGTCGTCGACGGCCTTGACCTTCACTGTGAACGGGGCGTCGTCGCGCGCGTTGAACTCCGCGACCGCGAGCCGCAGTCCGCGTTCCTGGGCCCGGCCCGTGTCCCGGTGCGGGCCGCTGAGGTCGCCGTGCAGCGCGATGGTGTGTGCCGGTCGGCGCGGGGACGCGGTGGCAGGACTGTCGGCTCCGGAGCCGTCGTCGTCGCGGTCGGCCGCCCACCAGACCCCGCCTCCGCCCGCCGCGAGGGCCACGGCCCCGCCGGCGAGCAACAGGAAACGACGCCGGCCGGCCGCGCGGGAGTTCTGCGGCTCCGCCGCCCCTGACGTCTCGCGCGTGTCGGGCTCCGCCGCTTCGGCGGCGGCCGGCGTGTCGGACGGTGTCAGCGTGTGCTCGATGTCCGGCAGCGCGAGCGCGGCGGCCGATCGCTCGGCGATCAGCCGGGAAACCGGCTCGGGCAGCCATCCGGCGGCTTCATCGTCCCGCGGTGCGGCCTCGGACGCCGCTCCGTCCCGTGCTGCGACCTCGGACGCTCCTTCGTGCGCCGGTACGGTCGCGGAGGTGTCCTCGTCCTGCGGCGCGGTCGCGGAGGTGTCCTCGTTCTGCGGCGCGGTTGCGGAGGTGCCCTTGTCCTGCGCTGCGGTTGCGGAGGTGTCCTCGGCCCGCGGCGCGGTTGCGGGGGTCCCCTCGTCCTGTGGTGCGGTCGTGGAGGTTTCCTCGTCCTGCGGCGCGGTTGCGGGGGTCCCCTCGTCCTGCGGCGCGGTCTCGGACCTGTCCTCGTCCTGCGGCGCGACCTCGGACGCCTCATCGCCTCCGGGTGTGGTGCTCGACGCCCCTTCGTTCCGGGCGGTGCCGCCGGCAGACAGCTCCCGCACCAGCGCACCGGCATCCGGCCGCCGGGCGGGATCCTTCTCCAGGCAGCGGGCGAGCACGTCCAGCAGCCCCTCCGGCACCCCTTCGAGGTCCGCCGGGTCGTGGACGGCCCGGTACAGCAGCGCGTCGACCGCCCCGCTGCCGAACGGTGCCCGGCCGGTCGCCGCGAACGCCAGGACACAGCCGAGGGAGAACACGTCGCTCGCCGGGCCGATGCCGTCCCCGCCCCGCCCCTCGGCCTGCTCGGGAGACAGATAGCCGGGCGTGCCGACCACCACCCCGGTCGCCGTGAGTGTCCGGTCCTCCGGCGCGCGGGCGATGCCGAAGTCGATGAGCCGCGGCCCGTCATGGGCGATCAGCACATTGCCCGGCTTCAGGTCCCGGTGGACCAGCCCGGCCCGGTGCACCTCGCCCAGCGCCTCGGCCAGCCGGGCACCGAGCAGCCGCAGACCCCGCTCGGACAGCGGCCCGTACGCGGTCACGGCCTCGGCCAGCGACGGTCCGGGCACGAACGCCGTCGCCAGCCACGGCGCCTCGGCGTCCGGGTCGGCGTCCACCAGCGGCACCACGCAGGGGCTGTCCACCCGCCGGGCGACCTCGACCTCGCGGCGGAACCGCTCCTTGAAGCCCGGCTCCTCGGCGTACTCGGCGAGCAGCACCTTCAGCGCCACGAGCGCGCCGCCCGGGGTGCGCGCCAGGTACACCACGCCCATGCCTCCGGCACCGAGCCGCCGGAGCAGGCGATGATCCGCGATACGCGCGGGATCCGACGAACGCAGCGGCTCCATCAGCTCTTTCCTCCGAGCTCGAACTCCACGCGGGTCAGCATCGCGACGGTGGCGCGCGACCCGTACGTGCCCAACTCGTTGTCCGAGTAGCCCTTGGCGCCCTTCACCGACACCGCCAGAGTCACCGTGCCGAGCCGTGTGACGTACCAGTAGTAGGTCTGCTCGCCGCTTCCGACGAGGTACTTGCCCATCTCCACGACCTGGTCGTCGGAGTAGGTGTTGCTCCCTTGGCCGTAAGGAGTGGCGGTCGAGATCAGTTTGACGATCCGCTCGTCGGTACGGACCTGCTGCTGCCGGCAGCGCAACGGCTCCTCCAGCGTGGTGGCCAGCCGCTCGTCGGCCTCGCGCACGGTGGTGTGCACGGTGACCGCCGCGCTCACCTTGAGCTCGCCCTTGCCACCGGCGGCGGGGATCTCGCTGTAGCGGGACAGGGAGGCCAGGACCCCCGAGGGCAAGGCTCGCCGTTCCCACCGGCACTGTTCATCCAGCACGGCGGCGGTGTGCGGGGCACTCGCGGCCGGCCGCTGGGCCCGGAATTCCGTGCCCCACTCGGGCGGTTTCAGCGCGACGGCCGCCGCCAGGGCCTCGGCCCGGCTCTTCGTCCTGGGCACCTTGGCGGGGTCCGCCTGGAACGGTGTCTTTGACGACGCGTCACCACCTGCGGAGGACGCGGACGCGGTGGCCGCGGGAGAGCCGGACACGGCCGCGGATTTCGAAGGCGGCGAGGGACTCGGCCCGGCCGCCTTGCCGTCGGCCCCCGAACTGCAGCCGCCGAGTACCACTCCGGCCACCGTGGCTAACGCGGCGATCCGCCAAGGCCAAGTCCCGCTGCGCACAGCGATGTTGCCGCCGTTCATCCCCCACCGCCCCCTCGGTCACGAGCCCCCGCTCGTGTGTGGTGATCGTATCGACGGACGCGCGGATCGGGAGGGCGGTTGCACGAAAGGGGGACGAGCGGGTGCCCGTCCCCTCGCCGAGTGGAGTCGAGGATCAACCGGGCCGTGGCCGAGCGCGACGTCCAGATCCAGTTCGCCCATCCGAAGGTGAAGAGGTAGCCCGTGGGCAAGCGTCGGGACCCGGATCGGCCGCGGATCCTTCAGGCCACTCCTGCACCGTCATTCCCCCGTTCATCGGTCGCCCCGACTGGCCCCACGCGCTCCCAAACGAGTGGTAGGCCATGATCCACGTCACTCTCGAGCCACGTTTCATGGTGACTGGTTTGTGGGGTAGAACGTAGGTCGGGTGCTGACCGGTGACGGGCAGCCCCGTCTCATGGACCAGCCGGGGGTGTTCCTCGGCGATATCGAAGGACAGCAGTATGGCCAGCGGCACCGTGAAGTGGTTCAACTCCGAGAAGGGCTTCGGTTTCATCGAGCAGGACGGTGGCGGCCCCGACGTGTTCGCCCACTACTCGAACATCTCCGGCAACGGCTACCGGGAACTGGTCGAGGGCGAGAAGGTCTCCTTCGACGTCACCCAGGGCCAGAAGGGCCCCCAGGCGGAGAACATCGTCCGCGGCTGACCCAGGTCGCAGCGGAAAGCGGGCCCGGCTGTCGCCGGGCCCGCTGTTCCTTCGGGTCGTCCTGAGAGCGCCGTTCTCCGTTGTGAGCCACTGATGTATTCACGTCAGGTCTTGATCTGATCGCGGTACTTGCCGCACTCAGTGCGTGCGGTAGCTCGATGCGAGAGCCTGCCACCCGGCATTCGCGATCCTCTGGCGCCGCGGCCACGACCCCAGAAGCGGCTCCCCACATGGATCCCAGCACGATCCAGGTGAGGATCAAGCTGGTAGGGGGTCCTGCTGACGGCGAGGTCTTGTGGATACCGCTCAGCCGCATCCGAGAGCCCATCACGCCCAAAGGAACTGGGGCGCGCTACGTCATGACGACGGACGTGGTCGGGTCGGGCCCCGACGCTGCCCAGGCGTTTCGACTCGATGCTTCTGCGATCCCCGATGACTGAGGTTGGCGGAGTCTCAATGGCCGAGCGAAGTCGCACAAAGTCTTGAAAACCGTCGTGGTGCGAGTCACCGTGAGTTCAAATCCCGCACCCGCCGCAGGTGAACGGCTTCTGACAGGTGAATCGGTCGGGGGCCGTGTCCTTGTCCGCTGCCTGCCAGCGACCGTGAGCCCTCGCTGGTTCCCGACAGAACGGGCACGGGAGGGGCACGGCGCCGGGGCTCCTGCTCGGGGGCGATCGACCGTGCCCCATGATGGCCGGCATGTCACTGACCTTTGGCCCGGACCGGCAGACCCGCGAGTTCCAGTGTGACTGCTGCCAAGCTCCGATCGAACGGGCGTGGAGCTTCATCCACGCTGACGGTGCCGCGTACGCCGTGTACTTCGCGAACTGCTACCACCACAAGGACAAGGATCACGATGCGTGGATAGACGTGATCTTCGGGACCTGGGGAGCTGGAGCTGAACAGTGGGGCGATCACGTTTCGTTCGCCTGCCGCGTCGGTCCCGTGGCTGGGCAGAACAGGCCGGCTTCGACGCTGGTGACTGCCGGGCTCGCGCACCCCGACGGTCCTCTGTTCGGCACCAAGCTCGATCGTGAGGCCGCTCTCCAGCACCCGAGGTTGTCAGAGTTCTGGAAGGTGTCCGACTTCATCTTGGAACACGACCCGCTAGTACGCGGCCACATCTACGGACACTGATTCACGAAGGCCAGCGGGCCCATGGGTAGGCGCGACGGTCTGCGGTCGACGACGCTGAGAGGTTGGCTCCCGAGACTTTGGGCGGGAGCTGCCATGGGGCGAGTGATCATGACCCCTTACAACTCCGCTGCAAGAGAAGCAAGTGAGAGCTAGATCGTGCGGAGACTAACCTCGCGGGGGGTCATATCTGACGCACGGCGTGGAAGTGGGCGCTGGCCGGTGCCGGGTGATCTCGGTCCCCGAGCGTGGACAGCCGTACTCCGAGTCCCGCGAGAACGGTCTGCATGGCGTCCGCTCCTTCTACGTCTCGGTGCCTTTGGACGGGCGAGGCACCGTCACTCCTCCTGAGCCCGGACCGTTGTCAGTGCCACTTGCTAGTTTGCCTGGTGGAGTGAGACCGGTCAGAGAACCTTCGAGGTCCGCGGTCAAGGGGGGGGGGGGGTGGGCATAAGGGTCCCCGGGAGCCACCTCGGGACTATGTTGGAGGCCGTAGATCCCCACCCCCCTCATCCTCCATAAGGTCAGCGATCGGCATCTCCGCTGAACGGCGGTGTCGGGGATGCTCCCTCATTCCTCTCCAGGTGGGATGAGTCGATCAGCGCTTTCAGCGTCGTCCACGTGTCCGTGGGCGTCGACGGTGATCGGGGTGGCGCGTCCTCTGGCCGTGACCAGCCAAGCAAGAACCTGCTCGGTCAAGGGCCCGTTGCTGGGCCCTTCGTCCTTCCAGTACGCACGCCAGCCGCCACCCGGGATCGCGGCTACCACCTGGTCGGCTCGCTCCAGGTGCGAGAAGTCCGGATAGTCGGTCACTGGCCGGCGGGTTCCCCGCTGGGGATCAACGACGAGGGCCACGCCTGTTGTCGCCTCCCAGGCGTCCACAGGCACGGTCCGACCGATCATCGTCTCCGTGCCGGTGAAGATCGCGAGCCAGCCCGTTCCGTTGAAGTAGCGCATGCCGCCATCGTCCCTGGCGGCGGCTGGCTCGGACCCCTGTTTTCTGTTGGAGACATCAGCTTGGGTAGCTGCGATCATTGGCGGCGGCTTCGGGCGTTGACCGGGGCGAATGTCTGAGACGAGGTGTCATCGCCCTTGGTCGCTTTCACCGTGATTCTCCGCTGTTCCCCACTCTGTCTGGTGCGCTTGTGGTGCGGCAGTGGCGTTCTCGTCTGGGCCTGTTGACTCGATGGCTTCGCCGTACATGCGGACGCGGAGGCGCTCCTTGGCCGCGTCAAGCCGCTGGGAGTAGTCGGGCATGAAGATCTCGCTCAGCGTCGTGTCCAGCGTTCCTGAGATCGCACGGATCGGTGACCAGACGGCTCGGTCGCGCACGATCCCCTCAAGGTCGTCGGACTGGAACATCACTTGATAGAGCCAGTCCGACAGTACGAACGCTTGATCGGGCGTAAGCCTGATGATGATCGCTTCATCCTCCACGGCCTCAACCTACCCGTCTCGCCTGGTGGTGCCGCAGGCCCAGGTGTCACCAGGAACCAACGCGCTTTCCAACTGTGGTGGTGCCAGGCTTGGCTGTGTACAGGGGCGTTCAACTGCGTTCATGGACGGTCGATCGCAGGAACGGCTACGGGCCTCTGCCTCGTCTGAACGTGCGCGAACGATGCTGAATGAGACGAAAACTGAGACGGAGGGCGGGAGCGGGCTCGTTGGCATCGTCGCTGTTAAAGGCGTTTCAGGTTCCGGTCCAGGATCGCCCGAATCCGGTCGACGTCGGCGGGAGCCTGGGTGCCTCTCTTGGGCAGCACCGCAACTCCGGCCGCGCGGTCACCGCTCAGCAGCGCGAAGAGTCTGGGTGTCTCCAGAGACGCTGACCTTGAAGCCGGACGGATCGGCGGGAACAGGTGTCCGGCAGGGGTGAGGCCATCCTCTACAGTTCGTTCACCAGCCGGACACCCACTCGGGTGACAGGCCTCATTTCGTTGGGAAACACATGCGCAGACTCGCCATCGGCGTCGCTTCGTCCGGCGCGCTGGCACTCATGGCCCTCACCGTTCCCGCCGCTCACGCGGACACGGTGGTGGGCGACACCAAGGTCTCGAACGTGGTGGTGAACGGCGGAAAGGACGTCGCCGTCGGCACGACGAACAAGGTGACCTTCAAGGTCACGTTCACCGCCTCCGACCCGGCCGGCATAGCCTCCGGGCAGACGTACCTGTACCACGGCACCTGGAGCGACCCCGACGCCTTCTGGACCCAGGACTCGCCCAGCGAGACCGTGTGCACCTCGGGGACGACCGTCACCTGCACGTCGACGTACAGCATCTGGCCCGAGTACGACCTGCACTACAACGCCTTCGCGGGCACCTGGCACTTCGGCGCGTACGCGAAAGCCAAGGACGGCGACTCGGCGAAGCGTACGAACCTCGGCACCTTCCACGTGCAGCGCTACTCCAAGCTCACGGTCAACGCCTCGCCGGAGCCGGTCACCAAGGGCCGGACGATCACCGTCGCGGGCAAGCTGACCCGTGCGAACTGGGATGACCGCGAGTACCACGGGTACGCCGGGCAGCCGGTCAAGCTGCAGTTCCGCAAGGCGGGCACCAGCACGTACAGCACCGTCAAGACCGTGAACACGGACGGCAGCGGCAACCTGAAGACCACGGTCACCGCCTCCACCGACGGCACCTGGCGCTACTACTTCGCGGGCACGAGCACCACACCGGCCGTCGCGGCCACGGGTGATTCCGTCGACGTGAGGTAGCGACGGGGCCAGCCTCCGAGCAACCCACAGGGGCGCGCTGCCGTGAAGCAGCGCGCCCCTGTCTGCTGACGTCCCTTCCCGTGTGGAGCCAGGCCGCCCACCATCCGCGCCCGCCGCCCGCGCCCAGCCCGCCGCCAGGCATTCGACAGGCTCTGGAAGGTTCGCCCCGTAGGGCGTCATTCATAACCGGAACGCTAGATTCCGACCATCTCGTCACGACGTGCATACTTTGAAGAGGTAAGTGTGCACGGCAGCACACGCCGACGGCCCAGGACGCGCGCTGATGAGCAGCGTGCTCACCGCACCATCGCTTTCCCTGTCGGGCACGGTCGCCCTCAACTCGCGCGGGGACCCGACCTACGCGGCATCCGCCTGATGTGACGTCATGGGGCGACCATATCGGCTACGCCGCACTAGTTTGGAAGATCGCGTACGAGGGTCCGGGCTGAGCCGGCGAGACGCTGACGTGCGGGATCTCGCACCGCCCACCGACGTTCCCCGTGACTCCCGCCGGTCGCCGCTCGATCGGGCACGTAGCGGGCACGGCAGTCCGCGGCCCTCGCGCAGTGATCGACGTCTCACGCTACTCGGGGACGCACATCATGCGGTGGGCCGGCACGACGGGCTCACCCGGGAGCGGATCGACTCCACGGACCCGTACGGCGACGATGTCCGTGACGATGGGGGGATCCCGGGCCGGGAGCTTCGTCAAACGCCAGCGGAAGGGCTCTGGGACGTCCTTGGCGGGCAACTCCACCGTAGCGAGGCTGACCCAGCGGTCGTAGTTCGCGGGACATACCTGAACTAGTACGCCACATGTGGGGCAAGTGGGTGGCTCGATCCATGACACGTCGTCCGGGTCGGGATCGGGTCACGGGGCGGCCGTGGCCCCGTCGACTTCGGACGTCTCGTTGGCGATGGTGTTCCAGCAGGTATCGCAGAGCCTGGCCATGAGGTCGATGCGCCCTCGCTCGCGCACGGTGGAGCCGGCGGTGCCACAGCGATCACATGCGAACGGGGATTGATCGTGAGTCCCCGTCCGTTCTGGCACGGAAGTGGCACGCCCGCGGTCCCCTCGATGCGCGGACTGTCCCGCTCGACCAGCGCTTTCGCCGCGGGACTGTTCTCGTCGGTCACTGCCGGCTGTGGAGGTGACGTGGCTTCACCGTAGGAAGCGCGGGGCGGGAGAAGACGACAAGCGCAACGGAGTCTGCGACAACTTGCTCTCCCGCATCGCCGTTGAACATCCGGTGGCCCCCATTCGCACGACGTGCCGGCGCCCGTGGACGCCGTACAGGAGCCGCTCAGTCACCCTGGCCGGCGTGTCCGGTGTTCGGCTTCCACGACGTGATCAGCAACGACAGGAGGCCCGTCACGACGAGACTCCCGATCACGATCAGGCCCACGCCGACGGCGAAGAGCCCGCTGCTGTCGTCCGACCAGTCGAGACAGGAGGCGACGGCCAGTCCGGTGGTGGTGCCGACCACCGCGGCCGACACGTACGCGCGGGAAGCGGCCCCGTACACGAGCACCAGGAGAGTCAGCCCCAGCCCGATGACCTGCCACGCCTCGTAGGGGCCGGTCGTCGAGCCGTCGGCATGTACGTCGCGGTGCTGGTCCCAGCCCAGCCAGCCGGCCCATGCCGCCGCCGCCAGCCCGGCCAGTACGAGCGCCGCCGGCACTCGGGGGATACGATTCCGCACTTCGTTGCTCATGGGCCCCAGTGTTCGGCAGCCACCTGAACACGCGTCAGAGCCCGGATACTCATTCCCACCCGAGTAGAAACACCGACCGGTACTCACGACCGCCACCGCCGTTACCGCCGCCACGACCACCACGGCCGGCGGGTACCGGCCGGCGAGGATGTCACGGCGTGTTCGTGAAGGCGCGGCGATACGAGCGCGGCGGCACTCCCCGGCGGCGTACGAACTGCTCGCGCAGGACGGCCGCGCTTCCGTACCCGACACGGCGGGCGATCTCCTCGACAGGCAGGTCGGTCGTCTCCAAAAGCTCCTCGGCGCTGCTCAGCCGCAGGCCGCGCAGCCAGGCATGCGGGGTGGTGCCGGTCGCGGCGGTGAACCGGCGGGCGAAGGAGCGTCTGCTCATCACGGCGCGCCGGGCCAACTCGGCCACGGGAAGCGGTTGGTGGAGGTTCTCGCGGGCCCACGCCAGCACCTCGGCCAGCCGCTCGTCACGGCAGTCCTCGGGGGCGGGGGTCGCCAGGTACTGCGCCTGCCCGCCGTCGCGGTGCGAGGGCAGCACCACGTCCCGGGCGATCGCGTTGGCCATCGCGGCCCCGTGCTCCCGCCGCAGCAGATGCAGGCACAGATCGAAGCCCGCGGCGGCCCCCGCGCCCGTGACGACGCGTCCTTCGTCGATGTAGAGGGCGTCGGGTTCGACGGTGACGTCCGGGTGGCGGCGGGCGAGCAGGTCGGCGAACCGCCAGTGGGTGGTGGCCCGTCGGCCGTCGAGCAGTCCGGCGGCGGCGAGCGCGAACGCGCCGACGCAGTGGGCCGAGACCAGTGCGCCGCGCTCGTGCGCGTCGCGCAGCGCGGCTAGCACGGCTCGCTCGGGCGGTGTGCGGAAGTCCGCCCAGGGCAGGGCGATCACGAGATCAGCGGAGGCGAGCCGGTCCAGACCGTGCGGGACGGTGAGCGGCACCCCCATGTCGGTGGGGACCGGCCCCGGCCGGTCGGTGCACAGGGCGAAGTCGAAGCCGGGCACCCCCTCGCCATGCGGACCGAAGACCTCGGCGACGATGCCGACGGCGAGCAGACCGACTCCCGGTGGGGCGTACGCGGCCACGGTCACGAAGGGGGACACCCCCGCAGTGTGGCACGAATCCTGCGATCAGCGGCAGGTGTGCCACTCGTGAACACAGCGCCCGCCCGCAAGGATTGAGGCCATGACAGACGCACCGCTCGGCCGCAGCGCCGTGTACACGATCCTGACCACCGGCTACACGGGCTCCACCGGCCCCGGGGTCGCCGCCACCGTCTCCTACCTGGCCGACGCCGGCCGGCACGTGATCTTCGACCCGGGCATGGTGGCGAGCCGCGACCGGATCCTGACCCCGCTCGCGGAGTTGGGCCTCGGCCCCGACGACATCACCGACGTAGTCCTCAGCCACCACCACCCCGACAACACCATGAACGTGGGCCTGTTCGGGCGCGCCCGTGTGCACGACCACAAGGTGGAGTACCTGGGCGACCAGTGGACCGACCGGGACGCGGAGGGCTACGAACTGACCCCGTCGCTGCGCCTGATCCGCACGCCGGGCCACAGCCCGGAGGACATCACACTGCTGGCGGGCACGGATGCGGGTGTGGTCGCCTTCGCCGGTGACCTGTGGTGGGACGAGAACGGCCCGGCGGACGACCCGGTGGCCCCCGACCGTGAGGTGCTGCGTGCCTCCCGGCTCCGGGTACTGGCCGCCGCGGACCTGATCGTGCCCGGCCACGGCGGCCCGTTCAAGGCCGACGACACCACACCGCGTTAGGGCCATGTCCGCGAAACCTCGCGGGGCGACGGAAGGTCCTGTGCGCGTCGTCGGTGAGCCTCATGGGCCGGGTGACCCGATCGGGTCCGCCGGGCGGATGACCCGCGGCTCGGCTCGGTCCCGCGGCTGAGAGCAGAGTTGGTCATCAGTGTTCATGACCACGGTGACCGTGGTCAAGGACGCGGCGGGCAGGTACTTCGCGAGCTTCGGCGTAGGGACGGACGCCTGCGAGGTACTGCCCGGGACGGCACCAGAGATCGGAATCGACCTCGGCCTCGGGCACTTCGCCGTCCTGTTCGACGGCCGGAAGATGGACAGTCCCCGTTTCCTGCGCCGGGCCGAGAAGAAGCTCAAGCGGGAACAGCAGCGCCTGTCCCGCAAGACCAAGGGCTCCAGCAACCGGGGCAAGGCCAGGTTGAAGGTTGCTCGTGCTCACGCGCGGGTCGCCGACGCACGCCGCGAGTTCCACCACCGGCTCTCCACCCGGCTGATCCGCGAGAACCAAGCGATCGCCGTCGAGGACCTGTGTGTCAAAGGACTCGCCCGTACGCGCCTGGCCAAATCGGTCCACGACGCCGGATGGTCCGCGTTCGTGAGCATGCTGGAGTACAAAGCAGCCCGGTACGGACGCACCCGCGTGAAGATCGGCCGGTTCGAGCCGACCTCCCAGGTGTGCTCCGCCTGTGGCGTCAAGGACGGTCCCAAACCGCTGAACGTCCGGGAGTGGACGTGCTCGGGGTGCGGGAGCGTCCTTGACCGGGACGTCGACGCGGCGGTCAACGTTGCCAAGGCCGCCGGACTGGCGGCATCAGCCTGTGGAGCGCAGGTAAGACCGGCACCCGTGCCGGCACAGCGCAGCGAAACAGGAACCCGCCAGGAGCCGCCCACTGCATTTCCGCAGGGGGAGCAGGCTGGAATCCCGGGCCTTTAGCCCGGGAGGATGTCAAAGAGTGGGCAGGTTCGCCTTCCGGCACCGCTACGGTGTGGTCGTCGCCTGGATCGCGCTCCTCGTCGTGGCCGGCCTCGGGGCATCCGCGGCGACAGCCCCCACGCCGAGCTCGTTCTCCATGCGCAGCGCATAGGGCCAGCTCACGGTTAACGAGAAGTGTGAGACCTTCGCCGTGGCCGCACGGTCCGCGCGAGGCGCTGAAGGCCGTTCCGCAAGATCAGCGAAGCCCACAAGGTCGCGAAGGGCACGAAAGGTGCGGCGGGGCGGCTGATCGCTCCGACGTCGTCAACGACTGCGGCCGGCAGTCGTATCCGTGCGGGAGGAACGCGATCCGCAGCGGATTCCGGATCAGCTGAGGTTCCAGATGTCGAAGGGCAGCACGTCGCCATATTTGAGCAGTACGCTCTCCGGGCTGGTCAGCCTGGTGTACGTCTGGTCGATGAATTCCCTGAGGCCGGGGCGGGCCGTCGTACGCCAGGCCCAGAGGAAGTCGATCGCATCGTCGGGCCGCTGCTCCGGGAACTCGTAGTCGTCCAGGGGGATGACGAAGCGCTGCCGGAAGACCTCTGCGGTGCGAGGATCTTTGACCTCTGTTTCGATCCAGAGGTTTCCCTGGAACAGCACCATGGCGTCTACGTATTCGATGAGCGCCATGATGTTGCGCCCATGTACAGGCTTTCCGTTACGGGCGAGTACGGAATGGTAGAAGTACGGAAAGAGACGAGGGATGTCGCGTTGTTTCGTCGGGTCTCGGTCTCCGTCCTTCCAGTAGGACGACGTCTCCGCAGGCAGGGGACTTCCTGCGGAGGCACGGGGCGGCGCGGCCGGGGCGGTGGATGACGGGCGACCGTAGAGTTGCAGGTACAGGTCCGTACCGGCTTTGTCGGATCTACGGGAAGCCATGACGTGACCCCTTCTGTCGGGCGTTGAAGGCCGAGACGAAGACCATACGGAGAAACGCCCCCGCACGTAACGGACTTGGTGGTTCTCCGTCCCGTGATCACCGGACGTGCGACACTCGGATCTCGTTCGAGGCGGGCCCTGGGGGGAGACGTATGGACGAATCGGCCGAGTTGCGCTCCCTTGTGAGAGCTCTGCTGGCTTCGCTTCCCGCGGTTGTGGGTGGGGACGCCTCCCGCCTTGGGCGCGAGATCGACAAAGCGCTGGGTCAACTGGATGAGGGAGCGCTGCGTCGCGTACTTGCCTCTGACCCTCGCCTGCTCGCATGGGTGGCGGCGAAGCGCAGCGATGTCGTCAACCACAGGGCCCTGCCCAGTGGTTACTCCAGGCTGGCCGGTGACGGGTTCGTGACCGGGGCAACGGTATTCGTGTGTGTGACCCCGGACTGTCCGGCCCCGGAAACCTTTGTGCGCAGGAGCATGGCCCAGGCCGTTCCGTCCTGTGCTGCCTGCGACCGTCGACTGAGCCGGAAGGTTTCGTGACAGCCTTCTGGAACGCCGCGGTCGGCAAACTCGTCGAACGTTGGCTGGCGACGGGGCTCGCCGCGGCCGTCTACTGGCTGGCCTTGTCGGCCCTGTGGGTGCTGGGCAGTGCGGACGCGCGAGCGGAGGCATCCGGCAGACTGCGGGACCTGGCCAGGCTGAACGCGGGGGAACAAGTGGTCCTGCTGCTGGTGGGCTTGGTCGTCCTGGCAGGATCGGGCCTGGTCATGGCCCAGTTGACGCTGCCTGTCCTGCGCCTCCTGGAGGGGTATTGGCCTCGATGGGCGGATCCGCTGAGCCGACGGCTGTGCGAGCGCCACGGACGCCGCTGGGACGTCTGCGACGCCGAGGCGGATGCTCTGATGCGTCGGCACCTGGGCGTCGCCGACGCGGACGGTCTCGTGGGACCACCGCTCGACCATGACGAGCGTCTGCGACTCACGCGGCTGGAGGAGCAGTTGCGGTGGATGCCCGCCCGCGACCGGATGCTGCCCACGCGTCTCGGCAACTCCATGCGTGCTGCGGAGGGCCGGCCACTGCACCACTACGGGCTGGACGCCGTGGTGCTCTGGCCACACTTGTGGTCCGTACTGCCGGACACACTTCGCTTGGACCTCGCGGCGGCGAGACGGCATGTGGACGGCTTGGTGGCTGCGGGACTTTGGGGCCTTTTCCTGCTGCCGGCAGCGGTCCGCACGCCTTGGGCCCTGTTGGGACTCCCTTTCGCGTGTGTGATGTGGTGTGGCGCGCTGCCCGGCGCCTGCCGGGAGTTCGGTGTACTGATTCGGACGGCATTCGACCTTCACCGCTGGGACCTCTACCGCGCCCTGCGCCACCCGGTCCCACTCGATGCCGCGAGCGAGGTGGCTGCCGGGGAGCGTCTGACCGCGGCCGTGCTGCGCGGCTCGGACGATCCGGCGCTCGTGTACACCTCCGACTCCCTTCCGGGTTCCGTCACGGGCGGTAGTGCGTGACGACGAGGTTCTTTCACGGGCCGTAGTGCATGAAGGGGGCCCATAGGTGGGGCTCGGAGTGCTTGGCGCGTACGGACTGCACGGCCTGGTGCAGTGCCGCCGCAGGCGTCACGCCGTCTGCGGAGGCCGCCGCGGCCTGACGGTGGAACGCCATGGCGATGTCGGCCGCCACTTCGTCGAGTACCGTCCACTGCGCGGCGACCACATGCCGGAATCCGGCGGCCAACAGCGTGCCCGCCACATGGACCTGATCATCGGCGAGCGTGAGCTGGCCGGTCGCGGTGCTGCACGCCGAGAGGTAGGCCAGGTCGGCGTGGGTCAGGTCCAACGCTCGCAGTGCGTCGAAACCCAGTCCGCCGTGGTGCGCGTAGTCGTGCGGCAGGAGTTGCGCGCTCCCGGAGACCTGGAAGTTCTGGGAACCGTGTCCGGCGAAATGGACCCACGAGTGCTGCGGCAGCTCCGACACGATCCGCGCCTTCGTTGCCTCCGGCCCGACGACGGCCGTGCAGTTCGGGTAGAGCCGCCGAAGACCGGCCAGTTCTATGGAAGCCTGAGGGAGAGTCGGCAAGCCGGGCGTGTCAGGAACGATCACCAGGGGCGCGGCAGGTGTGGGGGATGCGGCGCCGGACGGATGTTTCGACGCGGCCCGCAGGGCGCGCAGAGTCGGAGTGTAGGACGAGACGACGCGATCGATCGCGCACTCGCCCGCCGTGCCGTCGTAGGGCGAGTGTTCCCCCGCGGCGTGCAGGGGCAGGAAGGACAGCATGCCGGTCGGACACCACCACACGCGCGGCAGCCCGGGTGAGCTGTGGTGCGGTAGCGCGTCCAGAACGGGACGGACTGTGGTGTGCCACAGCCAGCGCAGCACACCGTTCACCGCGACGCGGGTTCCCTTGTAGCGTTCCTCGCGGGGGGACGAGCCGTCGACGCTCCGTCCCACGCCCCACAGGAATGCGCTCGCCTGCCGGACAACGGCGTCATGCGACACCTCCGGCAGCGGCACCAGAGTGACGTCACCGTCATGGACCAGCAGCGCGTCGCAGCGGTAGCGGCTCACGTTGATCACGGCGACCGTCCGTCCGGCCGTACCGAGATCCCCGGCACCGGACCCGCCGGCCGACATCAGGAGCCCGCGACCCCGTTCCAGCAGGTGGACGGCGTCGACCGGATCACCGGCCGCCACCGCACACGCGGCCGCCTGGGAAGCGAGGCCGAAGAAGGAAGCGATTCCGTGCTCACGTACGGCGTGGTCCCCTGCGGCGAGATGGGCGGCCAGCAGGTCGATCGCCTCGGCGAAGGCGTCGCGGGCCGGCCGCCACTGGGCCGCGTCGGCGCGCAGCCGGCCCAGCGCCATGTGGGCGGCGATACGGTCGGTCGCTGTCGCGCCGCTGCCCGGACTGGCGACGGCCCGCAGCAGTTCCTCCGCCTCCCTGGTCGGAGCTCCGGCGCGAAGAGCGAGGCAGCGGGCGAGAGCCGCCGTGATGGTGGCATGGCGGCGATGCTCCGGTGGCGTGGCGTTCCCGGCGGCTCGCAGTAGTTGCTCCGCTTCGCTGAGCAGCGCGGGATCCTGCTGTGCGATCCCGTACAGATCGCACAGCACCACCCCCAGATTGAACGTCGCCAGCAGGAACGCGTCCTCGGACTCGGCCGCGGCGCCGATGACCGAGCGGTAGAGGTCCGCGGAGCGGCGCAGGTCCGCGGGATCATCGGGGCTCCGGCGACGCAGCACGACGGCGAGACCGATGACAGCCATCCATCGGTCGGGCCCCGGTGGGTAGGCCTCGACGGCCAGTCGTGCGACCTGTTCGGCTTCGTCGAACGCGTCGCGTCGTGCTCCCACGTCCGGCAGGACGGCCGCGCGCAACTGCAACGCGTGACCGAGGTGCATCAACGCCGTGGCGCGAGACCCGCTGTCCGGCGGGCACAACTCTTCGGCACTCCGGAACGTCTCCACGGCGAAGTCCAGTTCCCGAGGATCTCCGAACATCTCGTAGCAGCGCACCAGGACGCGGGCGAGGGTGTCGAGCATCGCGGGAGCGGCGGTGTCCCCGTGCGGGGTGTTATCCAACGACATCTGGGCACTGCGCCGGGCCGCGCGCAACGCACCTTCGTCACCGGTGAGGACGTGGCTCTCGAACTGCGCGTCCGCCAGATCACTGAGGTACGCCGCACGAAGGGAGTGCTCGTACGGCAACGCCTCGGCCGCCGAAGTGAGCGCTTCCTCGGCACGTTCCAGGGCATGCAGGTCGTGGGTGCGCTGGCCCAGGAGCATCAGCAGTCGTCCGAGCCGCCCGAGCGGGATACCCTCGCCGTCGTCCGGGAGGCCGGCGACCGCCGTTTCCGCGGACGCGAGAGCCTCTCGGAGTACAGCCAGATCATGGCTGACGACGTAGTGATCGCTCAGGACACGAGCGGCGGTCAGATGGACGAACGCCGCCGCCGGATTCCTTGGGTCCACCAGGCGAATGGCATCCCGGCACAGCCGCACGGCCTCCTCCATCGCCTGCTCCGAGGCGTCGAGACCAGCGCGAATACAGAGGATCTCGGCCTGGTGGGTGAGCAGTCTGGGGTAGTGCGCGTGTGCGGGACTGGTGCTCCGCAGCGACCGGGCGCCCACCTCCTCGGCCTCACGCAACCTTCGCCTTTCTCCCGTGGCCTCGAAGTGGTCGAGGAGCGTCACACCGAGGTTGTACGCCGGGGAGTGGGCGAGGACATCGTGTGGGGGGACATGGCCGATGGCCTTGCGCAGGTGGTCCGCGGCGGCTTCCAAGCGCCAGATCTCGTCGGGTTGGAAGGCGTATCGGCGGCGCAGGACTCTGCCGATCAGTTCGAGACGGGAATGTTCCCGTCCCTCCTCCACCGCCGTGTCACCGAAGGCGGACAACAGATCGGTCCACGCGTCGAGAGCCTGCGGAAAGCCGGCGGTCACCGGCTCGTCCAGAGCGTTCTCAGCGTCGGTCAGCAGCTGTTGCAGCTGTCTGGCGGGGGCGTTCTCCGGTGCCGAGCCGAGCCGCAGCATCGCCGCCACGTGCGCGGGCAGCTCGCCAGGAAGAACGGCCTCGATCTTGGCGAACAACTGGAACGCCAAGCGGGCATCGGCGCCGCCGAGATCGTCCACGGCCACAGCTCGATACTGGTGCAGCCAGGCCGCTGCGGCCACCGACTCCGGAGTCGGCCTCTCCACCGCACGCGCCGCGTCCTGCTCGGCCTCCGGGCTCAGAACGGCCGACGCGTCCCCGGCCCGGAACCTCTGAAGCCGTGCCCGCACGGCTTCCAGAGCCGAATGCTCCAGGTCAGTCATCGCTCTCCCACATCCCGAACGGCAACTCGTCGGCGTAGCGCCACAACTGGCTCCCAGGCGCGGTGAGATCGCGCTCGAGGCGGGGAATCCAGTCGCGCAATTCACCGTGCGTCCCGGCGTCCCAGGACCACAGGAAATCGATCATGTCGTCAGGGACCTTCTCCACATGCTGGTCCGCGGGCCCGCCGCCGCGAAATCTGCGACTGAACCGAGCGGCGGCGTCCGAGTCCCCGCGCTGGTGGAACCAGCCGTAGGCGTTCGCGCTGATCATCTGGGAAACGTATTCGGCGAGCGCCAACAGATTCTGCGGTCTGGCGTCCTTGCCGACCGCGAACAGAACGCCGTGAAAGAAGTCGGGGAAGAGAGGCGGGATGTCCCGTGCCCGACTGGTCGGTGTGTCCGCCGCAGGTGAGGGGGAGGCCGTTTCGCTCTCGCGGGACGCGCGGACCGCGACGAACCCGAAACCCAGAATTCCGAGCAGCACGATGACGATGAAGAGCGCCATACCCTGTCCCCCTTCAGGCGGCTTTCTGCGCATCACTATGACGCGGAGCCGGGCTCCCGTGGGCAGGAACAGGTCAAGTCAGTCCCGTACGAACCGGACAAGCCGGCCTCGGCCCGACCTCGGAGCAGTTCCGGCAGACGAGGTGACACGCCCATGCCTTCGCGACGGAGCGAGGCCGCGCCGCTGAGCGTTGGCCAGTCCCTCACCTCCTCGGCCGAGCAGATTCCCGACCTTCGACCCGACAGCGATCCGCCGAAGGCACATGGCGTGGACGGTTGTCGGCCCCTACTCTCAAGTTCTTGTGTTCTTGGCCGGGGGAGTGCCGATGCCGCCTCACAGACCGCGCCGCCCGTCCGGGACGGGGATCCTTGCGCTGTTGCTGTACGTGACGACGGCGTTCGGGCGGGACAACGAACTGCCCGGGATCCTCAAGGGCGGTGAGGACATCCTGTGGGTGGTCCCCGACTGCCGGTGCGGATGGATCGGCCGAGCACGGCCCGCGCGGGAGTGCCCGCACGCGGACACGGACTGGAGACAGGTCAGGGACGGGCGGGCCGGCCTGGTCGTGGTCTGCTTCGAGCCCGGCTGCGAGGAAAAGGTGACCATAGGGAAGTACAGTCGCGCGACGCACACGGCGGCGACGATCCGGTGTGATCCGCACCGAGGGAGGAGCACGCCGTGAGCCACCTCGGTTCGCTCGGCTTCACCGACGCCGATCTCACACCGCGGCTGAAGTTCGTCAACATCCTTCCCACGGCGGTGTTCCTGATGGTCACAGGGGCCCTGGGGCTCAGTGGAGCCCCCGCGCACGCGCCGACCCTCACCGTCCTGATCGAGAACGCCAAGCACGCGAGCTGGCCCGCGGCACTGGGCCTCACATCGGCGGCGCTGGTGACCGGACTGCTGCTGCAGCCTCTGGAACTTGCTTCCATCCGGTTCCTGGAGGGCTACTGGAGGACATCCGGACCCCTGCGGGGCCTGGGCGAACGCGGACGGTGGATCCAGCAGCGGCGCAAGGACCGGCTGGTGTGGCTCGACGAGCAACTGGGCCACAGCGCCCACAAGGAACTCGTCGAGCACGTACCGCGCGAACTGGCGGCCTTCCCCGACAAGCAGCAGGTACTGCCCACGGCGCTCGGCAACCGGCTGCGCGCCGCCGAGGAGAAGGCAGGCGCGGTGTACTCCCTCGACGCCACCCTCACCTGGCCCCGGCTGTACTTCGTGCTGCCCCCGGACGTCCTCAGATTCGTCTCCCAGTCCCGCAACGAACTCGACACAGCGGTCCGGCTCTGTCTCTCCTTCGCCCTCACCTCCCTGGCGGGCGCCGTGCTGCTGCTGCGCCACCCGGTGTGGCTCGCCCTGCCGGCCGGCTTCGCCCTGCTGTGCGCCCTGGCCTACCGCACGGCCGTCCACGCCGCGCAGGCGTACGGCGTCACCTTCACCTCCGTCATCGACGTCTACCGGCTGAGACTGCTCAAGGAGATGTCCGTGCGGATGCCGGCCGACTCCGACGAGGAGCTCGGCATCAACGACAACCTCCGGCTGCTGTGGGAGCGGGAAGGCCCGCTGGAGGAGCCCGTGCGCTACGACCCCGGCCCGCCGGCCGGACCCGCCGCCTGAACAGGGCGTACCTCGACCCCGGCGAGAAACGTCATGGCCGTCACGTGCAGGAACGGCCGCTCCCGCACGCCTTCCGTCCCCGGCTCTGCGCCGGCCCCGGGAGCCGGTACGGGCAGCCCGGGAGCCGGCGTGGCCACCTCGACCTCCCGGCCGAACCGCTCGTACCTCACGTCCCAGTCTCCCGGCACCCTGATCTCGACACCGCCGAGGAAAGCGGTGACGTCGATCCGCGCGCGACCCTCGAACGGACTCGCCTCGCGCAGGTCGATGACGCATCCGCTGGCCACAGCCGTCAGGGACCCGAGCGAGAACGCCCCCACCGGCCAGACGATGTGCCGTGACTCGGCCACGCTCACCAGCCGCGGGACGACCGAGCCGTCCCGTGCGCGCGGTCCGCCGACCGCGACACCGACGAGCATCGCCACGCCGGCCCCCACCAGCAGGGCCGGCCACAGCAGTGGCCGCACGGAACGGGGGAGAGGGTCGGTGGTCACGGCGAGGGCGATCAGACCGGCGAGGGTGATCAGGGCGGGTCCCCGCAGGGCCGTCTTCGTGGCCAGGGCGAGCCGTACCGCTCCACCACACCCCAGCGCGACGAGTCCGAGCGGCCACCAGACGGACAGCCGCTGCCACACCTGCGCCGAGGGGGCGAGCCGGTCGGTGAGCACCAGCAGACCGGCACCGAGCAGCATCAGCGCGATCCAGATGCGCAGATGACTTCGCACGTCGCCTTCCCCGGACAATGGGCTTCTCGGTCCGGGGAACGTTAGTACATCAACTGCCTTGACCCACACAGGGGTTCACGACCTCCTCCGGACCTGGCGCACACCGCACCGGAGCCCCCGGCTCCACAAGGCCAGCGCAGGCTCACGGACGAAGCGCTCCTCGACGTCGCCGCATGTTTCCGCAGGTCTGGAGCCCGGCGCGCCGCGCTGCTACGATTGATCTTGAGCTGAACGGCGGACGTCGCGCCGGTCGGCGATGCGTTGGTGGTCCAAGGAAAGACGCCCCGCTTCCTGCGGGGAAATGCAGGTGCAAGGCCTGCCCGGCGCTCTGCGAAAGACCCTGCCCCGGTTGTCCGGGGCAGGGTCTTTTTCGATGGGGGCGAAACATCCCCGGGTGAAACCACTGTTGAGCGTTGACGACGCAATCGGTCGTCGGTGCGGCTCCGGGACGGGCGCACCAGCGTCGGCTCACTGCCGGTGACACGGGAGAGGGACGGGAGCGGGCCTGTGCCGAGCGGCGCAGCTCGTCGCGGATCTGCGCGTCAGAGACCACAGCCGTCACCGCATGCCTCCAGGCGTGATCCCCGATCTCGTGGCTCCCCCTGGCGATCCGCCGCACCCCATCCGGGCCGCGTCGCCGTGCGGACCCGGGCGTCGGCCCGCCCGCACTGCGTGGAACATGTGCCGGCACGGCTCCCCGGAGAATCGCTGCGCCCGCTCGTTCGGCGACTGTCCGAACTGGGCCTGGAAACCGCCGTGTTGCCGGTCGTACGGGTCTCAGATGTCACTAAGGCCATAGACGGGCTACGTACAGTACGAGTATGGCTACGTTGCGGATGACCCTGCAGACCCAGCTGGTGCTGCGGGCTTTGCTGGAGGACACCGCTCGAGAAAGGTACGGCCTGGAGCTGTGCGAGCTGGCGGGACTGCCGTCGGGAACGATCTATCCGATCCTGGCCTGACTGGAACAGATCGGATGGGTGGACAGCACCTGGGAGGACTCCGCTGCGCACGAGCGGGCAGGGCGCCCGCGGCGGCGCTTCTACCGGCTCACCCACGACGGTGCCGAACAGGCCCGTGACGCCCTGGCGCGCGCCTACCGGTCCCGCAGGCAACCGCTGCCCGGATGGGCGGCCCGCCCGGCCACGGACGGGGGAGCGCCGTGAACGGCGCGCGGATACGGACCTGGCGTACGTAGCCGTTACCACTGCTGCTGAGGTGCGCGGCAGGGCGAGCGCCGAGGCTGCTGGCGCGCCAGCAGGGAGAGCGGCGGCCGCCAATGACGTCAGCCGTCGTGTGGCGGTGCGGCGGTGGGCCTGGGCCTGGGTGTGGCCGTCGTGCGGGGGACAGGCGGCGTCGGTGTTCAGTGGGGTCCGCGTCATGCCGCCGGCCGTGGGCTCCGTCCCCGGTTCTTGACGAGCTCCGGGTTTGGTTCCTTGCGGCTACTTCCTCTGCTCGGTGGTGTCTTCCCCCGGGCTCTGGCTCGTCGGCAGCAGGTACTGCAACTGCGTGTACTGCTGGGCGCAGGCCGTTCGCGCGATGGCCTCGGAGACCGCGTCGGCGAGGGGACGGGATGATTTCCTCAGCAGAGTGCGGGCCTTGTCCGTGAGTGCCACCTCGACGCCGCGCCGGTCGCCGCACGCGGAGTTCTTGGTGATCAGCCCCGCGTGCTGCAGGCAGGCCACCTGGTAGGTCAGCCGTGTCTTGGGGCGGCCCAGCAGTTCCGCGATCCGTGTCATCCGCAGGCTGGAGCCGGGCTGGTCGGCGAGCAGGCACAGCACCAGGAACTCGTCGTGCGAGATCCCCATCGCGTCCTTCACCCGTGAGCGGAGCTGCTGCTCGATCGCGCCGGCTGCGGCCAACAGCTGCATCCAGGAACGCAGTTCGGCCGGCAGGAGCCCGATGTCGTCTGACGGCGCACGTTCGGGCTGATCGGCGGGGGCGGGAGAGTCGGCCATGGTGTCACAGTCTAACGGTTGTCCATT
This sequence comes from Streptomyces sp. NPDC096324, assembly GCF_044763015.1. Taxonomy (NCBI): domain Bacteria; kingdom Bacillati; phylum Actinomycetota; class Actinomycetes; order Kitasatosporales; family Streptomycetaceae; genus Streptomyces; species Streptomyces sp. NPDC096324. The sequence goes on along the minus strand of NZ_JBIWFK010000010.1, from coordinate 154,222 downwards.
TTTGGATAACCGGTTAGCGTGTGGTCATCCAAATTTGGACTACTGGCTGCGGTCTCCGACCGCAGGCCGCGGTTGCGGCTCCCAGGCCGCTTCCTCCTCAACTTGTCTGGAGAACCCCCATGACCGTCGTCATCGAAACCGGCTTGTGGCAGCTGGACCCCGCCCGCACCACCGTGGCCATCGCGCATCGGACCATGTGGGGCCTGGTCACGGTGAAGGGCGCCTTCGGCAAGGTCACGGGCGAGGGTGAGATCAAGCCCGACGGGACCGCCCACGGCCTTGTCAGCGTGGACGCGGCGTCCCTGGACACCAGGAACGCGAAGCGGGATGAGCACCTGCGCGGCAGTGACTTCTTCGACACCGAAAACCACCCGACTGTCGCTTTCGCCGTCCAGGACGTAGCGGTGACTCAGGACGACACCACCGAGATCACCGGCCGGCTGACCGTCCGGGGTGCCAGCAGCCCGCAGACCGTCACCGCGCACGTCACCGCATCGAGTGACGAGGCGATCAGCCTCACCACAGAGTTCACCGTGGACCGGGAGCAGTTCGGGATGGGCTGGAATCAACTGGGCATGATCCGCGGCCGGACCACGGTCACCGCGACCCTCACCTTCGCTCGCACGGCCGTCTGAAAAGCCGACGCGCTCACTCCGCACACGTTCGGCCACCTGAGGATTCTGGCCGAGTCGAAGCGTGGCGGTCGGCCTCGTCGGGGACGGTGCGGCGGATTCCGCGGAGGATCATGCAGCCATTTTGTGATCTTGAAATTCGTGCGAGGACACGCAGGCGTGGCCTGCGAGAACATTCCTTCCCTGGCCGATGACCGCGCTCCGTCTCACCCACGCGACCAACCCGGTCACCCACCCGCCGCACGCTCTTCGGCGGCGACTGGACCACCGAGGGCACCGTCCCGGCCGCCGTGGCGTAGGCCCTCCGGAACGCCCGGCAGGGCCGAGTGCGATCGGCGAGGACAGGTGGTCGACGAGCGCAAGCTGTTGCGGCACCATTCGGGGCGGGGACGGGCGACGAGGAGCAAGGTGATCACCCAGGGCGTGAAGATCGCAACGCGATGCGATGCCTGCGGGGGTGTGCTGACACGCGATGTCGGCCAGTTCATCGACCGCGGACGCCTGTGGTGGGGAACGGAAGGCGCCTGCCAGTCATGCACCGTCGCGTGGTGCGAGCAGGACAGCGGCAGCGAGACCCCGGAGGAGATCCGCCAGGCACTCCTGTCCGAACACGGGCCTGCCCGGCTCCGCCTGATGGAGCCCGAGACCAGCCCGGTGGCCGTCCTACGTGCTCTTCGCGAGGCGCGTGGCCTGACTCTCACGCAAGCGAAGGCCCTGGCAGATGAGTTGAGATCGACCGGGCTGGTGGGAACGCTGGTCGAGATGGAACTCATGGCTGCCCAGCTCCGGCAGCGCTCAGTCAGGGCAGTGGTGGAGACACAGCCCTGCTGACCGTCAGAGCGAGAGCGTTAGGTGCCTGATCAGCTGACGTCGGCTTCGTTCTCGATGGCGGTGAGGTGCTTCTTGAGGCGGTAGTCGGGGCCGTCGATGTGGTGGAAGAGCCGGTCGAGGATCGCGGTGGCGAGGACTTCGTCGCCGAAGACCTGTCCGAATGCCTGACCGAGCGACCTGCCTTCCTGCCCGGCTCCGCACGGTCCCTGCCCGGCGGCATGTGCCGGACGAGGCGGGCAAAGACCCGGCACGAGCCACGTGATCAGCGCGAGTGAACAATCGGGGCCACTCGACGGACGCAGATGGAAGGGCCACCGTCCAGGCTTTGGCGCTGGCCAGAGCCGACCCGCGCCGCGAACTGGGCCGCCGGCAGGTGGCGGACGCGACGCCCGTTCTGGGGGGCCGACTGCACGACCAAGCACGGACATGAGCCGGGGGAGCGGGCCGCGGACTCGATGGACGGGCAGTCCGCCGACTCGAAACGACTCCCGCACGAGACGGACACGGGATCAGCTTCGGCCGTGTTCGGCAGATCCTCGCGAAGGGCCTTGGCGCGCTCCACCTGGACGCCATGAACCACGCCCGCTCCACGGTGTGTGGGTCGACGGCGGACGGGTCGGGAGCAGGTGGGACGAGTCTGCGGTGGTCACCGACCGCAGAGCAGCGCTCAGGCTGCGGGACGAGTGCGTCCACTGCTTGCATTCGAACATGGCCAGGACCACCGATAGAATGAGCAGGTCACGGACCGCTGGCGCGTCCGATTGGCTACGGACACCGGGGTTATTCGCTCTGTCCTGGACTCCTCACGCGATGAACCCCGATGAAGGAGTCGCAAATGGAAGCCAAGACCACGGCCCTAGTCGTGCAGGCCGACGAGGCAGGCGGCGCGTCGCTCTCTGACGGAGCGTTCGAGTTGCTCGCCGATGGCGGTGCGGTCAGCGCCAGCCGTCTTACGCTCAAGACCGGTGCCGACGGTGCGCCTCCGCATCACCACAAGCTGTCCCACGAAGTCTTCTATGTGCTCGGTGGGACGATGCTCTTCCGCCTCGGCGACACCCTGACGACGGTGGGGACAGGCGGCTTGGTCGTCATCCCGCCCGGTCTGCCACACGTCTTCGGGGCGGCCGACGGTCAGGAAGCAGACGTGTTCGTCGTTCTCAGCCCAGGCATCGAGCGGTTCGGCTACTTCGAGCAGTTGGCCGCGATCAGCCGCGGTGAAGCCGAATTCGACTCGCTAATCCCTGAACAGGACCACTACGACGTGCACTTCGAGAGTCTTCTCAACTGGCGCTCGGTCACCTGAACGCAAGCGGTGCTTCTGCTGACATCACCGACCGACATCAACGGAGACGAATACGAGCGGTCGCCGCGAGATCTCGACGGACGAGCAATCCGGTCGCAGCAGCAGTTGGTCACCGCTGGCAGGACCCTGTGATCGACCTGATAGGGAAGCGGACCAAGTGCAAAGCGTCCGTGCCCAGCCCTGATCAGTCTTCGGCGTCGTGGAAGTAGACCGTAAGACTTGGCCGATAGCCGTCCGCGGTGATCTCCGTATGCATGAGGAGATCCTGAACCTCGACCAGGCCAAGGCCTTCGATGGAGTCTGCGACTCTGCGGAGCAGCGCAGGCACGTCATCCTGCCCGATTCCCTCCGGGTTGGCCTGGGAGAAGTGTTTGATCGTCCACGATTCCATGTGCTCATGATCGCGCAAGTGCCAGCCGTCGATGCGGTCCCATCCAGGGGTGCTGTACAGCAGCGAAGTACAGCAGCTCCGTACCTCCGAACGGCCGCCACCAGGCCCAAGCAGCCGACTGACGCGCCTGGCAGACCTCAGCGACCGCCCCCCGTCCATGGTTCGCATCGCGGAGGCGCCGCCCCTGCTCAGAGGCGGCGCATGGCGCACTTGCGCAGGGGCCAGTCAGCGAAGGTGAGTTGAGGTGTGGGACGAGGTCGGCGCGAGCACCGGGGAAACGGTCGTCATCCCGTGGCCGCCCAGCTGGGTCTGGTCGAGGGAGCCGTCGGCACGGTGCACCGCACGATCGCCATGCAGATCGGCAAGGACGCACAGGGGCTGCTGGCCCCCGCGTTGCCGGACGAGATGCTCCGCACCGTGTGGCTGGGAGCCACGAAGGGGTACTTCGACCCCGTGGCTCACGGCCTGAGCGGAAGTTAGTGGATGGCGCGGATCGAAGAGACGTGGACCGCGAGCGTCCGCGAGGCCGACGCCATGTTCGTTCCGCCCGCGCCGCGGCCGGTGACAGACGCGGACCCGCGCAGGCGTGTTCTGGACCAGATCGGCACCGGTGCCGACGGCCTGGAACGGGCTGCCGACGAACGATCGCTGCCCGGTCTGGTCCCCGCGCTGGATCGGGTCGTCACAGGGGCCTGTGCGGATCTCGGGTTCCGGTTGTTCCTGCGGGCCTTGAAGGAGCACTTCGTGGCCATCGACCAGAACCATTGCGAAGCCTGCCCTCGGTGAGCGTTTCGGCTACCCGGAGTTCCTCGTGGACGACAACCTCAACGTCGGATAGGGCACGACCTGGCCTGGTAGCACACGGGCCCTGCCGAGCCCAAAGGCCACGGCTCGGCAGGGCCCGTCTCGTGTATCGCACCGTTGAGTCGAAGCCCGTGGTCCGCCGCATGGCCGAGGAACTCTGTGTGCATCACGAGGCCCTGCGCGGCTGGATCTGGCAGACCGAGGCCGGCGCCGACGAGCGGGACGACCTGCTCACCACCGAGGGAAGGACGAGCTGACATTAGAGACGACCTCACGCCAGGAGATACCTAGTTGCCTCGACGCCCGGGGCCCGTCGTTTGGATCTCCACCAGTTGGCCAAGGCGTCTGACCGGAGGGGCGGTCGCGGTGTCGGTCGTGGCGTGGGTGTCGGCGCGGCGGGCTTCCGCACGAGCTCACTGGAGCAGTTCGAAGTGGGGGTGGTACGGAGAAGACGGGCAGACGTGGAGCTGCAGATTGTTACCACCGGTGATGTCGATCAAGGTGAAGTTGCCGTCCCGGGCGCCCAGGGGCGGCGGGCCCGGGGCCGGCCGGTCCTCCTCGGCGATCCAGGTCGCGCTGCCGCCGTCCCACTCCGATGAGGCGATGGTGAGGAGCGGGACCGCCACGGTGCCGCACTCCGGGCAGGCGCGGTCGACAGGGTCGGTGGGGCTCCAGCGGGTCCAGCCACCGGTCTTCCAACCGGGAGCAGTGCAGAGGCTGTTCAGGTAGAGCTCGCCCGGATCGTCCGCGAACGCGTTGTACCGCGCCGGGTCGATCGTTTCCCAGCGGCTCATGTCGTCCAACTGGTCTCGAAGCTCCTTGTCCAACTCCATGGGGTTGGGAAACTCGGTGACCTGCTCCGGCGAGAACAGGCACGGCTCCGGAAGGTACCAGCCGTCCTGGACGATCGGCGGCTCGGGCGGTGCGTCGAGGACGTCTGTGACCGTGGCGGAGGACCGCCAGAAGAGAGCGGTCTTCGGGTGCGCCATCTCGTGGTCGAAGGGGCACCACAGGACTTGGAGCAGGTCGGCGTCGGGCGGGCAGGGGAAGGGCATGTCGCGGGCGTACAACTGGGCGACGGGCATGAGAGGGATCGGGCCGTCGAACCAAGGGCGGCCCGCCCCGATCAGATCCCAGGTCTCCTGTTCCTCGGGGGTCCGTTGAGCTGCTTCGGGGTCGAGGTGAAGGCGCTCGGCCGCTGCGGCGAGGACGCGGCGCTGGAGCCGGATGTCCTCCGGCGAGTTGATCCTGAGCGCCGCACGCCGGTCGTGCGGTTCTTCGCAGTAGGGCCACGGCTCGTCGGCGGGCCACAGGAGCGGCCCGCCGACGGAGCTGTCGTGCACGGTCGGCGACCCGGGCCGCGGGTGCAGCCGGGTCGCCATCCGCGCCAGCGGGGCCAGTTGAGGGAAGAGCGCGGTGACGTCGAACGGCCGCGGCGGGGTGGTAAGTATGGCGTTCATCGCGGTGATGCTGCCAGCAGCCGCTGACATCGGGTGTAAGAATCCCCGTCAGCTGACACCAGACAGGCTCTCCGCGTCAGCAGGCAGACCAGAGGAACCGAACTCCACGACGCCTTCGTCTCCTTGGCCTGGGTGCTCAACTGCTGGAGGCGGCTTCAAAAGCCCAAGAACGGCTGACCGGTGTCAGGGCAGGCCAGGGCCCCAGCGGGCAGCTCCAGAGCGTTGATACTCTCCGCGTCCAGGGTGAGGCGGGGGAGATGATCGTGGGAGCAGAGCCGTCGAGTCCTCCGGGCCGCTGGCTCACCGGAATTGGCTTGGGTGCCCTCATCGGCGGGCTGACCGCAGTGGTGAGCATTGCTGCGATTGGGAGGGCATGGGCTGCTTGTGACATCGGCAGCAACGCAGGAGCCAACGGCATGACTTTGCTGTTTCTCGCGCCTCTCATATGGATCGCCGCTGCGGTTCCGTGGGTGATCCTGCACAGCACCCTCGGAAGACGTCATCGCAGGACAGCCCTGATGGCAGGACTCATCTTCACCTTGTGGTTCACCTGGTTCCTTGTCACATGGCTCGGGATGCCGGACTCCTACCCCGCCCCGTTCTGCCCGGGCAACGTCCCACCCTGGTGGCCGAGCTTCCTCCCGGCATGACTCCGGCGTGGCAGCGGCACCTCTTCAGCAGCGCACCCGACCAGCCGCTTCGACCGTCGAACCGCCCCGCTCCCACCAGCGCAGCATCACGAGGACATGAACACAGCCACGGTCAGAAGAAGTCACCCCGAGTGAAGATCACCAACAGCGTCCGGAACTGCGGACAGAACCATTTTCAGCAGTCCTCATCGTCACCGGATCTTCCGTGAAGTCATCGAGGTTCCGCCCGGAAGCCGAGTCAGGGCGATGCTGTGGTGATCAAATCGTTGCCGCACCTCGTACAACCGCGAACAGCCCTTCGCGGTCACACAGTTGGCCGCCGAGGATGATCCTCTGGCCGGTGCGCCCGCACGCCCTGTCCGGGCTACGGGAAAGGGGCGGGCTCGAAGATGGGGAAGACGAAGATGGGCAGGCCGATGTGGAGCGCGCTGGTGGCCGGTGGAGCGGCGGTCGTGTTCACAGGGGTGGCGGCGGTGCCGGCCGGGGCGGCGGAGGGCGGGGTCTCCTTTACCCGGGTCTCCGTGAACGGCGGGAAGCCGATCGTCATCGGGGTCACGGAGGAGGTCGAAGTGCCGGCGTCCTTCCGGATGACGACCAAGCTCAAGTACGACTTCGGGCCGACGGTGTTCCCCTACCGGGGGAAGCCCGACACGGGGGACAGGCTGTACAGCTCCGTCATCACCAGCGACTGCGAGGTCGTGGACAAGGCGAAGGGGATCTGCGACTTCAAGGAATGGCTGTACATCGATCCGCGGAACGTCGACTTCGGGAACGAGGACGCCGGCACCTGGAAGACTGCCGCTCGGGTCTTTCTCGCCGGTGACGCCTCCGACACTGACGACAAGAACCTCCCGTTGCAGGTCAAGCGGGCTACACGCGTCACCGCCAACGCCTCGCCGGAGCCGGTCGCGGCCGGGAAGACGATCACCGTGACCGGGCGGATCACACGGGCGAACTGGGACACCCACACGTACCAGGGGTACGCGGGCCGCACGGTGAGCCTGCAGTTCAAGGCGGAGGGTGCCTCCTCGTACACGACGGTCAAGAAGGTGACGTCGAGTAGCGCGGGGGCGCTCAGGACCACGGTGAAGGCCACCGTGCCGGGGACGTGGCGGTGGACGTACTACGGGAACTCCACCTCTGGGGCGAAGTCGTCGACCGGGGATTACGTCGCCGTGCGGTAGGCGACGTATGCGGACCGCCTCCTCCAGCCGCCGAAGATCCCAGGTGACCGCCTGTTCGTACAGGCGGTCAAGGCAAACCTGGAATGCCACGATCGGTCGAGGCCGGTGCTCGCGCTGACCGGCCGTCACTCGGCAGCCGAGTTCTCCTTCCGCCACCTCCAGCGCCAGAGCTCGTCGGCCCGGTGGTCGTGTTCGAAGCCGTCGCCGAGAGGTCCGACCCGTTCGATGGCCTCGGCGGTGCGCGGGTCGTCGCGCAGGGCGAGGCCGTAGGCGGCTTCCAGACGCACGAGTTGGTTGGCCTCGTCGAGCAGTCCTGCCAGGGCGTCGGCGACCGCGGAGGTACGGTCCCGGGAGCCGGCCAGTGCCGCCGCGGCCGCACTCCGTGGGCCGGCATCCGGGTCCTCGGTCAGCAGGAGCAGCGCTCGCGTGATCTCGGGGAGCAGGGTGTCGTCTCGCATGCTCGCCGTACACGCTCTGAGCCGCACCTCGGCGTCCGGGTCGCGCATGAGGGTGAGCAGGGCGGCCCTGGCCGCCGGGGTGCGGGGAACGTCGTCCGTGGAGAGGGCGTAGGGCACTTCGCGGCGTACGCGCGGGTCGGGATGGTGGCGGTGGCGCAGGCCGATGGCTTCCTGGCTCGGATGGTCGTGGCCGGTGAATGCGTCGAGCACCTTCGCGAGCATCTCGCCGTCCGTTTCCTCGGCCGCCCAGGCGGCCAGGAGTTCGCTCTCCTTCTTCTCGTAGTAGGGGCTGGTATCGAGGAACCCCCGCATCCGCAGGTAATCCAGCACGAACCGGCGATGCGCCGGGTCACGGTCGTGGTGATGGGCCACCACGGCCGACCAGGTCTCAAAGCTGCGGCGCTCGGTGAGGATCCAGCAGACCGTCCACCAGTTCACGTGGTCCTCGTCATACCGGCCGACAGCACGGGCGATCAGTTCGTCGACGGGGGTCAGGATGCGGAAGGCCCACTCCAGCGACGTCAGGATGGCCCCGTGGCCGGCTCGTACGTTCAGGCCGCCGAGTGAGACCAGACCGACCCAGTGGTACTCGTCGTCTTGAACGCGGACCGTCGCGGCCGGACCCGACGCGCCCGTCCTGCGCCGCAGTTCCTCGACCGCGCCCCTCTCGTACCAGTCCCGGGCCAAGGCGAGCAGCCGTCCACGGGCGGCTTCCGAAAGCCGCAGCCGGGGCTCCTTGCCCAGCACCGCCGAGAAAACCGTCGGAGAGCCTCCGTCGACGGCGCGCCACAGCGGCGTGGTCCCGTCCGGCAACACCCGGTCGGCATCCGCACCACCCTCCACCAACGCCTCGGCCACCGGCGCATCGAAAGCCGCCACGGCCCCGCACAGCACCGGCAGCCCGCCCGCGTCCACCGCATCCGGATCCGCGCCCCTGTCCAGCAGATCCCGCACCGCCTCAGCGTCCCCCGCCCGAACCGCCGACCTCAGCCGACTGTCGAATTCCGTCCCGCCCACACTTCTGTCCCCCATCCCGCATCACATCGCCGGCCCGCCGCGAAGAGCCCGCAACTTGCCGGAAGGCACAGCCGAGCTACGCCGCCGTCTTTCGTGGACTTCCTCGCAGCCCAAGCCCCTCCACCGGCACCTCTGCCAGCTGCGAGAGCCCCGCTTCCGCGAAGGCCAACGCCCCTGAGAACTCACCGGACCCATCATGCTGCCGTTTCCTCCGCCGCCCAGTCGAGTCCGAGGTCGGTGATGCGGCGAGTGTGGCAGCGGCCAGCTTCGCGCGTCTGGTCTTGGCGTTGGTCAGCCACACTCCGAGTCCGACTTGGCGTCGAGCCGCGTACCGGCCGGCGATGACGGTGCCGACTGTGCCGAAGCAGTAAGCCGCCGGCGGACGCCTCAGCCACGTCAGGCCGGCCATCGCGGTTCGGAGACGGTCGCGTTGGGGGCGTCGAGGAGCACTTGGGCGGGCTGGGACGCGGGCGGCTTTCCGTACACCCGCGGCCACGACCTGTCTGCGCAGGCCGGCGATCCGTTCGAGCGCCTGACCCCGGGGTGCCGGTTGGCGAGGAGGGTGAGTCCGGGCAGCAGGCTCACGCCCAGCCCGGCCGCGACGAGCGCCTGTACGGCGACGTAGTCGTCGGTCTCGAACTCGACGATCGGTGAGAACCCGGCTCGCCCGCAGGCGGCGACGAGATGCTCGCGGCAGCGTTCGCACCCGGCTATCCAGCGGGTCTCGGCGTAGGTGGCAAGCTCCGCCCGGGGGCCGTCCCAGGAGCGGTCGGCCGGTGTGACCACGAGCGCATCGGCCTGCCCCAGATCGGCGCCTACGAACACACCCTGGTCGAGCACGCCACCGAAGGCCTGCGCGGGGTGCCCGGACTCCGGCTGGTCGGCACGGCCGCGCACAAGGCGAGCATCGTGTCGTTCGTACTGGACGGCTACGAGCCCGCCGAGGTGGGCGCGGCGCTCAACGAAGAGGGCATCGCGGTGCGTTCGGGCCACCACTGCGCGCAGCCTGCGCCGGTACGGCCTGGAGGCCACCGTCCGGCCGTCGTTCGCCTTCTACAACACGCACGAGGAGGTGGACACGCTGGTCGCGGCGGTCCACCGGCTCGCGGACCGCCGCGGCGGCCACCACTGGGGCCGGGCAGACAAAAATTGTCAGACAGGCCCTAGCTGGCCGGCTGCCGGCAGAGCTGAGGACACAGCTCTGCCGGCACCTGGACGGCCTGGAGGCCACAGGACCCGCCGAGATCCGAACCGCCGTTGAGCCGGTCATCGATATGGGTCGCCGATCGGCACCAACTGCTCACCCGGCGGGCGGGACGCACGGACGCGCTCACTGCATGACTTCGAGATGCGGATGTTCGAACGATGTCGGGCAGACGTAGATCTGCATGCTGTAGCCCCTGCCGATCTTCACCATCGGCGCATCGGCAGGAGTGCGCAGCCCGGTGGGACCTGACGGCTTCTCGAGGTCTTTCAGAGGGGTCCAGCTGTCGTTTTGGCCGCTGCCTTCGCCGGAGTCGATGGTGAGCAGGGGTTTGTACGGGGCGTTGCAGGTGTCGCAGTGCATGGGGCTGGGGTCGCAGAAGTTCCACGAGCCCCAACCGCCGACCTTCCAACCAGGAGCGACCGAGAGCTCGTACTGGTAGCAGGTACCGCCGAGGCCTTCTTCCGGGTCCTCGGTGTCCTCCTGCTGCTCTTCTCCCCAGGCGTAGAGACGGTCAGCGAGCTCCTCCGGGAGTTCGTGCGGTGCCGGGTACTCGGTGACGACCTCGGGGTGCAGGACACAGGGCTCGGGAACGTAGCTGCCGTAGTGCTCGACGTCTGCGGGTTCCGGGGGATCGGTGAGCAGCTTGTCGACGCTCGCGGCGTTCCGCCAGACGAGGCGGGCCGCGGGAAGCTCGTTGTGGTGGTCGAGGGGGCACCACAGGACTTGCAGAAGGTCGGCTTCCTCAGGGCCTGCGAGTCCTGGCATGTCGCGGAGGTAGAGCTGGGCGACCGGCAGCAGGGCATTGGGCTCGGTGTGAGCCGGATGCCCTGCTTGGAGCGTGGCGAAATACACGCGCTCGTCGGGGTTGAGGAGGTGCTCGCGAGGCTCGCGGGGGCGAAGCCAGGCCGCGTCGAGCAGCGCCCGCCGTTGGCGGATGTCGTCGAGGGAGACGGGCGGGTGCGCGTTGTCGTGTCCCTTCGCGCAGGTCGGCCATTCTTCGTCGGCGGGCCACAGGAGTGGCCCGCCGACGGAGCTGTCGTGAACGGTCGGCCGGCCCGCACGGGGGTGCAGGCGGACAGCTTGCCTGGCCAACGGCGCCAGCTCCGGGAATATGGACGCGATGTCAACAGGCCGGGGTGGGGTCGTTCTCGACACTTGTGCTCCTTCAGCAGCCACCTGGGAGTTTCGGGCGGACTGTACATGCGGGATGCGACAGTGCAATCGACTGTCGGCCAGGAGGTCTTCGCCGATGTCGGTGCCGAGCAGCGGCGGCCAACGCGCGGGCGTTCCCGATCGGTCACTGCCCAGCGGCAGACGGTCAAGATCACCTGTCCCGGGACACGCCGCTCGGATTGTGGTGTCTTCGACGTCATCGGGGGTCTCGTAGAGGGCGAGCTCGGCGTCGCGGAGATCGACACCCGCCCGACGGAACCCGGTAGAACGGCCGCTGCCTGGGAAGACGCGAATTGATCTTCGTTGACGTCCCAGGGGAGGAAACATCACCATGGCCGTTCCCGCACGCGCCCGGCGTACCGCGCGCCGCTCCCGCCGGTTCGAACTCCGGGCGACGGCCCTCTACTTCGCCCTCCTCGCGGTCATCCTCGCTCTGGTGGGCGCGGCCGCCCGCACCGCGGCGGCGGCCGCGGTGCACCGTCCCGCCTGGGCTGTGGCGCTCGCTCTTGTGGGCGTTGGCGCCGTCATGGTCGGCTTCCGCGGGAAGCGCCGCATATCGGCGGCGAGGATCGCGCGCCGCACGGCCGCAGCCCTGGACGAAGCCACGCGGACGGCGGTCGAAGCGCTCGACGCGGCGGCACCGGCTCCCGCCGCCGGCCTGGTCCCCGCCGGGGCCGGCGTGGGCGGCGGCCTCCTCGGCACGGATCCCACCGTCCTGCTTCCCCAGAGCGTGCCCGAGACGCCCGCGGTCACGGTGGAGATCGCCTATGAGGCCCTGGACCCGGACGAGTTCGAACAGGCGGTGGCCGAACTGTGCCGGCGCGACGGCTGTCTCGACGTGGACGTCGTGGGCGGGGCCGGGGACCTGGGCGCCGACGTCGTGGCGAGGACGCCCGACGGGCGCTCGCTTGTCATCCAGTGCAAGCGGTACTGCGACGGCAACCGGGTCGGCTCACAGGACCTGCAGCGCTTCGGCGGCACCTGCTTCACCGTTCACGGCGCCGATGTCGCCGTCGTGGTCACCACCAGCGACTTCACCGCCCCCGCGCTCGACTACGCGGAGCAGTGCGGCATCGTGTGCGTCGACGGTCCGCAACTGCGCCGCTGGCAGGAAGGTACGGGACCGCGGCCGTGGGAGGCGCAGCCGGCGGCGGCCTGAGGCGGGTCGTGTCGGCGGTTCGATCTCAGGGCCTGCTGAGTCCGCAGGAACTGCCGCCCGCGACGACGCGCCGGTCAGCTATGAGCTTGCGGTGCGGGACGAAGGAGACGGCGCGACCGCGGAGGAGGCAGCCGCCCGGGCGGCGCGCGTCGGTGACGCGGACGCCTCGGCGGCCCTGGCCTGGCCCCGCCGCAACTCGGGCGCCGCGCGCGCCGCTGCCGAGTCGGCCCTCTTCGCAGCAGCCGGGGATCGCGGTCCGGGCAGTCGGCCGGTATCTGATTCCGTCGCGCGCCCGGATCCGGGCTCCGCAAGCGGCGCCGCGTGTGCGGGACGCCGACGTGCGGCGGGTTACGCCACAGTGCGCGGATACGACGATTTATGCCAGATGAGAAGTTGCTTTGCATTGCATAAGAGACGGTGTTCTGTGGCGATTTGGGCGTGTCCGAGGGTGAGGATCTGTGCGTGCCGGGCCGAACGGTCCGGGCAGTGACGGGGCGTCAGCCCCGGTTCGCACGGAAGGGTCTGAACATGATCAACGGGTTGAAGAGGGCCGCGGCCCTGGGTGCCGCGGCGGTGGCCCTGGCCGCGGGCGCGGTCGTCGGAACGGTCGGAACCGCGTCGGCCGCCCCGCGGGACCACCACCGGCCGGCGGCGGCGCCGCACCACTGTGTGAAGGTGGCGGGCCACTGGGCACGGCAGTGGCACCCGGCCTACCGGGACCGTCACCACCACTGGCACCCCGGCCAGTGGACCCGCGTCTGGCGCCCCGCCCACAAGGAGTGCCACCGCTGATCCCGTAGCCCGCCTCGGCGTCCGCCCGTAGAGACGGCGGCGTCCCCGAACCGGGACCGGCCCCGGCGCACCTCTTCGAGGACGTGCCGGGGCCGGTTCGTCAGGTCGCACCCCGATTTCGGGCTCAGCGGTGGCGCGTATGGCCGGCTGCAACGACACCGGCCGCGGACCGTCCGGGCTGGGCGGCCACCCCACGCCGACGCCCCTGACGCGGCCAACGCGGTGATGCAGAACGCCAGTTACTGCGTAAGGCCACCGCCGACAACAGTGCCCAGCCGCGCGGTAACCTCTATCGACGGCAGCGCAATACGGCGAGCTGGCGGTGAGTGATCAGGCGGCAGGCGAGTTTGAGGAAGCCTTCGTGGATGTCAGCTCGCCGTTCCCATCGGATACGCAGACGCCGGAAGCCGTGCAGCCACGCGAAACTCCTCTCCACGACCCGCCGGTAGGTGCCTGGGCCTATGCCGTGCAGGGTGCCGCGGCGGGCGGTCGCGGGCACGATGCCGCGGACCTGGTCGCGGTAGATGTCGTAGCCGCGGCCGGCGAACAGCGAGTCGGGTTTGCGGCGGGGCCGGCCGACGCGGCCCTGGACCGGCGGGATTCGCATCGAGAAGAGGCAAGAGCTGAGTGACGTCATTGCGGTTTCCTCCGGTCAGCAGGACCGCGAGCGGGGTGCCGTACCCGTCGGTGATCAAGTGGTGTTTGGAGCCGGCCCGGCCCGGCCGCGGTCGACAGCCGAAGCCGAGGCTTCGCGGCAGGTACTCCCACTGGATCCCGGTGTGCAGCACGTACAAGATCCCGCTCAGGGAGGTGCACGGTGGGCTGGACGCCGGCCCCGGCTGTTCGCGGCCTTCCTGGACGTTTCCGGAATATGGGCCCCGACCGCGGCGTTCACCGCTGCCGAGGCCCATATGCCCTCTGCCACCCATCAGTTCGCAGCCCTGGCCGAACAGACCGCAGCCCGCCGTGTCTGTGGCCGCGGGGAAGGAACTGTCTTCGGCGCAGAGCGTGTTGTACGCGGGTGTTGCCGGGCCCTGCCTAGAAGGTCAGGTTCCAGGCGTCGATCTTGCCTGTGTCGGAGGCGGCGTTGTCGTTGACGCGCAGCTTCCAGGTGCCGTTCGCGACCTCCGAGGAGGCGTTTACGGTGTAGGTCTGGGCGATGTTGTCGGCGCTGCCGCCGGCGTGGTTGTGCAGTGTGTAGACGGTGCCGTCCGGCGCCACCAGGTCGACCTTCAGGTCGCCGATGTAGGTGTGCTTGATGTCCACACCCACCTTGAGGGTGGCCGGGGCGTTGCCGGTCACGCCGGTTGTGGTGATCGGGCTCTCCACGGTCGCGTTGTCGTTGATGGCGAAGTCCGCGAGGTTCTCGAAGTACTTACCGGGCGGCGGGGTGGTCCCGACGGCCTTGAGGGCGTCGACTTGTCCTTCGCCGAAGAACGCATTGTTGGCCGTCGTGCCCGTGCAGCGGCTGTCCGAGGGGCAGGCGATGTCGTTGGCCTGGGCGGCCAGCTTGGCGCGGATCTGCGCCGGGGTGATGCCCGGGTTGGCGCTGGCGATGAGTGCCGCCACGCCGACCACGTGCGGGGTCGCCATCGAGGTGCCGCTCTTGGTGCCGTAGCCGCCGCCGGGGACGGTGGAGTACACGTTGCTGCCCGGCGCCGCGACGTCGATGACGCCCTGCCCGTAGTTGGAGAACGAGGCCTTGGTGACACCCGTGCCGTTGGCCGCGACCGTGACCACGCCCGGCAGCTCGGTCGGGATGTCGAGGCAGGCGTTGGTGATCGTGCGGGTGACCGGCGTCGAGTCGTTCGGGCTCGCGGAGTCGGTCGTCTTGTGGGCGAGGTCGTAGTTCTCGTTGCCCGCGGCGGCGATCTGGAGGGAGCCCTTGCCCTCGGCGTACTCCTGGGCACGCTTGACGCCCTCGATGATGGCTGCCTGGTCGATGTTGTCCGGGCAGTTGAACTGCCACGGGTCCGTGTAGTAGCTGTTGTTGGTGACCTTGAAGCCGTGGTCACCGGCCCAGACGAAGCCGCAGATGGTGTTCTCGGCGAAGAAGAAGGAGTTGCCCGGCTCAGCGACCCGGACCGCGGCGATCTTGACCCCGGGGGCCACGCCGACGACGCCCTTGCCGTTCTTGGCCGCGGCGATGGTGCCCGCAACGTGGGTGCCGTGCGTGTCGACGTCCCGCCAGGCGCCGACACGGGTGTCGGGCTTGCCGTAGGCGCAGGAGACCGAGTCGGCCGCGTCGAAGTTGGGCGCCAGGTCCTGGTGCTGGTCGTCCACACCGGTGTCCAGGATGCCGACCGTGACGGAGGCGGAGCCCGGGTTCACGGCCCAGGCCTGGTCGGCCTTGATCTGGCTCATGTCGGCCCGGACCGGTTCTCCGGCCGGGGTCGAGGCCTGGGCCGGATTGGCCGGGAGCGCCGGGTTGTAGGCGTCGGCCGGGACGTCCGAGGTGCGCGTGGCGCCGACCTGCTGCACGCCGGCGACGCCGCGCATGGTGGCGGCGAATCCGCTGGACGCCGAGTGGGCGACGATCACGCCGATGGCGTCGAAGTTCGAGAAGACGGTGCCGCCGTTGGCCGCGATCGCGGAGCGGACCGCCGAACTGTCACCAGGTGCGGTGATCACGAGGTAGGCACGCGTGCCGGCCACCCAGGCCGCACTCTGGGAAGCCGGCGCGGCGGCCGGAGCATGGGCCTTGGCGACCGGCGCGGGGGAGGGGCCGATGGGCAGCGTGCCCGCGAGGGCGCCCGGGGCGCCGAACGCGAGGGCGGCGCCGAGCGTGGCCGCCAGGACCAGCGTGCGTCTAGTCCGGCTGGATATGTGGGGTATCAAAGCGTCCTCCGGAGACGGCCCGGCCGTGCCTAGGGCACCGGCGGGGCCGTACGAAACGAGTGGTGGATGCAAGATGTCAGGCGCGTGCTCCTGTACGGAAGTACCTTTCCGTACAGGGGCGTTATAGGGGAATGGCTGAAAAAAGACGTACTCCGGGCATCGAGGGGTCGGGATTCACCGGGAGCTCGGCGGCGTCGACCGCACCCTGGCGTACGCCGCCGACCTGGTGCCAGGCCATCGACGGGGGTGTACGGGCCGCCGGCGTGGTGGCTGACCGAAGGAGCCCGCAGTTCGGTGACGAGCCCGCCGGCGGGCAGGCCGTGCTGCTGCCCAGCGCCGGCGCACCCTCGAGGGCGGGCGGCGTCCGGCCTGTGCGGTCACCCTGCCCGACGGAGACCAGCGTCCGGAACCCGTCCCGCTTGGGCTCCGCAGCGCAGCTCGACCGTAGATCGGCTCGGGCACGGGGGCGCTCAGCATCGGTTCTGGCGGCATCCACGTCGCAGTGGACGCCTTCCACCAGATGCCCCGGTGTTGTCCTCTTGCCTGTACGCGGGGACCGAGGCGAGGACGTGTTCGTCGCCCAGCGCCCAGGACATGGCGAGCCACAACACGATGTCGCACACCGGTTTCGACGGGTTCCGAGCAGGTCATGGCCGGCTGGATGGCCAGTGCCGGCCACAAGCGCAACATCCTGGACTGCGGCTTCAAGGAGATCGGCGTCGGGGTGGCGCAGCCCGGCAACTACTGGACACAGGACTTCGGCACGGCCCGCTGACGCTCACAACGCCCACGCCCGTCACGGCCCCGCCGACCATCACGCCGACCGCGGCCGCTCCGCTCGCTCCGGAGCGGCCGCAGTCGGCGTGGGTGCCGTTCTGTCCAGGGCGCGGGTGCCGCGCGAGTCCGGGTCGCCAAAGAAGCTCTGGGCGTCAATCACGCAGGTCGATGGCTCGGCACCCCGTCCCTCACTCTCCCGCAGGAGCTGGGACTCAGGCGTCGATGATGACGGGGATGATGAGGGGCCTGCGGCGGTAGGTGCGAAACGCCCAGTTCGCCACGGCGCGGGCGATGAGCTGTTCGAGTTGGATCGCGTCCCCGACGCCTTCGTCGGCGGCGGTGGCCAGGGTCTTCTCGATGACGGGGATGACCGGCTCGAAGGTGGTGTCGTCATGGGCGAAGCCGCGGGCCAGGAAGTCGGGGGCTTCGGCGAGGGCGCCGGTGTCGGCGTCGACGATCGCCACCACCGTGACCACACCTTCTTCCCCGAGCGTGCGGCGGTCCTTGAGGGAGGCTTCGGTGACGCCGCCGACCTCCATCCCGTCGACGTAGACGTAGCCTGCCGGGACCTTCCCAGTGATGGACGCGCGGCCGTCGACGAGGTCGACGACGACGCCGTCCTCGGCGATGACGACCCGGTCCGGGTCGACACCGGTACGGATGGCGAGGTCGCCGTTGGCCTGCAGGTGGCGCCATTCGCCGTGCACGGGCATGACATTGCGGGGTTTGACGATGTTGTAGCAGTAGACGAGTTCGCCGGCGCTGGCGTGTCCGGAGACGTGGACCTTGGCGTTGCCCTTGTGGACCACGTGGGCGCCCCACCGGGTAAGCCCGTTGATGACGCGGTAGATGGCGCTCTCGTTGCCGGGGATGAGGGAGCTGGCGAGCAGGACGGTGTCGCCCTTGCCGATACGGATCTGGTGGTCTCGGTTGGCCATCCGTGACAGCGCGGCCATCGGTTCGCCCTGGGAGCCGGTGCACACCAGAGTGATCTTGTGGTCCGGGAGCTTCTCCAGCTCCTTCGTGCTCACGACCAGACCGGAGGGGACCTTCAGATAGCCCAGGTCACGGGCGATTCCCATGTTGCGGACCATCGACCGGCCGACGAAGGCGACCTTGCGACCGTGCTGGTGGGCGGCGTCCAGGACCTGTTGGATGCGGTGTACATGACTGGCGAAGCTGGAGACGATGACCCGGCGCGGCGCGGTGCGCAGCACCTGCTCGATCGCCGGGTTCAGCTCACGCTCGGAGGTGGTGAAGCCGGGTACTTCGGCGTTGGTGGAGTCGGTGAGGAACAGGTCCACGCCCTCCTCGCCGAGGCGGGCGAAGGCACGCAGATCGGTGATGCGGTCGTCGAGAGGGAACTGGTCCATCTTGAAGTCGCCGGTGTGCAGAACCATCCCGGCGCCGGTACGGATCGCGACCGCGAGGCCGTCCGGGATGGAGTGGTTGACCGCCACGAACTCGCAGTCGAAGGGCCCGAAGCTGCGCCGGTCGCCCTCCCGCACGCGCACCGTGCGCGGCCGGATGCCGTGTTCCTTGAGCTTGGCCTCCAGGAACGCCAGCGTCAGCTTGGAGGCGACGATGGGAATGTCGGACCGCTCGCGCAGCAGGTAGGGCACGCCGCCGATGTGGTCCTCGTGGCCGTGGGTGAGGACCACGGCCACGATGTCGTCCAGCCGGTCGCGGATGGAGGTGAAGTCCGGAAGGATTACGTCTACGCCGGGCTGGGTCTCTTCGGGGAACAGCACGCCGCAGTCGACGATGAGCAGCTTGCCGGCGTGCTCGAAGACGGTCATGTTGCGGCCGATCTCGCCCAGGCCGCCCAGGGCGATGACCCGCAGCCCTCCTTCGGGAAGGGGCGGAGCGGCTTTTAGCTCGGGGTGTGGGTGGCTCATGCCTGGACGTTACCTGGAGAGTGGGACGAGGCGATCCATTGCCCCGGCGATCTCCTCCTCCTGCCGAGCGGATCGAGCAGCAGGCCGACGATGCTGGTGCAGAACTGCCAGGACGACCGGACACGACGATCGCGGCCAGACAGACAACAGACGATCGTGATGGCAGGCCGTCAGAGACTTGCAGCGTTGATTACGAGGCGTTGTCCGGCCTCAAAGTCCGTGCCGTCGTCCGGAGACGAAGGAGCAGTCATGTTGCAGCGGCCAGAACCCGTCAGTCAGCCGGAATACCTGACTGAGAAGCAGTGGATCGACCTCGCCTTCGCCGTGATGCGCGGCGTGGTCGAGGGGTGTCGGATGGCGGAACTAGAATTGGACCCCGCTCTGGTCTCGGACCTGGGCACGGCTGCGGTGAATGGGCTCCGGGCCCACTTGGATCAGGTGATGGCGGAGTCGTCAGACTGATGACCCGTGCTCCGCAGGAGTGGCGACAGGGACGCCGAGGAACTAGACGCCTCCTGGCTGGCGAAGCGGATCGGCCAGTCCCTCATCGGCCCCCGCCAGGAGTAATCCCCGATCAGGCCGGCCCAGCCGGGCCGATCGTGTGCTCAAGCGGCGGCCCCTACAACGGCAGTTCCGCTCGGCGATCCTGGGATGGCGCGTGGGCCGTCAGCGCGCCGAGCCGGGGGCCGGGCGCCGAGCAGGAGCCACGGCCTTCTCATGCCGGGCGGTCGGCCGCTGAAGCCTGCGCGATGCGACGCGCTGTGAGGGTGGTGACGTGCCAATTGAGCATCCTCAGCCGAATTCACGGGGCCTTTTCGGTCGGCTCGTTGACCATCCTCGTCGTCGCGTCACCAGCCGAGAGGTCGGTGAACCGGCAGTCCCAGCGATCGCCCAGCTCCTTCAGCGCCTCGGCCGGCGGATTGCCGCCCGTTGCCGCGTTCAGATCGGCCACCTCGGCGAAGAAGCCGTCCAGGGCCGGCGAGGTGATGAACAGGAACCGGACCTCGACCCGGCCGGCGTTGTAGGGGGCGATGCACCATCCCCCGGGGTACCACCAGGTAATCCCCAGCACCGAGCGTCAGCGTCCGGTCCCCGACGTCCAGGCTCAGCTCGCCCTCCAGCACACGGAAGGCCTCCTCATGCAAGGCGTGGACATGCGCCGGGGGTGCGGGCGCTCCTGCCGCGTGCGAGTACTCGATCAGTGAGTACGCGCCGCCCGTCGCCGCACTGTCGATCTTCACCGCCGTCGGAGCGCCGGTCGGACCAGGAAACAGCAGGCCCTGGCCCGCCGCGATCACCACTGGATCACTCACTCATGTCACCGCCCTGCACGCCGTCCCTCCATCATCCCGCTGGGCCCCACTCTCCGCATGAGGCCCTCAGCCTGCTCGCCGAACGGGGACGAACCCGCCGCGTTCGGAACGCAGCGAGCCGCCGACTGCAAGATTTGGATCAACGCCAATCCGACACGATCCGCAAGTCTTGACGATTCCTCGGATTTTCAACACGGCCATCACAAGGGAGAAGACCGCTACTCCTCCGCCGGCTTCACAAGCCGAGTTGACGCTACCCCGTGGGGCGCGTGCTCGCCCTCGACGGCGAGTTGCGGTTCCTGGTGGCTGAGGCACTGGCGGCGTGGGCCGTCGTGGTGAAGGCTGGCGGCACATGCCGGACGGCTGACTCTCTCCACGAGAGGCACCGACAGGACGACGGGGGCAGCGGATGGACCGAACCGAGGACGACGCGCGGAAGATCCGCAGGGTTCCCAGCGGATCCGGCTGCCCGGTCGATCGCCGGGCCGACGGTACGTGGCAGGTACGCGGCTACGCGGCGGCGCGCGCGATTCTGCGCAGCACCGACACCGTCCAGGCGGGCCTGGGCGTCGAGACCGTGGAGAAGATGCCCGCCCGCATCCGGCGGCCCGTGCTGTACCGCGACGGGCCCGAACACCGGGAGCACCGCCGTCAGACCGCCCGCTACTTCACACCCCGCCGGGTGGCCGAGCACTACCGGGAACTCACCGAGCGCGTCACGCAGAAGCACCTGGACACCCTGCGGACCGAGGGCGAGGCACAGTTGGAGGACCTCACCTTCGGCGTCTCGATCGACGTGGCGTGCGGGGTGATCGGCCTGACCCACAGCAGACCGGGCATCCAACGACGGCTGGAGCGCTTCTTTCCCGAGAAGTTCGGCAAGCCCGGACTGACCAGCTTGCACGGCCTCTACTGGCTGTTCCGCCAGAACACCAACTGGCTGAGGATCTACCTGTCCGACGTCCGCCCGGCCGTCCGCGTCCACCGCGAACGACCGGCCGACAACCTGATCTCACACCTGATCGAGGAGGGATGTTCGAGCCCCGAGATCCTCGGCGAGTGCCTCACCTACGCCGCTGCCGGGATGGTCACCACCCGCGAGTTCATGTGCGTCGCCGCATGGCATCTCTTCACCGACGCCGCTCTGCGCGAGCGCTTCACGACCGGCAGCGAGACCGAACGCCTCGCGTTGATCCACGAGATCCTGCGCCTGGAACCGGCCGTGGCCCGTCTGAGTCGGCGGACCACTGCCGCTGTGGAGGTGCCGGGCGCTGAGGGTCCGGTCACCGTGCCCGCCGACACGGTCGTCGACATCTTCGTGGACGAGGCCAACACCGACCCGGATGCCGTGGGCACAGCTCCCGCGGCGGTCTGCCCCGGCCGTCCGACGACGACCGGCCGGTACGCGGCCGCCCTCTCCTTCGGCGACGGACCGCACCGCTGCCCCGGTGCCGACATCGCGACGATGGAGACCAACGTCTTCCTCGGCCACCTCTTCGCGCTACCGGGCATCCGGATGGTCACACAGCCGAGCGTCACCTTCCAGGACGAGATCGGAGGCTACGTGATCCGCGGACTCCGCGTGGCCGCCGACCACGTGTGACCCACGCCGGCGACCCGGACCCTCCGCTTCGGAAGGCCGGTTGTCAGTGGGGAGAGCTGCGCCACCATCCTTGGCCGTCGGCGGGCGCAGGCTGCCGTAGACCCACGTCTGCCCAGGTCCGCGGCGTTTGGGGGACCTCCGAACCCGGCGGCAGGCTGCCCGCGACCTCGCGTTCGGAGGGCTCTGACCGTGCGGGCGCGGCCCGTCTGGTGCGGACGACATGGTCGTCAGCGTCCAGGCTGTCCCTCGCGCATTGCGGCCAGAAGGGCCATCTGGCCGCCCATCGAGCCTGCTCCGGCCAGCGGGGTGCGCGCATGCGGCCAGACGCTGCGCACCAGTGCCGTGTGCCGTCCGCCGCCGAGAGCGACCACCGGGTCGAGCCGTACGATGCCGCGCTCCTGTGCCTGGCGGAGGATCATCTGGGCGGTGGTTGCGCCGGCTACGCCGTGCGGGGTGTCGTACGGCTCGATCACGTCATCGGGGTCGAGCAGGCCGTACCGCGCGGAGAGGATGATCAGGCGTTGCGGCCGCAGGGCGTCGGCGGTCCGGCGGCAGGCGCGGTGGTACGAGCCGATGTACATGTCCGCGGCCCGGGCGGGGTGGTCCAGTTTTCGGCTGCCGCAGGGAATGACGAGGAGTTCCGGCCGGAAGCAGTCCAGGTGGTCGGAGCCGGTCACGACGGCTCCCCTCCGGCGATCAGGTGTTGGCCCAGGACCTCCTGGGCCGTCCGCTCGGCGTCGGCGAACTTGGCCCGCCCGGCGTCGGTCAGTGTGACCTCGACCGTCCTCCGGTCCGCTGTACGGCGCCGGCGTTCGATCAGGCCCGCGGTCTGAAGTCCTTTGAGGAGGTACGACATCCGGTCTCCGGGCTCGCGCAGGATCTCCGTGAGGCGGGCGACCGGCATGGGCCGTGCGGTGGCTTCGGCGAGTGCGCCGAGCACGAGGTAGCCGTGGAGCGACAGGCCGTGGTGGACCCGCAGTTCGCCGTGCAAGAGGCCCAAGGTCCGCAGGATGCACGGAGGTTGCCGCCAGGTGGAGGCCGGTGGATCGCGGTCGATCATGTTCCGTCCCAAGGTTCGTTCCTCGGCCGCGGCATGCGACCGTGCCTTTCCCAACCCGCTCGCCCGTGGACCCGATGGCCCTGCGAGCGGACACAGGACCCTCGGATTCGGACAGCTCGCCACGTCGGCCGAGCTGTCGCGCGGATCGGGATCGGGTGCCGATGTCTCGAAGTGAGGGCGTCGTGACCCGCCCGGCCGTCCGCGTTGGCCGGGCCAGGGTCCTAGCGTCATCAGGGCGACGCGGTCGAACCGGTCGATTTCCGGTATCACCCGAGCCTCCGAGCCTCCCGAACCCCGGGTCCCCAGAGTCCCCCGGTTCCCCGATTCCCTGGCTCCCCAGGGCCCTGAGTCCCGAGATTCCGACACCCCGAGTCACGGAGTCCCGGGCTCCGGGCAACCGGGCCACCGGGCCACCGGGCCCGGTCAGGATCCGCACCTGGGTTCTGACCCGGTTCCGGGCATGCGAGGCGGGCCTCGGCCGCGGCCGTGTCGGCATCCGAACAGTTCGAGTGAGGGAAGAAGGCGTTCTGCGCCATGACGTCGCAATCGGACACCGCACGCTCGGTGTCACCCCGTACGGAGTTCGGGATCAACGAATGGGTCGTGGACGAGCAGCGGCAGCGCTACCTGCGCGATCCCGGCTCGGTCGACCGGACGTGGCGGGAGTTCTTCGCGTCCGGGCGGATTCCGGCCCCGCGGACCGAACCGCCCGCGCCCACGGGCGCCGGGCCCGCAGACGGCCGGGCGCAGCTCAAGGCGGTCCGGGTCGCGGCGCTGATCCACGCGTATCGCGTGCGAGGTCATCTGATGGCCGTCACGGACCCCTTGACCCCGGAGTCGGCCGTTCACCCGGAGTTGGACGTCGCCGCCTTCGGGCTCGACGAGGCCGACCGGGCGGAGAAGGTCGTCGTGGACGGGTTCGCCGGCCGCTCCTTGATGACCGTCGGCGAAGTGTTCGACGCGCTGCGGGAGTTCTACTGCCGTACCGCCGGGTTCGAGTACATGCACATCCAGGACGCCGGTGAACGCCGCTGGATCCAGCGGCGTGTCGAGGGGCCCTGGCAGCGGCCCGACCGCGGCGAACAGCTGCGCATCCTCTACAGGTTGGGGTCGGCCGAGGCCTTCGAGACCTTCCTGCAGACCAAGTACGTCGGTCAGAAGCGGTATTCACTCGAGGGCGGCGAGTCCGCCGTCGTGCTGCTGGATGCCTTGCTGCTGCGTGCCATCGACAGCGGAGTGGGGGAAGCGGTCATCGGGATGGCCCACCGCGGCCGGCTCAACGTCCTCGCCAACATCGTCGGCAAGTCCTACGCGCAGATCTTCGGCGAGTTCGAGGACGCGGTGGACCCGCGGTCGGTGCAGGGGTCCGGGGACGTGAAGTACCACCTGGGCGCGGAGGGCACCTACAAAGCCCTCGACGGCCGCGGCATCGCCGTTTCGGTCGTGGCGAACCCCTCGCATCTGGAGATCGTGGGTCCGGTGGTCCAGGGAGTGGTGCGTGCCAAGCAGGACCTGACCGGGGGAGCGGGCGACGCCTTTCCGGTCCTTCCGGTCGTCGTCCACGGCGATGCCGCGTTCGCGGGGCAGGGTGTGGTCGCGGAGACGCTGAACATGTCCCAGCTGCCCGGCTACCGCACCGGCGGCACCGTCCACGTGGTGGTCAACAACCAGGTCGGCTTCACCACGCCGCCCGCCAGCGGTCGTTCGAGCACGTACGCCACCGCCGTGGCCCGCGCCGTCGAGGCGCCGGTCTTCCACGTCAACGGCGACGACCCGGAGGCCGTGGACCGCGTGGCGCGCCTGGCCTTCGACTACCGGGAGACCTTCCACAAGGACGTCGTGGTCGATCTTGTGTGCTATCGGAGGCACGGGCACAGCGAGGTCGACGACCCGTCGATCACCCAGCCGCTGATGTACGACCGCATCGACGCGCGGGCTTCCGTGCGCAGCCTGTACGCCGACTCGCTGATGCGGCGCGGGGACCTGGCGGCGGACCAGGTGGAGGGTGCCCGCCGCAACTACCGGGACCATCTGGAGCGGGCCTTCGCCGAGACACAGGGGCTGCCCGCTTCTGGTAGCGAGCCGTCCACCGGCGCGGGAGCGGACGCCGTCGTGCGTGGGGACGGTGTGCCGGCGCCGGCGCCGACCGCGGTCGGCGAGTCCACCCTCCGCCGGGTGCTCGCCTCGCAGACGGATCTGCCCTCGGGCTTCACAGTGCATCCCCGCGTTCTGCCCCAGCTGCGGCGGCGTACCGAGATGCTCGACGGCGGCACCGCCGACTGGACCACCGCCGAGACGCTGGCGCTCGGTTCGCTGCTGCTGGAGGGCGTGGCGGTGCGGCTGGTCGGACAGGACTCCAGGCGCGGCACCTTCGGCCAGCGCCACGCCGTGCTGACCGACCGCCGTACCGGCGACGAGCACACCCCGCTGGACAGCCTCACCACGCGGCGCGGTGATTTCGCGGTGTACGACTCGATGCTGTCCGAACTCGCCGCCCTGGCCTTCGAGTACGGCTACGCGACGGCCCGGCCCGACGCCCTGGTGCTGTGGGAGGCGCAGTTCGGGGACTTCGCCAACGGAGCCCAGACGGTCGTCGACGAGTACCTCGCGTCGTCCGAGCAGAAGTGGGGCCGGCGCTCGGGCGTCACCCTGCTGTTGCCGCACGGGCTGGAGGGGCAGGGCCCCGACCACTCGTCCGCGCGGATCGAGCGCTTCCTGCAGTTGTGCGCACAGAACAACATGACCGTCGCCCAGCCCACCTTGCCCGCCAACTACTTCCACCTGTTGCGGCAGCAGGCGCTCGACGGCCGGAGCCGACCGCTGGTGGTCTTCACGCCGAAGTCCATGCTGCGGTCGAAGGCGGCCGTCTCCGCGCCGGCGGACTTCACCGACGGTAGGTTCCTGCCGGTCTTGCCGGACACGACCTCGGATCCCGCCGGGGTCACCCGGATCCTGGTCTGCTCCGGCAAGATCAGTCACGACCTCGCGGCGCGCCGCCGTGAACTGGGCCGGACGGACACGGCGATCGTCACCGTGGAACGTCTCTACCCCTTCCCCGAACGGGAGCTGACCGCCGAACTCGCCCGCTTCCCCGCCGCCGCCAAGGTGCGCTGGGTGCAGGAGGAGGCGGAGAACCAGGGGGCCTGGTCCTTCCTCGCCCCGCGGCTCATGAAGTCGGCGGAGCGGGTGGTGGAACACGTCAGTAGGCCCGAGTCGCCCGTACCTGCCGTCGGTTCCGCGCACCGGCACGCGGCGGAGCAGAAGGCCCTGCTCGCGGAGGCCTTCTCGTGAGCGCGACGACAGACCGCGACGACGGAACACGACGACAGACCGCGACGACGGATTACGGCGCCGGACTACGACGACAGACTGTGCGGACAAAATACGCAATCGCTAAAATATGGACTCCGCACGCGCGGGTGGAAGGCATCTCATGACGAAGCGGATCACCTACCGCGGGATCTACGAGCAGAAGTCCGCCGGGGGCGGCGGCGACGGTGACGAGCGGGTACTGGTCGACCGGGTCTGGCCCGGCGGCATCCGCCGGCGCGGCGCGCCCCTCGACGAGTGGTTGCGCGAGGTGGCCCCGTCACCGGAGCTCCAGCGTTGGTACCGGTACGACCCGCTGCGCTTCGGCGAGTTCCGCCGCCGCTACCTCGCCGAACTCGACGACCCGGGTCACCGGCGGGCCGCGGCGAAACTGCACGATCTGGCCCAGGACCACAGCCTGACCCTGCTGACGGCGACCCGGGACACGGAGCACAGCCACGCGGCGGTCCTCGCCGAGTGGCTGGCGGACCCGGACCACGCCAATGCCCGGACCGACAGGCCCGACGGGTCCGGTCCCGGTCACACCCTCGTGAAGCCGCCCGTGCCCGCGCCGGGTCGCGTCGCCGACGAGCACCCCGACCCGGATCCCGGGAAGGCAGGCCGTACCGACGCGGCCGAGGCCGCGGCTCCGCCCGGCTTCCGCGGGGCCCTCGCCGAGAGGGCCACCGATCTCAACGCCGGCGCGCTCGCCTTCGTCATGGGCACCGGCATCGTCTCCACAGCCCTGTACCTGGGCGGTGCCCACGAGGTCTCCACGGTACTTCTCTGGACAGCCCTGGCCGGGTTCGCGCTGCTTCTGCCCGTCCAGGCATGGCGTCTGGCGCGACGGCGGCAGCGGTTCGTCGCCGAGTTCCTCGGCCCCCGTTCCTTCGTCTTCCTCACCATCGCCATCTCCGCGAATGTGCTGGCCGCCCGTCTGGTGCCGGACGGCCACACCACGGCCGCCGCCGCGTTCCTGGCATTCGGAGCCGTCGGCTGGCTGGTGCTGGACTACGGCATCCCGATCGCGCTCATCACCACGCTGAGACGGAGCCCGTCGTTCGACCAGGTGAACGGCACCTGGTTCCTGTGGGCCGTCGGATCCCAGTCGGTTGCGGTGGGCGCGGCCTCCTTGGCTCATACCGGCACCGGGCACGTACTGCCGGTTCTGGCAGCGGTGTGCTTCGCCGTCGGCGTCGTCCAGTATCTGCTGATCGCCGGCATCGTCCTGGCGAGACTGCTCGCGCGCCCGGTGCGGCCCGAGGGCCTCATGACGTCCGTCTGGATCTTCATGGGAGCGGCGGCGATCACGGTTCTCGCCGGGGTCCGCCTCGCCGCCCTGCCGACCGCGGCCACACTGCTGCCGAGGCCCGTCCTGATGGGTTCCTCCGTCGTGCTGTGGGCGTTCTCGACCTGGCTGATCCCGCTGCTGCTGGCCCTCGGGGTCTGGAGGCACGCGGTGCGCCGCATTCCGCTGCGCTACGACACGGGCTGGTGGAATCTGGTCTTCCCGATCGGCATGTACGCGGTCACCACCCATGAACTGGGACGGGCTACCGGGACGTCCTGGATGGTCACCTTGGGCCGCTGGGAGATCTGGGTCTCGGCCGTGGTCTGGGCGGTCACCTTCGCCGCGATGGCGGTGAGCGTGCTGCGCCCCCGCAGCCGCGCTGCTCAGGGGCAGAGTCCTCGGGCGGAGCGGGCGCCCCGCCCGGGGAACGCCGCCTAGCGTGGGGCCGTGCGGCGCGGCCGTCGGCGGCTCACGCCCGGCGGCCGCTCCTCGCCAGGCTCAGGGCGTGGCGCAGTGAATGCCGTACGACGATCGCCCACGCGGCGACGAGCACCACGTACAGGGCGACGGTGGACCACGCCAGTGGCTGTGAGCCGGAACGGACGGCCAGGCCGCCGGTGGCGGTCACCGCTGCGCCCAGGGGGAAGATGAAGGCCCACCAGGTCGGCGCGAAGGGCAGGCCCCTGCGGACGGCCCGTACGGTCAGCGCGGTGGCAAGCACCAGCCACAGCATCGCGAACCCCCACAACCCGACACCGCCCAGCAGCGCCGCGACCGCGGCCCCTCGCGCGTAGGGGGCGGGCAGCCCGCTCGGGGCGGAGGTGGCCAGTGCGCCCATCCCGGTCACGGCCTGGTCCAGGGCCCCCACGCCGATCCAGACCGTGGGGACCAGCACACCGGCGGGCGCGTCGTGATGCACCAGGCGGCTGTAGAGCATGGCGAGGACCAGCATGACGGCGACGAGTCCGAGCCCGAGCATCGCGGCACAGCCGAGCAGCAGCGACAGCCGTGCCTGGCCGGCCGGGGCATGAGGAACGAGCAGGGCACCCGTCGCGGCCGAGACCAGCGGTGGCACCACGGGCAGCAGCCAGCCGCCGAAAGCCGCGTCCGGTGCGAAACGGTGCCGGGTGACCATGAGATACGGCACGGCGCACGCGGTGACGAGCCCCAGCGCCGTGCCGGCGAACCACAGCACCCAGTTCACGTCGACCGCCGCCCGCGTACCGATCAGGCGATGTCCCAGCAGCAGGGTTCCCGCACCGACGATGAGCAGGGCCATCGGCATCGTCCCCAGGAAATGGACGTGTACGGGGTCGTCGGCGTGGGCGCGCAGGGCCTGCTGCCGGAGATAGCCGACGGCGAGGACGACCAGCAGCAGTGCGGTGGCCACCCAGAGCACCGTGGCCGCGTCGCGCAGCCCGGGGATGTGGCGCGGCAGCGTGGCCCCCGCGTCGGCGACGATCCCCGTGCCGATGACGGCCGCGAACCAGCCGGGAGCGAGCCGTCCCTTCGTGCGGCGCTCCGGCGGGGCCCCATCGGGGTGGGCGCGGGCTTCATCGGTGTGGTCCGGAGCTGGGTCGGTCTCGTCCTGGACGGGCCGGGTGGTACGTGAGTGCGATGTCACGGAGTGCGGAGCCTTGTCTTCTCGTGCGGCGGCGGCACCGGTGGCGCGCGTGCCCGGTGGCCGGATGACGTGCGCGGGGCGGTGAACGGCAGAAGGCCGACGAGTGCCGGGCCCGCCCGGGGTGGGCGGGACCGTGGGCCCGTTGGCCTCGACGAAGCTATGGGGCGGCGCGGGGCCCGCCACAGGTCACCGCGCGCCACGATGCCCTCGTACCAGGACATCCGCGCCGTTCGACCGGTGGGCCGGGAGCGGGTGCGGCCGTGCATGTCCCGATCCGAGGGTGTCGTGTCTCTTGGCGCGGCCACCGGCGGACGGCGGCGGGCCGCTGAACACGGGCGAGGAACGGCAGGCGAGCGTCCCGGGCACCGGGTCACGCGACCGCCTCCGACACCCCTGACCGAGCTCAGTCAAGACACCCGTCGCGGGCTACCCTGAGGGGTGTCCGCCCGACATGGAGGCACAGCATGAAGGCCAGATCGTCCGCCCGGGATCCGCTGCTGGTGACGGTGCTGGTCTTCCCGGGCGTACGGATCCTCGACGTCACCGGACCCGTCGAGGTGTTCACGACGGCCAACGAGTTCGGGGGCCGATACCGCGTCCGCGTCGTCTCCCCGGACGGAGCGGACGTGGTCACCTCAGCCGGCACCGGCCTCGGCGTCGAACTGTCCGTCGCGCAGGTGACCTCCGACAGCGACGTGCTCGTCGTCCCCGGCGGCCCCGAATGGCCGTCCCTGATCAAGGACGACACCCTGCTCGACGCCGTCCGGGCACTCGACGCGCGCAGCCGCCGCACGGTGTCGGTCTGCACCGGCGCCTTCCTGCTCGCCGCGGCCGGGCTCCTCGACGGCCGCAGAGCGACCACGCACTGGCGCTTCACCGACGAACTCGCCCTGCGCTACCCCACGGTGACGGTCGACCCCGACGCGCTCTTCGTGCGCGACGGCCACATCATGACCTCGGCCGGAGTCAGTGCGGGCATCGACGCGTCCCTCGCCCTGGTCGAGGAGGACCACGGCGCCCACACCGCCCGCACGGTGGCCAAGGACATGGTGGTCTTCATGCAACGCCCGGGCGGACAGTCCCAGTTCAGCGTCCGCACCCGTACCCCGCAGGTACGCCACGAGGTGCTGCGCCAGGTCCTGGACGCCGTCGCCGGAGACCCCCCGGCGAACCACACCGTCGCCGCCATGGCACGGAGGGCGGGCGTGAGCTCACGCCACATCACGCGCATGTTCCACGACGAACTGGACACCACACCGGCCCGCTACGTCGAGGAGATCCGCCTGGAAGGGGCCCAGGCGCTGCTGGAGAGTGGCGACGACCCGATGGCCACGGTGGCCCGCCGCACAGGCCTCGGCTCGGCCGAGTCACTGCGCCGCGCCTTCGTACGCAAGCTCGGCATCACCCCGGGCGCCTACCGTGCCCGCTTCCGCACCACCGGTGCGACGGGCACCCTGGACGCCAGGAGCCGCACACCCATCGGGGGCACTTCACGCGAGGCCGCGGTTTCGTGAGGTCTTGAGGCCACCGCGTGTCCGGGAGGTCCCCCCCGCACGACACCTCGGCCGGTCATGTGCCGGAGCACCGCCGGCAGGACCGTTCGCTGACAGCGGCCGGGAGGAGGCGGGCGTTTGACGCATCGCCGGCGCGATGAGGCCGGGCCGCCGCACCGCCGACCCATCGGTTCGGGACGGAGAAGTCGGTGCCGCGCAGCTGGACCATCTCGCCCTGACCCGTGAGGTGGCCGGGTCGGCGAGACGGGCGTCTCATCGTGAGCCCAGGCAGGATTCGGCGACACGGGGTCCTCGCGGACCCGGCCGCCGGAGACGCCGACGGCCCCGATGACGCCGCCGTCGGGGCCGAGGATGGGCAGGTCGCCATCGAAGCTCACCAGACTGCTGTGTTGGTGAGCTGAGTTCCCCGCCCGGCTGGGACATCGGCGCCCCGAAGGCCGCCGGCCCGGCGGACCCGGATCGACGGGCACACGGACAGCGGATTCCCGCACGGCAACTCCCACTTGTCGCATCGTGGAATCCATCGACGAAAGCGATGCCCTCGCGCTGACATGCGTGCGTCACGGAACCCGCGACATGAACACACGGCACAGCGGGGGCCGTTGGACACTTACGAGTTGCCGCTGCGCACCGCAGCTGATCGATGTGCGGGTTGACCGCGAAGACACTAGCGTAACGTGAAAGGGTCTAAACGCGCCAAACGGGCCATAACGCCGAGGAGGCGACCCAGCAATGGCAAAGGTCTTGTTCATCGTGAGCGGCGCTACCTACTGGGTGCTGAAGGACGGCACACGGTACGCGACCGGCTACTGGGCCGAGGAATTCGCCAACCCCTACAAGCTGCTCACCGACGCCGGCCACTCCGTCGTGGTGGCGACACCCGGCGGCGCCACACCCAACGTCGACATGATGAGCCTGCGCCCGTCCATGGCGGGCGGTGAACAGGGTGCCCTCGACCTGGAGGCCATCATCCGCGATGCGGAAGTCATGCGCCGACCGCTGCAGCTGTCGGACGTGCGACTGGAGGACTACGACGCCGTATACCTTCCCGGCGGCCACGGCCCCATGTCGGACCTGGCCTTCGACGCCGACGCGGGCCGCCTGCTCACCGCCCAACTGCAGTCGGGAAACCCGCTGTTCATCGTGTGCCACGCACCCGCCGCGATACTCTCCACGCGGATCCACGGCGTTTCACCCTTCGAGGGCTACAACGCCACCGGATTCACCAACGACGAGGAAGAAGCCGTCGGCCTGGCCTCCCGGGCGACGTGGCTGCTGGAGACGGACCTCAAGGAGAAGGTCGGCGTCAACTACAGCCGGGGCCCCATGTGGGAGCCGTACATGGTCGAAGACCGCAACCTCGTCACCGGCCAAAACCCTCACTCCGCCGCGGTGTTGGGCAACCGCATGCTGGAGATCCTCAAGTAGACACTGTCCAGGCGGCGTTCACATTTCCACAGCAACAGCCCCAACGCGGTGGGGGTACACGCACCGCGGGACCCTGTCCAGCGCGGTGGTCGTCCGGCAGGGCCTCTGCAATTCGCGAGGCACGGACGGCCCTCGGCCAGTCCCGGTGCTACGCGACCCGGGTCCGCGACTCCACTTCCTTTGCGGACATCGGGCCTTGGACGCGGTAGACGTCGCCGACCCGCAGATTGCTCGGCGTGCTGTACTCGCCGTAGGTACCGATGACCGAGAGAGCCACCTGGGAATCGGGCTGCCAGAAAGTGCGGAAGTACGGTGCGTTCGCCGGGATTTCGGGGATCTCCAGCAGCGGGACGCCACGCCGCTTCAGCAGCCGTTCCAGCTTCGCGAACCGAAGCCGGGGAGTGAACCTTCCGTACCGGGCGCGGAGCCCTTCGTTGACGAGGGTGCGGTCCCGGTACGCGAGCTTGTGCACTTGAAGGGTGAAGTGGTTGCCCGCCCAGGGGTCGTCGGCGCGCCCGCGGCTCCAGTAGAACTCGGCGAGGCCGTAGTCACGGCACAGGCTGCGGTCGCTGAAGGAGTTCTCGGCGAAGTCGGACCCGAGTACCCCCGTGACGCGGTCGGGAGAGTCGGCGGGGCCCAGGCCGAGCACGGTGCCGGTAGTGACGACATCCACGTAGAACGACAGGGAGTACGGAGTCAACAGCTCATCATCCTCGATCGGGGCAGCTCCGTCGGCCGGGCGGGAACTCGATCCGCCCTGAGCGCTTCACCACTATGTTTCATGCGTCGTCACAGAGTTGGCTGTCGGGATCTGGCCGCCTCGATGTCCGGTACGTGTTCCTCGGCCCAGAGTCGTACGGCGCGGAGCGGGACGAGCAGGGACCGGCCCAAGGGTGTCAGAGCGTATTCGACGCGGGGCGGGTTCTCGTCGTACGCGTGTCGGCTGACCAGGCCGTCGGCCTCCAGCGAGCGCAGGGTCTCGGTGAGGACCTTTGGAGTGATGCCTCGGATATGCCCCTTCAGTTCGCTGAAGCGGCGAGGTCCCTCGTCGAGGGCGTTGACGACGAACACGGTCCAGCGCGCGCCGATGCGGTGCAGCACGGTGCGGCTGGGGCAGGTCGCCGCCATCACGTTGTACGCCTTGCCCATCGCTGCTCCCAGTTCCGTTGAAGATACCGGTATCAAATCCATACCGTGGTGCTCGATCCTACGGAAGGAGTCGAGACACATGGAACGGATCCTGGTCATCGGCGGTGCACGGGCGCTGGGCGCCGCCGTCGCGAGGCGTGCGGCGAAGGACGGGTACGAGGTGGTCGTCGGTGCCCGCGATCTGGCTGCCGCCGAGGTGCTGGCGGCCGAGATCGGAGCCACGGCGGTGCGGGTGGACCTGCAGGACGAGTCGACGATCGCGGCCGCGGCGGAGGGGCTGAAGGGCGGGGTCGACCACATCGTGACGACCGGTTCGGCGCCGCACGACGTTCGCGCGACCGAACTGGACCGCGACAAGCTGCTGGCCGCGTTCACGGCGAAGGCGGTCGGCCCGATGCTGGTGGCCAAGCACTTCGCGCCGGTGTTGCGGCCGGCCGGGTCGATGGTGCTGTTCTCCGGTGTGGTGGGCTGGCGCCCCGGGCCGGGATCTCTCGTCACGGGCGCCACGAACGGTGCGGTCGAGTATGTCGCCCGCCACCTGGCGGCGGATCTGGCGCCGGTACGCGTCAATGCCGTCTCACCCGGGGTGGTCGACTCGGGCGCATGGGATCGCCTCGGGGAGAAGAAGACCGCTTTGCTGAGCAGGAGCGCGGCGGGGACCTTCGTCGGGCGTCATGGAGAGGCCGATGACGTCGTCGACACGGTGATGTGGCTCCTGCGTGCGGGCTTCGTCTCCGGCGAGACGATTCATGTCGAGGGCGGCGCCCGCCACAAGTCCGCCTGATCGCAACGGTGTTCCCCGGGATGGGTGTCGCGATGCACGTGCTGCGGCCTGTGACGGGACCCGTGACGAGGTGCCTGTGACGGGGGGAGCGCATCGGGAGGTCATCCGTGCCGCAGTTGAGAGCGGAGACGGCATGCCGGGAGCCCTGACCGTCGCACAGCGGCCCGGTGTGCTCAGTCGGGATCAGGCCGCAGGTAGGTGAGGACGGCGAGGACCCTGCGGTGGGTCTCTTCCATCGGAGGCAGGTCCAGCTCGGTGAGGATGTTGCCGATGTACTTGCCGATCGCCGCTGCCGGCAGGACAAGATCCTTGGCGATCGCGCCGTCGGACTTGTCTTCGGCGATCAGTGCCGGTACCTCGCGTTCGCGTGGTGTTGCCGGATCGGGCTCGCTTTCACCTGAAGTGCCGTCGTGCGAAGCCGAGTTGCCGGATGAAGGGGAGGGGGCGACGGGCAGCGACCGCACGCCGCTCGCTAGCATTCCTTCACATGATGCGGCGGGGGTGGCGGCTGGGTGCCGTGGCGGTGCTGGCGGCGATCTGTGTCTCCGGTCCAGATGGGCCGAGAGTCATCCGCACGGCGGCGGACCTCGGTCCACTGCCCACCGACCGCTACGACTTCACCCCGCAGGACTTTCAACGATCCCAACGGGCCACGGCGTTGCTGGTACGGCAGTGCATGGCGGAGCACGGGCATCCGGGGTTCCCGCTCGACCCCCGCTACCCCGGCGATCCTGTCGTCCTCACCGCCCTCAGCACCGACTACGGCGTCCTGGATCTCGCCGACGCCCGCCGCTGGGGCTACGGCTGGGACCCGGCGAAACCCCTGGCTCCCCAGCCGAAGGGTCGCCGGATGACCAACGCGGAGTACGCGGACCTCCCCGCCTGCAACACCGACGCGAACCGGCGGCTGATGCGGGGTATCGACCTCGAGCGGGACTGGCTCTACGCGAGCACACGGGCGATCGAGGTCGACAAGGCGGTCAAGCGCGACCCACGCCTGCGCGCTGCTTGGGCGACGTGGTCCCGCTGCGTGGCGGAACAAGGATTCCCGCGCTATCCCGACCCCGTCGCCGCGTACTCGGACACCACCTGGCGGCGGAGGAGTGACGGCAACACCCGGCATACACAGCGGGAGCGGGCCACCGCCGCCGCGGACGTCACCTGCAAGCGCCGCCACCACACGGCCGAGCTCTGGCACACCGTACGGGCGCGGAAACAGGCCGTGGACATCACCCGGCACCGCGACCGCTACGCCGCCGGACTGCTGGCGCTGCGGACGTACCGGGCCACCGTCGCCGACGTGCTCCTCAAGTTCGGCTAGTTCGGCCAGTTCGCCGATTCTGCCCTGGCCGTCGCGATCGTCGCGTCACGTCCTCTCGGACGACGCAGTCCAGCACGCCCAGAACGTCCGCGTGCGCGGCGGAATCCAGCGACTGGACTACGTTCGCCCCGGCCGGGGCAGGTCGCGGCGATCCCGCTAGCCGGCCCGACAGCTCAGAGCCGGCGTACCCGCGCCACCCGGCGCCGCGCTGAACCCGAAGCCGGTCGAGGCCCCGGCCGCGATGGCGCCGTTGTGGTCGGCATTGCTCGCGGTCACCGCTTTGCCCACCTGGCTGTAGGAGGCGTTCCACATTCCGGAGATGGTCTGGTTGCCGGGCCATTCCCAGGTGACCTGCCACGACTTGGTCGCCGAGGAGCCCGTGTTGGTGACCGTGACGTCGGCGTTGAATCCACTGCCCCAGTCGCTGCTCACCTTGTAGGTGGCCTTGCATCCGCTGGAGCCGCCCCCGGTGCCGGTGGTCGTCGCGGTGACCGACGCGGACGCCGGAGAGGTGTTGCCGGCCGCGTCGCGCGCCCGCACGGTGTAGTCGTACGACGTGCCGGCGGTGAGGCCCGTGTCGGTGAAGGACGTGCCGGTGATCTGACCCGCCTTGGCCGTGCCGCGGTAGACGTCGTAGCCGGTCACCCCGGTGTCGTCGGTGGACGCTTTCCACGACAGCGACACAGTTGACGCGGTGGTAGCGGTCACGGCCAGTCCGGTGGGTGTCGAGGGCGCGGTCGTGTCTCCGCCGCCCCCGCCTCCGCCTCCGGAGAAGCCCGGAGCCTTGGCGGTGGCGAGATAGCCGTCCTTGACGGTGTCCACGGTCTGCCAGTCGTCCTTGAGGATGCCTCCCGTGTCGCCGGAGTTCGGATTCCACGACCAGAAGGTCCAGTTGAAGCTGTCGGCCCCGTACGTGCTGGTGGGCCGCAGGTAGTCGACGAGCGCCGCGAGCCACTTCTGGTCGACCGTCGACTGCAGGGTGGTGCCGAACTCGCCGAGCCAGACGGGGGCGATGTTCTGTTTGAAGATGTAGCCCCAGTACTTGTCCCAGACGGCCGGCATGTTCGCCGGGAAGGACGGGTCGCTGAACCACGGTTGCTGAGCGACGCTGGTGGCGTAGTCGTGGGCCGAGTAGACGAGGCGGTTGGCGACACTCAGCCGCACCGGCGCGGTGGCGACTCCGGAGAGGTTGCCGCCCCACCAGGTGCTCTGACCGTTCACCGTCTGGACGCCCTCGACGAAGATCAGCAGGCTGGAGTTGACGGACAGGACCGCGTTGCCGGCCCGTTCGGCGGCGAGACGCCAGTCGGTGTTCGTGTCACCGCATCCCCAACAGGCGGGGTCGTGCGGCTCGTTGTGCAGGTCGATGCCGATCACGGCGGTGTTGCCCTGGTAACGCGACGCCAGGGCCTTGAGGTTCGCGATCCAGGTCGTCTCGGGGACGGCGGAGGTGTACCAGAGTGCCGACTGGGCGGAGGAGTCGGGCCGATGACGGTCGAGTACTACCTTGAGGCCGATCGAGCCCGCGTAACCGACGATCTTGTCCATCACCTGGAGGGAGTTGAGCCCCTGAAGGTCGGCGTTCAGACCGTTGGCGTAGCTGATGCCGTTGGGTTGGGTGCCCTTGAAGATGTCGTCGCTGTAGGGCAGGCGGATCGTGTTGTAGCCCAGGGTCTTCATCTGGTCGATCATCGACTTGTAGTCGCGTGACCAGAGTCCGTGCGCCACGTAGTTGGAGGTCTCGAACCCGAACCAGTTGATGCCGGCCATGCGCACCGGCTGGTTCTGTGCGTCGACGATCCGGCGGCCGTCGGTGTGCCAGTATCCGGCGCCGGACACGGCTGCCGCATTCGACGGCGCGGCGGCCGCCCGCGCCGGTACCGCCACCGTGAAGGGAACGACTGCCGCGAGTGCCGCGGTGAGGAGCGCGACCAGGGCACGCCTGACGCGGAACGAGGGTGGGTGACGCATGGTGGGGGGGGGTCCTCTCCGGGTGGGAGCGCTCCCATTCTTGGGCGCACGTCTCCGGGCGGGCAGGTGGATGGGCGTCCGGCATGACGGCTCCCGCGGACCGGCAGGAGTGTCCCGCTCCCGACGGCCGGCTCGTCCAAGCCGGACTGCGCACATGGAAGCCACTAAGCGTGTTCGCGTCAATACCTTGCGCGGTGATCGCCTCCTCCGTGTGGATGTCGGCCAACGCGTGCGCTCCATTTCGGCCATGCCCGCGCCATCCTGGCCACGGAGGACGTACCCCTGGCCATGGCGGGCGTGCCCCCGGCCGCGGGGAGGGTGACCCCGGTGGCGAGGGAGGGTGACCCCGGTGGCGGGCGTGCCCCCGCCTCCCGGGCCCCCGCAGTCCTCGCCCGGCGCTCCTCGGACGCCGTCGTGTTCGCGTATGCCGTGATCTGGCGTGCGCCCATGCGGCCGTGGGCGAGTCCTAGGCGGGGAGGCGGGCATGCAACGGATCGTCAGGAAGGCACTCTTTGCACGGGTGTTGACATCTGGAGTGGAGGCACTGCACTTTGGGAGCGCTCCCACGTTCGGTGTCCCAGCCCCACCGTCCTCTCAACGACCGGCCACTGTCCGTGCGCCACGACGAGAACGCCGGACCCACGTCCGGACGACGCCGGCGCGCGTCCAAGCTCGACGGCCCCTCGGTTCCACCTTGCGCGACGCACACGGTCGCACCTTCGTCATGCCCGCACGCAACGCCTGCCCGGCGGACACCCGCCCGGTGTGCCAGGGACGCGGCACACCGGGCGGACGTCTGTGACCCAGCACGCCGACCGTACTTGTCTGCTCTCCCCAGGAGATGGCTGATGCCTTCCCGTAGACCCGACTCCACCGTGCGCCGAATCGGACGGAAGCGGACCGCCGCTTTGGCCGTCGGCGCCCTTCTCGGAGCCCTGTCCGTGACCGCGCTCCCGACCACCGCGGTCGCGGCCGCCAAACTCGACAATCCCTACGTCGGCGCGAAGGCCTACGTGAATCCCGACTGGTCGGCCAAGGCCGCTGCCGAGCCCGGCGGTTCGGCCGTCTCCAACCAGCCCACCTTCGTCTGGCTGGACCGGATGGCCGCGATCCAGGGCACCGCCGACGCCCGTGGTCTGAAAGCGCACCTCGACGCGGCCAAGGCACAGGGCGCCAACCTCGTCCAGCTCGTCATCTACGACCTGCCGGGGCGAGACTGCGCGGCCCTCGCCTCCAACGGCGAACTCGGTCCCGACGACCTGGCCACCTACCAGAGCAGTTACATCGACCCGATCGCCGCGATCCTCGCCGACCCGGCCTACGCGAGCCTGCGCATCGTCAACCTCATCGAGCCCGACTCACTGCCCAACCTCGTGACCAACGCCGGCGGCACCGCAGGCTCCACGACCCAGTGCGCCACCATGAAGGCCAACGGCAACTACGAGAAGGGCGTCGGCTACGCCCTCCACACGCTCGGCGCTCTCCCCAACACCTACAACTACATCGACGCCGGTCACCACGGCTGGCTGGGCTGGGACAGCAACCTCACCCCGTCCGCCCAGGAGTTCAAGAAGGCGGCCACCACCAGCGGCGCCACCGTGAACGACGTGACGGGCTTCATCGTGAACACCGCCAACTACTCCGCCACCAAAGAGCCGTACGTGAAGGTGACGGACACGGTGAACGGCCAGACGGTGCGGCAGTCGAAGTGGATCGACTGGAACCAGTACGACGACGAGAGTTCGTACGCGCAGGGCCTGCGTACCGCCCTCGTCGCGCAGGGCTTCGACTCCGGCATCGGCATGCTCGTCGACACCTCGCGCAACGGTTGGGGCGGTTCGGCCCGGCCGACCGGTCCCGGCCCGACGACCAGCGTCGACGCCTACGTGGACGGCGGCCGCATCGACCGGCGCATTCACGCCGGGAACTGGTGCAACCAGAGCGGGGCAGGCATCGGCGAGCGCCCGGCGACCGCACCCGACACCGGAATCGACGCCTACGTGTGGGCCAAGCCGCCGGGCGAGTCGGACGGGGCCAGCCAGGCCGTCGACAACGACGAGGGCAAGGGCTTCGACCGGATGTGCGACCCCACGTACACCGGGAACGGCCGCAACGGGAACAACCTCACCGGAGCACTGGCCAACTCCCCGCTCGCCGGGCACTGGTTCTCCGCCCAGTTCCGTCAATTGCTCGCCAACGCCAACCCGCCGCTGAGCGGATCGGGTGGCGGTGGCGGTGACACACAGGCCCCCACCGCTCCCGGCGGCCTCGCGGTCAGCTCCACCACGAGCAGCGGTGTCTCCCTGAGCTGGAGTGCGTCCACGGACAACACCGCGGTCACGGGATACGACGTCTACCGCGACGGCACCAAGGTCGGCAGCGCCACCACCACGTCCTACACCGACAGCGGGCTCGCCGCCTCCACCACATACAGCTACACCGTCAAGGCCAAGGACGCGGCCGGCAACGTCTCGGCGTCGTCCGCGGCGGTGTCCGCCACCACCAAGGCATCGTCGGGAGGAGGCGGTTCGACTGGGCTCAAGGCGCAGTACAAGAACAACGACTCCTCCGCCGCCGACAACCAGGTCAAGCCCGGTCTCAAGCTGGTCAACGGCGGTTCCGGCGCGGTCGATCTGTCCAAGGTGACCATCCGCTACTGGTTCACCGGGGAGTCCACCTCCGCCGGCTACCAGACCTTCTGCGACTGGGCGCAGCTCGGCTGCTCCACGGTGAAGACCTCGGTGAGCGCCGTCTCCCCGAGCCGCACGGGCGCGGACCACTACGTCGAGGTGGGCTTCAACTCCGGTTCGCTCGCGGCCGGAGCGGACAGCGGTGAACTGCAGTTGCGCATGGCCAAGTCGGACTGGTCGAACTTCGACGAGTCCAACGACTACAGCCGCGGCACCAACACCTCCTACGCGGACGCGGCGAAGGTGACCGTGTACGTGTCGGGAACCCTGGTCTGGGGCACCGAGCCGTAGAGCGGGCGGAACGGACAAGGGGGCCGGAGCGGCGACGCTCCGGCCCTCGCGCGTTCGGGCCGCGCCGCTCAGCCGCAGCAGCGTGCGGGCGCCATGGCCGCCATGGCCTGGAGCGGCTGACGCACCGCGGTGAGGGTCGGGGCGCTCCAGCCGCCCGCGCTGTCGGCGACGGTGCGGACGCGCGCGGAACGGCCCAGGGCCGGGCCGCGACGTGATGCCGCGACCCGGCCCGGAGTGCTGTGCCGCGCGGCCCGGACCGAACGCCGGGCGCCGGGTCAGCGTGTCTTGTTCAACTTGGCGATAGCCTTCGCGAGGCCGTTGACCCAGAGCTGGTTGACACGGGAGCGCTCGGTCGCGTTCGGGTAGCGGTTGGTGCAGGACGTGCCCGGGCCGCCTCCCGACATGAGCTCGCTGCAGGGACCGCTGTAGTGGTCCGGCAGACCCAGCACGTGGCCGGTCTCGTGAGCGGTGACTCGGATCGAGTCGTACTGCCGGTTCTGCGCGTAGTCGAGGAAGATGTAGCCGCGACCGTGCCCGTTCGTCGAGGCGTAGGACCCGCGTGAGTCGTTGCCCTCGTAGTACGTGAAGTCCGCACCGCTCGTGGTCGCCTGGAGCTTGACGTTCGACACGGAGCTGTTCCAGATCGAGGCGGAACTCGCTATCTGGGAGCGGAAGGTCGGTGCCTGGGAGGCGTTGTAGTAGACGGTCACCGAAGCCAGGGAGGGGTTCGCCGCCTGCTTCTCGGCGACCGACTTCAGCACCGCTTCGAAGAACGCCTTGTTGCCGGCGGCGTCCTCGGCCGAGCCGGAGTACCGGGCGCTTGCGACGCCGGTCGAGCCGACCGGAACCGATTCGACAGACCGGGCGCTCGCGGGTGTCGCTGTGCCGAGCGCGGCGGACGCCAGACCGAAGCCGAGCGTGAGTGCCAGGAGTCTCCTGGATGTCTTCGACCTCATGCGGGAGGACAACATGTGTGGTGCTCCTACTCGTTCGTGTGGGGTGGTGAACGATTGGTTCAGCAGGAGTCTCGCGGAGGCCAAGGGGGCTGTGGATGATGGCAATCGGGGATAGTGCCGGGCTATCGGGACAGTCAACTCGTCTGACTTCGTAGCGATTTGAACATCTGGTGGTCATGCGGAGGCTCCCCTACGCTTCCCGCATGGAGCTCGAGGTGAGGCACTTACGTGCCCTGTGCGCCATCGCCGACACGGGCAGCCTGCACAAGGCGGCACGTGAACTCGGCGTGGCCCAGCCCTCGTTGAGCGCCCAATTGCGCCGCATCGAGCGGACGCTCGGTACGCAGCTCTTCGTTCGCGCGGGTACGGGCTGCCGTCCGACCCCGGTGGGCCTGGCCGTGTTGAGCCGCGCCCGACCGCTCGTCACCGAACTCGCCGCGATCGTGACGGAGACAAGAGCCGCCGTGGCCCGGGCCACGGACGCGAACACCCTGCAGATCGGTGCGACCGCGAGCCGGGCCCTGCCGGGCTGGCTGCGCCGGTTGCGCGCCCGCGAACCCCGCGCCGATCCCACACTCCGGATGGACGCCTCGGCGAACTCCCTCCTGCGGATGGTCGCCGGGGGATGGCTCGGACTGGCCTTCGTGCACGAGGTCGAGGGCAGCCCCCTGTGCGTGCCGTCAGGGCTCGCTCTGCGCCCGGTGATCGAACGCGAACCGCAGTTCGTCACCCTGGCTCCCGACCACCCCGCGGCCCTGAAGGCCGAGGTACGCCTCGCCGACCTGGCCGACGACCGGTGGATGGTGGACTCCACGGTGGACGGCGAATGGGACGGTCTCTGCCGGGTCCTGCGTGAGGCGGGCATCGAACCCGACATGCTCCACGGCGACTACCTCACCGCGTACTCACTGGCCGCCACCGGCGACGTCGTCACGGTCAGCCAGCCCACCGCGCTCCCGCGCCCCGATGTCGTGGTCCGGCCTCTCCAGGGTGACCCGATCGGGGTGCGCCTGCTGCTCGCCGCGCGCTCGGAGGCTGAACTGGACTGCGGATACGACGAATTGGTGGAGGCATACTGGGAGGTGGCCCGTCAGGCGCCCGTGTACCGTGCGTGGCTGGAGCGTTCGGGTATGCCGGAAGCCGCGCGAGGGCTGTGCGAGGACGGGAACGTCGTCGCGGACGAGACATCCGTACGGGTGCTCGCGACGGACGGGCGGCAGCGCCGATAGCGCCGATGGGCGGCGCCGAAGGCCCCGGCCCGCGGAACCCGACGGAAGCACCGGACCACTTTCCGTCCCACTCGGAGTCGCGGAGCCAACGCCTCACGCTGTCCTGACTGCTGACTGCTGACTGCTGACTGCTGACTGCTGACTGCTGACTGCTGACTGCTGACTGCTGACCCCTGCACTCCGTCGGTACTCCTGTACGTCGCCGGTGCCCACGGGCGACGAGCGACGACACCGAAGGGCCGCACCGGTCGAGGTGTGGCCCTTCGACGTACCCGGCCCCGGTTCAAGGGGTATGACGGCACATCAGGGTCTGGCCGCAGTTGACTTCCGCCGGTGGCCGCGGTCCTCTCTCACGCCAGAGCGAACTTCTGGGCGCCGGAACTGTTGCAGTCCCAGATCTGCAGGCGTGTGCCGTTGGCTGTGGCACCCGACGGGGAGTCGACGCACCGGCCCGTGGTCGGGTTGGCCAGCGAACCGTCGGCGTTGGAGACCCAGTTCTGATACCCGCCGCCGTTGCAGGTGGCCAACTGGAGCTTCGTGCCGTTCGCGTTGACGCCGCCGGCGATGTCCAGGCACTTGCCGAGGGCCCGCAGGGTCTGGCCGCTCCAGGTCCACTTCTGGTCGAGGGAGGTCGCCTGCTGACAGTCCCAGAGCTGGACCGCGGTGCCGTCGCCGCCGGTGTCGTCACCCGCCACGTCCACGCACTTGCCGCCCGGCCCGTAGATCGGGGCACCGATGGCGAACTGCTGGGCACCGGAACCGTTGCAGTCCCAGATCTGCAGCCGCGTGCCGTTGGCCGTGGCACCCGACGGGGAGTCGACGCACCGGCCGCTGGCCGGGTTGCGCAGCGTACCGTCGGGCTGCCGCACCCAGTTCTGGTAGCCACCACTGTTGCACGTGGCCAGCTGCAGCTTCGTCCCCCCTGCGCTGTTGCCGCCGGCGATGTCCAGGCACTTGCCGAGGGTCTGCAGCGTCTGGCCGCTCCAGGTCCAGTGCTGGTCCTTCGCCGCCGACTGGCAGTCCCAGAGCTGGACCGCGGCGCCGTCACCGCCGGTGTCGTCACCCGCCACGTCGACACATTTGCCGCCCGGACCGGTGATCGTCTGGCCCGTCACCGAACCGCCGCCACCACCCCCGGAGCCGGGCCCCTTGTTGTAGACGGCCACCGAGTCGACGACCAGCTTGCCGCCGGAGACCGTGGCCGCGTTGGGACCTCCGCCGAAGGCGTCCGGGAAGCCGCCGCCGATCGCCAGGTCGTAGATGATGAAGAACGGGTGGTCGACCGCGTCGGCCCAGGTCGTCGCGTCCACCTGGTT
This sequence comes from Streptomyces sp. NPDC096324, assembly GCF_044763015.1. Taxonomy (NCBI): domain Bacteria; kingdom Bacillati; phylum Actinomycetota; class Actinomycetes; order Kitasatosporales; family Streptomycetaceae; genus Streptomyces; species Streptomyces sp. NPDC096324. The sequence continues at coordinate 110,799 of NZ_JBIWFK010000010.1, read as the reverse complement.
GGCATTGACCGTGAAGAAGTTGTTCCCGTCGAGGTAGAACCTGATCTGCTCCGGCGACACCGAGCGGTCGATCTCCGCCGCGTAGTCGTGGAAGCCTGTCTGGCAGCCCGAACAGGCACGCTCACCCGAACCGAGACCGGTCGACTCGTTGCACGGCCCGCCCGGGTTCACACCGCAGTGCAGCGTGCTGAAGACGGAGCTGCGGCCGTTGATGTCCTCCATGATGTCGACCTCGCCGGACTTCGGCCAGGTCACACCGTCACGCAGCGGCGCGCCGAGCATCCAGAACGCCGGCCAGTAGCCCGCACCGTTGGCGGTGGTGACGTTGGGCTGCTGGAGGACGGACTCGATACGTACGACGCCGCCGGCCGGGGCGCCGAAGGACGCCGACTGGGTCTCCACACGCCCTGAGGTCCATCCGCCCCGCGGGTCGGAACCCGAGTGCAGGGCCTGGAGCACCAGGTGACCCTGGCCGTCGTAATAGACGTTCGACGTGCTGCTGGTCATGGTCTCGATCTCGCCGGTGCCGAAGTTGCTGCCCGGCCCGGTGTCGTACTTCCACAGGCTCTGGTCGATGCCGGTGCCGGACGCACCGTTGAAGTCGTCGCTCCAGGTGAGGCTGAAGCCCGACGGAGTCGGGGGCACCGCCGCCTCGGCGTTGAGCGTCCCGACGACGGTGGTCGCCACCGTGACCGCGACGACGGGAACCAGCCTGAGCACTCGCTTCCACCCGCCGCGCCGCGGTCTCGCAAGGGATAACTGCATGTGTCTTGACCTCCGAAGAAAAGGCATGACCGTGCTGGTCCGCTACGCCGTCTCTGGTGATCTCCACCAACGGTGAGCAGTGCACGCGCTCTTGCGGATCTGAACGACGACGAACAAGGCGAAGACCGTTGCCTGAGCAGCCGTGGACAGGCAGCCCATGGCGGACGCCCGGCCTTGCGTCCCCTAGCCAGCGGATCATCGTCAGAGTGCGGGTGACGGCTGGTGGGTGTTGAACTGGGTGTTGAACCATGTGGAGTTCTGTGCGGGGCGACGCTATTGGACCGGACCAATGCAGTCAAGGCTCCGGAACGACCACGGTTGGGAGGGGTCGATATCCGCGACTCCGTCCCCATGGCACGGCCAGTCGGGGCGTGTCTGCGCATGGCGCAAAGGCGACATGACGTGCTGAGGTACAGCGACGCACAGCGGCCGGACGGTAACTCCGCGAGACGGGCACCGTCCAGGCTCGGGCCCGCGAACACCGGTGGGAGCAGGTCCGTGTCCGGCGGGCCCGCGGCAGCTCGGAGGTGTGCCGAGGCCTCGGCCGCGCAGCACGTCGGTGGGGGCCCGTCCAAGTCGGCTGCCCCACTCATGCTGCCCGCCCAGCGTCCTGCCCCGGTTGCTCCCGCACCGGTACCGTCGACTGCTGCGTCGACCGTTGTTCAAGACCTGGTCCTGGAGGACCTGACTCGCGAGACAGGTCCTGGAGTGGCGATCCCGCGCAGCCAAGGACCACCGGGTCGTGTTCGACCACATCGAGCGCTGCGGAAGGTTCTCGGCGCAGTCCTTTTTCACCAGGGCCCTTGTTGGGCCTTGGGCACCTCGGCCTCGGCTACTGGGGATCCCGGATGCCCTGTCCTCTTCCCGTGGGCGATGTCCACCGCGTGGCGAAAAGGCCGTGGGACTGGGAGACAGCAGGAGAGCCGCCTCTGCCCGAGCCAAAGGTTGTCCCGGAGAGGCGGGGCGCAAGTGAGATGATCTCTCATGCGGGCAGTGTGCTCGCGATCACTGACAACGCCCGCGGTGGCCCAGTAGCGCCCATCTGGTCCTGCCCCGGACGGGCGGCGACCACTGGCCGGTGTCGGCGGTGCTGAGATTCCCGGAAGGAGACGTCTGACCTCGGGCTCTCCGAAGGGCCCGGCCGATGCCGGGCGGCGAACAGGTTGGTATGCGGGGCCGACGGAACCGGGTAACGTCTTTGTCATGTTCTCCTAGGCGCCGATTTATGAGTGAGAGCGCGATGGGCCCCTGCTGACGTCCTTCGACGACGACGCCCGTCCCACATCGATGAATCCGTAGATCACTTCACATCATTACCGGGAGAACCCGTGACCGTGAGCAAGAACATCAACAACCCCGTGGGCATGGGTGGCGGCCAGCGCAAGAAGCTGTCCCGCGCCGAGCGGCAGAACCACGGTCCGCACCGCAACCTCGACCGCCAGGGTGCAGCCGACCGGAAGGCGGAGCTGGTGCGCAAGATGCGGGAGAAGGCAGCTGCAGCTGAGGGCGCCGGGCAGGCGGACGACGACACCGCGCAGAGCTGACGCACCGCCGCCGAGGGGCGGCACCAGAACAGGGCCCGGACCGCACATCGCGGTCCGGGCCCTGTTGCCGTATCGGGGCTCTCCTGCCGTACCGTGCGCGGCCGGTCCCGCTCAGCTCTCGGCCGACGGTCCCCAGGGGCGACACCGACCACCTCACCGACTGGACAACCGGCATCTCGAGCGCGTCCTCAGACAGGATGGGAGCTGGGGCGAGTAGTGGGCTGAGGAGGGTGGTCAGGTAACCGGCCTAGCCGCAGCGCCAAGAAGTTCGTGCCGGGTACGCTCCCGGCCATGACGACACCTTCCACGGACCCTCAGACAGCCCCCTCCTTGAACGCGTTGCGGGGTGTCTCTTTGGCCTCGCTGGGTGTCTTCCTCATGAGCTGGGCTCTGTGCTGGGTGAACGCGTACGTCATCAATGACGACCTGCCGAACGCCTGCGGTGATCTGCGTAGGCAGAGCTTTCCGCCGGAGGTGGCATGCCTGTCTGCGAACGGCACGCTCACCGGTGCGAATGCTGGCTGGCTTGAGGCCCTGTTCTTTGCCTCGCTCGTGGTGTTCGTGTTGCTCATGAGCACGCTGCTGGCGCTCTTGGCCGTCCGCAGGAAGTGACCGGTACGGTCCAGGCCAGTACCAGTAGGGCTCGAGGACGTGATCGGCTTCTGCAACGTCAGAGAGTAAAGGGCAGTTGCCACGGGATCGGGTCGGACCGCGGTACAGCACGGCGGTCCAGCAACCGACATGACCGCAGCCGACCGTCATCCACGCTGGGCGACTCGTTCACCGGCCCGGCAGACCTCAACGACCACCCCGCCCATAGTTCGCATCGAGGGGGCGCCGATCGGTCGGAGTGACACGGTCACTTAAACTCCGCCAACCACCGCTGAACAGTGTGGCCGAGGGGGAGACTCATGGGTGATCAAAGCCTGCTGCGGGAGCCGCACACACCAGCGGACCGCCTGTTGATCCTCCTTAAGATCATTGTGGCAGTGATCATCTTGCCCCTTGCGCTCATGGGGGCTGCGGCCCTGCTGTTCTACGTGCTGGTCGGCACGGCATAGTTCACGGGGCGGTGCAACACGCGTTCAGGCGGGGGGTTCCGGAGACGGTCGTCCGGCGTCCGCAGTTGTATTCCCGAATTGATCAGCACTATTGCCGGAACAAAGGATGAGGTTTACGGGATCATCGGTTTCCTCGCGATTTTCGGCGCGGCGAGTATTGTGTTTGCTGCATGGCGCAAGGGTGCTGAAAAATCTTATAAACGCAGACTGAGTGTCGGGAATTCGCCTCAATTTTCTCCACGCTGGCCAGATAAAGGCTCGCAGGAGTAGGCGGAAAACGTGCTTGGCGTGTTAAGAAGTCCTTCCGGGCCAAGCCGCCTGTCGGCCAGTCCCCAGGCCAGGGCCACGCAGCCAAGCCCCACTCGGCCGGCCTTCCGCCGCCTCGACAGGCATGTCAGCTCCCGGACGCCCGGGAACGGTCATCGCGGTGCGGCCGCCGGTGGTGGGAGTAGCGGCCCGGCGTGCGATGTCAGTGGTTCTCCCAGTCCGGTGCGAAGAAGCGGGCTCCGCTGACGATGATGTCTCGCCCTCGTTGCTCGCACGGCCAGGTGCCGAGGATCCCGGCGAGCGGTAGAACTTAAGGGTGAGGAACGAGAACAGCCCTGCCGAGAATGCACGGCCGTCCTGTGAGGCGCGGTCGGCGATCGACTACCGGGCCCTGTTCATGGTCACCCCCAGTCCCTGCATGGTGCTGGGCCCGGACCTGGTCCTCACCGACGTCAATGAGGCGGCTTGCCGCGTGACCGGTCGTACCCGGGAGGATCTGCTCGGGCGGTACCTCTTCGATGCCTTCCCCGACAATCCGTCGGACGCCGATGCCGACGGCGTACAGAATCTGCATGCTTCCCTGCACCGGGTCCTGAGCTCGAAAGAGCCCGACACCATGGCGCCGATGAAATACGACATCCCCGTGGCTGACCGACCCGGCGTGTTCGAGGAGCGGTGGTGGTCCGCGATCAACACCCCGGTGCTCGGGCCGGATGGGCAGGTACGGTGGATCCTTCATCGGGGGGAGGACGTGACCTCGTTCATCCGCTCCCACCCTCGTCTGCGAGACGGCGGCGCACTCAGCGACGCGGCGGAGAGGGAGGTCGAGCTGTACGCCCGGGCGCGTGAGCTCAAGCGCCTGAATGAGGAACTGCGCGAAGCCCACGCCCGGGAACGCCGGGTCGCCCTCACGCTGCAGGAGGCCATGCTCCACTCGCCCCACCTGCCCCGTCACCGGGACACCGCGGTGCGCTACCTGCCCGCCGCCGGGTCGCTCAACGTCTGCGGGGACTGGTACGAGGTGATCGACCTGCCCGGTAACAGGTGCGCCGTCGCGGTCGGCGATGTCGTCGGCCACGGTCTGGAGGCCGCCGCCGTCATGGGCATGCTCCGCAGCGCCTTGTCCGCAGTCGTCCGGGCCGTGGAACGGCCCGCGAGAGCCCTGGACGTCCTGAGCCTGTATGCCCGCGACGTGGAGGGTGCACTGGCCACCACTGTCGTCCAAGCCGTCGTCGACACCCGCGCTCGCCGCATCATGTACAGCAGTGCCGGCCACCCGCCCCCCATCCTGCTCCACCCGGACGGCACCTTCGACCTTCTTGACCGGGCCACCGACCCTCCGCTGGGAGCCCGCCCTCAAGACGTCCCCCACCCCCACGGCGACCTCCCCTACACCCAGGGTGACACCTTTGTGCTCTACACCGACGGCCTCATCGAACGCCGCGGCGAGGACATCGACGACAGCCTGCAACGCCTCACCGACGTGCTCATCCACCACGCGGACAACGAGCCCGAAGGCCTTGCCGACGCGCTGCTGGCGGACCTCGGCGTCAGCAGCGGCGCCCGCGACGACATCGCCCTGGTCGTCATTCGCCTATGATCCGCAGGCGGCCAGCGGACCCGCACCCGGTCGGGCATCCCGGCCGCTGAAACGCCCACCGTTCCGCCGGAACTCCCAGGCTTGCATGCCGCACCGAGACGTCGCCTCGACCTTGTATCCGGTCAGGTCGGTGCCCGCAGTGTGGCCCGCGGTCGGCTGGTAGCCCCAGATGCTGTCACTCATAAAATTTCTCCCTCATCTGAATTCATCGCCCCGCAGTTGAACCGGGGCTCTTCAAACGTCACCGAATGCCGTGACGTTCCCTCAGAAAGCCGCCTGCTCGGTCTCTGGGCCTGCACACATTCGCGTGGTGGAAGGTGGGCGGCCGGAGGAGCCGCGTTGGAGGCCGCGATTCCTGGCGTCACGGCCGGCCTCCGGCCGTGGTCCCCAACTACCCTGGCGGGACTGCCTCAATCGACCCGCAGCTTTCCCCTCCGCAATATCGGGACCATGAAATGTGGGTGGTTCCCGGCGCCGCAGCGCCGGGAACCACCCACATCAATGCTCTGGTCAAGCCTGCTTACCAGCGGTACCACCGGCCGCGCTTGCCGCCGTTGGCTGCGGGCCGTATGACGAACCCGAGAGCCCACACGACGAGCACGATGATGGCGATCCACCACAGTGCCTTGAGTGCGAAACCGGCACCGAAGAGGATCAGAGCGAGCAGAAGAACGAGAAGAACGGGAACCATAGTTATCAACCTCCGATGCCTCGTGTGCCCGGCCGACCGATCTTCATTCCTGTGGATCTTATGCATTGCTTACAGGGGTCGAGGCTGTGGAATGCCGTGGCGTGGACTTCGGGTTTGAGAGAGAAACGCGGGGTGAGACGGAGGAGCGTATTGACGTCGAGCGAGACAGGGTGAGTGGCTGTGGCTGCGGACGAGAAGGCTCAGGCCAAGGGCGAGCAGGTCGAGGGCAAGGTCAAGAAGGTTGTCGGCGGCGCGGTCGGCAACGAGTCGCTGAAGGCGAAGGGGCATGCTGAGGAGTCCAGGGGTGATCTCCGCGAGGCCAAGGAGAAGGCCAAGGATGCCGTCAAGCCCCAGTAGACGCTGTCAGTCTGAGCCCGGCGCCCGCCCATGGGCGCCGGGCTCAGAGTTGTCCCGGCCCGCCGGTCGGCTGAGCGCGCCGCATACGTCGGCGCGCGGTGCGCTGCTTATCGATCCCACGGGTGTTGCAGGCCAGTTGATCCGTGTCCGATGCGGGTAAGAGGGGTCGGCATCGTTGGCGTGGTGGAGGCTGGGCTGTGGGGATGGGTGGCAGGCTGCCGTTGACGAGCAGCGACCACCTGCTTGACCGCTTCCCGGTGCGCACGGGCGGCCTAGGGATTCGTCGATTCGGTAGTGCGGCGGTATTCGGTGTTGAGGCGCTGGGCTTCTTCGAGTTGGTCTTCGAGGATGACGATGCGGCAGGCAGCCTCGATCGGAGTGCCGTGGTCGACGAGTTCCCGGGCGCGCGCGGCGATGCGCAACTGGTAGCGGGAGTAGCGGCGATGGCCGCCCGCGGAGCGCAGCGGGGTGATGAGGCGGGCTTCGCCGAGGGAGCGGAGGAAGCCCTGGGTGGTGCCGAGCATCTCGGCGGCCCGGCCCATCGTGTATGCGGGGTAGTCATCATCGTCGAGCCGGTCGAACGAGTCGTCTGCTGTCATTTGCACCTCTCTGAAGAACGCGTGGAGGGGCCCTGGCGCTCGTTGCGCCAGGGCCCCGAAGGAACTACTACACCATCCGCCGACCTTGATCCTGCGCCGGCCTTCTGTTTCCGCGGACCCGGCCGGAGTGCTGCCGGGGGCGCGGGGATCGCGGTTGCTTGACCGGAGACCACCTCACTATCGATGTCCTGCGGTACCCGGACTCAATGCTTACGTCCGGGCGATCCTGATGGCGCCTGGCCCCTCCGTTCTTCCCTCTTAATCAATCACTTGCGAAACCGGAACTGCTGTACTGCGTACTGCTGGTGGCACCGAACAGCGCCACTCTTCGGCAGCCAGCCCCGTCGCCCGTCCTGCGTCTACTCTGGCTTGGAACCCCACTGCCGAACCTCCCGGCACGCGCGCCCGCAGCCGACGCCTTCACCGAGGAACCACTGACAACCGCACTGCTGGTACTGCGCACTGCACTTGCTGAACTGCCACTGCATCAACTGCTGTACTGCTCATGGCAGCCCCTGATCGCTGCGGGCCACCCGGTCCGGCCGTCAGCCCCGTCGCCGTCCTGCAACCGCTCTGGCTTCGGAACTCCACCACCGCACCGTCTTGCAACTGCGGTTCTGCTGCCCGGCAGTTCATCCCTGCCGGGCCTTGCTTGATCTCTGCTACGACAGAAACCATAGCCACGCCACCACCCGATGTCTACTTCAGCCAACATAGATTTTCTCGTGTCCGACGGTGACATAGCCGGCTTCGAACAGTCTTCCGGGAGGCTGGGGTGCGCGCCCTTTTGCGGTGGCCTGTGCTGTGCGTGTGGTGGGCCGTCGTTATGCGTGGCCGGGCCGGTCAGGGTGCTGGTCGCCTTGCCCGGTGAGGGTGTCGAGGCGGCGCAGGGCTGCGGCGTTGTCGCGTGCCCACGCGGTGTGGGTGCGGTCGGCGTCGCGAGGTTTGCGGTGGCCTGGACGCGCTGTTCCGCGGTGGTTCCGGAGGTGCCGGGGCGGTTGCGCAGGTAGCGGCGTTCGGCGGCCTGGCGGCTGGCGACGCCGAGGGGATGGGCGGGATCGGCCCCAGCTGATGCCCGCGTGGCGGGCGGTTTCGATCAGACCGGTTTCCCATCCGGCGAGCTGCTCGCGACCCTGCCGCAGCAGCAGGAGGGATGCCAGGGACTGCTGCGGGCCGGCATCCGGGTCGGCGGGGCCGGTGGCTCGGTCGCGGGTGTCGCGCACGGCGTGGCCGATGATCTCCAGAGCGGCCGCGGCGGTCAGGAACGGGGCCGGGCTCCGGGCGTCCGCATGGGAGGGGGCGGCTGGCCGGCTGCTGTAGCGGGAGCTCCTTCCGGTCTGTCATCCTTTCGATGACAGGCCATTTGTCATCTATTGGATGACGTGTTACAACGGTGTCAGTGAAGCGCATTGGCAGGTACTGCCCGAACCTTCTGGAGGTGTTTCGCGATGTTGATGCGCACTGACCCTTTCCGCGAGCTCGACCGCCTCGCCCAGCAACTGGCCGCTGGCTCCGGCACCTGGACGCGGCCCTCCGCGATGCCGATGGACGCTTACCGCGAAGGTGACGAATACGTGGTGTCCTTCGACCTCCCCGGCGTCAGCGCGGAAGCGATCGACATCGACGTCGAGCGGAACATGCTGACCGTCAAGGCCGAGCGTCGGCCCGTGGCGAAGGCCGACGACGTGCAGATGGAACTGTCGGAACGACCGTTGGGTGTCTTCTCCCGCCAGCTCGTGCTGGCCGACACCCTGGACACCGAGCGCATCGAGGCCGACTACGACGCCGGGGTGCTGACCCTGCGTATCCCGATCGCCGAGCGCGCCAAGCCCCGCAAGATCACCATCGGTGGGGAGCCTTGCCGCAAGGAGATCTCTGGTTGAACCCGGCGACCGAGCCGGCCGGCGGCGCAGGACGGGCACCTGATCTCCCCTCCGCCCGTCCTGTGCACCCCTCCGCAGGCCAAGAGAGGCGGTGGCTGACATGACCCTGCGACGAGAAGCGTTCCTCGACCGGGTGATGGAACGCGGCGAGTACGAGAGCGTTCAGGAAGCCGAACGCGCAGCCCGCGTCGTTCTCGCCCTGCTCGGCGCCCACCTGGTCGGCGGTGTGCGTGCCGAACTGGCCGCACGCCTGCCGGAGGCGTTCGCCCTGATCCTCCTCAACCCGCTGCAGAGCGCCGAACCGCTCCCGCCCGAGCGGTTCGTGCGGGCCACGGCGGCCTGGATCGAGGGGGCCACCGAAGCGACCGCGACCTGGGACGTCAGCGCCGTCCTCAGCACCGCCGCCGACGCGGCCGGCGACCACCTCATGCAGCAGATTCTGCTCCAGCTTCCCGCTGGCTACGACCTCCTCTTCGGCCGCCCCCAGCCCACCTGACCACCCACCTGGCGCCCGGGTCCGCCGGGCACCCATACGACGACCTCGACGATGAGAAGGGCGACCACCTCTGGTCTTGTGGGAGTGCCCCGCCCTTCAGGCCGGGGCGAATCGCATCTCTGGATTGCTCTGAGACGCCATCAGCTTTCCGACGTGATCGTTTGGTTCGGGCTGGGTGGGCATGAACTCCGGCTGGCAGCGGGAGAGATGGGCGTACTTCGTCAGTTCGTCTCGCTTGCGGAAGTGGCCTGTGCCGTCGGTACTCGGTCTGCGGGAGACCCGGGAAGAAGGTCCGGGACGGGCGGGCATGGCTGCGGGAGGAGGCCGAGCAGGTGAAGGCTTCCTGGCGCGGCGGAACGGGCCCTTCAACGTCTGGCGGATGCCCGCGTGACGGTGCCGAGGTGCTGGCCGAGCCGCCCGTCTCGGCCGCGGAGTCGGTGGCATGCGCGGTGACTGGGTCGATGGTGTCGCACCGGGCCGAGGACATCGAGGCGTCGGTCCTGCCTCTGGATTACTAGCGGATCATGTCCGTGCTGGAGTCGGAGGCGGCCGGGAAGGCCCTGTCAGCAGCTGGCCGCAGCACTGGGGCTGGAGGTGGTTCCGGCGAAGGTGGAGGGGCTGCGGTCGAAGCGAAACGCCTGGGGGAGCGCGGGTGGGGCCAGCCGGGGCGGCCAGGGGCGGTCACCCCGCTCGAGACGTCGGCCGGCTGAAGGCGCCCAGGCCGACGCCCGGCCAGCCGGCCGCTCATCAGCATGGACATCGACCACAGCATCATGACCTCGTGCATGGCGGGCAGCCTCTCGTAGTCACGCACCAGACGGCGCGAGCGCATCAGCCGGCTCAGCGTTCTCTCCACCACTCACCTGCGCGGCAGCACCACGAACCCGGCGTGTTTCTCGGCCGCCCAGTCGACCAAGCGCCCGGCATAGCCACCGTCTGCCCACACCAGGCGGATGGAGAAGTACGTCTTGCGAAGCCACTCCAGCAGTGGGACGGCGGCGTCGCGGTCCTGCACGCTCGCCGCGGTTACCGCGACGACCAGGCCGAGGCAGTCCAAGTTCCGTGGCGACAGCAGCAGGGGGCGGCCAGGGCCGGCGTGGGCCGCTCCCGGGCCGCTGCTCACTGTCACGCCCTTGCCGTCCGTGCCTCGCAAGGAGCGGAAGCAGAGCTGTCCAGAGCACGGTGACAGGCTCATTCGCCGTTCTGTACAGCGGAGTGGGCGGCCCGGAACGTCGTGCGGCGGATGGCCCCGGCATTGTGCAGCGCAGTGTTCAGAGCTTGCCGGATGTCCTGGTCCAGTTGTTCGTCGTGCGCCCAGGCGATGATCTGTTCCGCGACCTTTCGCAGTTTGACGTTGGTGTGCTGAGAGACGGTGCGCAGGACGTCGAAGCCCTGGTCGGGCGTGAGGCCGCCGAGGGAGATGACCACGCCGATCGCCTGGTCGACGACGGCGTGCGAGTCGATGGCGCAGTGGAGTTGGCCGATCTCCTCCTGCAGTTGGCTGATCCGGTGAGCGAGGTCTTCCCGGCCGGGCGGCGTGCCGGCACCCGTGCAGGGACGGGTGCTGTGTGCGCCTTCGGAGAAGGGCACATTCCGGCCGTTGCCGAGGTCGGCAACGGGCGCGAGGAACGGTGAGGTCTTGTCCATGGCGTTAGGAGGGTCGGGTGAGTTGGGCTCGTCCGAACAGCAGGGCGTAGCCCTTGGGGAGCTGTTCGGTGATCCGGGCGGTCAGGTCGTCTCCAGCGAGCCGGGCGACGACAGCGAGGACGGCGCCGGTGTCCCAGCGAGTCGTGGCCGGGGTGGTGCCTGTCCGTTCGGCGAGGTCCTTCACGAAGCCCCAGCCGGTCAGGGGTGTGGTGGCGGGAATCTGTGAAGCGAGGAAACGGGCTGCTTCGCGGGGCAGGCGTGCGGTGAGTTCCACGCGCTCCTCGCCGGTCAGTTGGCGGCCCAGAGCCTCAAAGACGCGGCGTACGGCGTCCTGTGCCTGGCGTCGGGTGGGGTAGGCGCCTTCGTGGCGCACGGTCTCCACCAACTGTTCGTAGGCGGGCGTCGCCGCCGGGGCGGAGGGCACGGGGGGTGAGAGAAGGGTCATGACGCGATGGCTTCCGTGCGTGGACCGAACTTTCTGCGGGGGCCTGGGCCCAGGGCGAGGCCTGGCGGTCCCGTCTGGGCCCGGCCGGGGGTGTGCTGACGGCGGATCAGCTGTCGAGCTGCCGGTGTTCGCCACTGCGCACACTGACCTTGCGCGGCTTGGCCCGTTCGGCGATCGGGATGCGCAGGGTCAGGACGCCGGCTTCGTACTCCGCGAGGATGTTCTCGGTGTCGAGGGTGTCGGCCAGGACGATCTGCCGGGAGAAGACGCCCAGAGGCCGTTCGGACAGTTCGGTCTGGGCGTTCTCGGACCGCGGCAGGGGACGCCGCTCCGCCTTCAAGGTGAGCATGTTCCGCTCGACGTCGATGTCGAGCGCGTCGGGCGTGAGGCCCGGCAGGTCGAAGGCGATGACGTACTGGTCGCCGTCGCGGTAGGCGTCCATCGGCATCGCGGAGGGGCGGGTCCACGTTCCCGGACCCGTCAAATGCTGGGCCAGGCGGTCGAGTTCACGGAACGGGTCGGTGCGCATCAACACGGTAGACACCTCCAGATGAGTTCAGGCAGTTGCTGCCAATGCGCTTCACCTGATCCCGTTGTAACATGTCATCCAGGCGACGACAAGTTCAGATGTCATCTAGACGACGACAATGCGATGCGGCGGCACGAGGAGCGGCAATGAGCGACGGCGGAACCCCGGCACCGGCCTCCTTCGAAGCGACAGCCCTCGCGCTCGAAGCCATCGCCCAGGCCATGAGGACGGCGCGGATCGCCGAGGACGCCTCCACCGACGATCCCGAAAAAGCCATAGCCGCACTCCTGCTCCTGCGCCAGGTACGTGAACAACTGGTTCTCTGGGAGCCCGCACTGATCGAGACGGCCCGGCAGGCCGGCGCTAGCTGGGCCGACCTGGCCCACCCGCTCGGTGTCGCCAGCCGCCAAGCCGCCGAACGCCGCTACCTGCGGGTGCGCCCTGGCGCGGACGGCACCACCAAAGAACAGCGCGTGCAGGCCACCCGCGACCAGCGCGCCGCCGACCGCTCCGTCACGACCTGGGCCCACGACCAAGCCGCCGCGCTGCGCCAGCTCGCCGGAACCATCACCGCCCTGCCGGACCTTCCCACCGCGGCCGACGACGCCCTCACCGCCCTGCACGCCGCGCTCGGCAACAGCGACCCGGCCGAGCTCCTGGGCCCCCTCTCCGACGCAGGCCCCTACCTGCGCCCCGCCCATCCCACCCTCGCCGACCGAGTCACCGACATCGGCCGCCAGACCCGCGAGATGCGCGAGAACGAACACCGCCAACGCTCCTCCGACAGGCAGTGACAGTCGGCCAACCCCTGCAGCGAGGGCCGTGCCACGCGTATGGCTGTGTCAGTTTCCGTGGGTGTCGTTTCAAGCCAGTTCGGGAGTCGGTTGCGGACATGAATTGATGCCCCGGTCCAGGGCGCGCTGCTCCCGTTGCGGGATCGGCCGCCCGCTCCGCTACCCGACTGCGTGAACCGGCTGAACGCCGACGAACGAGCGGGGAACGCACCGGCGTGGGCAATGGCAGGGCGGGTTCCCGCGGCGGGCGTTGTGTGCGGGGCTGCTGGTGTGCGGCACCCGTTTCGGCTCGGGCGCCGGCACGGTGTGTCTCGTTGCTCACGGCATGACGATGCGAGATGTACCGAATAGCCGTGGCGGCAGCGGACTACAGGTCCCGCCTGTGGCGTCCCCGTCGCTGTACACCAATGATCAGGCCCGGCTCGCGCTGCGAGGTCTGCTGGACGACGCCCTGGCAGGCTTGCCGTTCCTGTACCTGCTCCCGAGCCAAGAAGAGCACCCTGAATCCTCGCGGCCCTGGACATGATGGGTGCATCGTGTGGCTGCTTTTGGGGAAAGCGTGGGGCGGCCCGGCCGCGATGGGGTGAGTCGGCACCGGGCCGCCGCGAGCCACTGTGCAACAGAAAGAAGGCCGGCGCCACGCGGGCTCGGCATACGGGTAGGACCCGAAGAGGACCGCTTTTCGGGCCCTCGGGCAGCGCCCAGTCTCCAGAGCGGATATCCCACGCCCTGACCGGCTCAACGACGTAATGCCGGGTGCGACACTACGCACCGTCCCTTCACGCTGGCGTACGAGTGAGTTCTCGCCGCGACCGACTGCTCACCGGCGAGTCGTCGCCGCCCACGGCAGAAGGCGACGAGACGATCAGGCGTCACGTCGCTTCTCGCTTAGACCTGGCGGGGGCGGCTCTCTGCCGCTGTGGTCAGCGCCGGCAGGACCGGGCGGTCGCCTTGCTGCTGAGGCGACCGCCCGTCACCAACTCGCCCTGCCCGCAAGCCGCGCCCAAGCTGCCACCTGTCGCGCTCCCGATGAGAACGCGGCAGTCACTCGTCCGACAGATCGCTTCAGATGTGCCGGGCTGCATGCGCTCACGGTCGATGACACAGGTCCAGAGGCGCGGGGCCAGGACGCACAGGACCGCGGCCGGCTCGGGGAGTTCGGCGGCGATGGTGCCGATGCCGGCGCCCCAGACCGCTATGTACGAGGGGATCTTCCCGCGGTTTTCCGCGAGACGAGGGCGGGCAGGAGGGGGACACCTGCCCGGTGTTGTTTGCGGGGGAAGCCGCGCGGCCGGTCCAGCCCACACCAGGCGGGTGGTTGCCTTCCCCTTCCCTCGTCGGGGCGGCCGCCCTTCGTTCCCGGCACAAGGCTGCCCGGCCCCGAGCCCTTGGCTGTCCAGTCGCCGCTTGACCTCGGGCAGAGTCCGCAGCCGCATGCCCGGGCTCGCAGCGCATCCTCGCTCGGCGTCCAGCACAGGGTCAGGAGATGCTCCATGCACGCAGTTGACGGCCGATCAGCCCGACTCCCATCGTGCCGGATGCCGCGTCTCTGACCAGGGTGACTGCCTCCTTCGGTGGGTAGTCGAGTCGGTACCCGTTCAAGCCCAGGTACGCCTCTGCGGAGTGCCAGGCGAAGGCCTCGGTGGAGTGCTCCAGAGACGGCAGCCTCACCAGCGTCTGCAGGAGCGCTGCGGCCTTGAGGAAGACAGAGCCGTAGACGTCTCGCTCCAAGGCACGGGCATCGACCCGGGCAACGGCCGCATACAGCGGGCCGAGATCGTCTACCTGCGGATCACCGGGCAGAAGCTCGGCTGCATGCAGCAAGAACGCGACATCGAGAGGGTAGAGCGGTTCGTGCTGTGTCACGCGGCGTGACCCCGCTCCCGCTGCTCCTCAAGAGTCTGCCGCGCAGCCAGCTCGGCAGCACGCTGCTCCCCGCCGGGATCAGCTGTGCCGGCATACTCGGCGAAGACCTCGCCGCTGCGGGACATCGACTCTTTGAAGGCATCGAGAAAGCGTGCCTCTACGGCCGTGGCACGGGCGTATGCAGCGGACAGGATGTACTCCTGGAGGCTGACGCCCTCCTGGCGTGCGGCCGCCTCGATCGCGGCGCGCTGGGTCGGATCGGGAAAGCGTAGGTTCATGGCTTTGGGCTGCGGCATGGTACCGATGGTATCGCCGGTACCGTCGGCTGGCCAGGCGCTCGCGGCACTCCGATCGAGGCTGCTTGCCGCATCGTCATCCTTGAGGACCAGCTCGAAGAAGCCCAGCGCCTCAACGCGCAGAACCGCCGTGCCGCCGGTTCGCCGGACCCCACGGCCCGCGGCCTGAGAATGACACGGCTCGTGCCCGCAACGCGGTGTGCGGTGGGCCGTCAGGCCCCTGCGCATGTATCAGGAGTGGGCACCCGGTCCAAGGGTTGTTGTGTCGTTCGTGTCGGAGAGCGCGATACTCGGGGGCATTGCCGAGGGTCAGGGCCTCGGCAAGGCAGGTGCGCCCCTGGCGCCGTCCGACTACGCCTGCATTGCACGAGGCAGGGACCGGCGGACTGAAAACGCCCGTGTCCGTCTGGCCGGGGCGACAGACGTGGGTCCGGCCGGCGCGAGCCGCCGGACCCACCGCTTACACCGGTGTTGTCAGTGGTCGGAGTAGCTGAAGTCGCCCATGGTCCACGCGCTGACGTCGGCGATGGCGACGCGATACATTCCGCCCGTCTCCGGGATCCCGACCGTGCCCTGCAGGATCCGGGCGACATGGAAGTGCAGATGTGTGGGCGGCCCGTCCTTGGTCGCGGGAGTGCCGAAGACTGCGGAGAACTCGCCCAGGCGGGCCGAGTCCGTCAGCACGTCCGACACCCTCTGCCTCCACACTGCTTCGGGGGCGAGGCGGCCGGTGATGACGGCACCACCGGTGACCACGGTCAGGGACATCTGGTTACTCTGCCCGGACTCCACCAAGGCGGCGACGTCAACGAGCAGCTCGTCAGGCTTGGACATGGGGAGGATTATATTTACTCGTCCCAGAGGCGCTTGACCAGTGGCGACAGGTTCACAGCAGGCGTCACCAGGGTCAGCACAGGCCGGCACTGTTGCCATTCGGCCGCTCCTGGCTTGGCGGCCCGGTGTCCGCAACGGGTGGTACTCCGAATTCCGTTGATCTGAACGCCAATTCTGCCGAGGCCGAGTAGACCGGAGCGCCGTGGGAATGATCAGGACTTCCGCAGGCGTGTACGGATGAACGTGCTCAGGAAGGACTGCGTGTCGCAGCGGGCAACGGAAGGCTGAGGCTGACCCTTGGGCTGTGCGGTCGTCGGTTGGATGACCGGCATCAGGAGGCTGAAGCGCGTGCTTGTTCTGGGTCGCTCGCAGGTCGAGTCCCTGCTCGACATGGACTCGCTGATCGATGCCCTGGCCTCGGCGATGGCAGACTTCAGTGCGGGCCGCGCCTCGGTACCCGACCGTGTCGCCGCGCAGGTGCCGGCACGCGATGGATTCCTGGCGGCTATGCCCGGCTTCCTGCCGTCGGCGGGGGTGCTCATGACCAAACTGGTGTCCCTCTTCCCGCACAACGACGCGGCACGCCTGCCTACACATCAGGCGCTGATCGTGGCGTTCGATCCGGACACCAGCGAGCCCGCCGCCCTGCTGGACGGTACGGCCATCACCGCAGCGCGAACCGGCGCCTGCTCCGCGCTCTCGGCGCGGCTGCCGGCCCGCGAGGACGCGACGGTGCTGGCGGTGCTGGGCACCGGCGTGCAGGCCCGTTCCACGCCCGCGCGATCTGCCGGGTCCGGCCGATCCGGCTGATCCGCGTGGCCGGCCGGGACCTGGTGAAAGCCGCTGCCCTGGCCGAGGAACTCTCAGGAGTTCTGGAGGCCGAAGTTCAGGTCGTGTCCAGCTACGCCGAGGCGCTCGACGGCGCGGACATCGCCGCCGCGACGACGCATGCTGTCGAACCCGTGATCCGCCGCCCCTGGCTGACAACCGGGGTGCACATCACGTCCGTGGGATACAACCCGGCCGGCCGCGAGGTCGACGACGCCACGGTCGCGGAGGCACTGGTGTGCGTCGAACCGCGCCAGGCCGTGCTCGCCCCGCTTCCCGCAGGCAGCAATGACCTGCTCACCCCGATCCGCGACGGCCTCATCACAGCCGATCACGTTGCACGCCGAGCTGGGCGGACTCGTCATGGGCCGCAAGTCGGGGCGCACCGCGCCGGACCAGATCACCCTCTACAAGTCGGTCGGCGTGGCCGTACAGGACGCCGCGGCCCACGGCCCTGGTCGTCGCGTCCGCCCGCGAGCAGTCAATCGGTGAGGAGATCACGCTGCGGTGATGCCGCTGCCAGCGCATGATCGTCCCATCGTGAGCGCGCGGACCTGGTGCGCCTGGTTCGGCTTCCACGATGTGTTCCACGCGCTGACCGTGGCAGCCTTCACCGCGCACTACATCGGCATCTTCCTGGCCGCCACTGACCGCGACCCGAGGCAATATCTGTGACGGGTGAGAGAAGCTTTTCGTAATTCTGGTCGTTTTCCGGGGCGGGCATCATCTTGGCGACCGGTATCGCGCACCGCGGATCCCGGCGAACTGCCCTAAGGAGACATAGCGTGGCGTCAGGCACGGTGAAGTGGTTCAACGCGGCCAAGGGTTTCGGTTTCATCGAGCAGGATGGTGGGGGCGCTGACGTGTTCGCCCACTTCTCGAGCATTGCAGTCGTGGGCTTCCGCGAGCTGCTCGAAGGCCAGAAGGTCACCTTCGACATCGCGCCGAGCCAGAAGGGCCCGGCGGCCGAGAACATCGTTCTCGGCCATCGCTGACATGCGCGCTGCGTAGTCGGGGCTCGCACCGCGGGGTGTGGGCCCCGACTACAAGTATTTCCGTACCGGTGTCACCTGTGGGACAACACCGGCCGTAGCCTTATTCCAGGGATTCCGCGCCTCTTCGGAGCTGTAACCAGTCGATGTCCGGGATCACACGTCCGCATGACGTCACCCATTTCGCCCTTTGCGCCCCGCGCTGGATCCACTGCAAGCCAGATTCGTTTCGCATTCCATTCGGCCCGTTCTTGTAAGTCCCTGCGCTGCCCTTTTGCTGCGGGAATTCCTTGGTACGTGCCGTGTATCAAGGAAGGTTCTCAGCCGGCGGGCAGGACACGGCGGAGCGACTTGTCCAGATCCTTGGCCAGTTCGCTGTCGCTCGGCGGGTCGTGGGTGAAGAGCTTGCCGAGCTCGGTGGTGAAGGTCTGGGTGAACGCTCCGTAGAGCGGGGTGCGCGGTCGGGACACGGCGTCGGTGAGCGCCGGGAGAAGGATGTCAGGGGCGTACCGGGGCCGTCCGTGGGCGTCGCGTGGCATCCGGTCCGTGCTCTCGCCCGACGGCGAGGGGGATGCGGTGGCGCTCGCGGCCGCGGAGGGCGTCTCGGAGCGGCAGGTGACGTCGTCGTTCTGGTAGGCGGACTTGCGTGTGGCGGCGAACCCCGCGTCGAGCAGACACCGTTCGCTCTCCGCGCCGGTCAGGAACCCGATCAGGTCACGCGCCCCGGCCTGCTGTCCGGACGACCGGGTGAGCGCGAGGTTCTGCCCGCCGAGTACCGCCTTGCCGGGCAGCGGCGCCACGCCCAGCTGCGTGCCGCCCAGGGACTGGTGCAGGGTGCGGTAGGCGTACGGCCAGTGGCGCAGGAACGCTGTCCGGCCGTTCGTGAAGTCGGTGAGCGACTCGTCCTCGTCGGAGTGGAGGGCGTCTTTGAGGAGGTACGGGCCTTGGGTGCGGTCGCGTAGTTCCGCGAGGCCGTTCTCCAGATCCTGCACCGAGGCGGTGTAGCGGCCCTGGTCGTCGGTGAGGGTGACGGCGTCCTGGGCGGACGCGAATGCTTCCACGCCGTTGACCGTGCGACCCTCGTAGGCGCCGAGCTGTGCGGTCCAGCCCTTCTCGTAACCCCTCGGCCTGTCCTTGCCGCTCGACTCGTCGAGCGTGTCGATCAGTTCTTTCAGCTTCGCCCAGTCCAGGCCCTCGCTCAGGTCGGTGTTCTGGACTCCCGCCTTCTTCAGGTAGTCGGTGCGGTAGTAGAGCAGCCCGACATCGCTGTTGAACGGGACCGCGTAGACCTCTCCGTTCCACCGGGCGGTAACGGCCACCGACGGGATGACGTCCGAGTCCACCATGCCCTTGGGCAGCGGGCGGATCAGCCCCGCCTCGGCGAACTCCGGTACCCATGTGACGTCGAGGTTGATGACGTCGTACTGCGCGCTGTCGGACTGGAGCGCCCCGAGGAGCTGGCTGCGCTGTTGGTCCGCCGAGCCCGGGAGTTCCACCAGGCGGGCGTGGCGGCCCGTGTGCAGCCGGTCCTGTCGCGCGTTCCAGGTGTCGATGAGCTGCTGGCGGACGCCGCCCTTGCCCGTGACGTCCCGCCCGCTGGCCACGACGATGTCCCCGGAACTGTCGGGAACGGCTGTGGTACCGGACGACGCGGGGGCGCTGCCGCCGGTGCAGGCGGCGCAGGCCGTGAGCAGCGCGGCCAGCACCCATCGCAGGGCCGGTGTCCGCGATCGCATCACTCGTCCCCCGTTCCGGTTCGGGCGACCTCGTCGCGCAGGCCCGCGACGAGGTCGCCCTTGGTGTCCAGGCAGCGTCCGCCGCTCGCTTCGGCGATGCGCGCGTCCGGCTTGTCCCGGTCGCAACCGCCGCTGTCGAGGGCTGCCATGAGCACCGGAATCCCCGTTCTCTTCACCGAGTCGGAGAGAACGTCCAGTCCTTTGCCGGTGAAATGATTGTTGTCCTCGTCGTCGGTGACGTACACGATCAGCTGGGGGTGCTCGTCGTCCTTGCCCCGCCCGGCCATGAACTGCAGGGCGGCCCTCAGCGCGCCGTCCGGGTCGGACTCGGCGTCACGGACCGCTGCCTTCTCGTCGATCGTCTTCTCGGCGTCCACCCGCCGGTGGCGGCCGAAGGGCAGCAGCACGCCCGACGTTCGGCCACCACCTGAGGTCACGGACCAGACTCCGTACTCGTCCTGGTCACCGAGGCCTGCGAGCGACTGTTTGAGGATGCCGGGGGCGCCGCCCGGCCCCTCCCAGAGATCACCCATCGAACCGGAGCTGTCGAGCAGGAACAGAACCTGGCCGGGGCCGTTGGCGTTGCGGTAGTTCCGCAGAGCTGAGGCCATCGTGTCGGCATCGGCGGGGCCGGGCAGCCGTCCGGGGTGGGCGACGGTCCCGGTGTCCGTTTCGGGCGTGGTGAGGAAGTCATGAGCGCCTGAAACCCTGCGGAAGCCGTCTTCGCCGAAGACGTCCAGACCGCCGGCGGGCTTCCCGGCCGTGCCGCCGCCGTGAGTGAGCCAGACCTGGAAGCGACTGACGGCCTCGTCGCGAGCCGCCCGGTCGCGGTCGGCGTCCTGCCAGCGCACGCGGACGAAGGTGGGGTCGAGGGCCGGCACGTCCGCGGGGTACTCGGCCGTCCGCCGACTGCGCGTCGTCCGGTCGCAGTCGACACCGCTGACCATCAGGAACTCGGGGACGAGTGCGGCGGTGCGGCTGTCGGTCCTGCTGTCGTCCGGCAGCGTGCACAGCAGATCGGAGGCCGTGAGCGAGGGCGGTCCCGACTGCGCCACGCCTGCTTCGGCTTCGCTCACCCCGCTCGCGCCGGTGCCGTACAGGCCTATGGTCGCCAGCAGCGCGGAATCCGTGTACTCGGGGTCCGGGCGTCGCAGGTCGGCGTCCTTCCGCTGTCGGGTGAGAAGCTCCCTGAGTGTGGTGAGCGGATTCCCCGTCCGGTTGCCTACCGAGGCCTCGGCGATGTTCTGCGGCACGGACAGCACCATCGGCGAGTAGGCGAACGGGCCGTCAGGTTCCAGCGCCAGGTACTTCCGGGGTGGCTCCACCGGTTGTGCCCGGGCCACGCTCCCGGAGGATGCCGGAATCCAGATGTCCGGCTGCGGGCCGATGTCGCGCTGGGGGTCGAGGTCGTCGCTGACAGGGCGCTGCCAGGGGTCGGACTGGTCGTGGAAGCCCGCCGCGGCCTGTGCCGAGCCCGCGCTGTACACCGTGATGCCGCTGCGCCGGCAGCCACCGTGTGTGGTGTTCGCTGTGGATGTCAGGTAGGCGTCCGCGGCTTTGCGCACGGTGGATTCGATGTCCGGATCGGTGAGCAGCCGCAGTTCGAGGGGCGGGCCGCAGGACGACTGGTCGGAGCCGGTGTCGGCCAGGGCCAGGTAGCCGCCGATGCCCGCGGCTGTGACGAGGGCCGTGGCGACCGCCGCCTGGCTGGGCCTGCGCCGCAGCCACATCAGCACCCGGTCGGCGGCCGCCGGCACGGCCAGGGTCCAGGAGCGAAGCCTGGTGAACAGGTTTTGCCACCACGGCAGTCCACCGGTGCCTCCGCTCGCCTCCGCCGGTCGGTCCGGTTGCCGAGGCTGCCCCGGCTGTGGCGAACCGGACCACTGATCCCGGTCGCCGCCGGACTCCGCCGACCTGTCGGCTGCCGTTTTCGAGGCATCCCGCGGCGGTGTCGCGGAAGCCGGCGGAGTCTGCGGGATCGCGGCCGAGGGTGCGGTCGGTTCCCCGCCGGAACGGCCGGCGAGGAGGAGGAGGTCGGTGTCGCCCCAACTCTGCGGCTCCCACGGCTCGTTGCGCAGGGTCCGGTGGTGGGTGCGCATGTGCGCTGTGAGCGCCTCCGACAGATCATGGAACGACAGGTCGGTGTCCCGGCTGTCGATGCCCTCCTCCAGCAGCCGCGCAAGCCGGGCCGTGAACGGCGTGGGCGTCGTGTCGCTCCCCGTGTCGATCCGGTTGTTCGCCTGCACGCTCATCAGCACGGAGAAGCGACGCCGGGCGGCGAGCGCCTCGCACACCTGGGCGGCGTTGCCCGCGTTGCAGCAGTCGAGGACGATGACCACGTGCCGGGCCCGGCTCGTGGCGAGCACGGTCAGCACGCTGGAAAAGGGGTCGGCGCCCGGGAAGACAGCTCGGCTGCCCGGTACGACGCGCGCGTTGCGCATCTGCAGCCAGAGTTCGTCGCCCGCGCTGGGCACGGCCCCGTGACCCGCGAAGTAGAAGAGGAGCAGTCCTTCGGCCTCGTCGGCGGCGGTGCGCAGCGACTCGCTGAACGGGTCCAGGTACGGCGACCGGGAGACGACGATCTCTCCCTTGCGGAAGACGCCGCTGTGCAGCAACGCCTCTTCCAGGACAGGGAGGTTGTACGCCACGGCAGCGAGGGCGCCGGGGACGCCGTGCGGGTCGTTCGGCCGCGTGGAGTCGTACGCGGACACGCCGATCAGCAGTGCCCGGTTCACCTCTCCACGCGGGTCGAAGCGGAGCACCGGTCTACCTCTCGTCGAGGTTCACCGGGTCGACGTCGTAGTCGGGTGGATCGCCGCTCTCCACGGAACGGCGGTTTTCGTACCAGGCTTTGACGCCTCTTCCCACCTGCCTCAGCACAGTGTCGAACAGGGTCTGCGCGGCCGCCCCGGAGAGCAGCATGAGGATCTCGATGCCGGCGCCCATGGGCGTGCCGTGTTCGTCTGTGCCCTGCTCGTCGGTTCCGGCGCTCTCCTGGATCCGCAGATCCCCGTTTCTGACCAGGTCCTCCAGCGGCTTCTCTCGCTCCAGCCACTTCTTCAGAGCGCCGATGTCGCTCTGATTCGCGGTGCCGTCCAGCCGGACCCGGATCGCGCGGGTGGGCACATCCTCCCCCTCAGTCATAACTCATCATCATGGCATGGCTGTTGGCGCCGAGGGAGGGGTGCGCCGGGAACGTGCCGGTCTCGGATGCGGGCCGCAGCTCGCAGGACCTGGTCACCGTCTTAAACACCGCCGAGTCGCTCGGCTACGGCTCGGCCGCCGGGTGGGCGGGGTCGATGACGCGGGTCTCTTCGTCCGAGGCGTCGCCCGTGCCGGACGCCGGCACGACCGTCGGAGATCCGGTGCCGCTGCACCGCAGGTACACGCTGCGGCGGTCGCCGATGCTCACCATCCGCGCGGAGTCGCCCGAGCCGCCTGATGCCGCGACGGGCGGAGCGAAGGCGCTTGGCCGCGGGTTGAGTGAGGTCGAGAAGGAGAGTGCAGGAACGAAGGCCTCACGTACCGGATGGAGGGCGCCGAAGCCCTCCCCCGACTCGGCGCGATCGCCGCGTCCCTACAGCTCCGCACCGGTGGATGCTCCGGCTGCACGAAGGTCGGCACGTGCCGACCGCTGGCCAGGCTGCCTCTACCAGCGGGGGACCGACGAGAAACTCATACTGCCAGCATGGAGGTTACGGATCATGACTTCCGCCGCACAACCCTGACCCCGTCCAGCGAACCGGTCATCCTCATCATCGGCCGACGTCCGGCAGACCACCCGGCCAGCGCATTGGCGGTACCGCTGACTGCAGCGTCGATCCAGGACGACGAGTTCCAGATCATCGCCGACCTGGAGGAGGCTGCCGAGGGCGCCCGGCACCACCGTCCAGCCCGCCTGGGCGGGTGACCTTCCGTCCACGCCCCTGGTACGACTCCGGCAATGGAGGTCTCCGCAGGACTGGCGGAGCAGGAATCGCGTGGTTGCGCGCTCAGGGGGTAACGGATCTACCAGGAGATCCCGGCAGGGCCGTCGGCTGGAAGGGGTGCCCCGTGGAACGCACCGGCTGGCTGCTCACCCCCGCTCAGCGGGGGAATCCCGCGTCGCGGGTGGACCGCCGTCATGCCGACGGTGCGGCGTGGTCCACAGGCAACGACGTCCGCCCCCTGGTACACGGGGCGGTGTACTTCGCCGAGCTGCTCGCGGCCGTGCGGGCGCAGCGGGCCGGCGACATGTTGATGTTCACGGACTGGCGGGGTGACCCTGACGAGCTGCTGGACGGTCCGAAGCGCGCTATCGGCGACGTGTTGTGCGACGCAGCACGCCGTGGTGTCGTCGTGAAGGGGCTGGTGTGGCGCTCGCACCTGGATCGGTTCCAGTTCAGCGAACAGGAGAACTACCACCTGGGGGAGGAGATCGAGGAGGCGGGAGGGGAGTGCCTGCTCGACATGCGGGTGCGGCCGGGCGGCTCGCACCATCAAAAGTTCGTGGTGCTGCGCCACCCGGGTCGACCCGAGCGGGACGTCGCCTTCGTCGGCGGGATCGATCTGTGCCACAGCCGTCGGGACGACGCCACTCATCAGGGTGACCCGCTGGCGCAACGCATCGCCGATGCCTACGGTTCCCGGCCGCCCTGGCACGATGTTCAGCTGGCGGTGCACGGGCCCGCCGTCGGCGATGTCGAGGCCACGTTCCGTGAACGGTGGACGGACCCGGCTCCGCTCAGTCGCAGCCCCCGCAGCCGGCTGCGGGCGGCACTCCGGGGCGAGGACACACGGGCGGATCCGCTCCCGGCACAGCAACCCGACCCGGGCCCCCGCGGTTCCCACACGGTCCAGATCCTGCGCACCTACCCGAACCGCCTCCTCAGGGGCTATCCGTTCGCTCCCGACGGTGAACGCAGCATCGCCCGCGCCTACATCAAGTCCCTGCGGCGGGCACGCCGGCTGATCTACCTAGAGGACCAGTACTTGTGGTCGGAGAGTGCCGTTCAGCCGTTCGCTCAGGCTCTCGGGGATCATCCGGACCTGCGGATGATCGCCGTCCTGCCGCCACTGCCGGATCAGGAAGGGCGGATCAGCACACCGATGAATCTGCTGGGCCGGATCCGGGCCCTGGAAGTCCTGCGACGGGCCGGCGGTGACCGGGTGGCCGTCTACAGCCTGGAGAATCACGCCGGGACGCCCGTGTACGTCCACGCCAAGGTCTGTGTCATCGACGATGTCTGGGCCTCGGTCGGTTCCGACAACGTCAACCGGCGCTCCTGGACGCACGATTCGGAACTCAGCTGCGCTGTCCTCGACGAGACCCGTGACTCCCGTGAACCGATGGACCCCGGCGGCCTGGGTGACGGCGCCCGCGTCTTCGCGCGCGAGCTGCGGTTGTCGTTGAATCTCGAACACCTTGACCGCGACGGGGACGGGGAAGCAGCCGCACTCTGCGACCCGGGCCGCGCCTTTGCTACCTACGCCGAATCGGCCGCCGCTTTGGACGCGTGGCACGACGGCGGCCGTCACGGTCCGCGACCACCGGGACGGCTGCGCACCTATCACCCGCCGCATCTGTCCCGCATGACGCGGGTCCTGACCGACCCGCTCTACCGGGTCGTCGCCGATCCCGACGGCCGCCCGCGCTCCCTGCGCCGGCAGGGTGCCTACTGACGGTGTCCCGGACGGGTGAGGTGACCCCCAGGCCGCGAGGGTAAGGCTACGTTCTTGCTGGTACTGCCGTTCGAACTCGGCAGGTGAAGGGCACTCCCACCTGACCCCAGCAGTCGGTACCTCTCCTCGTAGTAGAGGTCGAGCGCGGACACGACCAGGAAGTCCAGCAGCGCCACCCACGCGTGCCGCGACTTCGACCACGCCCCGTTCTCCCCTCGTCGCACATGCACATGGGCGCCCGGGTAGTCGCAGCCCAGCGCACGGGAGTCCGGCAGCAGATGCATGTCGCTGCGCCACAGCCTGGCCGCTGCGCAGCCGGACCCTGCTCACGAGCAGAGCAACGACGAGCCGGTCCCGCGGGCTGTGGCACGCGCCGAACATGGCCACCAACTCGGTGTCCTCGGCCCGGTCTACCCGCGCCTCCGGCTCGCGCAACGAGTGCGCCGGCCGCAGCCGGTGGAACAGGCCGCCGTACCGACGGTCACCAAGGCCGCCCATGCCGCCTGTGGGACATGCTGGAAGAGCGTGCCGGGCCCGAACCGCATGCCTGGATGGCGGGAGGTCGACCCGCCGCCGGCCGGGCGTTCCTGCGCGGCGCAGGCGCGGCTTCAGCTATGGGCGGCTGATGCGGCCGTCAGGTCGGCGAAGTCCCCGAGCATGTGTGAGGTGTGCGCGTGTCGGCCCGTGACAAGGTGGAAGGTTCGCGCGGTCGCGTGTACCAGCACGCTCCCGCTCTGCAGCACCGGGCACCCCAGGACTCGCGCTGCCTGCGCGAGCGATGCTGCGGCAGGGTGGGAGTCGAGGTCGCAGATCCACAAGTCGCTGCGCAACGACTTGATGAGCCCCCGGGTCACTTGGTCGGAACTGCCTGCGTGGGGGAGGGCGGTGACGAGTCCGTCGGCCTGCTTCAGGTGATAGTCGAGAGTCTCGACCGGATAGGCCTTGGCGGGGCAGTTCTCCGTGTGCCGGTTCACGGCTTCGGCCAGAGCCGAGGCCTGAGCCGGGGCGGTGTCGATCACGGCCAGGTGTTTCACGCCGTGCTCAGCGAGCGCGTGGGCGACGGACACGCCGATGCCCGTCGCGCCGACCTGTACGACCCGGGAAAGACCGGCGCTCGGAAGACCCCACCCGAATGCGGCGGTGAAGGCCTCCATCCCGGTGTCGTGGCCGGTGGTCCGGCCGTCCGTCCCGTAGACGACGGTGGTGACCGTGCCCGTTCTGGCCGCGGCCCGGGACAGCCCGTCCAGGGCGGCCCCCAGGTGATCGGCGGAGGTAGCCAAGCTGAGCCCCGAGAACCCGAACGTTTTGCAGTCGCTCAGCAGCGTGCCGAAATCCCCCCGGCTGCCCAGGCGCCGGCACACGTAGCGCAGCTTGTGGCGCTTTGCTTCGCGCCTGTGGAGCTCGGAGCTGACCGAGAACTCCGCTCCCGGCGCAATCATCCCGACCAGGTACGAGTGCTGGTTCATTCCGGCTCCACACAAGTAATGTACGAACTAGTTCGTTATCCATATCAGGATCGGCGCGCTGCGGGAAGTGGCAAGGATGCCTGGACAGCGCCGAGGACGCGTTGCGCCTCCGGTCGGGGGCGGGCCATAGGCGTTCACATGGGTACGTCCGCCTCACCGGACATGCACCGATCGCATGACGCCGACCGCGCGCGGCACGAGATTCTCGCGGCCGCCCGGGGGAAGTTCACGGTAGCCGGGTACGCCGGCGCGGCATGCCCGTCCTCGGCCAGCAAGCGGGCTGTCTCCATGCCGGCGGGACCGCCGCCGATCACCAGGACGCGGGCCGGGGCCGTACGGCGCCGGGTGTTTCGCGCCTCCTCCCGGCCGGCGCGGGCATTCACACTGCATCCGATGGGCTGGTTGTCGTGCAGTTCGTCGATGCACCGGTTGCAGACGATGCAGGGCCGGTAGGCGGCGCCGGAGAGAACGCGCTGGGGGAAGGCCGGGTCGGCGTGCAGGGTTCTGGCGAGGGACACGAAGTCCGCCTGACCCGACGCCACGATGCGCGCCGCAGCCCGGGCGGAGTTGATGCGCCCGGCCACACCGACCGGCAGCCCGCAATGCCGGCGGCAGCGCTGCGCGAAGGGGGCCAGAACCCCAGATTCCCATTCACCCGGATGGACGATCCATTCGCCGGCCTCGTACGAGCCGACGGAAACGTCGAGGAAATCCAGGCGGTCGAGCGGGATCTCGTTCATGAGGGCGAACGTGGCATCGGCGGACGGGACGGAGCGACAGGCTGGTGTCCGCTGACGGCCCGCTGGGTGGTGCGGCCTCCGTGGTTCAGTTCCGTGCCGATGAGGGCACCGTGATGGTGGACGGCGTCCGTCAGCGTCCTCAGCCCGGACACATGGCGGTCGTCGTCCAGGGCGAGCTGCCGGGGCCGTCCCTTGCCGTCGGCGCGGACGTACCCGGCTTCGGTGTGCACGAGCGCGGCGCCGCCCGCAGCCCGTGCACCGAGATAGGCGATGTACCGCTCGGTGACTGATCCGTCCTCGGCGCAGTAGTTGCGTTCCATGGGCGCGGCGACGAACCGGTTCCTCAGCTGCAGGGGGCCCACCTTTAGCGAAGTCGCCAGTACAGCCCGTGGATCGGTGGTCGGTGTGTCAGTCGTGGCGGCATTCACAGACCCAGATACACCTCCCGCACCCGCGGGTCGTGACTGAGCTGTGCGGAGGTGCCGCGCATGGCGACCTGACCGTTCTCCATCACGATGCAGTGACTGGTCACCCCGAACGTGAGCTTGGCGTTCTGCTCCACAAGAAGCAGACTCAGACCTTCTTCGCGCAGCCGCAGCAGCACGTCGAGGATGTTGCCGACGAGCTTCGGCGACAGACCCATGGACGGCTCGTCCAGCACCAGCAGACGCGGCCGGGTCATGAGCGCGCGGCCGATGGCGAGCATCTGCTGCTGGCCGCCGGACAGCGCCCCTGCCAGACGCTCGCGCATCTCCCTCAGCACCGGGAAGAGAGCGTAGATCTCCTCGAGTTGCCGGTGGGTCTCCTTGTCCCAGGCACGGGAGTAGGCGCCGAGAAGGAGATTCTTCTCGACAGACAGCCCGGGAAAGACATGCCGGCCCTCGGGGACGTAGCCGATACCGTGGCGGACCATGTCGCGGGCCTTGACGCGGGTGAGGTCCTTGCCGCCGAGGCGAATGCGGCCGCCGCTGCGCGGGACCAGCCCCATGAGCGCCTTGAGCGTGGAGGTCTTGCCGGCGCCGTTGGCGCCGATGATGCCGACGGACTGGCCCGGCTCCACGCTGAAGTCGATGGAGCTGACGGCCTGGACGCCGCCATAGTGCACGCTCAGTTCCCGCACGCTCAGGCACTCTGCGGCGTTGCCTGCGATGACCTTCACGAGGTCGCCTCCTTCGTACGGTCAGGCTGGTGGGCGCCTTCGGGAGCGACCATGCCGAGCTCAGCCAGGTCGGAGTCGCCGAGATAGGCCTCGATGACCTCCGGCGCGGTCACGACCTGCGAAGGAGTGCCCTCCGCGATGACGTTCCCGCTGGACAGGACGGTGACCTTCTCGCACAGCGACATCACCAGCCCCATGTTGTGCTCGATGAGGATCACCGTGGTGCCGCTGTCCCTGATCGAGCGGACGATGCGGATGAGCTGCTGGGCCTCCTCGCCGTTGAGCCCGGCGGCCGGTTCGTCGAGCAGCAGCAGCCTCGGCCGCGCCGCCATGGCACGGGCGATCTCGATACGGCGCTGGATGCCGTACGGCAGGGCTGTGGGGTCGGTGTCCGCGAAGTCCGCGAGCCCGAAACGCTCCAGCACCTCGTCCGCCTGCGCCCGCAGCCGACGCTCGTGCGCCCACACTCCCGGCTGCCATACGGCGTACTGCCAGATCGACCGGGTGCGGCTGCGGTCGAGCGCGACGAGAACGTTCTCCCGCACGGTCAGCTGCCCGAACAGACGCAGGTTCTGGAACGTGCGGGACAGACCCGCCAGCGACAGGACATAGGGCCGGGCGGTGGTGGTGTCGCTGCCGGCGAAGCGGACCGTGCCCGCGGTTGCCCGGTAGAAGCCGCTGATCACGTTGAACAGCGTCGTCTTCCCGGAGCCGTTGGGACCCACGATCCCCCGGATCTCGCCCTCGTTCACGACGAGAGACACCTCATTGAGCGCGCGCAGCCCGCGGAACTGCTTGGTGACGCCTTCCACCGCCAGCAGCACGTCCGCAGTGTCAGGACGCTCGATGGGGGAGTAGGGCGTGAAGGGCCGCAGCTCGGCGCGGACGGACTCCCGGACGCGCCGCCGCTCGTACACACCGCGCAGCCGCTCCGGGACCCCGGCGAGACCGGTCGGCGCGAACACGACCATGAGGACGACGACGATCCCGTAGCCGAGTTGAGCGTAGGTGGAGAAGTCCGAGAGCCATTCCCGGACCAGGGTCAGTCCGATGGCTCCGACCACACAGCCGACCAGGGACCGGCGGCCGCCGATGATGACCATCGCCAGCAGGATGAACATGTTCCCGATGGAGAACGTCTCTGGTGCCACGTAGCGGATGAGTCCCGAGTAGAGGACTCCGGCGAGGCCGCCGTAGAGACTGGCCAGGAGGAAGGCCGTCATCCGTAGCAGCGGGATCTCCGCACCCATCGCCCCGGCCGCCAGGGAGTCGTCGCGCATGGCGCGCAGGCGCCGACCGAGAGAGGTGCGGACGACGAAGAGGCCGAAGAGGAGCGAGAGGCCGAAGACCACGGCTTCCAGGTAGTAGTAGAGGTACTCGCTCGAGAGATCGATACCGGGCAGCGTGGGCCCGGGGACGCCGGAGATGCCGTCGGCGCCGCCCGAGATGTGGGCGTTGGTGATCCAGTTGATGAATCCGAGGGCGAGACCGAGGGTCACGATCCCCAGGTAGTGCGACTGCATCCGCAGGGCCGGCACGCCGACGAACAGGCCAATGATGACGGTGGCCAGGACCGCGAGCGGGGCCGCCGCCCAGAACCCGTACCCATAGTGGGTGGTGAGGACGGCCACCGTGTAGGCGCCGACGCCGAAGAACGCGACCTGGGCGAGGTTGATCTGGCCGGAGATGCCCATCGCCAGGCCCATCCCGATCGCCAGCAGGGCGTAGATGAGAGCGATGTTCACGACGTGGACGGTGTAGCTCCCCAGACCGTAGGGGAGTACCCAGGCGGCGACGATGATCGCGCCTGTCGTGCCGATGCGGGTCCTCATGCGCGGCTGACCGTCCTCTCGCCGAAGATCCCCGTGGGCCGGATCATGATCGCCACGGTGAAGACCAGGAAGGTGACCAGGACCGAGTAGCCCTGGAAGTGGCCGGCGGCGTAGGAGTCGAGGACGCCTATGGCCACGCCGCCCACCACCGCCCCCTGGATCGAGCCGAAACCGCCGAGCATCGCCGCGGCGAAACCCTTGATGCCCAGCGCCCCGCCCAGGGAGGCGTCGACGTAGAGCATGGGGCCGACCAGGCCGCCCGCGAGGGCGGCCAGTCCGGCTCCGATGGCGAAGGCCAGGGCGTTGCTGCGGCCCACGTCGATCCCCACGGCGGTGGCCGCTTCGTGGTCCATCGCGACCGCCTGCATGGCCGCGCCGCGTTTGGTGCGGGACAGGAAGAAGGCCAGAGCGACGACGGCGATGGCGGCGACCGCCATGACCAGCAGGTCGTAGGTGCGTACCCGGATTCCGAGGATGTCCAGGGGCGCGGCGTGCAGGGGTGAGGGGACGGCACGGCCGGTGGTGCCCCAGATCAGGACGGCGACCGCCTGCAGCACGATGCCGAAGCCGATCGTGCCGATGAGCATGAGGTCGAAGTCCTTGTTCTCCAGCGGGCGCAGCACCCGCTCGATGACCAGGCCGATGGCACCGGTGACCACGATGGCGGTCACCATGGCCGCGGCGAAGGGCAGCTTCGAGGTGAGATAGAAGGTGGACGCGGCGTACGCGCCGATCATGGCGATGTCCGCGTGCGCGAAGTTGACCAGCCCCATCGTGCGGTAGACGAGGGAGAAGCCCATCGCGACCAGGGCGTACACGGCCCCGAGACTCAGACCGCTGACGAGCGTTTGCAGGGTGTCTTGCACGTCGTCCCTCAGTTCTGCGCGACGAGCGCGCCGGACTTGATGACTCCGATGCTGGTCCGGGTGATGCCGACA
The DNA here is from genome assembly GCF_044763015.1 of Streptomyces sp. NPDC096324. Taxonomy (NCBI): domain Bacteria; kingdom Bacillati; phylum Actinomycetota; class Actinomycetes; order Kitasatosporales; family Streptomycetaceae; genus Streptomyces; species Streptomyces sp. NPDC096324. The sequence continues at coordinate 79,773 of NZ_JBIWFK010000010.1, read as the reverse complement.
CCGTCGGCGCCGTACCGGAACTGCCCGAGCAGGCCGTCGTACTGGGTCGCGCGGATCGCGTCGGCGAGCTTCTTGCCGGTGGCCACCTTGCTGTTCTTCAGCGCGGTGAGCAGGATGCTGGTGCCGTCGTAGGCCTTGGCGCCGTGCAGTTCGGCGTCCTCGCCGTAGGCGGTCTTGTAGGCGGCGGCGAACTTCTGTGCCGCGGGGCCGGAGTCGTTGCTCAGGTAGGGCGAGCTGACGATGGTCCCCTCTGCCGCTTCCTTGCCGGCGGTCTCGGTGAACACCGGCGTGCCCTGCGGCGCCGCACCCGCGAACGGGGCGGTGATACCGAGGTCACGGGCCTGCTTGACGATCAGGCCGGCCTCGACCTCTTCCGAGCCGATGAATATCACCTGCGGCTTCTTGGCGCGGATCTTGGTGAGGGCGGCGCTGAAGTCCTTCTGATCCGTGGTGACGACCTGGTCGGTGACCGGGGTGACGCCGAGGTCCTTGGCGGCCTTGGTGAACGCGTCGTGCTCGCCCGTACCGAAGGAACCGTTGTTCGTGATCATGGCGATCTTCTTGTAGCCCTTGTCCTGCACCAGATGCTTGGCCAGCGTGGTGTCGTAGGTGGTGCTGGTCGGGCCGTTGAGGAACAGGAACTCGCTCTTCACAGCCACGAGTCCGTCGGACTGGCCGGAGGTGATGTTGGGGATGCCCTCCTGCTTCAGGACCGGTGCCATGGCGATGGTGACGGCGCTCTCGGCGGTGCCGATCATCGCGATGTAGTGCTCGCTCGCGATCTTCCGGGCCAGGTTGGTGCCCGTGGTGGGGTCGCCCTGGTCGTCGAACGACTTCAGCTGGATCTTGCGGCCGTTGATGCCGCCCTTCTTGTTCCACTCGTCGACGGCGAGCTTGGCGCCCTTGTACTCCCAGTTCCCCAGAGAGGAGAGCTGGCCGCTGCGGGCGTTGATGACGGCGATCTTGATGGGGCCCGAGTCGGAGCCGCCGCCCTTGTCGGAGTCGCCGGGTGCGCTGCAGGCCGTGAGGGTCGCGGCCACGGCGATGGCGGCGGTGAGCAGGGTGCGTGGAGCCGAAGGCTGGGAGATGCGGGACATGATGGTCACCTCGTCGGTGTCGGTGGGTCGGCGGGCGGGAGTGGGGGGAGGCGACGCGAGCCCCGCCGACCCGTGATGCCGGGGCCGGCGGGCGTTGCACGGATGGGATCAGAAAGTGTCGGCAGGGAAGCGGCCGGCGTAGATGTCCTTGATGTTCCAGTGGCCCGGGGTGGGCACGGGCTCGTTGACCATGGGGACGTCGAGGACGGCCGGACGTCGGCGGGCGATGGCGTCATCGAGCGCCTTGCGCAGGTCCGAGGGCGCGTTGACGGCGTAGCCGTCGGCGCCGCAGGACTCGCCGTACCGCGCGAAGTCCGGGCTGTAGGGCCGGCCCTCGGCGTCGGTGAACTCGCAGCCGTAGGAGCGCCCGAAGGACGATGCCTGCAGATCGGCGATGGTTCCGTGGGCGCGGTTGTTCATCACCACGAAGATGACGGGCGCACCCTGCTCGACCGCCATCGGCACCGCGGGCAGCTGCGCGCTCATGCCGCCGTCACCGATGAGAGCGACAACGACGCGCTCGGGCCGGGCGATCTGCACGCCGACGGCCGCGGCCGGGCCGAAGCCCATGGTGGAGGCGCCTCCCGGAGTGATGAAGCGGCCTTCCTCGGGCAGCTCGTAGCACTGCGCGACGCCGTTCTTGTTCCAGCCGACGTCGGTGACCAGGATCGCGTCGTTCGGCAGGGCCTCGCGCAGGTCGGTCAGGATCCGCTGGGGCCGCAGCGGGAAGGTGTCGCTGCGACCGGCCTCGCGTGCCGCGTCGAACACACCCTTTCGCGCGGCGGCGATGCTCTCGCGCAGGCCCGGACGGGATACGGGCGTGCCCTGGCGGGCCCTCACCGCTGCACCGATCCTCTCCAGGGCGAGTTCCACGTCCGCCACCGCACCGATGTGAACGGGGTAGTTGCGGCCGATCTCGGCGGGGTCGATGTCGATCTGCAGCAGTCGGCTCGGCGGGAAGTTCCAGGTGTACGTCGCGTCCCACGAACTGGAGTCGGTCTCGGCGAAGCGGGTGGCCAGCGCCAGGACGACGTCGGCGCCCTTGGTGCGTTCGTGGGTGCTCTCCAGTCCCCAGAAGCCGGGCATGCCCAACAGCAGGGGATGACGGTCGGAGACGACGCCCTTGCCCATCAGGGAGTGGGCGAGCGGAACGTCGAGGTGCTCGGCGAGGGCCAGCAGTTCGGCGCGGGCACGAGGGCTGCGCAGCCCGCCGCCGAAGTAGATCAGAGGCCGCTGCGCCCGCAGCAGTTCCTGGGCGATCCGGTCGGCGGTCGCCTCGTCCAGACCGGACCGGCCGAGGTGTCCGGGCAGCGGATGGCCACCGTCATAGGGCGCGACCGGCCGGTTGAACAGGTCCATCGGAACATTGATCAGAACAGTCCCGGGCCGGCCGCTGACAGCGGTGAAGAAGGCCCGCTCGGTGACACGCGGGATGTCCTGGACCCGCTGGACCGCCCAGGTGCGCTTGCAGAAGGGCCGGAAGATCGCGGTCTGGTCGGCGTCGGCGTGGAGGTTGACCTCCTGGTGCGGGTGCCGGCCGTAGTAGTAGGAGGGGATGTCGCCGGTGATGACGACCAGCGGCACGGAGTCCAGTGCGGCCGTGGCGACGCCGGTGACGGCGTTCATCATGCCCGGCCCCACATGGGTGAGCAGCACTCCGGGGTGGCCGGTGGCCCGGGCGTAGCCGTCCGCCGCGTGGGCAGCGGCCTGTTCGTGCCGGGCGATCACGAACTCGATCGAGCTCGGGCCGAGTGCGTCGAGCAGGGCGATGTTGGTGTGCCCGCAGGTGCCGAAGACGTACTCCACGCCGTAGGACTCGAGCTGGGCGACGAGGGCTTCGGCGGCGGTCACTGTGGTCACGAGTTCTCCTTGGGCAGCTCGCGGCTGTCGCCCCAGATGGACAGTCCGCGCAGTACGAGGGTCTTGACGACGGTGTAGTCCTCGATGAGCCACCGAGGGGCCTCGCGGCCGAATCCGGAGTCCTTCACACCGCCGAACGGAACATGGTCGAGACGGAAGTTGGAGGTCCCGTTCACGATGAGTCCGCCGACCTCCAGGCGCCGCCAGGCGGTGAGGATGCGCGTGATGTCGTGGGTGAACAGGCCGGCCTGCAGTCCGTACCGGCTGGCGTTGCACTGATCGAGGACGGTGTCGAAGTCGTCGAAGGGCAGGACGGCGACCAGCGCGCCGAACACCTCGTGCACGACCACGGAGGCGTGGACTGGTGGGTCGGCGACGATGGTGGGGGCGGCGGTGGCGCCGTCGCGGGTGCCGCCGCGGATCACACTCGCGCCCAGCCGGCGTGCCTCGCGCGACCAGGCCACCACGCGTTCGGCCGCGTTCTCGTCGACCATGGAACCGACATCGGTGCTCTCGTCGAGAGGATCACCGACGACCAGCGCGTCGACCGCCGCGGTGAAGGCGTCGAGGAACTCGGCGTAGCGGGACCTGTGGACGTAGACGCGCTGCACGGAGATGCAGCTCTGACCGGAGTTGCTGTAGCCGGTGCGGGCACTGATCCCGGCGGCCGCCACGGCGTCGGCGTCCTCGCACACGATCGTGGCGGCGTTGCCGCCCAGTTCCAGGGCCAGCCGCTTTCGGCCCGCGGCGCGGGCCACGGCGGCACCGGTGTCGGCGCTGCCGGTGAAGCTGATGACGCTGACCGGATCGGCGGCGCACAGGGCGGCACCGACGTCACCGCCGCCGTGCAGCAGCTGGACCGCCTGGTGGGGCATGCCGCTCTCCAGGAGGAGGGCGACGACGGCGGCCGAGACGGCCGGCGCCTGCGGCGGGGCCTTGACCAGGGTGGTGTTGCCCGCTGCGAAGGAGGCGCCGAGCTTGTGGGCGAGGAGGTTGGCCGGGGCGTTGAACGGCGTGATGGCCAGTGCCACTCCGGCGGGCGCCCGGTAGGTGAACGCGGTGTTGCCGATGCCGGTGTTCCAGCCTGCAACGGGCAGGGTCTCGCCGTCGATGCGGCGGGCCTCGGCCGCGCAGACCGCGAACGTCGAGGCCACCCGTTCGATCTCGGTGCGGCTGTCCTTGACGGGTTTGCCCAGCTCAAGGGCGAGAAGGCGGGCGAGTCGGTCGCGGTGGGCGAGCGCGTTGCGTGAGGCGGCCTCCAGGATGTCGGCCCGGGCGGCGGGCGCGAGGTCGGCCATCTGCCGCGCGTATGTGCCGGCCTGCGCGACCGCGGTGTCGATCTCACGCTCGGTCGCGGCAGGGGCGCGGCTGACGGTGCGCCTCAGATAGGGGCCGGTGCGATCCGTGGGAGGGCCTTCACCGCCCCAGGACCCGGAGAGGTAGGGGAGAGCCTCGACCACGTCGTTCTGGTCGGCGGCCTTGAGGAGGTCTTGCAGCATCACATCTCCAGAAAAAACCATCTGATGGTTTCCATGGACTGCTCTGTGGACTGGCGTGTAACGTACGGGCGCCGAGAGGCCGTGGCAATAGGTCGGCGTGAGGAAGTTGAAACCAGCGGTTTTCGAATGGACCTTGGCTGGTGGAAGCTGTCCCTTCGAGTGCCGAGCCCGCCAACGGGCCGAGCGGCCGACCACTGACGAAGGAGAGCGCATGGACACGGAGCAAGGACAAGGCGGCGTACGCAGCGTGCGCCGGGCTCTGGACATCCTGTCGCTGCTGACCGAAGATCAGCCCACCGTTCCCCTCAAGGACATGGTCGATGCGACCGGCCTGCCCAAGACGACCGTGGTGCGCCTCGTCCAGACGCTGGAGCAGTACGGACTGCTGTGGGCGACGCCCGGCGGCTACACGGCCGGGCCGGGCCTGTGGCGCTGGGCCCATCTGGCCCACACCAGCTGGGAGTTGCCGCCGGACACGCAGAAGCTGTTGCGTGAACTGGTCGACCGGCGCGGCGAGACGGCGAATCTGATGATCCGCCGCGACATCCACCGTGTCTGCGTCGCACAGCAGGAAAGCCCTCAGCCTCTGCGGCATGTGGTGCGCGTGGGAGACGAACTGCCCTTGTGGGCCGGCGCTTCGTCGAAGGTGCTGCTCATCGGGGCCACCGATGGGTTGCTGCAACGGGTCGCCGCCGCCTCCCCGCACGGCGTGGCCCATGTGCAGCAACTGAGGCTGTGGGCCGACGAGGCCGCCGGCCACGGATACGCCACCAGCCACGGCGAGCGCGACATCGGCCTCACCGCCGTCGCCGTGCCCATCCGCACCCAGTCGGGCGTCACGGTCGCCTCCCTTTCGCTGAGCGGCCCCAGCGCGCGCATCACCGAGCAGGACATCGAGGTGTTCGCGGACGACCTGCGTGAGACAGCCGCACGCATCGCCTCGCAGGGCTTCCACCACCCCCTGGGGCCGCGCACCTAACCACGCCGGCAGCGGCGCCGCAGCAGGCGCCGCTGGAAGGAGACGTCACATGCACGTTCGCCCACTAGATGGAATACGCGTTCTGGATCTCACGAACGTGCTGGCAGGCCCCTACTGCAGCTACCAGCTCATGCTCATGGGCGCCGAAGTGGTCAAGATCGAACGCCCGGGCCAGGGTGATCTGGCCCGGAACCTGGGCCCCGACCCCTCCCTCAACCGGGACGGTGTCGGGGCGTCCTTCCTCGCCCAGAACGCGGGCAAGAGCTCACTGGAGCTCGATCTCAAGGACACCGCCGACCGGGCTCTCTTCGAACGGCTCCTGTCCGGGGCGGACGTCCTGCTGGAGAACTTCCGGGCCGGTGTCCTGGAGCGGATGGGCTACGGCGCGGAACGCCTCGCCCAGCTCAACGGGCGTCTCGTCTACTGCTCCATCTCCGGCTTCGGGCAGGACGGCCCGATGAGCGACGCGCCGGCCTACGACCAGATCGTCCAGGGCCTCACCGGCATGATGAGCATCACCGGCACACCCGACACCGCGCCCCAGCGTGTGGGCTTCCCCGTCTGTGACACCACCGGCGGGCTGATGGCAGCCTTCGCCATCAGCGCCGCACTCCTCCACCGTGAACGCACCGGGCACGGCAGCCGTCTCGACGTCTCGATGCTGGAGGCGTCGCTGTCCACCATGGGCTGGGCCGTCTCCAACTATCTGGTCAGCGGGATCCCGCCCGAACCGCTCAGCGACCAGAACCCCACCGCGGCCCCCTCAGGCACCTTCCACGCCCTGGACGGACCGCTCAACATCGCGGCGAACCAGCAGCGCCAGTTCGAGGCGCTGTGCCGGCTGGCCGGCGCACCAGAACTGATCACCGATGACCGTTTCGGCGAACGGGAACAGCGCAAGATCCATCGCGACGAGCTCAACACCGCCCTGAACGAGGCACTGTCGAGCCGTCCGGCCGCGGACTGGGAGCGCGAGCTGAACGCGGCCGGTGTGCCCGCCGCCCGGGTGCTCACCGTGCCCCAGGCCCTGGAACAGCCGCAACTGGCACATCGGAACTTCATCACCGGTCTCGGCCATCCAGGACGTCCCGGACGGCCACTGCGCGTCGTCGGCAACGGCGTCCTCGTCGACGGGGACGCCTTCGGCCCGCCCTCCCCGCCGCCGCTGCTGGGCGAACACAACGCCCTCCGTGAGGAGATCGCGAGCCGCTGGCTCGACGCGGCCGCCCGGACAGCCGGAGAGGCCGCCGCGTCATGACCAGTGCTCACGACGACGCCAGTGAGGCCGCACAGTGGTGGGCCACCGCGGTCAGCCACATCGAGCCCGGCAGCATCGAACTGCGCGACCACCCGGTGCAGGACCTCATCGGCACGGCAAGCCTGGTCGACATCATCTGGTTGATGCTGCGCGCAACCGTACCCGCGCCACGTGAATCGTCCCTGCTCGAGGCCGCGTTGGTCGCCGGTGTCGACCACGGACCCCAGGCCCCCTCCATCGCGGCCGCCCGGATGGCGGCCACCTGCGGAGTCGGCCTCAACAACGCGGTCGCCACCGGCGTGAACATGCTGGGCGACGCCCACGGCGGGGCGGGCCAGCAGTGCGTGGAGATGCTCACCGACATCCGCGACCTGCACGCCTCGGGCGGCAGCTGGCAGCAGGCGGCCCAAGAGGTCATGGCCGAGTGGCAGAGCCGCTCGCGCTACCTTCCGGGCTTCGGCCACCGCTTCCACCCCGTCGACCCGCGGCGCGACCCGCTGATCCGGCTCGTCCAGCACGCGGTCTCCGACAACGTCGTCGGCGGCGATTTCCTCCATGCCGCCCTCGCGGTCGAGGCAATCCTCAAACGACGCCGCGTGGGCGCCCGGCCCGTTCCGATGAACATCGACGGAGCCACCGCCGTCATCTACGCCGAGCTGGGCTTCTCCGCCCCGCTCGCCCGCGGCCTGTTCGTCCTCAGCCGCTCGGTGGGCATCCTGGCGCACGCGTGGGAGGAGAGCGGGCAGGGCCGCCGTAACAAGGGCCCGATCCCGCGCACCGTGCTGCCGGCCCGCCTGCCCCAGCCGAAAGACGCGTGAACAATCCGCGTCACATCTCTTGCCACACCCTCGACGCATCCCTAACGTAGCTTTCCGCCAATCGGCAACCATCGTACGGACCATCCGAACCGTACAGCGGACCATGATCCGCCCCGCAGCTTCCCTCCCCCCACTTGAGACTCCGCAGCCCCGCCACTGACGGGTACTTCAGGACTCGTCATGAAAGAGGGACCATGGACAGACGCAGCTTCCTCACCTCGACCGCGGCCGGAACAGCCACCACCGTCGCCCTGCTGGGCGGCGCACCGACCCAGGCCGACGCAGCGGACAACCTGGCGCGGCCGGTACCCGACCAGGCCCACGCCGCCACCGGCACGAACTACCCCAAGGTCGGCGGCAACCTCGGGAACCACAGCTACTCCTCGCTCAAGAAGATCACCGCCGGCAACGTCCGCAAGCTCGGCGGCGCCTGGCACATCAACCTGGAGAACGGCTCCACCTCCTCCGCCCAGCAGTGCGCCGTCATCGCCCAGGACGGCGTGCTCTACCTGGCCACCACCCAGCAGAACGTCTTCGCCGTCGACGGCCGCACCGGCCAGCTGAAGTGGAAGACGAACGTCGGCACCGACACCACCAACATGCGCGGCCTCGCCCTCGGCGAAGGCCTCGCGTTCACCATCTCCGGCGACAACAAGGTCCTCGGCCTCAACCAGAAGACCGGCGCCGTCGTGTGGAGCCGCGAGTTGATGGTCGAGGACCAGGGCGACCCGGACTGCGACCCGGCCTCCGGCCAGTGCGGCGGCAGCAAGGGCGGCCTCGCCGGAGCCGCCGTGTACTGGGACGGACTCGTCTACATCGGCACCCAGGGCAGCACCGCGGGCGCCCGCGGCCGCGCCTACGCCCTCAACGCCCGCACCGGCGAAATCGCCTGGGTCTTCTGGGGCACCCCGGGCCCGGGAGAATACGGACACGACACCTGGGAGGGCGACACCTGGAAGACCGGCGGCGCCGTCTGCTGGATCCACCCCGCCCTCGACCCCGAACTGGGCATCGTCTACTGGACGTTCGGCAACCCCTACCCCCGCACCGACGGCTCCACCCGCGGCGGCGACAACCTCTTCGCCAACTGCCTGGTCGCCATGGACGCCAAGACCGGCGAGCGGCGCTGGCACTTCCAGTCCGTCCACCACGACATCTGGGACTACGACGGTGTCATGTCCCCCGTCCTCGCCGACATCCTGATCAAGGGCAAGAAGCGCAAGATCGTCGTCTACGGCAGCAAGACGGGCATGTACTACATGCTCGACCGCGCCACCGGCGAGCCGATCCACGGCATGGAGGAGCGCCCGGTGCCGCAGCACGCGGCCCAGAAGACCGCCCCCACCCAGCCGTTCCCCGGCGGCGAGCCCTTCGTCGAGACCGAGCCCCGCATCGACAAGGCCACCCGCCCGGTGCCCTTCTACCCGACCGGCGGCCTCTTCGAGGCCCACTGGGATCGCGCCACCATCATCTTCCCCGGCGCGGGCGGCGGCGCCGACTGGTCCTCCCCGTCCTTCAGTCACCGCACCGGCCTGGTCTACGTCGGCTACGGACTCATCAACTCCGCCTACTCCAACACCCACGGCGGCCGCGTCAACACCGCACGACCCCTCGGCGAGTACTTCGCCGGCGGCCTCGCCGCCGTTGACCCGCGCACCAACAAGGTCGCCTGGCGCCAGGAAGGCGAGTGGTCCCTCGCCCACGGCAACGGCGTCCTCAGCACCGCCGGCGGCGTGCTCTTCCAGGGCCGGCCCGACGGCGTGCTCACCGCCCTCGACGACCGCAACGGCAACGAACTGTGGACCTGGCAGTGCGGCGCGGGCGTCAACACCAACCCGCTGACCTACGAGATCGACGGCGAGCAGTACATCGCCGTCCTCGCGGGGGGAAACGGCCTGCCCTACCCGGACATCCCCAGGGGCGACCACCTGTGGGCGTTCAAGCTCGGCGGCACCGTGCAGCCGGCCACCGCGCCCACCCCGCCGTCCAAGCGCAACCAGATCCGGACCGCCGCCGTGACCGGCGACACCGCCAAGAACACCATCACCTTGGGCCGGACCTGGGACAGCACGAAGAATGCCCCCGGTGCCACCGAGAACCTCGTGGCCCAGAACGCCATGGCACCGCAGCACCTGAGCATCGCCAAGGGCACCACGGTCACCTTCGTCAACCCCGCGGACAACAAGTCCGCGCACGGCGCGGTCTCCTTCTTCGAGGCCGAGTTCGACTCCGGACTGCTCATGCCGGGCCAGTCCTACTCGTACACCTTCAACACCCCCGGCGAGTACTTCTACAACGACCCGATCGCCCCGCAGAACACCGGAAAGATCGTCGTCCGGTAGCAGCCCGCCCACTGCCCCGCGTTCTCCCAGCGGCAATGCGGCAGCCCTGCACGCCACTGCCTCCTCCCGGCCCAGACACCTTCCGCGAGGCCGCCTGCCACGCTCTTTCGAACCACGTACGTAAGGACGCCCCATGAGAACCAGACTCCGCATGCGTCCGCTGCATGCAGCACTCACCAGCGCCGCCACGACGGTCGGCATCACCGTCGCCCTGGTGGCCACCGGCACCCTCAGCATGGCGCAGGGCCGAATCGGCCAGGGCGCCCGGGAACTCGGCGACCCAGACTACGGCGTATGCCGCGGCGTCGACGCCCGCTGCTACCACAACTGGGGCAACTTCGACACCACCACGGGTTTCAAGGTCCTGCTCTACACCCACACCGCCGGCCCCCGCCACGCCAACCTCGGCCCCGCGCTCGCCACAGGCCTGAACCCGCCGCTCACCGACGCCAACGTCGTCCAGAAGGCCGTACTCAAGCTGGGCGCTGACAACGGCTTCCAGGTCGACTACACCGAGGACGTCGACCAACTCGCCTCACCCGCGACCCTGTTCAAGTACAACGCCGTCATCTTCTACTCCACCAGCCGCGACGCCCTCGACGACGCGGCCCAGACCTCCCTGCGGCAGTACGTCCGCGGCGGCGGCGGATTCGTCGGCGTCCACAACGCGTTCGGCACCGAGTACAACTGGCCCTGGTACGAGGGCCTGCTCGGCAACGCCAACTTCTACGATCACGGCCCCGCACAGCCCGGCACCGTCGAAACCGTCGACCGCAAGGACGTCTCCACCAAGTCACTGCCCGCCAAGTGGCAGTTCTCCGACGAGTGGTACAACCTCGTCCCCGCCCCGACGCGGGTGCGTGTCCTGGCCAACGTCGACGAGAGCACCCTTGCCAAGGGCGTGGCGGGCAACTACAACCACCCCGGGCACGGCGAGAACCACCCCGTCGCCTGGTGCCAGTACTACGACGGCGGCCGCGCCTGGCTGACCACACTCGGCCACGACGCCAAGGACTTCTCCACCGACGGCTCCTTCGCGGGCGCCGCCGAGTTCCAGAAGCTCCTTCTCGGCGGTATCGAGTCCGCGATGGGCAAGACGCCGTTCTGCAAGTGACGTCCGGCCGCCACCGGCCGGCCGAACACCGACGCCCACAGCGGCGCCGACACCCCTCCCAACAGAGAGGCAAGACCGCCATGCACGAGAAGATCTGCACCCAGCACCCGAGCGAGCCGGCAGCCCAGGCCCCCACGGGCTGGCAGAGCCCCGACTTCACGGTGATCGACACCGCCCTGGAAGTCACCGCCTACTCGCTGCGCACGAAGTAGGGGACGCCGCCATGCTGCTGCGCGTCCTCGGCACAGCAGCCGGTGGTGGCATACCTCAGTGGAACTGCGCGTGCCCCGGCTGCTCCGGGGCACGCCGTCACCCCTCACGCCGACGCCTTCACGACGGACTGGCACTCCAGCCGGAGGATTCAGGGGCCTGGTTCCTCGCCAATGCCACACCGGACATCGCCGAGCAGCTCGAGAGCCATCCCACGCTGAGGCCCGACGCCGGACAGGAACGAACGCCCGTCGTACGCGTCGTACTCACCGATGCCGAACTCGACCACACCCTCGGCCTCCTCCGGCTCAGGGAAGCCTCCCGCATCGACATCTGGTGCACCGACCCCGTCCGCAAAGCCCTGACCACGCGCCTTGCCCTCAACGAGGTCCTTGCTCCCTACACCACACTGAACTGGAACGACCTTCCCCTTACCGGAGCCGAACACCCCACAGGCATAGGCGGACTTGACGTCAGCGCCATCCCGCTGTCCGCCAAACGCCCCCGCTACGCCGCAGACGAACCCGCACACCCGGCCTGGAGCACCGCTCTCAAAATCAGCGACCGAACCACCGGGAAGACCGCGCTGTACGCGCCGGCCCTGGCGGCCTGGAACGACCGCCTCGACGACGAAATCGCCGACTCTGACTGCGTCCTGATCGACGGCACCTTCCTGACCGACGACGAGCCCCGCCGCACAGGCTTCTCACAGCGCACCGCCTCCGCCATGGGGCACCTGCCGATCGAAGGCGCGCACGGCACCGCCCCCCGCCTCCAAGGAAGCGGCAGGCAGATCCTCTATACCCACCTAAACAACAGCAATCCTCTGGTGGACCCGGACGATTCCGCACACGAACGGCTCGCCGGCCTGGGCCTGGGCGTTGCCGCAGACAGGATGGTGGTGCCTCTATGACCACGGCTGCACCCGACAACGTGCTCGTCACCCACCACCGCGCCACCGAAGAGGGCCCGATACCCTGGACCGCGGATGAGCTGGAACGGCGACTGCGAGAACTGGCGGTCAGCCGCTACCACGACCGCCACCCCTTCAACCAGCGCATGCACGACGGCCAACTGACACCGGCCGAGCTGCGGACCTGGGTCGCGAACCGCTTCTACTACCAGTGCAACATCCCCATCAAAGACGCTCTCATCCTGAGCAAGCTCCACCTTCCCGCGCAACGCCGGTCCTGGCTACGACGCATCCAGGACCACGACGGACACACCGACCAGGACGGCGGCATCGAGAGATGGCTCCAGCTCGGCGAGGCCGTCGGCCTGCGCCGTGACGAGCTGCTCGACCGTCGACACCTCCTGCCCGGCGTCCGCCTGGCCGTGGACGGCTACGTCAACTTCTGCCGCAACGCCAGTGTGCTGGAAGCCGTAGCGTCGTCCCTGACGGAACTCTGCGCCCCGTCGATCATGCTGACGCGCCTGGAAACCTTTCCCCTGTACTACCCCTGGATCAAGTCCGCCGGCCTTTCGTACTTTCGAGGCCGCGTCCCCCAGGGCCGGCGCGACGGAAGCGAAGCCCTGAGCTGGGTACGCACGTGGGCCATCACATGCGGGCAGCAGCACCAGGTCCTGGCCGCGTTGTCCTTCAAGTGCGACGTCCTGTGGAGCCTGCTCGACAGCGTTCAGCAGGCCGCCGACCAGGGCTGCCACCATGCCTGATCACTCCATCTGGCGTCCCCGCCTCCCGCCCGCAGCGCTCCTGCGGAGCGACCGGGTCCGCCACACCGACGTCCTGCTCCTGCCCGAACGGGTCATCGTCCTGCATGGCTCCGGCCGGGCCGTCCTCGACCTCGTGGACGGCACCCGCACCGTCGAAGAGATCATCGCCGCCCTCGCGCCGGAACCCGTCCCCGACACGATCCGCGACGACGTCACCTCGTTCCTGAACAAGCTCCACACGGAAGGCGGCCTGCGATGACGGCTCCCACCCCGCCCTGGGCCCTGCTGGCCGAACTCACCCACGCCTGCCCCCTGCACTGCGCCTACTGTTCCAACCCCCTGGAGCTGACCCACCGGTCCGAGGAACTCGGCCCCTCCCAGTGGGCCGACGTCTTCAGCCAAGCAGCGGAACTCGGCGTCCTGCACACACACCTCTCCGGTGGCGAGCCGCTGCTGCGCAAGGACCTCGAGCAGATCACCCGCTCCGCAGTGGACGCAGGCCTCTATACCCAACTGGTCACCAGCGGCGTCGGACTGACGGCCAAACGACTCGACGCTCTGGTCGACGCCGGCCTGCACAGTGTCCAACTGTCCGTACAGCACGCCGACGCCCGCCGGTCCGACGAACTCGCCGGCCATCCTGCCTTCACCGCCAAACAGCAGGCTGCCGCGCTCGTCAGGGAACGCGACCTGCCCCTGGGCATCAACGTCGTTCTGCACCGGCACAATCTCGACGCCCTGGACGCACTGATGGAACTCGCCGCGGCCTGGGACGCAGAACGGATCGAGCTGGCCAACACACAGTTCTACGGCTGGGGCCTGCTCAACCGAGCCGCGCTCATGCCGAGCCGCGAACAGTTGGCCGCCGCCGGGGCGCGAGTGGAGGCCTGGAGAGAACAGCTGGACGGCACTCTCGAGATCACCTGGGTGGTGCCCGACTACTTCTCCGGAACCCCCAAGCCCTGCATGGGAGGCTGGGGCGCGGTCTCGCTGACCGTCACGCCGGACGGGACGACTCTTCCATGCCCGGCAGCGGCAACGCTGCCCGGGCTCAATGCGCCCAATGCCACCGAGCGGCCCCTGCGCTGGATCTGGGAGGAGTCACCCGCCTTCAACGCTTACCGCGGTACCGACTGGATGCCGGATCCCTGCCGCAGCTGCGACCGGCGAACCGAGGACTTCGGGGGGTGCCGCTGTCAGGCATTCGCCCTTACCGGAGACGCGTCCCGTACCGACCCGGCCTGTTCACTGTCGCCGGACCACGCGACTCTGATCGATCTCACGCGCCCCGGCACTCCGCCCGAGCTCATACCTCGCCGCCCTGCAGCAGTCAGCCGGCTCCAGGCGCGCGCCGCACAGCGCGTCACGTGAGAACGTGCATAGGTGTCCGGAGCCTGTGCACCGGCCCTCCCGCTGTGCACCCCTTCGCCCAGTCCAGGAGGTTCCCGGATCAGCGTGCGGCCCGCCGGCCTCGCTGCAGGTCAAGACCCGCTCTGCGGCCGACCGGAGGGCTGCCCAACTCCGGGACCCTGCTCCAACAACGGGGCGCGGTCCTGCCGCTGGATACGACAGGACCGCCGTACGTCTGGCCGGTGCCCGTGGCCGACGGCATACATGTGCTCGAAGGAATGACGCGGAATACCGCGTTACACGGTGACCGTCTTCGGCTGGACAACCTCCTGTGCCATCCTCCTGCCGAGCTGCTCGGTGGGAACCGTGTGGGTCTCGCGGGCCGAGAGGGCCGCCACCACCGGCGGGATGCACAGCGCCGCGGTGAACAGAGCCACAGCGGTCCAGTCCGTACCGCCCGGGCCCGCGATCTCCGCCGCGAAAGTGACCGCGAACCCGGCCACCGCGAACCCGATCTGGGTACCGAGCGCCACGCCGGACAGGCGTACCCGGGTGGAAAACATCTCGCCGTAGAAAGAGGGCCAGACACCGTTGGCGGCGCTGTAGACGATGCCGAAGGCGACAATCCCGAGGAGCAGGGTGAGCGCGTAGGAGCCGGTGGAGATCGCCCACAGGTAGCCGGTCATCGCCACAGCGCTGCCGATCGCGCCGATCAGATAGACCGGGCGGCGACCGATCAGGTCGGACAGGATGGCCCACAGCGGGATCGCGGCAAGCGCGACGACGTTGGCGAGCGCCCCCACCCACAGCATGGGCGTGCGGCCCATGCCGACCGCGTCGCTGGTCGCGTACGCCAGCGCCCACACGGTGAAGATGGTGGAGACGGAGGCGATGAGCGCGCCGGCGATCACCCGCAGTACGTCCGCCCAGTGCTCGCGCAGCAGCACGGCCAGCGGCAGCCGTTCGACGCCCTCGCCGACGGCCTGCCGGGCGAAGGCGGGCGTTTCCTCGAGCCTGCGGCGGATGAGGTAGCCGACCACGGCGACGACGACGCTCGCCCAGAACGGTATCCGCCAGCCCCAGGTGAGGAGTTGATGCTCGGGCAGTGAGGCGACCGGGATGAACACCAGGGTGGCGATGAGCTGTCCGCCCTGGGTGCCGCTGAGGGTGAAGCTGGTGAAGAAGCCGCGTCGGTGCTCCGGGGAGTGTTCCAGGGTCATTGAGCTGGCGCTGGCCTGTTCACCTGCGGCGGAGATGCCCTGCAGGACACGGCAGGCCACCAGGAGGGCCGGGGCGAGCGCGCCGACCTCGGCACGGGTGGGCAGACAGCCGATCAAGAACGTCGACAGACCCATCAGGATCAGCGTGAATACCATGATCGAGCGGCGGCCCAGGCGGTCGCCGAAGTGGCCGAGGAACAGTGCGCCAATGGGACGGGCGGCATAGGCGACGCCGAATGTGGCGAGGGACAGCATGGTGGCGTTCGCCGGGTCGGAGGAGTCGAAGAAGACCTTCGGGAAGATGAGTGCCGCTGCGCTGCCGTAGATGAAGAAGTCGTAGTACTCCAGTGCGCTGCCGATCCAGGCGGCCGCCGCAGCCTTCTTCGGCTGGCCGGGCGGTGCGGTTGCGCCGGGGGAGGGGGAGACAGACACGGCGTGCTCCTTCGAAAAGCGGGCTCCACCGCGGCGGAGTGAGCAGATGAGCGGAGCGGGCGCACGAGCAGGGTGAACAGAGAGGGAAGATGCCGGACCCTCAGTGATCACTTTTGCTAATTAACCCACTGGGTAGTTAGTTTCAGTGGGTAGGGATGTTGCGCCCGTGTTTCCCCTCTGTCAAGGGGCGGGGCCGCTCCGTTGCTCAGTCCGTCGCACCGCCTGCTGTCAGGTAGGCGATCACCATGTCGCCGAGCATGGACCGGTAGTGCTCGCGCCGGGCCGGGTTCACCAGGTCGCGGCCGAACAGCGCCCCGAAGGTGTGTCTGTTGGCGACTCGGAAGAAGCAGAAGGAGCTGATCATGGCGTGCAGGTCGATGGCGTCCACGTTGGCCGTGAACAGTCCGGACCTCCGCCCAGAATCGAGGATGCGACGGATGACGTCGAGCGCGGGCGAGCCCATCCGGCCGAGCTTCTCGGAGGCGGCGATGTGCTCGGCCTCGTGGATGTTTTCAATGCTCACCAGGCGGATGAAGTCCGGGTGCTGCTCGTGATGGTCGAAGGTGAGCTCCGCCAGCCGGCGGATGGCAGCCACCGGGTCCAGATGCTCGACATCCAGCTCCTGCTCGGCCTGGCGGATCACCGCGTACGCCCGCTCGAGCACGGCCCTGAACAGCTGCTCCTTGCCGCCGAAGTAGTAGTAGATCATCCGCTTCGTGGTGCGGGTGCGGGCGGCGATCTCGTCGACACGGGCGCCGTCGTACCCGGCGCGCGCGAACTCCTGCGTGGCGACGTCGAGGATCTCGGCCTGAGTGCGGGCCGCGTCGCGGATCCGCCCGCTGGGTCGTGCTGTTTCGTCGACGCTGGTCATCGGCTTCCTCCGCGTGTAAGGGCAGTGCCGGTGATTGTAGAAGTCGGGTCTGGTGCGACTTCCGCCCGCCGGTCGGGGGCTTCCGGCGCAGCCATCGCGCTGATATAGCTAACGTACTAGTTCGTACATTGCTGGCCCTGTCAGGAGGTCTCGGTGGCCAAGGACGGATATCTCGTCGGGCTGATCGGTTCCGGTATCGGCCCGTCGCTCAGTCCAGCGCTGCACGAGCGGGAGGCCGACCGACAGGTCCTGCGGTACGTGTACCGCATCATCGACATCGACGTCCTCGGAGTACCACCTGAGGCGGTCGGCGAGCTGCTGCGCTCCGCCCGCGACCTCGGCTTCGACGGCCTCAACATCACCCACCCGTGCAAACAGCTCGTGCTTCCCCACCTCGACACGCTCAGCCCGCAAGCACAGGCACTCGGAGCAGTGAACAGCGTCGTCTTCGACAGCGACGGTCGCGCTACCGGGCACAACACCGACGTCACCGGCTTTGCCGCATCGTTCGCCCGCGGCCTGCCCCACGCATCGCTTCAACACGTGGTGCAACTGGGGGCAGGTGGCGCGGGCGCAGCCGTCGCCCACGCCCTGCTCACCCTCGGCGCAGAGCGCATCACCATGGTTGACGCTCTGCCCGAGCGGGCCGCCGCCCTTTCGACCGCCCTCAACCGCCACTTTGGTGCGGACCGCGCGGCCGCAGGAAACCCCGAACGCCTGCCCGCCCTGCTGGCCGCAGCCCGCGGTGCCGGCGGCCTGGTGCACGCCACCCCCACAGGAATGGCCGCCCGCCCCGGCCTGCCACTCCCCGCCGAACTGCTCCACCCCGGCCTGTGGGTCGCCGATGTCGTCTACCGCCCACTGGAAACAGAGCTGCTCCGCACCGCCCGTGCCGCAGGCTGCGCCACCCTCGACGGCGGCGGCATGGCCGTCTTCCAGGCCGCCGATGCCTTCCAACTGTTCACCGGCCGGGAGCCCGACAGCACCCGGATGCTCGCGGACTTCCGGCAGTTGACGGGCGCCCTGCCCACCACGCCGTAGCACCCGCCCACGGCGGCAACCGACCCAGCGGAAAAGAGGAATGCAGGTGCGTACGTCCATCGCCACCGTCTGTCTCAGCGGATCCCTCACCGAGAAGCTGACCGCCGCCTCGCGGGCCGGCTTCGACGGGGTGGAGATCTTCGAGAACGACCTCCTCGCCAGCCCCCTCACACCCGAGGAGATCCGCACCCGCTGCGCCGACCTCGGCCTGAGCATCGACCTCTACCAACCCATGCGGGACACGGAGGCGGTGCCCGCCGACGAGTTCGCCCGCAATCTGCGCCGTGCCCGCAACAAGTTCGAACTCATGCGGCGCCTTGGCGCGGACACCGTTCTCGTCTGCTCCAGTGTCTCTCCGCTCGCCCTCGACGACGACGACCTGGCCGCTGAGCAATTGAGCCGACTCGCCGACTTGGCGCAGGAGTTCGGCATCCGCGTCGCCTACGAGGCGCTTGCCTGGGGCCGCCACATCAGTACCTACGACCACGCCTGGCACGTCGTCGAGTCCGCAGGCCATCCCGCCCTTGGCACCTGCCTGGACAGCTTCCACATCCTCTCCCGCGGCAGCAACCCCAAGGGCATTGAGGACATCCCCGGCGAGAAGATCTTCTTCCTGCAACTGGCCGACGCACCGCTGCTCGCGATGGACGTCCTGCAGTGGAGCCGCCACTACCGCTGTTTCCCCGGCCAGGGCGGCTTCGACATCGCCGGCCTCCTGCGGCATGTGCTGCGCACCGGCTACGAGGGACCCCTCTCCCTCGAGGTCTTCAACGACGTCTTCCGCCAGGCGGAGGCGGCACCGACGGCCGTCGACGCCCACCGCTCCCTGCTGGTCCTCCAGGAAGCCGCCGGGGTCACCCAACTGCCGCCGCCGGACGTCCCGTCGGGCATAGCCTTCGCCGAACTGGCTACCCCCGACGCCCAGCCGGTCACCCAGGTGCTCGGCGCACTCGGCTTTACCCGCACCG
Source organism: Streptomyces sp. NPDC096324 (assembly GCF_044763015.1). Taxonomy (NCBI): domain Bacteria; kingdom Bacillati; phylum Actinomycetota; class Actinomycetes; order Kitasatosporales; family Streptomycetaceae; genus Streptomyces; species Streptomyces sp. NPDC096324. The sequence continues at coordinate 61,040 of NZ_JBIWFK010000010.1, read as the reverse complement.
CACGACACCGCAGTAAGCCAGTTGACCTCTGGCAGCAAGGCGAGGCACGCATCCTGATCAACACCGGCACCGCCGCGCGCCGCGAGAGCACCGCGCTCGCCGCGATCGGCCTGGAGTCACCCCACCCGTCCGCCGCCGCCCGCCGCGCCGAAGCCCTCCTCGCCCACGTGCTGCCCCGCCGCCGTACCCCCGAAGACGTCCCACTCGACGCCGTGGCCGCCCCCGACGGCACCGAACTCTTCTTCTGCTCCACCGACCGCCCCGAACTGCCCGACTGGCAGACCGACTTCACCCCCATCGAAGAGCATCGCGCCGCAGACACCGCAGCTGCTTCCACGGGACTGACCACCGTCATTGGCCGCATCGACCATCTGGCTCTCACCCAGCTCTGGCACCACTTCGACGAAGCCATCCTCTTCCACAGCAGCGTCCTCGGCCTGCGCCCCCAGGAGAGCGTTGATGTCGCTGACCCCTACGGACTGCTGCGGAGCCGTGCCGTCAGTACCGCCGATGGCGCCGTGCGCATCGTCCTCACCGTCGGCGCCACACCCACCGAGCGCGATGCGCCGGCCCAGCACATCGCACTCGGCACCGACGACGTGGTCGCCGGCGCCCGCTGCTTCCGCGCCGCAGGCGGCCACCTGCTGAAGATCCCCACCAACTACTACGACGACCTCGCCGCCCGCTTCGACCTCACGGACGACGAGCTGGCGACCTACCAGGAACTCGGCATCCTCTACGACCGCGACGCGGGCGGCGTTTTCCGCCACTGCTACACCCGCACCGTCGGCCGCGTCTTCTTCGAACTCCTCCAGCGTGATGCGGGATACCAGGGCTACGGCGCCCAGAACGCCCCCGTGCGTCTCGCCGCCCAGCACATGGCATAGAGGCCGGGCCGTCGTCAGTGCGTCGTGATCAAGGGGGCCGAGCGGGCGGATGAGTCGAGGATTCCCAGTGCGGTGTCGGGCTGGCGGTGGCCGCATGCGCGTGTACGCCGGCACTCCGGTGCTGCTCGGCCCCCTTCGGCCCCCTCCGCCCCCTCGGGCCCCGACGGGATCTCGAACCGGGCGACGCGGATGCGGTACTGGCCCTGCTGCGGCAGAAAACCAGCGTGATCGAGGTCAGGGAGTGAGCGCCCAGGTCAGCGGGCGGCCCACTCCTTGAGCTCGACAGCGATGGCCCGCACGTCCAGGCCCTCGCGGTCGATGCGGGCCGCGAGGGCCGCGGCCTGCTTGGGCTGGACGTCCACGATGATGCCGCTCACCGTCAGGTAGGAGGCGGCGACGACTGCCCCGAACAGTGCGTTCGAGTGCTCCAGCGCGGGGCAGCGGATGAGCTGGTGCATGAGCGCAGCCGCCCGGTGGTGCACCTCGGTGTACACGGGGGTGTCCATGACCGAGTCGGTGTGACGGGCGGCCGCAGCTGCGAGCGTTCCGAAATCGATGATGTCCGGGTCTCCGGGAAGGTTGCGGTGCGCGAGGTCGAGGAGCCATGCGCGGTCGATCCGTACGATCACGCTGCGGCCGCCGACCCACGGTCGGTACGGGGGTCGCTGAACTGCTCGGCGAAGGCGTCTGCGAACTGGTCCACGAAGTGTGCGCCCGCGGCGAGGAAGCGGTGCCGTACGTCGTTGCCCTCGTCGGCGAGTACCTGCTTGGCGTACTCCGGCACGGTCAGGCCCGCGGCCTCGGCCCGCCTCGCGATGCTGGCCGCGATCTCGTCATCCAGTCGCACATTGATCTGCTTCATACGAGCAGCGTAGCGACCTGTACGAGGTGCTACAACCGGTTCGGAAGAAGCGGGTCAGGTGACGTGACGCGGCCGGTAGCGCGAGACCGCGTCACGTCACCGGACCATGGAGACAGAGGACGACGGGGCCGGCGGAGGGGGCACCTGGGTGTCGCTGGTCTCGCGAGTGCCGAGAGTAACGACGACGGTGAGGGCAACGGCAACAGCCGTGCCCGACACGATGCCCGCGTGGATGGCGCCTCATGTCGTGGGCAGGCCGATGGGAGTCGGGTGCTGGGACCTGCGGAAGACGCCCCAGCCCACCAGGGAGGAGACGGGCGAGATTCCGGCCGCGATGAACAGGATCACGTGCTGCCTCTTTTCGCGTTGGTAAGAGTGGACACCCAGCCTCCGAGCGGAGGTCTTCTCCGAACGCGGACTCTGAGCGCCCCGGAGCGCCTCCGGGGGCTCAAGCGCCTGGAAGCTGTGTTCGTTCTTGTCCGAGTACGCGAAATCCGCACGACTTGGAAGACCGCAGGTGAACGAGCGGCAGCCACGTTGAGGCACAAGTCGACAACTTCGGAGCTCAGTGGGCGGCCTGCCCGGCGGTTCCGGGTCGCGGCCCAGTACTCGCCCGGGACACAAGACCGGGAGCACCTTCACTCTCCGCGGCGTGGATTACAGATTCGAGGTGAAGGCGCTGCCCCGTCCCAGGACCCGGCCGCGCAGGGCATGGACCCGGCTGCCGAGCAGCCGCCGGAGCTCCAGCCACCGCATCAGGACGACGCGCGCCCGTAGGCGGGTGATGCCTACGGCGAGGGCGACGAGACCGACCCGGCGCAGGCGTACGCCGCTTTCACCGGCAACAACGGCGAACAGGGGTGGCTGGACAACCCGGAGGACGGACGTTGACGGGCTGGGTCCACGACGAGTCGGGGCAGGTGTGGTGCTACTTCGACCCGGACACGTGGGCCATCGACATGGACGACGCCGGTTCGGGGCAGTCCGGCGGCACCGGCGACCAGCCGGACCCCGCGACGCGGGACCCCGCAATACAGGGCCAGGATCCGGCGGCCGGCGACCCCGCCGCGGACGACGAAGAGGACCCCACGGAGCCCAAGAAGAAGGGCAGGCGGTGGCAGTGAGGCCCGGCCGGCAGGCCACGGCGGGACGCCCCCCGGGTGCGGCACAGTGCGCGCATCGAGAGCCCCGCCTAGTACTGCAACGGCGTTTGTTCTGATTGTTGGGCAGTTCAGGGGCTTTGTTCGCGTCGCTTGTAGTGACTGACGCGTGCTTGGTGTTGGCGGTGTCGGCGCCAGGTTGACCAGTGCAAGATGTGGTCGACTGGCGTGGGTTGTCGGTTGGTGAGGCGGGTGATCAGGCGTCTGATTTCGGCGAGGCTGAGATGGATGAGCTGGGAGGATCCGTTTCTGCTTTGTCGGTGTCCAGTGCGCGGGCCTGCAGGATGGTGAGGCAGGCGTGGGCGGCCATGGCGAGGGTCATGTGGCGGTGCCAGCCGGGGTAGCGGCGGACCTGGTAGTCGTCCAGGCCGCATTCCTGCTTCGCGCTCTGGAAGCATTCCTTGACGGCCCACCGGCTGCCGGCGATGCGGATGAGCTCGTCCAGCGTGGCGTCCGCGGGGCAGTAGGTAATGTAGTAGGAGATCTCCTCGGGGCGGCTGACGCTGCGGCGGGCGATGACCCAGTGTCGGCGGTCCTCACGATGCCAGGGATGGACTTCGACGCGGGCCCAGTCGTAGATCCGCTGGTCGGCGCCTGCGCCGCAGGAACGGCGTCTCCACTTCTGCCGGGGCAGGCCGGGGAACAGGTCGTGGAGGGGATGGTCGATCGACCAGCGGGTGACGACGGTGTCGTGCCCGGTGGTGGCCATGACGTGGAAGACATCGGCCTGTTCCAGCTCGGATCGCCAGCCTTTGCTGAAGCCGTAGGCGGCGTCCGCGGTCACCCACCCGAACGGGACCCGGTCGGCGATCGCCTTGCGGACCATTGCCTTGGCCATCACCACCTTCGTCTCGAAGGCGACGCGGTCGTCGATACCGGCCCGCCGACAGCGTTCCCGGTCGTCCGTCCAGGACGTGGGCAGATACAGCCGCCGGTCGATCAGAGTGCGTCCGCGGTCGGTGACGTAGGCGAGGAACACTCCGACCTGGCAGTTCTCGGTGCGTCCGGCGGTGCCGGAGTGCTGCCGCTGCACCCCGGCCGACCGCAGGCCTTTCACCAGGAAGCCGGTGTCGTCCACGACCAGGACTGCCCCGGGGTCACCGAGGTTCTCGACCACGTAGTCGCGCACGTCGTCGAGAACCTCATCGACGTCCCACTCGATCCGGTTCAGCATCCGCTGGATACGGTCGGGGCCGTCGTGACCGGCTTCCTCGGCCAGCGTCCAGCCGTTCTTGCGCTGCAGCGGAGCGATCAGCCCCGGCATGTAGGCCAGAGCCGACTCCCGAGGCTCCGACCTGTTGAAACGGTGCACAAACCGCTCATGCACCGCGGCCAGCTCACCTGCCCACAACCTGACATCAGCAAGGTCCCCACCCAAAACCACATCAACGAGCAACCTGGCCAACAGTCACGACAAGAACCGTTGCAGTACTAGGGGCCGCTGCTGGTCCCCCTCCATGACCAAGAGCGGGCTGTGGATGCCGTTGCCCGCCTGCATGACGGCTCGCTGACACGTCGGGCACCTACGGTCACTGCCCCTGGTTCTCCGGGATCTTCGTGAACCGCCCGTACGCGCCGCGCGGGGCTGCCAGGCGTCTCGGTCTCCACCGCGGCCCGTACCGGTCGGCGTGCTGCTACGTGGATGTCTCCGAGCTGGAAAGGCTCGCCCTTCCCCATAGGCTGCGATTGTGTGGAAAGAAGCCGCTACCAGGGCCCTGCCCGGCGTGACATTTCGACCGCCGGTGGACCGGGCCGCTCTCACTGCGGCGGAGCAGCGGCTCGGCCGAGGCTTGCCGGCCCAGTTGGCCTCTCTGCTGCTGGAGACCGATGGGATAGTCGGCGCCTACGCGAAGGACGTCGTCTGGTCCTTGGATCGGATCGTGGAACAGAACCTGCTGTTCTGGTCCCCTGATACGTTCCCGGGGCTGTACATGCCCTTCGATCCGCTGCTGTTCTTCGGCGACAACGGCGGTGGCGACCAGTTCGCCTTCGTGTTGACGCCCGAGCGTCCGGACATCTTCGTGTGGGACCACGAGACCGACAGTCGGCTGTGGGCTGCGCGGGAGTTGGAAGACTACTTGCATCGCTCATTCGCGGATGGCGGCGACTGGTGGTGGTAGCCGAACGCGCCACGGCCAGGACCGCTGGGCGGACTGCTGCTCGACATCACCGGCTAGAGCTGTCCGGCCGATCTTGAGACGAATTGGTATGGCCTCTCGGGCTGCTCGCTGGGAGGGTGTGCTCATGAGCGATCTGGACGCGCCGCCATCGCCGCCCGGCCGCGTAGAAGTGGCTGTTCAGTGGCAGGCATTGGCCCAGGGGGAGGTGACCCGTGAAGCGATGCATGCGTGGGCGCGACCTTGGGTGGAGGGCGAGGCGGCGCTCGCTGACTTCGAGGACCCTTTGGTCGTAACGGCCCTGCAGTACCTGCACGGCTGGCCCTCTTCCAGGTGATCAACCCAGGGTGGCCGTGCGGCGCCGTGGGGAAGCGCAGCCGACGGCCGGTCTGTGCTGGCGCCCGTCGCAGGAGGCAGCGCAACGCCACCCAATGATCCCCGCGCGATCGCCGAAGTCTGGGGTTGCACGCCGAACAGCTCGGCTACCCGTGGCCCTACTGATGCCGCGCACGTGATCACACGGGGACGGCGACACCCTGCCGGTTGCGGGTTGCCCTGGCGGCCGGCCCCCCTGGTCATTGGGCCGGCCTGACAGAGCGGTGCGTGCCCCCGTATCAGTGGACGTCGACGTAGTCGGTGACCTTGGTGCTGGCGAGGTAGTGGTTTCCGGTCTGGCGGCTGAAGGCGACGGCCCAGGTGCCGTCCTGTTTGGCGGTGACCCAGCCGGTGAGGTGGCCGTTGTGGTCGCTGCCGAGTTCGCAGACGTAGTGGTAGGTGGTGGAGCCGCGGGGCTTGAAGTAGAGGGTGGGGCCTTCCTGGAGCGGCTTCCAGGTGGTGCCCTTCTTGTACTGGGCGGTGCCGGCGAACCTGATCGGCTGTCCTTTGCGGACGGGGTGGGAGGAGGCGTGGAAGCCGGTGATGCGGGTGGCGTAGCGGTAGAGGTGCACGGGCTTGGTGGTGCTGGTGCCGAGATCGGGGTTGCCGTTGAAGCGGGCGCGCCAGTAGGCGTCGGTGTCCGGCTTGGTGAGGGTGCGGGCGAACGTTTCGTCGAACAGGGGTTTGTTGTGGTGGATCGGGACCGGAACGGTGGCGGCGTCCTTCCAGCCGCTCTTGCCGTCCTTGGAGTACTGCAGGGTGATGGTGGGGTGGGCGGGCCAGTGGGCGCGGGTGTTTTCGTAGGAGACGTAGCCGTGGGTTCGCAGGGACCCGTCGTCGTCGAGTGATGCGCTCAGCCCGATGTGCGTGGTGTAGGCGACGTGGAGGCTGAAGGGTTGGGTGGCGGTCAGCTGGAAGGGCATGTCGTACGTGCCTGCGACGAGTTCGCCGCTCGGGGCGGCGCCGCCCGAGGAGGGGACGTGCAGGGTGTAGTTGCCCTGACTGTCGGTGGTCGTCCGGCCGGCCACATGCGCCGAGTCCAGCAGCGTGATCGTGGTGTGCGGCAGCGGCTGCCAGCCCGAGGTGGTCTGGACTTCCGCGTGGCCGGTGACGGTTCCCGTCGCGCCCTGTTGCAGGTTCAGGGCGTGGGTGCTGGCGGTGAAGCGGATCGGTGCCGGTGCGGTGTGCAGATCCAGGGGGTCCGACCCCAGATCGATCGCCCCCGGGTAGCTGTTGGACGCCTCGGGCCATGTGTACAGCCGGAAGGTCTGCGTCGTGGGGACGAACGCCGCAGTGAAGCGGCCGTCGGTGCCGGTCGTCGTGGTGGTCCAGGTGCGCCCGGGGCCGCCGACGGCGATGGGGATGCCGGCGGCGGGAGCCGGGGTGCCGGGGTCGCGTGGGTCCTGGGCGACGGCGGCACCGCTGACGGAGACTTCCTGGTGGAGGTAGTCCGGCACGCTCGGGGCGGCGGTGAGGCCGGAGAGGGTGATGACGGTCTGATAGCGCAGCGGGTGCGGTGACACGGCCTCGGTGACGGTGGCGCCGGAGGCGTCCTGGAGATCGACGGTCACCCGGTAGTCGCCGAGTTCGGCCAGGTGCACCGGCGCCCGCCAGACGCCGGAGCGGGCGTCCTGCCCCGAGTACTGGGTGAAGTCCTCTGTCGATCCGGCCTCTTGAGCCCCCTCCGGTGCGTTCAGCGGGTAGAAGTGGGCCGTGATGTGTGTGAGCGGGCTGTCCGAGTGCGCCGTCACGAAGAGCAGGCCCGGCTCGTACCAGCCGTCAGCGTCGGACAGCACAGGGCCGCCGGTGGTGCCGTCCGCGTGGGCCGGGGAGGTTCCCGTGAACAGGGATGCGGACAGGGCGGTCGCCGTGGCCGCGGCCAGGAAGGTGCTGCGTCTCATGGTGGTTTCCAAGTGGTGGGGTGCGAGCGAGGGTGCCCGCCCGCACCCGGGGGCTCCAGGTGCGGGCGGGGCGCTGTGTGAGGGCCCGATGTCAGTCGAGCTGAGTCACCTTGGGCAGGTCACCGCTCGACGCGGCGTCTGCCGGGGGCAGGGCGGTGGGGTAGATGCGGATGTCGCTGACCGCGCCGTTGGTGAATTCGCCGTACGTGCCGGAGGCGAGCTTGCGGCCGACCTGGAGGGGGCCGGTGGCGTTCCAGGGGGTGTAGGTCCAGTCCCTGGTGGCGACGAGTTTGCCGTCGACGTAGAGGCGGATCTCCTTGGCTGCGGCGTCGTAGATGCCGACGAGGTGGGTCCACCGGCCGGCCACGGCCTTGCTGCCGTAGGTCGCACGCCAGACGGCACCGTCGGCGTCCGTGCTGTGGCGGCCGAACGCCCAGGACTGGGCGCCGGAGGAGTAGTACAGCTGGAAGCCGTTGTTGCTGGTGCCGTTCTGGGAGAGGAACGTGCTGTTGACGGTCAAAGAGTTGAGCTTGACCCAGGCGGAGACGGTGAAGCTCTTTGAGGTATCCACGGCCGTTCCGGCCGTACTCCCGTAGCCGGTGCTGCCGTTGAGGGTCACCGCGTTGCCGCGGGTGGTGTCGGACGTCCAGGAGTAGCCGCCGGCCAGGGTGGCGTTCAGGGTGCCGGTGCTGTCGGCGGTCGTGGTGCCGCTGCCTTCCGCGAGCTTCCACCAGTGGGTTGCGGTGTCGGTCACCGAACCCAGCGAGACCGCTGAGCCGAAGCCGTAGGTGGGCGGCGAGGTGAGCACCAGGCTCTGGCGGTAGTTGTATTCGACGAGCTGCCCGAACGGCCCGACCGCGTACAGGTCGGGGCTGCCGTCGGGGGCGCCGGGGGTGGTGTCGCCGGGCTGGACGGGGCTGTTGACGTCACCGGGGGAGGCGACGACCGGGTAGAGCGTGGGCGAGAGGGTGAGCCCGAGGCTGGTGCGCACTGTGGGATGGAGCAGGGCCGGCACCAGGGTGGCCGGGTCGACGGTGATCGGGTAGCTGTAGAGCTGACCGGTGGCGTTGTCGCGGGACCACAGGACGGGCTTGTTCTGGAAGGTGCCCGCGGCGATGAGGGTCTGCGTGGTCCAGTCGCCGTCGCCGAGCAGGAGCGGGTTCTTGAGGTGGTAGCCGCCGTCGGACTGGTAGATCCAGAGTTCCTTGTTCTCGACGGTGATGACGGCGGGGTAGCCGTCGGTGTTGCCGAAGACGTTGCCCGGTGCGATGAGCTGGCTGACGTTCCAGGTCGTGGCGTTGTAGTCGGTGCCGCGGCAGCGGGTGTCGTCCGCGACCACGTCGGCCGGTGCGCAGCCGTCCTTGGGGACGCGGTCGAAGCGTCTGCCGACGAAGCCGCCGAGCTTGGACCAGGACATTCGGGGGAACGTCGCGTCGTCGACGGGGTCCAGGTCGTTCTTGACGACGTAGAGGTTCGCGCTGTTCTTGTTGTACGCCCACAGGTCGTCGCCGTCGGCCCCGTGGAGGTTGCCGCGGTGGGCGATGAGGTAGTTGTTCCAGCCTGTACCGTCCGGGGAGTCATCCTTGGTGGAGACGATCACGGGGCCGTCGACTGCCGGGACCGTTTCACCGGTCACCGGGTCACTGTGGACCGGGGTGGTGGCCTGGGCGGGATCGTGGTTGCCCGGGACGAGGTCGAGATCGCCTGTCTTGGTGGTGGCGAGGAGGTCGGGAACGCCGTCACCCGTGATGTCACCGGGCTTGACCTTGGTGGCCGGGTTCCACGGCACGGTGAAGGTGTAGCCGGCGGGGCTGGTGGAGATGTTGCCGGCTTTGTCGACTCCGGCGACGTACAGGGTGTGCACGCCCCAGTCCTGGATCGGGACGGGGATGGTGGCGGTGGAGCGTCCCTGGCTGTCGGTGCCGGAGACCGCGACGCTCTGGCCGTCGGGGTCGGTGGGCGGTGAGTCGAGCTGCCACAGGAAGGACTTCATGCCGCTGGACTTGCAGGCGTCGGGGTCGCAGGTGTCGTCGCTGGAGGGGGCGTCGGTGCCGGCGACGGTGAAGTCGGTGGTCTTGCCGGGGCCGGCGTAGACGGGGTCGCTCTCGCGCGTAGTTCCGACCGGGGGGAAGGCGGGGTTGCCGGAGATGTCCGGGGTGGGCGGTGCGGTGAAGTCGGTGTTGAACCAGCAGTGGTCGGACTTGCCCGAGGTCAGGGCTTGGTCCGAGTCATCCTCGGCGTAGACGTCCCAGCCGTACTGGTGTCCGTCTTTGAGGGTGGCGCCGATTTTCATTGCCGCGTCGGTGCCGGAGGCCAGTGATCCGCTGTCCGGGGTCGAGACGGCGGCACCGTTGCCGTCGCCGTCGGGGTCGATGGTGCGGTCCCACACGTAGTAGTGCGCTTTGACCTTCTCGCCGGAGATCTGGCTGGTGACGGTGGAATGGAGGGTGATGTCGCTGCCGGCGTCGGAGTAGGTGGTGGCGCCGATCCAGCCGACGCCGCTGGTGGTGCACGGGGCCGAGGCGTCGGTGGCGCCCGGGGTGATGTGCAGGTTGGTGGGGATGCCGGGCGGGACGTCAAACTTGGTGGTGAGGGTCAGTGTGGTGGACAGACGAAGGTAGTCGTCGTTGCTCGAGGACTCCGACTCGTTGCCGTAGAGACCGATGGTCCAGGTGTTGGCACCGTCACCGAAGGTGCCGTCCGCGTCGTAGCCGTTGCCGTCTTCGTCGGCGATCTTCTGGGCCTGGTTCTTAACGTGGAACGTGGCGGTGCTGTTGCTGCAGGAGCTGCCGGAGTTGGCGCCGCTGGGCACCGTGTCGGTCACCGGAGGGAAGGCTGTGTCGTGGACCCCGGGGCGGGACAGCCAGTCGGTGCTGGAGCTGATGGCGTTGGTGGTGTGCAGGGTGAGCGGCTGGTTCTGGCTGCAGTCGTAGCTGGCCGCGAAGGTGGTGGAGATCTTCACGTAGGCGTCGGAGATCACGAACGAGGCGTGCAGTCTGTCGGTGGTGATCGCCCAGTAGGACCGCTCCAGCCCTGTCCCGCAGGCGCCACCCCACCGCTGGTAGCCCGCACCTTGTCCGTTCGTCTGCGCCTTGTCGTACTGCGGGGAGTTGTCGCAGGCCGAGCTGGAGTAGACCTCGGTGTAGTGGCCTGCGGTCGAGGAGACGGGGTTGGTGTAGGGGTCGATGTACACCGGGTAGGTGGTGTCCGGGCCGGTGAGCATGCCGGCGTCGGGGGTCAGCGTCACGGCGTCGCTCGTGGCGGTCATGGCAACCGGCTTGGTGGTTGCCTCTGGGCCGGGACCGTCCACGGAGGACGTCACGTCTGCCACCGGACCGCCGAGTTTGGGCGGGGTGGTAGCGGAGTCCCACATCAGCGGTTGCGGGCTGGTGTAGGCCACGTCGCCATCGGTGGTGGTGGCTTTCATGCTGTCGGAGTCGGTGGCGGCGAGTGTGAGGCCGCGAGTGTCGGCGGCCAGCGTGAGCTTTTTCAGACGCGGGTTGGCCGCCGCGTCCGCGTTGTGGACGATCAGGACGTCGCTGAAGCCACCCTGGCTGGTGACGGACACCGAAAGGTCGACTCCGGGCAGCACCGAAGAATACAGCGCCGTGTCGTCGCTGACGCTCGGTGCCGGCAAGGTGAACGGCAGAGTCAGCGCCATGCTGGGGCCATCTGCATGGGTCAGCGTGACCAGAGGGCCGTCGCCGCCGCCGGAGAGGGTGACCTTGTTCGGCGTGGCCTGGGGCGCGTAGTTGCCGTGGCCGTCTGCGGCAAGGGTGGAATCTACGGGAGTCCACTCGCCGTCCTTGAGGACGCGGGTGGGCAGCGCGCTGGTGGTGCTGGTGAAGGTGCCGTCCGGCAGTGCGTCGGTGGTGGAGACCTCCGTGGTCAGCGCGTCCACCGGGACAGTCTTGCCCGTGGAGAGGGCCTCGGTCCGGGCTGCCAGCAGCGGGTCGGCCGGAGCAGGCACGGAGTCGTCGGCGACGGCGGGCAGTTGAGGGAACATCGCCACCAGGCTCATGAGCGCGGTGAACATGGCCAGTCTGCCGGCCGCAACAGCGCGCCTACGGCGGTTGCGTATCGGGGGTCTCAACACCTGGCAGGCTTCCTTCGGTTCGAGAGGCATCGGGGTGGGAGAGCCCGGGTGCCGCAGTGATCTGAGAAGTGATCAATTCCGGCACAGAAACTACACAGGATCTGTCATGGGCATGCATTGCTTCTCCCTCGAATCGGCAAAGCGTCTTGAGTCGTGATCATGAAGCTACCTAACCTCCGTTCGATCGCTCACCTGTGATCGCACTGTGTGACAGCCCATCAAGAGGGCTGTGTCCTGGGGGGTTTACGCGTGAGTGGCAGACGGCGCTGGTTTGCGGGGACATGGCACCGGACATTCCTCGGCGGACTCGGGCTGTGGACCGTTCCGATCGCCCTGCTCGCGCTTCTGGTGCCGGTAGCCATCACCACGGGCTTCGGCATGCCCGGTTTCATGGCAGGTCACTCCGGCGACGACGGCTTCGGGCACCACGGCGGCTTCTCGTTCGACGGCGAGGTGTGGCGGCCCAAGAGGGTTCCCCCCGTCAAGGCTGTAGGGGCGCACCTCTTGCAGCCCAAGACGTCCAAGCACCCCAAGGGCTACAAGGCGCTGGGCGCGTACCGGGCGCAGGCAGCCCACTGGCCCAAGGCCGGCACCGCCGTCGTCGACCTTGGCCCCCAGACCAAGCCCAAGCCGGTCAAGGCGGGCTCACTGCCCGTCTGGGTGGCGCCCGCCGACACCAAGCACAGGGTCGACTCCGTCCGGGTGCAGGCCGCATCGCACACCCAGACGCTGCGCACCGGCGCCAACGGCATGCTCCTGGGCATCACCCCCTCCGGCACGACGTCTGCCCCCGGCCGGGTCAAGGTGGTCATCGACTACTCGGCGATCGCCCGCCAGTACGGCGGCGGTTACGGCTCCCGGCTGCGGATGGTGCAGCTGCCCGGCTGCGCGCTGACCACTCCGGAGAAGACGGAGTGCCAGAAGGCCACCCCGCTGAAGTTCACCAACCGGGCCTCCGCCGAGCAGCTGACGGCGACCGTCACCATGGTCCCCGCGTCCGGCGACGACGGCACGGCCGATCCCAAGCCGACCGACGACATGGCCAGTTCGACGCCGACCGCGAGCGTCGGCCCCTCGCAGGCCCCGGACGCCACCGCCACCGACACCGCGAAGCCGACCACCGGAGCGGAATCTCCGAAGCCCGACCAGGGCACCGCATCCCCCAAGCCGTCCGAGAGTGCGAACGGGCCGGAGGCGATGTCGGAGCGCACCGCACCGCTGACCGCGGCCGCCGGTACCACGGCGCTCGCCGTGACCTCCGGCCCCTCCGGCTCCCAAGGCGACTACGGGGCAACGGAGTTGTCGGGCGCCGGTACGTGGCAGGCATCCGCCACCGGCTCCTTCACCTACTCCTACCCGGTCTCCGTGCCTGCCGCAGTCGGCGGTAACGCGCCCTCGGTGGGGCTGGGTTATGACTCCCAGTCCGTCGACGGGGAGACCACCGCCCGCAACTCCCAGGCTTCCTGGGTCGGCGACGGCTGGAGTTACCAGGTCGGCTACGTCGAGCGGCGCTACCGCGGTTGCAGCTCGCTGCTCGACTCCGAGGGCAAGAAGCTCGTCAAGGGGTCGGGGGACGAGTGCTGGGGCGGGGACAACGCCATGCTCTCCTTCGGGTCGCACTCCGGCGTACTGGTGCCCGACGGTGTCGACTCCGGCGTGCCCGGCGAGATCAAGCAGTGGAGGATCCAGGGCGACGACGGCACGCTCGTACAGGAGCTGTCCGGCGCGGCCAACGGGCTGCACGACGGCGTCTACTACCGGGTGCTGACCTCGGACGGCACCGCCGCTTACTTCGGGGCCGACCACTCGCCGAAGGACCCCGGCACCAGCACCGCCATGCCCGCCGATCCCGCCGACGCTTCCACGCATTCGGCCTGGGGCGTTCCCGTCCTGCACCCGCGCTCCGCGGACCCTTGCCACGATGACGCCAAGGGAAAGTCGTCGCAGTGCGACAAGCCCGAAGGCTGGCGCTGGAACCTCGACTTTGTTGTCGCGCCCGACGGTTTCGTGCAGCGCTACGACTACACCACCGAGTCCAACTACTACGACCTCGGCGGCGGCCAGGCGGCCGCGACCGACGACCCGGACGACACCGGCACCCTCACCTCCTACACCCGCGGCGGCGCACTGACGCTGATCTCGTACGGCTACACCCTGGATGACGAGCAGGCCGGCCGCACCCCTGGCGCCGAGGTCGATTTCGGGCTGGCGCAACGGTGTCAAGAGACTGGCACGTTCACCGACTGCTCGGCCGACAACCTCAAGGACAGCACCGCCACCCACTGGCCGGACGTGCCGTGGGACCTGCACTGTGACTCCACGGACAAGACCAAGCTTCCCGACGGCGCCACCACCGTCCCGGCCGACGTGTGCGTTACTTCCGGCCCCAGTTTCTGGACCACGACGCGCCTGGACTCCATCACCACCAAGGTCCACGTGAAGGCCACCGACCAGCTCACCGCGGTCGACACCTACAAGCTGGGTCAGGTCTACTCGGACGCGGGCGGCACCGTCGACCCGGTCACCGGTACCACGGTGGACCCGAAGGACGCTGGGATGCTGCAGGCCGTGATGTGGCTGCAGTCCCTCCGCCATACCGGCAAGGGCACCTACGGCAACGGCAACAGCGACATCGCTCTGAACCAGGTGTCGTTCACCGGCACCGAGATCGACAACCGGGTCAACGACGACTCCCCGTCCGCGCCACCCTTGTACCGGCCGCGTATCTCCAGCATCCAGACGGAGACCGGCGAGTCGATCGCCGTCGAGTACAACACGGCCCCCTGCGCGGGCAAAACACTCTCGATCTCCCACGCCGACAGCAACACCGAATCCTGTTACCCCGTCTATTGGACGGTCCCCGGCGCCTCCAAGCCGATCGCGGACTGGTTCAACAAGGTCACGGTCGACAGCGTCGCCACCTCCGACCTGACCATCGCCGGCCAGTACAAGCCGGACGCCCAGAACAACCCGGCCGGCTCCGAGACGCAGATCTCGCACTACAGCTACTCAGGTCCGGCCTGGCACCGTGACGACTCCGCACAGACGGACGACCAGTACCGCACCTGGGACCAGTTCCGCGGATTCCGCACCGTCACCGTGCAGACCGGGCAGGCCCCCGAACCCGTCACTCAACAGACCACCACATATCTGCAGGGCATGGACGGCGACTACAAGGCCGACGGCACCCGTCGCTCCGTCAGCGTGGACGCCAAGGTCGACGGCAACACGGTGCTGAGTGTCACCGACGCCGACCAACTGGCCGGCACCGATTTCCAGGACACCAACTACACCCAGTCCGGCGGCACAGTCGACGCAGTCGGCATCAACGGCCCGTTCACCTTCACCACCACTGCCTCCGCCGCCCAGACCTCCTGGACGGCCTGGACCCAGGACGACAATCCCGGCGGGACCAAACCAGATCCCTCGACCCTGCCCGACCTCACCGCACACCGCATCAAAGCCAGCAGCTCCCTTCAGTACGAGCTCCTCGCCAACAACACCTGGCGGCACACCAAGACCGACACCACCTACGACAGCCAAGGACGGCTGTCCACCGTCAACGCCCACGGCGACGGCGTCGACCCCAAGCAGGAAAAGTGCGCCACCACGACCTACGCCGACACACCGTCGTCGAACACGATGATGCTGTCCTACCCCGACCGCGTCACCTCGGTCGCAAGTGACTGCACCACCGCAGCAAGCGCGAGTACCCTGCTGACAGACAAGAAGATCTACTACCTCGGTGACGGCACCCCCACCGGTCTCGGCACCTACGGGAAGGTCTCCGCCACCGGCGCGTCGACCGCGACACAGACGGCCACCAGCTACACCGGCACGACGGAGAACTGGCTGACCACCTCGGCCATGGGCTACGACGGGGCAGGCCGAGTCACCGACGCCTACGACGCCACCGGTCAGAAGACACACACCGACTTCAGTCCCGCATGGAGCACCGCGGGCAACAACACCAACGCCACCGGCGAGACCTCCATCAACAGCAAGGGATGGAAGGTCACCTCCACGCTCGACGCCCTGCGCGGGGCGACTCTGGAGAGCGTCGACGCCAACGGCCGCAAGACCGACATGACCTACGACGCGCTCGGACGGCGCACCGCCGTGTGGCTTCCCGGCCGGGACAAGGCAGCCGGCCAGAGCGCGGACCGCATTTTCGCGTACTCCATCAACCCCGGCGCCGTCCCCGCGCCGGGAGACACGATCACCCAGCCGGGCGCGCCGACGTCGGTGACCACGAAGTCCCTGCGGGACGACGGTACGTACGCGACCTCCGTATCGATCTACGACGGTATGCTCCAGCCCCGCCAGACCCAGGCCACCGCCATGGGCGACTCCAACTCCGGCCGGGTCATCTCCGACACCTTCTACGACTCCCACGGCTGGCAGGTCTCTGCCTACGCGCCGTACTCGGAGCCGACCACCTTCCCCTCGAGCACGCTGTACGCGGCGAACGAGAACCAGATCCCCTCGGAGAGCACCACCACCTACGACGGTGAGGGTCGGCCCCTGAAGGCGACCCTCTGGCACCAGGCCGTCGAGCAGTGGCACGCCTCCACCAGCTACCCGGGCGCCGACGAGGTCGACACCACGGCACCGGCCGGAGGCCGCTCCACCGCCTCCTTCACCAACGCCGTCGGCCAGACCACCAGCACCGTGGTCAAGAACACCGGCTCCACCGTCACCCTGCCCGCAGGGTCGGTGATCCCCTCAGGAACGTCGCTGACCTCCGACAGCGTGCGCCTGACGATGCAGCAGGACGGCAACCTCGTCCTGTCCGCCCTGGCGACCGGCGCGACCATCTGGTCCTCCGGCACCTCCGGCCACGCCGGCGCCTGGGCCAAGTTCGGCACCGACGGAAACCTGGTCATCTACAGCACGGCCGCCGCCCAGCTGTGGACCACCGGCCTGACCGCCACCACTGGCGCCACCTTCCAGGTCCGCAACGACTCCACCGCAGCTGTGGTCGCCTCCAACGGCACCACGACGCTGTGGAAGCAGGGCACCGCAGGAGCCGTCGCGGCTGCCGACGCCACCACCAAGTACACCTATTTCCCCGCAGGCCAGATCGAGTCGATCAAGGACAACGCGGGCAACGCCTGGTCGTACACCTACAACCTGCTCGGCCAGAAGCTCACCCAGAACGACCCGAACACCGGCACAACCACGTTCGACAAGTACGACGTCGCCGGCAACCTGCTCCAGACCACCGACGCCCGCGGCCAGGCCACATCCTTCACCTACGACTGGGACAACCGCCCCACAGCCGAGTACGCCGCCGCCTGGTCGGCCACTCCCGACCAGTCCAAGCTGCTGGTCTCCCACGTCTACGACACGCTGGAGAAGGGCTACGCGACCTCCGCCACCCGCTACGTCGGCGGCGCCTCAGGTACCGCCTACACCCAGGCCGTCACCGACTACAACACGGCCTACCAGCCGCTGGGCACCACGCTGACCGTCCCGGCCTCCGACGGCTTCGCCGCCGCCGGACAGTCCAGCGCACCAGCATCCGGCAGCGTCACCTACACGGCCACCAACCACTACACCGACACGGCCGGCCTGCTGTCCACCACGCACTTCCAGGCGGATGGCAATCTGCCGGCCGAGGACATCGACTACGGCTACACCCAGCAGGGCAACCTCGACGGCATCGGCGGCTTCATCAACTCCGCCAACACCCCCGCCTACCTCGACACCGCCGTCCACGACGCCTTCGGACGTGTGCTGCAGGCCAACTACGGCCGCACCGGCAAGGAGCTGGCGACCTTCGCCCAGTACGACGCCACCACCGGGCGCGTCACCCAGACCAGCAGCATGCTCCAGACCTCGGCCAACGCCCTGGACGTCACCAACCTGCGCTACAACCAGGCCGGCGAACTCACTGCGATCGACGACCTGCAGGACAACACCACGCACGACACCCAGTGCTTCACCTACGACTCCTTCCAGCGCCTGACCACCGCCTGGACCGACACCGCCGGGATCACGAACCCGAGCGCGGCCACGCCCGGCGCGGTCGGCGGCTGCACCACCGCACGGGTGCAGACCACCACCACATCCCCCATCACCGCCACCACCGTAGGAGGCCCGGCCCCCTACTGGCAGAGCTACACCTACGACCAGCTCGGTGACCGCACCGGCACGGTCAACCACGACACCACCGGCAACGCCCTCAACGACACCACCCAGGCCGTCACTTACCCCGGTGCGAACGGCACGGCGCCCGCGCCCCTGCCCGACCAGGCAGGCACGGCCACCCTCACCAGCCCGGCCGGCACGGCGACCATCGCCCCGACCTACACCGACCCCGCCCACGGCAACGTCAACGCCGGCGACACCATCAGCCGGAAAGTAGCCTCCACCGGTCCGCTGACCAGCTCATTCACCATCACCGGCGGCGTCAAGCGGTGCATCGACGACGCCGGAGGCTCCACCACCGCCGGCACCAAGGTGCAGGTCAACACCTGCAACGGCGCCACCAGCGAGAAGTGGACGATCGGCACCGACGGCACGGTGAAGGTCCTCGGCATGTGCCTGGACACCACCGGCAACGCCACCACCAGCGGCACCCTCCTGGTGATCGACACCTGCAAGACCGACGCCACCCAGAAGTGGAAGGTCACCACCACCGGCACCCTGGTCAGCAACGCCAACACCGCGATGTGCCTGACCGACCCCGCCGCCTCCGCCACCACCGGCACCCAGCTCACCCTCACCACCTGCGGCGGCACCGGCCAGACCTGGACCAACGCCGCCACCGGCGCCGTACCCGCCGGCCAGAGCCAGACCTTCACCTACGACGCCGAAGGCCGCACCGCCACCGTCGCCACCACCTCCGGCACCCACACCAACACCAGCAAGTACCTCTACGACGCCCAGGGCGGCCTGCTGGAGCAGACCGCCGCCGTAGACGGCGCCGACAAGACCCGCATCCTCTATCTCTTCGGCGGCGCCGAGCAGATCACCCTCAACGTCTCCGCCAAGACCTGGACCGGCCTGCGCAACATCACCGGCCCGGACGGCACCACCGTCACCCGCTCCAGCACCGGCACAGTCTCCTACCAGGTCGCCAACGGCCAAGGCACCGCCGTCACCGCCGTGGACGCCTCCACCCTGGCCGTCACCCGCCGGTCTTTCGACCCCTTCGGCAACCCCCGCGGCACGAAGCCGAGTTCCTGGGTGGCTGCAGACGAGAACCACGGCTTCCTCGGTCAGCCTGCCGACCCCGTCAGCGGCCTGAACCTGCTGGGCGCCCGCGACTACGACCCCGTCCTGGGCCGCTTCCTCACCCCCGACCCGGTCTTCGAGCCCGGCGACCCCAACCAGATGGGTGGCTACACCTACGCCGGCGACAACCCGGCCAGCTCCTCCGACCCGAGCGGCCTGATGGAGATGATGGACAGCAGCGGCGGAGGCTGCTCCGCCAAGTGCGCCGCCGCCAACGACAAGGTGTACTCCTCCACCTCCACTTCCAGCGGAACGAAGAAGCACAGCAGCGGCTGCTCGGGCTTCTGGGGATGTGCCGGGCACTACTTCACCAAGGCACTCCCGGTCGCCGAGAAGGTCGCGACCGTGGTCGCAGTCGTGGCCGTAGCTGTGGTGGTGGTCGTGGCCGTTGTCACCTGCGCCGGAACCGTGCTCGCGGCCCCCGCATGCCTCATAGCGGGCGGTGAAGCAGTCGGTGCAGTCGGTGGTCTGGTCGGTGGTGCCGATTGCATGGCCATGGGCTGCGGCGGAGGCGAACCAATAGCCGAAGAAGCAGGCGACTCGCCACCCGCAGGAGGCAGCGCCGGTGAGGCCGGCGAGGCCCCGAAGGCTTCGGCCGATGCCGCACCCCACGATGCCGGCAGCGGCTCGGGCGACGCAGCCGCCGCATCGGGCGCGGGCAAGGAATCCACCAGCGACTCCGCCGGCGCCAACGCGGCCGCCCCCAAGAAGGCCAGCTCCCAGGACGAAGCGGCCGCCTCGAGCAGAGCCGCAGCAGCGCCGGACGAGCCCAGCACCGGCAACTCGGGAACCACACCCGAAGGATCGGGCAGCGGCGCACAGTGCAGCTTCTCGCCGCAGACCCCCGTCCTCATGGCAGGGGGAAAGACCAAGGCAATCGGTAAGATCAAGACCGGCGACAAGGTCGAGTCAGCCGACCCCAGGACCGGCAAACTTCGTGGTGCCCGCACCGTTCAGCACATCTGGATCAACCACGACAAGGACCTGCTCGACGTCACCGTCCGCGACAAGGACGGTCACACGGCAACAGTTCACACCACCGCCAACCACCCATTTTGGAACGCCACCACCCACACCTGGAAACCGGCCGGCGAACTTCATCACGGCGACGCTCTCAACACAGCCGACAACGACCACGCCTACGTCGTCTCCACCCGGATCACTCCTGGGGCGGCGGACCGTTGGAACCTCACCGTCCACGAACTCCACACGTACTACGTGCTGGCGGGCGGCACGCCGATTTTGGTGCACAATACCAATGGCGGCTGCCCTGTAAACGTCACTGTGCGGTGGCGTCCTGGAATGCCCAAGAGTCAATTCAACATGAAGGCAGCCGCTCTGAAAGATCTCAGCGACAGGGGGCTACTCTTTAAAGCACCAAACCCGGTCTCGCGTGATACGACGATCACGAGCAACTATAAATCGAATCTAATCGCCAGGGTGTTTGACCAGTTCGGTGCAAGGAATCCGACATTTGCCGAGGTATTGAAGAGTCGCATTCTCGCGCAGATGAATCCAGACCATGTCTGGGAGCTGCAGCTTGGCGGCCCTGACCATGCAAGTAACCTGCATATTCTAGATGCTTTCACAAATCAAGAAATAGGCTTGAGGCAAATCTGGCCACAGATTCGTGGCCTTGCTGACTACACGCCCATCAGTATTACTATTGAAGGCCCGCCATGATCTCACCTGAAGTTGCGCAAATCCTCTCCGTGGCGCGCGAAGCCGTGCGACTGGAGCCTGAGTGGTCGATGATGAACTCCGTGCCAGAAGGGGGGCGTGTACCCCTCGGTACGGAGGGACCCATCGAATACCTGGAATTCCTAACCATTGCAAATGGTGGCATTTTTGGTCGGGTGGTCATCTTCGACGCCAAGACTGTAGGGAAGATGCAGTTCTACGCCGACGAAGCCGAGGGTGTTCCGATTCATCTTGGGCGGAATGAATGGTTTTGTCTAGGTAAAGTCAACGACGATCCGGTGTTTGTTAAGAGGTCGGACGGCTCAGTTTGGGGCTTTCGAGACGAGGGGGTTATCTGGTGGCAGAGCGATGCTTTCGAATGCTGGGCTGAGAGTGTCGGCGATTTCGTCCTAGATTGCGCCCTGGGGGCGGATTATCGCCGCGTCGCTGGCGTATCAGAAAGTGATCAATGGTGGCGACTGTTGGGGCGCATCGGTCGAACTGGATAGGGCATCCTTTGAGGCCTCACCATTGCAGGCAGTTGGCCGTAGGTCGCATTCCGAAGACTGCTCTTTAGTAATAATAGCTCGCGGCAATAGCGCCAATGGGTGTCGAGTATGCGAATGTCGGCAACTGTATCAGCCTTGTAAAATGTCTAGAAAATTTTAAAGTCTAGAGGATTGAATGCACTACGTTATTGTCGGACTTGTCGGACTTGTCGGACTGTTGGCTGGGGTTCGTGTACTGGCGTTCCGCCGCCGACAGTTGAGCGTGATTCCAATATCGTCCTCCCTGGTGATACTTCGTCCGGCGTTCCTCGGTGTGCTCGGGTGGACTGGTATTTCCGCCGGACTCTTCTTGTTGGCGGGTGGAGTCTTCACCCTTGCCCAGGGCTGAAGGTCCATCGGACGAGCTGTTGACGAGGCACCACTACCGCAACACCGATGACCCCTCACCGATCCGGTCAACCTGCCACTCGATGGCTGCCCGTCAGCAACGAACGCGCATCCACCAGCTCGCCCCGCAGCGTCTCGATATTCGCCTGACCCACCCGGCGCTCCTGGCGCTCGGTGGCGAGCTGCTGGGCTCGCTCGCTGATCCTGGCCTGAGCCGCGGCCAGATCTGCAGCCCATTTCTGCTCCCGCTCCTGTGCTGCGGCCAGATCCGCGGCCCTCTTCTCCTCCCGCCCGCGCCCCGGCGAGATCCCCGGCGCGTTCCTGCTCGCGCCGCTCCAGCTCAATTTCCAGACGAGTCACCTCGTGCGCATGCTGCTTTGCCTGCTGTGTCATGCGCACGCGCAGGTCCTCCGCTGCCTGGAGTGCTTCCTGGCAGCGGATCTCTGTGGCCGCGGCCCGGTCGGCGGCCACGTAGTCGGCGTGCCGGGCCGCGTTGATCGTGGCCAGCGCCTCCATGTACAGCTCGCGGGTCCGCTTACGGACCTCGTCGCCGGCCTGGCTCGCTGCCAGAACTATGCCGACGAGTTCTCGGCTGGGCATGCGGGTGCCGCCGTTGCCGTCCACGGCGTTGAGCCCTCGCGACAGCCACGTCTCGCTCCTGCCTTCGCACGCCGCCGCAGCCTTCTTCTGTGTATCGAAGGCCTGCTTCACCAGCGTCCGCATGTGCGTGCACCAGATCTCTAACTGGGCAGACCGGCCCTTGCCTGCTGGATGCGCCGGCTCACGGCTCCCCTCCTGCTCCTCTTCTCCCATCGCTCCCCCACGCTCGTGATCGATTGCCCCTTCCGGCAACCTCTGTCGTCGCTCTCACGGTAGGCGCGAGAGCGGGAGGGTGAGAGAGGACCGGCGAGTAGCCGTCCCACGGCGCCGGACCAGGATCGATCCCCGGACGCAAGGGCCCCGAGTCATCTGCGGGCTCGGATGAGGATGGCGGCGGCGTGGAATGCGGCCCGGCAGGCGACGCCGAGTTTGCCGCATTGCATGGCCAGGCCACGCCCTTGCTCAAGACGGTCGATGCCACGGTCGACGGGGTTCCGCTGCTTTCAGGCTTCGGGGTCGAAGCCGGGCCGGCTCGCCCGCCGAAATCGGGCGGCGCGTACGAGGGTTCCTCTAGCCCACCCGCCCAGCGGCGAGCGCCCTATCGCCGGGCACAGATCTCCCTGCGAATGCGGACCGCCACTGCGCCGCATCAGTGAGCAGCGGAGCCCCACCGAGGATGATTGCTTCGCCACGAGTAGCCAGCCGGTTCGGGCTTCGGCCCTCGGCTGTCCGGTCTGGCAGGTGATAGTCGGGGTATGGCCTTCAGCTCGTCTCGTTTCCCGGTGCCGAACGCGTTTGAGCTGCTCCGCGAGCAGTACGCCAAGCGGCTGCCTGCGCACCTTCAGGATCTGACGGGTCCCACCGGCGGCTCGGTCGACCTGCCGCTGCACGTGGCCTGGTCGGGACGCCGCTCCTATGAGGTGGAGCAGCCGCGCTCGCGGATGAGTCTTTACCGCACCGTCCTGGCCGAAGGGCAGCGCCAGGACCTGGTCGCTTTTTTGAACCGGGATCTGCTGCTCGAGCAGTGGCCGGTACTGCGCACCCTGATCAGCAGGCCGCTGCGGGAGGCATGGGAGGCCGCCTTCCCCGAGCTAGTGTGATGCGCCTGAAATCCCTGCGTGCCTCCTGTGCCCAGGAGGTGGAGAGTGTTCGCGGTCGTCAGGTAAAGAATGGCTGGTTTTCGACTCTACCCGAGTGCGAGTGCGACCAGGTCAGCCGTCGCAATCAAGGTGGCGGCGTCGACTTCGCCGGGCGTGAGGCGGCAGGCGCACTGCTGCCCCTGCGCGCCGTCCGGACTGGCGGGAGGCTCGAGCCAGGCGTGGGTGAGCGTGTTCAGCACCCGGTCGGTGATCCGCTGCGCCATCTCGAGGACGTCGCCGATTCCGAACGATCCCCAATGCTCCACCGGCTTGCTCCTTGCCGGAGGAGCATAGGGTGCAACAGGGCGAGACGGCGGATCCGCTTTAAGAAGTCAGCCCCCAGTTACACCTCATGCTGCGACCCGTGTTGTGGGACAGGAGCCAGGTCAGTGCAGCTGGTGGCGTCAGTGCTGCTAGGCATAGTGCGGGCATGATCAATGACTTGGAGAGCATCGACTGGGCGTCCCTGGGGCACGCTTACGGATCGGCCAACGATGTGCCTGGATGGCTGCGCGGCATCGTGTCGCCCGACGCCAGCGTGCGGGAGGAGGCATTCGGCAAGTTCTATGGCGCGGCGCTCTACCAGGGGAGGGCGGGACAGGACCCCGGAGGGTGCGGCGCGGGTCTGCAGCTCGGGGATGGGTGTAGCCGGGCACATAGCAGGAGATCGATTGGGGGTAGGCCTGGGAGGTTCCCCGGTTCTGCCGCGCGCCCAGCGCATGCGACGGAGGGCTGAGGAGGACATCCCCTCGGGGACGATCGAGGCAGCCATGCGTTCGAAGGTCGGCACGACGTCGATTGCTGGGTCCTCGTCGAACAGCAGTACCGCCACCTGCCGTCGGCACCGGCTCCATGGACCTGCTTAGCGCGCCGGACCGTCAGGCGGTCGGCCACTGCCGCGATTTATTGGTCATGCGGCGGACTGTGCACACGTCGACGACTTACCGTCTCAGGCTGGTGTGGCAGCCGCCTGGCAGGCGCTGCGGTAGAGATCCGGTGATGGCCTCCCGCCAGATCACGTGCGCGGTGATCTGGGCGTTGTTCTCGTTCGCAGTTACGATGACGCTCGCGGCTTTCCGGCGGATCTCGGATCGTTCCGCGCAGGTAAAGAATCTCTGCGCGTCTGCGCGAACATCTCCCTTTGTCGAAGGACTGCCCGTCTTGGATTTCCTACACCCTGAGAACCCTGCCGCTCGACGCCCTGGACGAACGTGGACCGTTCGCGTCTCTGGACACAGTGACCATACGGCTTCCGTCTCGTGTTCGTCTCCCTGCGTCATGCCGCCGCGCTCTCGTGACCTCGCGGCCCTACGGCGTTTCGCAGAGGCTCATGTCAGCGCGCATGCCCGGGCCGCGACCGTGCGTCCCGACGCGGCCTGTGCCTGCTGGCAGGCGCAGTGCGCCTCTCACGAAGGCACCCGCATCCACTGCGCAGGCACCGTGCTGCTCGTGCTGCGGCACGACCCGGCCGTCGGTCAGGTATGGACCCTGATGGAGGTCTGCGCCGCCTGCGCCCCGGTGATGACGCACACGCGTGTCCTTGGCAAGGCCATTCCCCTCTCTCGTACCCGAACTCCTGCCGCGCCCCCGGCCGCGGCGGAACCCACCGGAGCTCCGACGGGTGTACCTGGGGTTGCAGGCGGCTTCAATGCTCCGAGCGGTCCCGGTTTCAACAGCAGTGACGCGCCCGCGGCGCCGTCACGGTCCCGTTCCGGCGGCCGGGGCCGGCCCCAGCCACGGCAGGGCCGCCGGGATCAGGGCCGCACGTCTCGCGGTTGACCGCCGCTGGTCCAGCCGATCGCACAAGCCGCACGGAGGCACTCCATGTGCGCCGAGCCTCTATAGGGATCATCGGAGCAGGGAGCCTCCGCCAGTTGGAAGGCGCAAGTCAAAAGGGCTCAGGAAACGGCTGCCCCGGGACGCGGGGCCCAATAGCCGCTACTGCGCTAGCGCAATCGCTCCACGATGCCCACCCGTAAGGCGGTTCGACGGTGCCTCCCGAGGCCGCCTCCACAGCGCGCGTCCTCTGGACGCGAACGGGCTGCCCGGGGGCCGCCGCCCGGTCCCCCGGCAGTGCGGAATGGCGTGGGCGTTCGCATCGTTCGCAGCGCGGTGACGGACGCCGGATCGGCGCCCGTCGGGTCGAGGACGCGCGCAGCGCCGCGTACTGGGTGGCGGGTGGCTGGGCTCAGATCCAGGTGTCGAGCCACATTCTGGCGTGCCAGTCGGCGTACGGGATCGTCTGTCCGGTGTAGACCGGGAAGAAGTAGATGAAGTTCCAGGCGATGAGCAGGACCAGCAGGCCCGCGGCCACCGCACCTCGTATGCGGCGCCCCTGAGTCGCTCCCGCAGGATCCAACAGGGCTCCCAGCATCATCGTCACGGCCAGGCACAGGTAGGGCACGAAGACGACCGCGTAGAAGGAGAAGATCGTGCGGTCCTGGTAGAGGAACCAGGGCAGATAGCCGGCACCTACCGCACAGAGGATGGCGCCGGAGCGCCAGTCACGGCGCAGCGCCCATCGGTAGAGCAGGTACACGAGTGCGCAGCACGCCAACCACCACAGGAGCGGTGTTCCCAGGGCGAGGATTGCCTGTGCGCAGCCGGCCGTCGCGTGGCAGCCGTCCTGCCCGGGTGCCGGCGACTGGTAATGGAACAGCACAGGGCGACCGAGGGCTGGCCAACTCCAGGGGTTCGACTGGTACTTGTGGGGAGTACTCAGTCCCACATTGAACTGGTAGACGGCGTGCTCGTAGTGCCACAGGCTGCGCAGCGGAGCTGGGATCCACGACCATGTGCCACCCCGGGCGTCCGCCCAGTGGCGTCCGTAGCCGTTGTCGGACAGGAACCAGCCGGTCCATGCCGTCAGGTACGTCAGGACAGCGACCGGGGCGAGGGACAGCACCGACCAGCCGAGGTCCTTACGCAGCGCCGCGCGGTAGGGGCGGCGCGCTCCTGCCACGCGGCGAGCGCCGACGTCCCACAGCAGGGTGAGGATCACGAAGAAGGCGAGGAAGTACAGGCCGTTCCATTTGGTCGAGGCCGCCAGGCCCAGGCACAGGCCGGCGGCAAGCCGCCAGGGTCGCGCTCCCGTCCCGGCACGGTCGCCGGTGTGTCCGTCCGGGCGCACCCGGCCGTCCTCGTCGACCGGCAGAGCTGCCGCGAGCCGGGCCCGCGAGCTGTCGCGGTCGATGAGCAGGCAGCCGAACGCCGCCAGGACGAAGAACATGACGACGAGGTCGAGCAGCGCGGTGCGGCTCATCACGTAGTGCAGACCGTCCACGGCCATCAGCGCTCCGGCCAGGCAGCCCAGCAGGGTCGAACGGAACAGGCGGCGTCCTATTCGGCACAGCATCAGCACCGACAGCGTGCCAAGGAGCGCCGTCATGAAACGCCAGCCGAAGGGGGTGAGGCCGAAGATCCACTCGCCGAGGGCGATGACCCATTTGCCCGTCGGCGGGTGCGCGACGAAGGACCCGGTGTCGGAGAGCGGGATCACCTGCGGACCGGCGAGGATCTGCGGGTCGGAGATCTTGCTGCTGGGCCAGGTGCCCTCGTAGCCGAACCGCAGCATCGACCAGGCGTCCTTGGCGTAGTACGTCTCGTCGAACACGACCGCCCGCGGGCTGCCCAGGTGCCAAAAACGCGGCAGCCCGGCCAGGAGCGCCACCAGCAGCGGCCCGCCCCACTGCGACCAGCGCGCCAGCCGGCGCCCCGCTGCCGGGGAGAACCCGAGCGTGCGCCAAAGCCATGACCCGGGTTCGGGAAACGGCACGACCAGGCGCTCGCGCACGGACACAGACGGACGCCCGACGTGCCCGAAGTCCCGCAGCTGCCGCTCCCAGGAGGCCGGCCGGCCATTCACCCCCTGCCCTGACTCGTCGACCAACACGGGCGTTTTCTCATGGATCACTGGTAAGCCTTCTCATGTGGAGGACAGGACGAGCGGGAGTAACTGCCCGGCAATCGGTGGTCGGTGGTCGTCACGCCGGCTCAGGCCGGCCCTCGCTGACCGAGGCTGCCTGAACCCGGACAAGACGCAGCCTGGAGGGGGTTGAGGCCGACACTGGCCCAAGCGTTGAAGAACGGTGCGTTATCGGCCCCCTCTTGCGGCCAAGGCGGAACGGGCACACGACGGAGCAGGCAGGAGACGGCGCCGGACCGACGTGGCAAAGGACAGAACAAGCCCGCCGCGCCTTCACGTTGGACACGGAATTCACCTACCAGGAGCGATCGGAGGCCCCGCAGGTTCCGCGTTTCCCGAACCGGTAACCCACTTCGGCGCGAACCGTGCCGGACGGGAGCTGTTCATTGACAGGGAAGCTGGTCGCCGTCGCGTCGCCGACCTGCAGCGACCACGTTGGATGTCACTGGTGCGAGAGGCGTCGGCCGTCTACCTGATCCGGGCCGAGGCGTGCGCGACGAAGTGTTGAGGAACGGGGGGCTGCTCGGGTGCCTCGCACGCGATGACGGTGAACGAGACGGTCATCGCGCTGATCCGCCCCAAGCCCGACCTGGACCTGGTCGCGGGGGAGCCGACTGCAGCGGTCGCTGCGTGAACACGGCCCGGCCGGGCCCGCGTTCTGGCGCTTCGGGCGCGAGCAGCGCCAGCCGCTGCTGGAGGCGATCGGCAACCCCCGCCAGGACGCCTACCTCGCCCGCCGCCTGGCCGCCCAGCAGGAAGAGCGGCTCCGTGAGGAGCGGGAAGCGCGGCGGCCGGTGTGCGCGGACTGCGGACGGAAGTTCACCGACCACCGGTGTTAGGCGATCGACACCCGAGGCAGGGACGAGTCGCACCGACACCTGTGCGAGTACTGCAAGGGCCGGGCCGTCGTGGCGGAGCAGTGGGCTGAACGCGAGCGCCAGGAACGGGCACAAGAGCAAGAGCGCCTGCGCCTGGAGGCGGAGGAAGAGGCCGCTGCGCGGAAGGCCGGCGGCTGGTTCTCCCTTCGCGACCATCATGACCAACCGCGAAGGCGACCGGCTGCCGCACTGGATCGCCGACGTCTGCGCGGACGACCAGTGCGGCCTGGCCGGCTTCGCCGCCGGACTGCTCCCCGACCTCGGCGCCGTCGTCTACGGCATGAGCACCGACTGGTCGTCCGGACCGGTCGAGGGCCGCGTCAACGACCTGAAAGCGCTCAAGCGCAGCATGTTCGGCAGAGCGCAAACACCGCTACTGCGCAAACGACTCCTCCTGATCGCCGCCAGCCGCCGACCACAGACCCTCACGGCCCGCTGATCGACGTCACGGAATCCATGCCCAACCCCAAACGACCAGCCGCCGCCGACAGACCGAAACCAGTCGCGGTGGCACCGGCCCCTGCGGAATGCTTGGGTCGTGCGCCTGAATATCGATGGGGTCACCCCGCTGCCGCGGATGCTCTTGATCAGCGAGTTCCTGCTCCACGCCGACTTCCAGGTCGAGCTGGACGGAGCGGTGTTCGTCGCGGCGGGCGACCGGGTCTCCTACGAGGACGGCAGTGTCGTGGTGACTCGCTCGACCGGTGAGCAATACAAGCACCCGATCCGCGACAGCTACTGGATCTGCCGATGATGGCGACGGGCTCGATGCGCATCGCCATCTTGCAACCACCGGCGTGGTTGTGGGAGACACCGAGCGATTTGCTGGCTCGGGCCCTGGCAGTGCCACGCATCAACTTCGGCGATCTCATGCGCGCTCACGTCCGCCAGGGCCCTACCTGGGGATCCGATCCGCCGAGATCATGAACTCCGGTCGGCCGCTCCCGAACGAGATCATCAATAAGATCGTCCGGGACCACCTGTGCCAGGCAACCCTCACAGCTTTCCTCCTCGACCGGCACCCGCTCAACGTCGCCCAGGCGCTTGCTCTGGACGAGTTGCTCCACGAACTCGACACGCCCCTGGACAGCGTGCTGCGCCTGCACCTTCCCGAGCAGGAGGTGGAGGGCCGCGTCCGCCACCAGTCCGCCCGTCGCCTCTGCCGTAACGACTCGGCCCACGTCTACGAGCCAGCGGTGGACACCCTCGACGTCGATGGCGCCTGCAACGTCTGCGGCGGTGAGCTCTATCAGCGTGAGGACGACAAAGAGAAGAGCATCCGCAGTCGGTTCAGCAGTTACGAAGCGATGGTGGAGCCCATCATCCGGCACTACGCAAGGCAAGGGCTCCTCGTCACGGTCGACGCTGTCGGCACACCCGACGAGATAGCCAGTCGCGCGCTCACCGCGCTGGGACAGCATCAGGCATCCACCTGATATGACAGAGCGTCACCCAGTGCACGGAAGCACGATCGGCTTCACGAAATTCGTGCCTGAACCCATTTCAACCGTCGCCGACAGTCTGGCGACACTCGGCGATCTTCGCGAGCTGCCAACCAGGCCCGGAGGCACGCACCTGCGTGCTCCGCAGTCTGCTCTGATGGATGTGAAGTGGATGATGGTTCAGTGACGAACATCAGTGACGACCACGTGAAGGTCCATTTCCGCATGGAGATAGACGAGGACGGTTGGCCGCCAGCGAGTGTCGAGAGCCTGTGGGCTGTCGACCTGGGCGATGGCACGGTGCGGCTGGACAACACTCCCTGGTTCGTCCGCGGAGTCGCCAGTGGCGACGTCGTCAGGGTCCAACCAGATGATGACGGTCTTCTCTGGGCCGGGGAAACGGTGGAGCCTTCGCAGAACTGCACCATCCGGCTCATCGTGCTGAAGGACGACGGATCCGCCGCTGCCCGGCAGAGCGTGCTGGAGGTCTTCCATCGCCTCGGCACGACGGGCGAGGGCATCGAGCGGTTCGGGATGGTGGCCTTGGAGGTCCCGCCGCAGGCAGATCTGCTGAAAATCCGCGAGCTGTTGGAGCACGGCGAGACGAAGGAGTGGTGGCACTGGGAAGAGGGGTGTATCACTGCCGCCTGGGAAGCCACTGCGCGACCGTGAGGGCAGCGGTGCCCCGTCCCAGCCTGCAGTGAGCCAGGCCGCATCGTTCTCGTGCAGGAACCGTCCGATCACGTTCGTCATATCCATTCGCCGATCGCGGCGACCAGGACGGTGGCCTCGAAGCGAACCGCGAGCTTGTCGAACCGGGTGGCCACCGCCCGGTTGCGCTTGAGCCGGTTGATCCCGCACTCGACCGCGTGCCGGGCCTTGTAGTCCTCACGGTCGAACGCAGGAGGCCGACCGCCGGCCTTCCCTCGCCTCTTGCGATTGGCGACCTGGCCGACAGGCTCCGGGATCGTGCAGCGGATGCCCCGCTGTCGCAGGTAGGCCCGGTTGGCGCGGGACGAATACGCCTTATCGCCCCGCACCCGAAGCGGCCGGACAGGGGGACGGCCCAGTCCGGTGCGGGGTACCCGGATGCCTTCCAGGACGGCGGCGAACTGAGGGCTGTCACCACGTTGACCGGCGGTGACCAGCAGAGACAGTGGCCGTTGGCCTTGCTCGCAGGCCAGATGAATCTTGGTGGTGAAGCCTCCCCGGGACCGGCCCAGGCCGTGATCCTCGGGCCCAGTGCCGGTTCCACCTGGCGGTTCCTTCTGGGCCTGGCCGTGTCGGCGGGCGCCCGCGGCGTGCTGATGGGCCCGGCAGATCGTGGAGTCGATGTTGACCTCCCACGTGATCAGCCCTGCCGCGTCGGCCCGGACCTGCAGCTGGGTCAGCAGTTCGGGCCAGATGCCGTCGCGTTGCCAGCGGCGGAAGTGTCCGTAGACCGTCTGCCACGGCCCATACTCCGACGGAAGATCCCGCCACGGAGCACCGGTCCGCACCCGCCACCGGATCCCATCGACCAGCCTCCGCCGGCCCAACGACGGCCGCCCCAGGCCCGCGATCGGCAACAGCGGCTCCAGCACCGCCCACTGCCTGTCAGAAAGATCCCTTCGCCCCACCCCGCGATCATCACGATGCGAGGCGAGAAGTAGAACCGAATTTCAAAACACGACCTAGCGCGCGCTCTCGGCCGCCGTCGCCCCAAGTAGGGTCGGCGGCGGAGTGCAGTTCGTTTCGAACGACCGCCGTGATCAGGCGGTGAGGCTGTAGTTCTGCTGGTCGGGGCTGGGGTAGAAGCGTTGGTGTTCGCGGGCTGTGTGGAAGGTCCAGTAGTCCTCGAAGTCGCCGTTCGTGATCAGTGCGCGGAGTCGGAGGACGGCTTCGGCGCCGTCGAGTCCCCAGCGGGCGCCGGTGAAGTCGAGGCGGTCGGCGATCAGGTGGCGGCAGGCGCCTTCGACGGCGCCGGTGGCGATGG
The DNA here is from genome assembly GCF_044763015.1 of Streptomyces sp. NPDC096324. NCBI lineage: Bacteria > Bacillati > Actinomycetota > Actinomycetes > Kitasatosporales > Streptomycetaceae > Streptomyces > Streptomyces sp. NPDC096324. Next base: position 29,865 of record NZ_JBIWFK010000010.1, on the reverse strand, counting down.
GCCAGCCGGCTGCGAGGGCGGTGTCGTAGTGGAGTTGGTCGAGGTGGCCGGTGAGGTAGCGGTGGCAGGTGGTGACGGCCTCGCGGCGAGTGGCGGGAAGCTGTTCGGCTGTGGCCTGGGCGGTCATCTCGGTGGCGGCGCGGTCGGTGTGTCCGGCGAGGATCGCGGTGAGTTTGTCCGCGGCCCAGGTCTCGGCCTCCCGGCTGCCGGGAGGGTGGAAGGCGTGCGCGGCCGTCCAGCAGTACTCGGCGACGTGGACGAAGTCGAGCAGGGTGTTCAGGCGGATGTGGCGGCGGGAGGCTTCGTCCTGGATCAGGTTGAGTTGGTGGCGAGCGCCGTCGACGAGCACGATCCAGTCCCGCAGATGCTGCGGGCCGCGGGCCTGGGCCTGGTCGAAGGCGTCGGTGATGACCTGCTCCGCAGGACGGATCACCGAGGCGGTGCACCATTTGCGCTCCGCTTTCGGACCCGGCCGCGGCGTCCGGCTCTCGCTGCGGCCGCCGGGCGGATGCACGATGTCGTGCGGCCGGCGCGGGGCGGGTGCGGTGTCGAAGACGCAGGCCACCGTTGCCATGCGCTTGCGGTTGGGTTTCTCCCCAGGTGCCAGGCGTCCGCGCCGTCCGGCCGCCGCGGTCTTGGCCGTGGCCCGACGGGTGGCCTCGCGCAGGGCTTCGGGGCGCATCACCACGCCTTTGCCGTCGACCTGGAGGACCAGCGGCATCTCGCGGGTGCACGGGGTGGGTATCTTCACCGTGTAGTAGGTGGCGATGTCGACGGCGGCGGCGACCACCAGTTCTTCGAGGCGGCGCTTGCCCAGCACTCTTCCGCATCGTCGCTCGATCGCGGCCTGGGCCTGGTCGAAGGAGCCTCTCACGGCGTCCAGGACCGCGAGCCGGGCCAGGCCGCGGGAGTGCCAGCCGGCGGGCAGCGACAACGCTTCGTCGGCCGGGTGCACGTTGGACACGCCCCGGCCGCGGTAGGTGATCCTGTTCACCCGTACCGGCCCGAACACGCAGGTCAGCCAGCGGGGATGGTTGCTCTCCCGCCAGGTCCGAGGCCGTCCTTCCGGCCCGCGCACCACCGGCCGTTCCACGCTGATGCGGGCCGCCGTTTCTTCCGTCCTCGCCCGCAGGTCGAGGTGATCCTGCATCAACTGCCGCAGCAGTTCGCGTCCTTGCTGTTCGAGCAGGCCCTCCAGCTCGTCATGGGCCATATTCCGCGCCGGGGCGTCGGCCAGCGTCGAGACTAGGCGTTCGAAGGCATCACGCGAGGCGGCATACCCTTCAGGCTCGAGTAAGGCGTCATAGGGTTCCATCTGGGGCTCTTCTTCGGCTCTTCTTGCGGTTCGTTCGGTTGGCACCTTCGAATCTACGGAGAAGAGCCCCTTGGTCACCGGGAGTTGACGTGACCGGCGTCCCCGGCATGGCGGGCGAGGGTGAACCGTCCCGGCATGTTCTCGTCCAGCCAGCCCCGCTCCACCAGACGCTTCAGCTTCCCCCGCGTCCCCTCGATCTTCGCCGTGGTGGCCTCCAGCCCGATCCGCGGCACGATCTGCTTGGCCTGCAACGGACCCGGAGCATCAGCGACGATCTCCACGATGTCCCGGTACACGTCCGGCAGCACCCCAGCGAGGCCCTCCCGCCACGGCGGCACCGCCATCACCCCGATACCGTGAGGAGCCGGCGTTTCCCTGGGTTCCGGCGCATCGTGCGCCTCCACCTCCGGCGCCACGTCCGCAGCCGACAACTCCGCCAGTACCTCCATCACGGTCTCCCGCCTGATCTCCAACCGCGACAGATCAGCCCGGGCCCTCTCCAGCCGGGCAGCCATCTCCACAGCCTCGGCCTGGAGTTCTTCCACCCGCTGTCGAGCCGCGGCCTCCCGCGCCTGGAGTTCTTCCGGCAACGACACCATCGCGCCCCACCTCCACCTCGCCACGGTAGAAGTACGACGACACCGCCCACACGTCAATCAGCATCTTCCCAGCTCAGCTATCCCTCGAAAGGATCCGCACCCAATCAAGTTCAGTACCTGTCTGAGGGGTGCGATGCGGGACGGGTGAACAGGTGTGCGTGCCGTAGCCCGGTCTTGCGTAGTTCGTCTGCCACGATGCGTAGCGCAGTGCGGGCCATGTTCGGAAACATCCCGCCCTTGCAGTCCATCCACACGCGGGGGACCGTGTCGTCGACGGCGACGTAGTTGGGGCTGTAGAGGTCGGTGTCGGCGATGACATCTTCGGCCTCTTCCGGCGAGAGTTCGCGGCCGTCCTCGAGTACGCACTTCAGGCGGCGTTCCGCAGCGCTGAGCGCCGCGACGGCACGGGCCGGGTCGTTCGAATCGACGGCGATCTCCCAGTGCTGTTGAAACGCATCGCCATTGCCCCCGCCCAGGATAGGTAGCGCGCCCGGGTCTACTGTGATGCCGCCCGGCTCGCTCTCCGAGACCACGGCCCGGCGCATCCAGAATGCACTTTCGTCGGTTTCCAGGCATGCCTCGGCCACGCGCCAGAGCATCTGCGGGCCGGAAGCGCCAACCGCCTCCTCGAACAGGCTGCGTGCGCGTTCCCAGTCCCCCGAGTTCATGGCCTGGCACCCGCGTCGGAATGCGATCTCGGCAGGGTGGTCGGCAGATGACAGGACGGAGTCAGTGGCATGCACAGCCCCATACTTACCACCCAGTTCTGGCGTACGGTCACTGAGTTGCCGAATCAACGGCAGCGCCGACACAGATCCGACCGGTCAAACTCGCCCGGCAATTGGTCAAGATCACCTGTCAGAGGACACCTACCACGCTCACCGTGCGTTACGCGGGGGTCCCACGCGCGCTGTCGCACTGCTTGTCACGCCCGCTGCCCACCGCTGGCCCACAGGCAGGAGCCGGCGGCGCGCGGTCGGGCCTGAGCGTTCAACGTCTGGGCTGTCGCCCATGGAGGCGGTGATAGGAGGCCGGGGCCACAAGATGGCCGCGGCCTCCGCCGCGCCGTCCGGCCGCATCGGGACGCCGCCTGAACGCAGACGCCGTCAACTCGCACCAAAGAGCCACACAAGCGAGTGAGATAGACAGCTTCGATGATGCCTCGGCTGCGTGATTTCCCTGATGCGGTGCTCCCCAAGAGCATCTACAGTCGTCTCGGTCATATTTCTAGGGGGCGTATGGAATACCGAATGCTGACCGCGGGTGTGGTGAACCTGCTTTTGGGAGACGGGGAGACAACTCCGAAGGGCATCGAGACCACCGCCCTGGAAATGGTCCGCACGGGCCGACTGCGGGGTGAAGAGAAAGCCGACGGTACGGTGACCGTACGGATCGTCGCGCAGGCCGCCGGCTCGGCGCCGCTGCGGCCCGTCGAGGAACTGGTGGTCGAACGGATCCGCCGGCTCTGCCGAAACGGTGTCGACCGCGTGCCGATAGGCGCCCTCGGACCGGGCGACGGCGACGAGTTCTGGGTATGGTGGCGCGGCTTTCAGAACAGTGTCCGCAACGAGGCGACCGCTCTTGGCCTCATACGGCCAGCCCGGAACAAGTACGTGACGCTGTTGTATCGGGGTGTAGCCCTCGCGGCCTGGTTCGGCCCCCTGTGGGCCGGCGTTGCATTCAGTCCCGAGTCGATGCGCATCCTTTTCAAAATGGTCCTCGTGCTCAGCCTGTTGGGGCTGGTGCCGCTGTCGGACCGCCCGCTCGAAACCGGGCCCAGGTTGACAGCCGATGGACGGCAGGCCGCGCGCGAGTGGCGGACCCACGACCGTGCTGGAGAGCATCGGCTGCCCAAACACCAGGTGGGAGCGGCTGGTCCCGAATCGGCGCTTCCGGTACGCGAGTCGCAGCGGATCTGGTCCTCGTACGGCAGATCGTGGCACGTCGTGGACGCCGGGCCGCTGGACACCCCGCGCTGGGGCCACCTGTGGCAGTTCTTGGTCCTGGCCGTGACCGTGTGCGCCGCCTTCGTCGCCGTGGTTGTGGCGACCCTGAACGCGCGCCCGCCGCTCGGCTGGGAATGGGACACCGCTCCGGTGCTCACCGGCGTACTGCTGTGGGGCCTGTGGCTGCCGGCCCGGCGTCGGGTCCTCGCGGTTCCCGACGACTCGAGCTTTCGCGGTGCCGTCATCTCGCGCTGGGTCTACGAGACTCACTACGACGACCCGTACACGGATGTCACGCACTACTGCTGCTCCATCGAGGACCCGGCGACGCGGAAAGCCTGGTCCTTCGAGGTCGACCAGTGGAGCCGGCCGATGTTCCCACGCACAGTGAACCCGGAGCTCAAGGACCGGTTCCGGGTAGGGGACATCGTCGATGTCCACTGCAGCCCGCGTCGGCGCAAGATCCATCAGATCACTGTGGTCGAGGCCGTGCCGCGGACCGACTGACGATCAGATCCGCTCACCGGCACGCGCGCATCCGCTGGAGGCGCGGGTCCCGAGGCACCTGCGGCCTGAGCAGGTCCTGTTTTGCGGCTGAGGCTCTGCGCGGCGTCACCGATACCCAGTCCGCCCTACCCTGAAACCCAGGCACCTGGGCGGCAGGCCATCATGAACGCCTTCAACCAGCACCCCGACCAAGCGTTCCGGGTCCGCGAACTGCACGAACTCCTCGGCATGCCCACCGACGACCCGGCTATGAACGTCACCCGCAGCCGCCTCGGACGCCTCACCCGCCATGGCTTCCTCACCCAACCCGGACGAGGCCGCTACCAGAAACGGACTTAACGCCCCCTTAGAGGTGGTTGTCCAGGATGTTTCGTACCTCGGCGATCGTGATGGGTCCCGTGCCGTGTGCCACCACCTCTCCCTCGTTCAGCAGGACGTAGGACGGGGCTCCGGTGATCCCGTATCGCTTGGTTGCGGCCGGGCAGCGGGTGATGTCGGTGCGGATGGCCGTCAGACGGCCTGTGTATTCGTCGGCGATGCCGCCTACGACGAGGTCCATCGCCCGGCAGGGCTCGATTGCCTTGGGCCAGGACCCGATGAAGTATGCGAGGACCGGGACTTTGCTCATCCTGAGGATGAAGTCGAACTCGGCGTCCTCACGAGGTTGGTGAACCCTCTTCGACATGGAAGCTCCTGACCCTTGCGTTGGTTCTTTCCGTCCCTTGATCTTCGCAGGGAATCCCGGTTTGCCGGTCGGGCGGGAATGCGATCCTTGGCCTGGAGGTGCGAAGCGGCCGGAGTCCTCTGTCTCTGCGGGGTGACGGTCAGGCCGGCCGCCTGTGGTTCTCGATGTAGTCCTTGACGATGCTCAGCGGTGCGCCGCCGCCGGACCCCGCGAAATACGACGGGGACCAGAACACCGAGCCCGTACCGATTCGGTTGATCGGGCCGGTGTAATCCGCGCGCAGGTAGCGGGAGCTGACGCCCTTGAGTCTGTTGACGAGCTTGGACAGCGCGATTTTCGGCGGGTGGTGCACGAGCAGGTGAACGTGATCGCCTTCACCGTGGAACGGGGAGGAGGAACCATCCCCCGCTTGGTGCGGCAGCGGCAGGCCGGCGCGACCGGCCGTTGGCTGACCCGTGGGAACGTAGATACGGGGCCGGTCGCCAGGCTTCCGTGTGAGGTGCGGTATGGGCAGGCGGTGAGGTCCCTGCTGGACGAGCGTGTGATTGCGGCGCGACTGGCTGCGGCTCCTGGCCGTCGGCCGTGGCAGGGTGTCCACTCGGTGGGGACGTTGTGCTTGTGCCGGTCGGGTACGGGGCTGGAACAAGTGGCTTGCGCGCGGAAGGTCAGATGCTCGTTGCCCGGCCAGGTTGTCGGATCGTCCGGTGCGTGGGCGTCGACCAGGCGCGTGGCCCCCGCGTGCTGGTCCCGGCCGATTGATCGGTCACGGTCCCCGTCCCGGTCGTGGCAGTCGGAGGCTATGTCCGTCGGTGTCGGTTCGCCGTTTGTGTTGCGTAGCGCTGTGCTGTGCGGCTCGGTCATGTGCGGGGTGGGCGGGCGCGCGTGGGGCGCGCCCGCCACGGGTCAGCAGGTCGCGCTGCTCGAGATTCTCACGCCGTTGATGGTGAGCCCGGGACTCATCACAGTGGTCGTGTTCGGTCCGACGCAGAGGGTGCCGGCGTTGCTGCGCAGGTAGGCCACGTCGTCGTTGCGGGTGTTGAGGACGATGTAGCCGTCGCGGGAGGTGACGTCCTGGAATCCGCTGGTGATGACCTGGAACTTGGCGGCGGGATGGCCGGCGTTGACGGCGGCCCGGTCCACGTAGAAGCAGACGTACGGGTACGCGCAGCCGTGCTGGACCGGCTCGGCGTTCGCGGCCGGAGCGCCGGCCATGGACGCGGCCGCGACCGCGCCGACGACGACGGCGAGGTTCGCCGCTTTGCGGATGATGGCGTTCATCAGTCCCCCAGGGATTTCGTTCGGTTCGGGTTCATGGGTGAGCGGTGCTTCGACCGCGGGGAGAGCGCACGCCGTGCCGGGCACAGGTCAGGGTGTCGGAGGTGTTCGCCGTCTTCCGCGGCGACAGGTCCGCGCACCATAGGATCTCATGCGGCCGCACGTGTGATGGATCGTCATGGGGTGTACGAATGGCGGGACTTCGCGTTCAGCGAGTTGTCGACATCGACCCCCGGGTTCGCTTCCTTGCCACCCGGATGTGAGGAGTCACATGGGAGTTGGTGCTGCGGCGGCCACATGCTTGGTGAGCTCCAACTACAGTGCAGCAAAGAGTGTTTGAAGGCCCGTCCGGGTGGATGAGGGGCTCGGGTTCGCCCGCTTGGGGTCGAGGAAGCGCGGGTTGGGCGTCGGGGTGATGCGTGGGAGGGGCTCGTCGGCGGTCTGGTGCGGTCGGGGCTCGTCGCTATCGGCGGGCGCCGTCTTTTCTGACTGGGGTGCGTCCGTGGTACTCGAAACGTCGTGCGAGCGTGGTGGTGTGCGCTGCAGCCGAGTACCCGGACGAGTCGATCGCCTTCTACTACGAAGAGGCCATCAACCCGGTCTCCCAGGGGGCTATCACGCGAGCTACTACGCGACCTTGACCTCCGAGGGCGCCGCGGCGCGGGACCTGCACGGCATCCTCGGTCCCACGTTCAAGGAGACCAGCCGCCCCGACGACGAACGGCCCTTGTGGGGCGGCCCGTAGGGCAGAGGCGTCGCGTTGCTTGCATCCGTGTCCTGGCGTACCGGGAATGCCGGGCGAGGCCGGCCGCGGTCAGGGTGGGGATCCCGGCGCGCTGCGCCATGCGGGGCCAGGAACCGGAGTCGACCCCGCCTACTTCGGGTGGCCCGAAGCCTCGCGTTGAAACTGGTGGCGAATGCGGGGCATACCTACCATGTGCTGCCAATGATTCGACCGGCGTCAATGCCGGGCCACGCTGCCGAGCTCGCCATCGTGACCAACCCGACCGCAGCCCAGTTGGAGCAGACTGTGCTGAGAAAACCGCGCGGGCTCCGCGCCGAGGTCACGCTACGCATGCTCGCCCAGCCGTTAGCCGGGCATCCGGACCACGAGGGCGCGGAGTGGGCGCGGTGAGCGGGACGCTACTCGACCTCGCCCAGGACTACGAGAGCGAGGCCGCCGGCCTGTGGCCGTGGCAACGCGCCCGGCGGGCGCTCCGGACGACGGCGCAGCTGTTCCGGCGCATGGTCTGCAACCGTGCGGCAGTCGACCCCAACCGGATGACCATCACCTGGACGATGCTCATCGACATCCCCCAACGCTGGTGCCGACAACACGGCTACGGAGCCGTCCCGGGACCCGACGGATACGTCATTCAGCGCGGCGACGAGCCAGTGATCATCGCGAAGCCGGGCGACACGCTGTTATGGGACGGTGAGCGGCTTGCCGTGGAAGGAGATCTGTGACTTCCGCCGACGGGTGATGCGGCCGAGGGGGACCGTGTTGTCGTTCGACGTGCGCGCATGTTGTAGCAGCCTGAGTTGTCCGTCGACGGTTTGCTCATGACAGCGCCGCGATTACTGCGCCCGTCCGCATCGCGCACGGGCGCCGCTACGCCGAGTGCCTCCGCGTGGACGTAGAGCCTGTCTCTCGGATCCGCCTGTGGGATCGTCGTGCGCATGATCCAGTCTTGGGTGATCGACGGCGGCAGCCGTGCGCCGGTGTCGTCCGACACTGTGCGAGATGTGCTTCGGGCAAGGATCGCCGGAGGGCAGCATGAGACGTGGCTCGCTGGTTCGTCCGGTGACCTCGTGCCTCCGTCTGGGAAGATCTGCGTCGAGTCCACTCTGAACACTCTCAGCGCTCCCGCCAAGTGTGATGCCTACGCGGGACCCGGCCTCTACGACGGTGTCCTACTTGGTGAGTTTGAGGAGCCGCTTTCCGTCAGCACGTACTGGTGGAAAGCGGCTCCGGGGTCACGAGCCTGTACATCGAGGCCTCCCGTGGCACCGGCCGGGGTCATCAACCCCTCCCTTTCTGCACTTGCTGCCGAGCGGCAAGTTGTGGGCGCGGGCAGACACGCGGCATCCCTGCGGTTCGCGGAGAACGTTCCGTTCACCGCAGCACGCTGTGGATGCGATGGACTGGAGAAACGTGGACGGGCCGGTGACCCACGCTGCTGCGACTTGCCTGGTACGCGGTGAAGGCGGCGAGCCATTCACAGTCCTGTCGCCGGGACCCGAGCTGTACGCACCGACATCACTCCGCTGAACCCAACCTGAACCACCCCGCCTCGGACGAAGGGGGGGGCCGTTTCCCGCGCGAAGCAGCCCCCCTTCTTTCGTCAGCGTCCGGCGCGCAGGCGCGCCTGGCGGGCGATGACCAGGCCAGGCCAGCGGGTGTGCTGTTCGCTGTCGAGCCACCGTGCTGGTGACGGGGAGTCGAGACGGAGGCCGCTCGCATCCCTGAGAGCGGTCAGTGCGCCTGTATTTTGAAGGCGCCTTACGTCACGTTCCGGATGTTGTTTCTGGGCTTCAGCCACACAGCCGGGTGAGATGGCGACTCACACAGGCGGTTCTTCGGCTCGATTCAGCTTCCTCGTCGTGCCGCCCCCGCCAGAATCCATGCTTCGACCGCCTCGTACTGCTGGCGCTGTTCCTCCGCCTTCTGCCGCCCGGAGATCTTCGTCCCTGCCCAGCCGAAAGCGAACCCCAGGGGTATGGAGACCAGGCCGGTGGTGGTGAACGGGAACCAGTTGAAGTCGGACTGGGGGAAGGCGGAGAAGGGGGAACCGGAGACGAGGTTGGTGCCGGTCATGAGGACGAGGGTGGCGAGTGTGCCGCCGATCAGGGTCCACAGCAGACCCGTGCGGGTGTAGCGGCGCCAGAAGAGGCTGTACACCAGTGCCGGTGCGAGCGCGGATGCACCGATGGAGGCCGACAGCAGAGCCAGTGGCTGCAGATTGTGATGCTGGACGAGGGTGGCGAGCAGGATGGTGGGGGCGCCCACCGCCAGGGCGGAGACCCGGGCGATGGTCATCTCACGGCGGGGAGTCGTGCCACGGCGGGCGAGCAGGTCGTGCGCGAGGGTGTTGGCACAGGCCAGGATCATGCTGGCGACCGATGCGAGCAGGGTGAGGAAGAGCGCCGTCGTGACCATGGTGAACAGGAACGTCTCGGACGTCGAAACGCTCGTTCCGAGCGCGGCCCGTGAGCCCAGCAGATAGGCAGTCCTGCCCGTCGGGTCGGCACCGGCGATCGTCGTGCGCCCGATCAGCGCGGTTGCCCCGATGCTGACGACCGTGCAGATCAGCATGAACAGCGCGACGCACGACACCGCCCAGGACATCGACCGGCGCACCTGACGGGCACTGGTCGCGGTGTACATGCGCATGGTGACGTGCGGCAGGCAGGCGCCGCCGAGGATGACGGTGAGCTCCGAGCTGATCATGTCGAGCCGGGGGCTGGGGCCGCCGGCAAACTCGAGACCGGAGTGCAGGAAGGCCGGCCCCACGCCGCTGTTCGCCGCCGCGGCGGCGAACAGCTTGCCCAGGTCCCAGTCGAACTGCCGCAGAATCAGCGCGGCCACGACCGCGCCGGAGCCGAAGAGCATCACAATCTTCAAGACCTGGATGAGGGCGGTGCCCTTCATGCCGCCGATCGCCGCATAACTGATCATCAGTGCGCCGATCCCGACGGTGCATCCGGTCTTCAACGAGTCACTGGAAAAGCCGAGGATGAACGCCAGCAGATCGCCGGTGCCGGCGAGCTGGATGAGCATCATCGGCAGCAAGGCCGTGATCGTTGCCCCGCACGCGGCGATGCGTACCTTCCGGCCGGGCATCCGCCGAGCTAGTACATCGCCCATGGTGAACCGGCCCGCGTTGCGCAGCGGTTCGGCCAGCAGGAACATCAGCAGCATGAGGGAGAGCGCGATGCTCAGCGCCAGGACGACGCCGTCGTACCCGTCGAGCGCGATCACCCCGCCTGTGGACAGGACCGTCGCCGCGGAAATGTAGTCCCCGGCGATGGCAAGGCCGTTGCGCATCGGCGACAGCGACCCGTACCCGGTGTAGAACTCGTCGAGGTCGTCACCGTCAGGTCCTGTCATCACGCACAGCAGCAGGATGATCGTGGCGACCGTCGTGAAGGCCACCAAGGACATTGCCTGCGTGGAACTGCTGAAACCGCTCACCGAGCCCCTCCCCGCTTCACGTCCAGCTCGGCGTGCCTGCGAATGCGGTCCGCGATCGGGTCGACCCTGCGGCGCGCCGTGTGCTCGTACAACCCGATCGACAGACAGGTGACAGGAACCTGGAGCAGCCCGAGAAGCAGACCCGTGGACAGGCCACCCGACACAGTGCCCGTCATCAATGACGGCGCGAACGCGGACAGCACAAGGAAGAGCGTGAAGTATCCGAGCGCCGTGAACGTCGCCACGCGCCGCTGGGTGCGGTAAGCGCGGCGCAACAGACGCAGGTCGCCATGGTGGCCGAGCCTCGGCTGAGGCGATGTCGTCTCCTCGCCGAACTCCTGATGCGGCGGCCACGTGTAAATGACATCGGAAGCGGAGAAGTCAGGCGGTGGACTGTACGGCACCCCTGGTCGGTGCGCCGGGTACTCCGGATACGGGAACGGCTCTGGCATCCCGTTTCTCCTCATGCGGCTCATGGACCCATACGGGACCGAAGGGAAGCGGGGGGCGAGCGCACGCTAACCAACAGGTATGGACCTGCACCAGGACTTTGGCCAAACTGAGCGGTTGGTATGCAGCAGATCGATGGCTGTATCAACTACTTCCGTTCGATCCCGGGGGAATCGTGGGCCCCTCGCCGAGCCCACGACGCAGGCATCACCGTCACAGGTCGAGTTGTGCTTCACCCCGACCTCCGCCTCCTGAGCGAACCCGGTTGAGGCGCACTTCGGACCGCTGCGGCAGATCACCATCGCCAACTCCCACCACCCCGACCACACCGTGCAGACCCGTGCCCTGCGTGCCTACCTGCGCCGGCGCAACGCCAACGCCCGCCACCGGGACGTCCTGGCCGCCGAACGCAAGGAGCGCGCCCGCGTCCGGTGCGAGAAAGACGTCCGCTGGGGCGGGCGTCCCCTCAAGACCGCAGCGTGACCGCACCTCCCGCCCGGCACGGCTCCTCGTGAAAGGCTGGGAGCATGATGGGCGGACGGTCTGAGAACCCAGAACTCTGGACGTTCCTGGAATCACTGCACTGCGGTGAACTCCTTTCCGGCACCGTCACAGCGATCGAGCGGTTCGGCGTGTTCGTAGCGCTGGACGAAGGCCCCGACCACCCCGTCTTCCCCGGCGTCGGGTTCATCACGGTCCCCGAGCTCTCCTGGCGCTTCGAAGCGGCCTCCGACGTCGTGCAGGTTGGACAGCGGGTCTCATGCGAGTTCCTCCAGTTCGACACATGGAACCTGGAGGCCAGACTGTCCTTGCGGGCGACGCGGCCGGATCCCTTCCAGGCATTCGCCGACGGCATCGCGGTGGGACAGAAACTGCACGGACAGGTCACCAAGCTGGTCCCGTTCGGCGTGTTCGTCCAGGTCGCCGAGGGAATCGAGGGACTGGTCCACCTGCAAGAGCTCACCTGGACGCCCGTGCAGACTCCGTCGGAGGTCGTCCAGGCCGGCGACGAGGTCACGGTCGTCGTCACCGAGATCGACCGAGAGCGACGCAGGCTGGCCCTCTCCCGACGACAAGCCTCATCCGAGCACCAGTAACGCTTCCACGTTCCCGCAGCGGTTCCCTTGCACGAGCCTTCTCGAGCACCGGCTCGGTGAAGGGGGCACCCCAACTCGGTGAACCTCTGCGGTCAGAGCACTGGAAAGCCGCACGCACGACGTCGTTCGTGCCGACGCAGCCGACGCAGCCGACGCAGCCGAGGCGGTTCCAGGCGCGTCCGGGCCACGCGGCGAGTTTCGTAACGCGCGCGATTCATCGCTTGTCCGACCGATCCAGCAAGGCGCTGCAGGCGCCAGAGTGACGGCATGACGGAAACCCCCCACCACGAGTCTGCGAAGCAGGCCGACGCCACCCGCAGATCCATCCTCGCCACCCTGGGCGGCACAGCCCTCGGCGTGGCCGCTCTCGGCATCACGGCTTCGCGAGCCGCAGCCGCGGGCCCAAGCAACACCTCGCAGCCCGCAGCCGGGCTGGCCGCTGCCTGCGTCCTGACGCCCGAGCAGACCGGAGGCCCCTACTACCTGGACCTCGAGACGGTCCGCAAGAACATCACCGAGGGCAAGGCCGGCGTCCCACTCACCCTCCGCGTCACGGTCGTCGACACCGCAACCTGCTTCCCGCTGCCCAACACGGCAGTCGACGTCTGGCAGTGCGACGCACTCGGTGTCTACTCCGGCTACGTCGCCGGCGGCTCAACACCGGACACCACATTCCTGCGAGGCGTGCAGCTGACGGACTCCGCCGGCGTTGCGGAGTTCACTTCTGTCTACCCCGGCTGGTACGTCGGCCGCGCACTCCACATCCACATCAAGACCCACGCCGGCGGAACCGTGTCCAACGGGACCTACCACGGAGGCCACGTCTCCCACACGGGCCAGCTCTACTTCCCCGAGACGTACAACACCAAGATCGCCGCCTTGGCTCCCTACAGGAACAACACGGCCACCCGCACACTCAACGCAAGAGACGGCATATACCGCAACGGCGGGTCCTCCACCCTGCTGAGCATCACCCAGGCCGGCACCGACCTGAGCAAGGGAGTAACCGGCACCGTCATAGTCGCAGTCAATCCCGCCGCAACGCCCTGACACCCCCTGGTGGGCAACCAAGCCGACAACCTCGCAAGGTTTCGCCCAGGCGGCCCGCGGTCAGAAACCCGAGATGACCCGGCGCAGGACATGCGAGTTATGCGGAGTGGCGCTGGCCACCGGACCGCGCGACGGTCGGCCACCTCGATACTGCTCCAATGCCTGCCGACAACGGGCGTTCAGACAACGCTCGACGCACAGCCTCCCCGGCAAGGAAAGGTTGGCTTCACCGACTGCCTCCCCTCCGGATTCGGTTCGCGGGCTGCCGCAAGCGCTCGATTCCTTCGTGGGGCGAAGACGGGAACTCTCCCTCCTGCGCTCCCTGCTGCGGACCTCGCGGTTGCTCACGCTGACCGGCGCCGGCGGCGTCGGCAAGACGCGGCTGGCGCTAGAGTTCGCCAAAGGACTGCCAGAGCGCTACGCGCGGGTTGACCTGATCGAACTCGACTCACTGCACGACGACGCTCCGCTCGCACAGTCCGTGGCCACCGCGCTGGGTATGGGCGAACGAGCGGGGCGATCCGGCACCGACGCTCTGATCCGTGCAATCGGCAACTCCTCCCGGCTTGTGATTCTGGACAACTGCGAGCATCTGGCAGAGCCGTGCGCTCACCTGGTCGCGACCCTGCTGAGCCACTGCCATCAGTTGCAGATCCTGGCCACCAGCCGGGAGGCGTTACGGGTTCCAGGCGAGACTGTGTTCCGGGTCGGCGAGCTGTCCCTGCCGCCGACCAGCAGCGGCAACGACCCCGCCGCGCTCCTGCGCTCGGACGCCGTCCGCCTGTTCGTCGAACGCGCCGCCCACCGAGCGCCCGGCTTCACCCTCTCGCGTAGCAACGCTGCGACTGTCGCCGAGATATGCCGCCGGTTGGACGGCCTGACACTCGGCATCGAACTCGCAGCGCGCCGCGTCGGTACGCTCCCCCTGGAAGACATCCTCGCCGGACTGGACGACCGGCTGTTCCAACTGTCCCTTCTCACCGGCGGACACCGGACAGGTCCCCGTCGTCACAACGGACTGACCGCCGCGATCGACTGGAGCCATCGGCTCCTCGATCCGACAGAACAGGCAGTCTTCCGGCGCCTCGCGGTGCTCGTCGGGGGATTCGACATCGGAGCCGCCGAGGCCGTCTGCGTCGGCGGTGGCGTCGCCCCACGCCACATTCTCGGCATCTTGTGCGCGCTCGAGGCCAAGTCATTGATCGTACGGATGCCGGGCAACACCCATCCCGCGCGGTTCCGGCAGCTGAACGTCGTTCGCGCCTGCGCCATGGAGGGCCTGATCGCCTCGGGCGAGCTGGCCGCCGTACGGCGCCAGTCCCTCAATTGGCTGAACAACCTCGCCGAACGAAGTGACGGCGAAGCATTCGCCGACCAGGCCGGCGGCCCGCTCGCCAGCGAAAGGGACAACCTCGCAGCTGCCCTGGCCGGCACTGAGGGCGGCGATACTCCCTCCCGCGACCGGCTGACCCTGGCACTGGCCCGCGTGTATTACCAACACGAACAGCCCTCGGCCGCCCGCTCGCTGTTGCATCGACTCCTCCAGCCACCTGCCCGACCTGCCCTCGGCGGCGCAGTCGCGGCACTCGCCACCCGTGTCGCCTGCCAGCAGAGCGACCCCGCCGCAGCGCTACGCCTTGGTGAGCAGGCGGTAGCCCAGGAACGCACGCGCGACCACCCCGCCGGTCTCGCCAATGCCCTGGACGCGCGGGCGGCAGCACGGCTGTGCCGCGGTGAATTCGCCGCCGCCGTCACGGACCTGCGCGATTGCCTGCGTGTCGTCGCCACGCTCGGCCGACAGGAGGACACCGCATGGTGTACCCATCACCTGGCCTGGGCCCTCCTCCAGGCGGGCGAGGAGGACGAGGCCGACCAACTCATGGCTCGCTGTCTTCCGGTGCTCAGGGCGCAGGGGCACTGGAGCCGGGTTGCCGCGGCCCTACACACCGCTGGCGCGGTACGGCTGTCACTGGGACGTCTGGACAACGCCGAGGAGCTCTTCGGGGAAGTGCTCCGGATGGTCCCTGAAGCAAGCTTCCACGCGCTGTACCCGGTCGAGGGCCTGGCACTCGTGGCTGCCGAGACCGGTGACCTGCGGCGGGCCCTGCGCTTGTACGAGGCGAGTGCGCAGGCACGCCGCCAGCTGGACACGGAACCGGAGGACCCATGGCGCCGTCGGGTGGAGCTGACCGCAGCTCGTGCGCGGGCTGGGCTGTCGGCAGCCGCGGAGCACGCTGTTGTCAGCGGTGGCCGGCGCCTCCGGGGGGACCGGCTCGTCGCATACGCCCTGCGGAGTGGGAGCGGCTACTCTCGCTCGGTGTCTGACGCCACGGTGGTCGTGGTGGACCAGTTCCCTCTCACGGGACGGGAGTTCAGGGTCGCCGAGCTGGTCACCGAGGCGCTGACCAACCGCCAGATTGCGGCACATCTCGGCCTTTCGGAGCACACGGTCGCCACCCACCTGGACAAGATCCGCGACAAACTGGGCTTGCGCTCACGCACCCAGATCGCTGTGTGGGCGGCCGCACGGACACGGGACAATTTCTGACGACGCGAGGACTCTGCCGGAATACGCACCGCGTGCGCGTATCGGCGACGAATCCGCTGCCTAGCCTGTACGAGCCCGCCCCCGATGAAGCCCGGCCAGTGTTACGGCCGGTCGACTGGCCCGGCGCCTACTGCGGACCACGCCGAATGTTCCAAACGGACCGTCGCCGGTGACATGGTCGAAGTGATGCGCTCCATCGGCCATATCCGGTTCGCGCTCGCCGGCACGACCGCGGAGGCCGCATCGCGCTGCGTCTCGCGCTCGATCATCCCGACGCGGTTCGCGGGTGGCGCTGATGACTGCCTGCCCCTCACCGAGCACCTGTCCCGCATCACGATCGAGTTCGCCACGCAGTGGTGGCACCGGTTCTTCTTCGCCCAGCCGGACATCCCTGAGCGAGTCATGAAAGTCGATCCGGACAGCTGGTACCGCGGCGATCCGCAAGTCAAGAGCTGGCGCCATTGGGCACGGGACGTGCGAGGCCACGGCATCGACGACCGGCACCACGTGGCCGAAGAAGCTCCAGAAGTGCTCGCCTCCCCTCTTGCGAACTTCTTCGCCGGACAGCGTGAGTAAAGGCCTCAACCGTCAGGTGCACTCGCGGTGGGCCTAGAACTCGTAGTTGGGGCCGGGCCCCCCGGAGCGGGGAGCACGGACGACCCACCGTAGAAGTCTTTGCGGGCGTCACCGCCCGACTGGACCACCCCCGCAGGGAGCGGTGAGTTCAGACGTTTCGCCCGGGCACGCCCTGCTGCTAAAGGGAGCCGACGCGCGTTCGGGAATACGCGGAACGCTCCGCAACCCGTGCGGGTCACGCGGGACGGGGTTTCGGCACCGATGCCCCGTCCCGCGTGACCCGAGCCGATCGGCTCCTACTTCGTGCAGAATTCGGACTGTGAGAGATCACAGCGGTCGGCGTGCCGTCTCCTGCGTGCTGCCAGTTCAGATCGTTGGCGTGTCGTCGATGACCTCGTGGTGCGGTTCGACGATGAACTTCCAGCCGGCGCTGGCCTCCATGAACCGCACTCGGGTGGGGTAGATGTCCAACGCGCGGCGGTCGCGGTTTTGGCCGCTCGTACTCTTCCGCCCTCGGGCCGGCTCTTCGAAAAGGTCGACCTTGACGTCCGGCACCGCCACGACTTCCTCGTTCCAGCGCTGAACGATTCCAGCGCCGAACGCTTCTCTTGCGGCGGTGTAGAGAGCCTCCAGAGCTTCCTTGTTCCCGCTGGGTACGAAGAGCGCTAGGTTCAGAAGGACGCCAGCACTCTGGAGAACCTCGACTTCTTCCCCTGCATCGTCGGCAACCCAGATCCCAGGCTCTTCGGCGTTGTTCGGGAGGATAGTAATTTCCTTACCGAAGATCGTCATTGCAGTGAAGGATCCTCCTTCAAAATACTTTCCCGGCTTCGTAAGGTGAGCCGGAGCGTAGCAGTCGAGAGAAAGATGGTCGAGTTCAGCTGAGACGAAGATGTCCTCCTGGGGACCCAATTCTGAAACTTCCTCGGCTGTGAGACGTCGAGCCATAATCTTTTCGGTATTCACGCTATTTCTCCTTCTTCATGTGGCCACAGACAGTCCGAAGATGCGCTGCTTGTGTGCCTGGCTGCGGCCCCGCCAGTAGGTAGGACTGGCTTGGGGTCGAGGCGAGTGGTGCCGCCGGCCGTGTTGCCATACTGCGAAGCAAAGCGAATCGACGATGGTGTGCATGGTGTGCGGGACGAGGCGGCGGCCGGTCTTGCCGCCACCAGGAGCTCGGGTAGCCGGGAGGGAAGGTCGATCATCACGCTCTGTTCTTCCATGCCAGGCCAACTGGCGCCCTACAGCCGTCCCCTTCGGGAGTAGACGCCGTCGCAGCGAGTTGAGCCGTCGCATGGCTCGATCGCCGAGACCGGATACAGGCGCCGACTCGTGGCGGCCGTCCGATCACGGTATGCGGGCCCTACTCGTCTCAGCAGTCCCGGTATGTCGCCATCGGCGTACACCAGCAGTCCCGTCTTGGCTTCCCAAAGCCCCTCCCAGAGCCGATGCCCCTGCTGGCTGAGGCAACATACCTGCCCACACTGACAAGAGGGGCTCTGGCCTCGTGCCCGGCTGACCGTCCCCGGACCCTCACGTGCCTTCTACGGCGTGCGCGGCGACCCCAAGGCGCTTTGAGCGTCTACGTCGACACCGACAGGTCGAACTCGGCGTCAACTACCGCGCGACGGACGACGACGCGGGCTCCCCCTGCCGTGCTGCCGTCCTCGTAGGAGGTGGCAACCCTTCCCCAAGGTCCGGGTTACCCATGCGTTTCGCACGGTCAGTTGCTGACGTGTGTGACTGTTGGCGCCCCCTCGCCGGATGACACCGTTCTTCCTGCCAGGCCGACACGGGGCCGGTACCGCCGACCGAGGGAGTGGACGTGATCCAGGGCTACGCCGCCTTCTGTGACGCGGACCCGCACTTCTACGACGCTCCGCACCGGCTGAGCACCGGTCCGACCGGCGGAGCCGACCGCAGGGGAGAGCAGTACGCCGTGGCCCTCGCACCGGTCCCTGAGGGCTGGCAGCGTCACCGCGTCGGCGACTGGCTGGCCATGCAGCCGGCAGACTGCCAACTCCCCGAGCAAGGCTGGAAGATACATGTGTCCGCGTGCCTCGGCAACGCCGAGTCCGTACTCGCGAGGGTCTCCACCTACTGCCAAGAGCATCGTGTCGCCCACAAGTTCGTGCCCAGCCGCTATCTGCTGCACCATCGCAACGCCAAGTACGCGGATCGGGCTGCGAGCGGCAAATTCATTACTGTGTACCCGTGCGACGACGGGCGGTGCCACCGCGTCGCCGAAGACCTCGCCGCTCTCCTCGACGGCGAGCCTGGGCCCTACATTCTCAGCGACCTGCGCTGGGGCACCGGACCGGTCCACCTCCGCTATGGCAGCTTCACCCGCCGCCATTGTTACGACGAGGAGGGGGAACTACGGCCCGCGGTTCGGCGCCCCGACGGACGCTTCGTCCCCGATCTGCGCGGGCCCGCCTTCCGGGTACCCGACTGGATCGAGCCGCCGGCCTTCCTCGCGCCGCACATCGAGGCCCGGGCCGCGGTCACCGTCGGTGAACTTCCCTACGCCATCGAGAGCGCCCTGCACTTCTCCAACGGAGGCGGGGTCTACGTCGGCCGCGACCGTGCCACCGGTGAGAAGGTCGTCCTGAAAGAGGCCCGGTCGCACGCAGGACTGGCTGCCGACGGCGCAGACGCAGTTGCCCGACTGCGCCGCGAACAAGAAGCGCTGGAGCGGCTGTCCGGGCTCGGCTGCACCCCGGAGGTACGGGGGACGTTCTCCGTCGGAGACCACCAGTTCCTGGCGATGGAGTTCGTGGAGGGCAAACCGCTCAACACCTTCTTCGCGAGCCGTCACCCCCTCATCGAGTCCGACCCCGGCCCCGAGGCGCTCGCCGAATACACCGCCTGGGCCCTGCGTATCCACCGGCTGGTCGAGGACGCGGTGCACGCGGTGCACGCTCGCGGAGTCGTCTTCAACGACCTTCATCTCTTCAACATCATGGTCTCCGAGGACGAACAGTCCGTGACACTCATCGACTTCGAGGCCGCAGCCCATATCGACGAGGGCCGACGCCAGACCGTCGCGAACCCCGGCTTCGTCGCCCCCGCCGACCGGCGCGGACACGACGTGGACCGTTACGCCCTAGCCTGCCTGCGGCTCGCCCTGTTCCTGCCGCTGACCAGTCTGCTTCCCCTCGACAGGTCCAAAGCCCGACACCTGGCGGACATCACCGCCGAGCAATTCCCCGTGGACAGAGGCTTCCTGGACGAGGCCGTCGAGGAGATCACCCGCGGCACCGACCGACCCGCTGCCGGACCATACCTGCCCGTCGACCCGGGCGACTGGCCACGCAGCCGCGACTCGATGGTCCGCGCCGTGCTGGCCTCCGCCACCCCCGAGCGCGACGACCGATTCTTCCCCGGCGACATCGCCCAGTTCGCCACCACCGGCGGCGGAGCGACCTTCGGGTACGGCACCGCCGGTGTCCTGTACGCCCTCGCCGAGACCGGCTCGGGCCCCCACACCGAGGCGGAGGAGTGGCTTTTGCGCCACACCAAGGCACCGGAGTCCGGCACACCGATCGGCTTCTACGACGGACTGACCGGCATCGCCTGGACACTGGACCGCCTCGGCCACCCCGAACGAGCCCTGGAACTCGCCGAGTCGGCGCAAGCTCGGCCCTGGGAGGGCATCGCCCCCGATCTCCACGGGGGCCTCGCCGGCGTCGGACTCGCCCTGGACTCCCTCGCGACCACGACCGGAACACCGGCCCTGAACGACGCGGCTTGGCGCTGCGCCGAACTGGTCGCCGAGGCCGTCCCGGGCATCACCCGCGCCGGGCTCCTGTACGGGGCGTCCGGACCAGCCCTGCTCTTCGTCCGACTCTACGAACGTACCGGTGATACCACGCTGCTCGACCGGGCAGGCGACGCACTCCGGCAAGACCTCGCCCGGTGTGTCAGCAGCGCCTCCGGAACGCTCCAGGTCGACGAAGGCTGGCGGACCATGCCGTACCTGGGCGCCGGCAGCGTCGGCATCGGCATGGTGCTCGACGACTACCTCGCCCACCGGGCGGACGACGACCTCGAAGGAGCGCGCCGCGCGATCGCGCAGGCCGCACAAGCCACCTTCTACGCCCAACCTGGGCTGTTCCGTGGCGCCGCCGGCATGGTGCTGCACCTCAGCCGGACCACCGCGCCCGGCCCCGGCACCGCGCCGGGGGACGTCCGCCGACAGATCGACGCCCTGACCCGCCATGCCGTCCCCTACGAAGGCCACCTGGCTTTTCCCGGCGAGCAGATGATGCGGCTGTCCATGGACCTCGCCACCGGCACCGCCGGTTGCCTCCTCGCCCTTGGCAGCGCCGCCTCCGGCGGAGCCGTGCATCTACCCTTCCTCCCGCCGCCCCGGCGGAACCCACAAGCCGGTCCCGTACAGGGATCGTGAAGTGCACCACACGCAGGACGTACGAACCGCTCAGAGTCCCCGATCGAAAGGAAAGACGATGACGCTTCTTGACCTGCAGTCGATGGAGACCCCGAAGGAAGAGGCCACCGGCGACGTCGCCACCGGCAGCCGCGCGAGCCTGTTGCTCTGCGGCGACAGCAGCCTGTCCGTCACGACCTGCAACTGACACACCGGCCGGTCCGCGCGGCGTCACCGCTGCGCGGACCGGCGCCGGTCACCGGCCCGACCACGCTCACGCCCGACGTCTGAGCCCGACGAGGACAGCTCATCGACCCGAGTCCCGACGCCGGCCCCCACACCACCCATCGCAGCCGTTCCCGGGGAGGAGACCTCCGCGATGACCTCCGCCCGGGAACTCCCGGCCACCCCGTCCATCACTGGGAACGACACCGAGGAAGATTCGGAAGTCCGTGCCGCCCGTGACGGCCTATGGCGCCAGGCACTCCGGCACAGCGGCACACACAGCCTCGTGATCCTCCTCTGCTCCGTCACCTCCGCGCTCGTCTCGCTGGCTGAACCCGCGGTCCTCGGGCACGCTCTGGACCTGCTCCTCTCCCAGTCGCCGGGCGCCACCCGATGGACCCTCGCGTGCGCCGCGCTCGTCGTTGCCGAGATCCTGCTCGACTCCGCGGACGCCCTGCTCGTCGGAACCGTCAACGCCCGCTCCACCGCCTGGCTGCGCACCCGGACACTCGACCGGCTCCTGCGCGCCGACCCCAACCGCGCCACCGCCGCCTTCGCGCCCGGCGATCTGGCCACCCGGCTCACCGCCAACGCCACCGAGGCGGGCACCGTTCCGGCCGCTTCGGCAGGAGCGTCGGCGGCTCTGCTCCCGCCGCTCGGTGCCTTTGTCGCGCTGGCCGTCATCGACATGTGGACCGCCGCGGCCTTTCTCCTGGGGGTCCCTCTGCTGGTGCTGCTCCTTCGAACGTTCGCCCGCTCCTCGTCCGTGGCGGTCGGCCGCTATCAGCAGGTCCAGGCGGAGATCGCCGATCGTCTCGCCGAGGTGCTGGGCGGAGCCCAGACCGTCGCCGCCGCGGGCACCGCACCCAGGGAACGACGCCGCGTGCTCGCGGACCTGCCACGCCTGGGCACCGAAGGCCGTGCCATGTGGCGGGTCTACGGGCGCGCCGTCGCGCACAGCGGAGTGCTGATGCCGCTGCTCGTCTGTCTCGTTCTCGGTGTGGGAGGCCTGCGGCTCGCCGCCGGCCACCTGAGCGTGGGTGACCTGGTCGCCGCCTCCCGATACGCGGCGCTGGCAGCGGGCGCCGGGGCAGTGGCCGGGATGGTCGGTTCCCTCGTGAAGGGAAGGGCGGCCGCTCGACGCACGGTCGAACCGGCACTCCTGCCCCCGGTAGCCCATGGTCCGTCGGCCCTGCCGGCAGGCGGACGGGGGACATTGGAACTGCGCGGTGTCGGTGTCGTGCGCGACGGCGCCCACGTCCTTGACGACGTCACCGTCACCGTGCCCGGCGGAACCACGTTGGCCGTCGTGGGCCGCTCCGGTTCGGGCAAGTCCGCCCTCGCCGCAGTGGCGGGCCGGCTGACCGACCCCGACGAGGGCGGCGTGCGTCTGGACGGCGTCCCCCTTGACCGGCTCACCGAAGAGGACCTGCGCATGGAGGTGGTTCACGCATTCGCACAGCCCGCCCTCTTCGGAACCACGGTCGCCGACGCCATCGCATTCGGCGCCGTCGCACCGTCCCCCGCAGCCGTACGGGCCGCCGCCCGTGCAGCTGGAGCGGACACCTTCGTGACGCGTCTTCCGCAGGGATACGACACCCCGCTCACGTACGCACCGTTGTCCGGAGGTGAGCGCCAGCGCCTGGGGCTGGCCCGGGCGTTCGCGCACGCCGGACGACTGCTCGTGCTGGACGACGCGATGTCCGGCCTGGACACCGTCACCCAGCGGGAGGTGGAGCGCGCGCTCGCCCATGACGTCCGTGCCGGCACCCGGCTGCTGGTCGCCCATCGATTGTCGACCGCGGCCGGCGCCGATCTGGTCCTCTGGCTGGAGAAGGGCCGCATTCGGAGGGTGGGCAGGCACGATGTGCTGTGGCGGATGCCGGACTACCGCGCCGTCTTCACCGCCACGGACGCCGGACCGGACCATCCAAGCAACTCTCGAACAGCCCCGGAGATCGGTTCGCGGCCCGGTGCCACCTCCGGACACCAGGCAGCGGGGGAGAGGGCCTGATGAACGACGCCCGCCCCGCGGCAGCCACCTACGGATCCTCGCCCTGGCACAAGGCCGGACCTTCGACACGGCCAGCCCCGGGTGACACGAGATCGATCGGGAACGATGAACGTGGCTCCCCGAGAGGGGTGTTGCCGGACGGTCGACGGTTCCTGCGCCGACACCGACCTGTCCTGATCGCATTGTCCGGCTGGTCCCTCCTGGAGAGCGGCCAGACATTCCTCGGTGGCTACGGCGTCGCCCGCTCGCTTGATGACGGCTTCCTCGCCAGCCGTACCAGCACCGGTCTGCTCTGGCTCTGCGTCACGGCCGGCGCCACGTTGCTCGGCGGCTTTGCCGTCCGCCAGGTCTTCAGATGTCTGGCCGACCTGGTCGAACCGTTCCGCGACGGCCTGATGCGCCGGGCGGTGGACCAAGCCCTTCGCGCCGCGCTCGCTGAGCCGGCACGAGCCGACCCCACCGCGGCCGTGTCCCGACTCACGCACCAGACCGAGATCGCCCGCGACAGCTTCGCCGGCCTGGTCCTGACCGCCCGCTCGTTCGTCTTCACCACCGCAGGCG
The DNA here is from genome assembly GCF_044763015.1 of Streptomyces sp. NPDC096324. Classification (NCBI taxonomy): domain Bacteria; kingdom Bacillati; phylum Actinomycetota; class Actinomycetes; order Kitasatosporales; family Streptomycetaceae; genus Streptomyces; species Streptomyces sp. NPDC096324. The sequence goes on along the minus strand of NZ_JBIWFK010000010.1, from coordinate 6,432 downwards.
CACTGCTCGGCATGGCCTCGCTCGACCCGGCGCTGTTGATCGTCGTCCTGCCGCCGCTGCTGGCCGGACTCATCCTCTTCCTGTCCACCTTTCCTCCCATGGCGGTGGCACAGCGTGCCTATCTGGACGCCGACGAGGCACTGTCCGCGCTGTCCGGGCAGGTGGCCGCGGGCCTGCGCGACGTGGCGGCCTGCGGGGCCAGAACCCGGATCGCTGCCGAGGTCGGCAGACTGATCGCCGTCCAGGCACGACTGTCCCGGAGGCTGGCACGCTGGACGGCCGTACGATCGTTCGCGCTCGGCGTCGCCGGCCGGCTTCCCCTGGTGGCACTTCTCGCCGCGACCCCCCTTCTCCTCAAGGGCGGGCTGACCGCGGGCGCCCTGCTGGGAGCGCTGACCTACCTGGTCCAGGCACTCCTGCCCGCGCTGCACGCCCTGATGACCGCCGTCGGAACGGCCGGCACCCGCCTCCTGGTCGTGCTGGAGCGGTTCACCGATCAACCCGACTACCCTGCCCCGGCAACCCCGACTGCCCAGCCTCCGGTCGAACCTCCTGCGCATACGTCCGGACGGATATCTGCCGACGACCCCCGACCTGCCCGGCCCGCGAGGTCAGGCCGCTCCGGACGGATACCTGCGGCCGAGCTTCGAGGCGTGACCTTCGCGTACGGCACCGGAGCCCGCTCCGTGCTGCGGGAGCTGGACCTGACCCTTGAGGTCGGCGAGCACCTCGTGGTCGTAGGGCCGAGCGGTATCGGCAAGTCCACGCTCACCTCTCTGCTCGCCGGGACGCTCACGCCCGATGCCGGTTCGGTGCGGGTGGCGGGAGCGCCGGCAGGACCCGACGGACCGGCGCATCCGCAGCTGCGCCGAGCACTCCTACCCCAGCGGGCGTACGTCTTCAGCGGGACGGTCAGTGAGAACCTCGCGTACTTTCGGCCCGACGCCTCCCGTGCCGACCTCGAACGCGCCACGCGCCTCCTTGGTTTGGAAGACCTGGTGAGGAGGCTCGGCGGCCTGCACGGAAGGGTCGACCCGCGTCTCCTCTCACTGGGGGAGTGCCAGCAACTGGCCGTCGGGCGCGCCTATGTGTCCCCCGCCCCCCTGCTATTGCTGGACGAGGCCACCTGTCACCTCGACCCGGAGACCGAGGAGCGGACCGAACGTGTCCTCGCCGAGCGCCCCGGCACTCTCGTGCTCGTCGCCCACCGGATCAGCTCCGCCCTGCGGGCCGACCGAGTCCTGGTCCTGGACGGCGATCGAGCCCTGTGTGCACCGCACGACGCCCTTCTGTCCGAGTCGGAGCTCTACCGCGACCTGGTCGGCACTTGGTACCACGACTCCGAATCCGCTGCGCAGGAGCGTGAATCGACCCCCGCATCGGAGCGCCGCGCGCACGGAGGAGTCGGAGGGCCGGGGTGTGAGGGCACCCCTGCCCAGGCTTCGTGATGAGGACCCTGCGGCGTCGAACGGTGCGGTCACAGCGGTCGGCCCGGTCTGCGACCGCCACGTCAGACCCAGCCGGCGCCCTGCGTGATGCGGATGGCGTCGATGCGGTTGCGGGCGCCGACCTTGCGGGTCGCCGCGGCCATGTAGTTCCGCACCGTTCCGCTGGCCAGATGGAGTCGACGGGCGATCTCCGCCACCGTCTCACCTTCGGCGGCCCGTGCCAGCACACTCAGTTCCCGGGTGGTCAGCGGCATTTGAGAAGCCTCGAGGAACCCACAGGCCAGTGACGCGTCCACGAACCGCTGACCCGCGGCCACTTCCGTGATGCCCTTGATCAACCGGTGTGCGGAGCTGTGTTTGTCCACGAATCCCAGTGCCTGAGCATCAAACGCTCTGCGCAGCGCTCCGGGTCGTCCAGCCGACGCCAGGACGACGAGCCCGGCGCGCGGCACCGGCACCCGCTGGGCCGTGTTGCCGGCGCCGCCCTCTAATAAGGAGGTCGCGCCGGGACAGTCGAGGTCGACCAGGCACACGTCGGGGTGCAGCGCGCTTGCGTCCTCACGGGCGGACGTCCAGCCCGCCGCATCCACGTCGAACGTAGGTTCGGTCTGAAGGAGGGCCGCCAGCGCGGAGCGCATCAGGCTGACGCTGTGCAGTACGAGCACCGTGGTCATGGTTGTCACCTCTCGATCCTCCACCCGGCATGCATACACCGGACATCCGTCTTGTCGTCCCTCCGGCTTCCCGAGAGGCCGGGACGGAACCCCGAACGGTTTTCGGCAGTGGCTCACTTCATGCCGTGTCAGCGCGCCATGATCCTTCTGGATATCAGCCGGACAGTCGCCCTTCGATCGCGTCCGGAGGCATACGCCCTCATGACAGGGCGCTGCTGTCCGCGGCAGCGATCGTCTGTCGGCCCTGGGCGGACCGTGACGGTCGTGTTGTTCGCTAGGACAGGGGGCCAAGAAAGGCGTGATCCATGCAGGTTCGGCGTCCACGCTGACCGACGGTCGGTGAGGGCTCGGGCACTCGGTCGAGGTTCGCGTGCTCTGCCGGGCCGAGTCGGTCGGACGACACATCGATCCGCAAGGGTTCCAAGGTCGACCCTAAAGTCTGCGGGCGTCCTCATCGATCACGCGGCCCGGTTACACGTGGACGAGCTGAGCGAAAGCGCACGGAGCCTGCAGTCTCGGGTCGAGTCACACCTTGACGCGATCACGGCAGCTCTTCCCCCGCGCTGGTGCCCATGAGCGAGCACTGACCATTGCGGCTGGGGAGACAGCAGCTCTTGCCGGGTGGGTCGCCTGGGGTCTGGGGCAGCACGAGAAGGCCGACGCCTATCACGGGGTGACCTCAGAGTGCGCGAAGGAGGCCGGACATCCCCCTCTGCGTGCCCTGGCGCTGGGCTACGCCAGTTACGGTGCCGCCACTCCGACCAGGGCGATGAAGATGCTGTCGCAGGCGGCCCAGGATGTGCGTGGGCGAGGCAACGCAACCGCTGCAGCGTGGGGTTTGGGGCGGTGTGCGGAGGAGGCGGATCAATCAGGGGACCATGCCAGCGCGCTCCGATCCTTGGACCAGGCACGATTCGCTTACGACTTTGCCGACCACACGAGCGAGCAGGCGTGGGTCCGTTTCGTGACGCCGTTCCGCATGGACTCGTTGGCTCTCTCGGTGTACGGCGAACTCCAACGTCAGAAGCTGGCGGCTACAGCCGACTCCGCGGTTGAGCGTCTCGGTATGGAACTGCATGACGCCGGAGTGGTTGTCCTAGGGCGTGTGTCGGAAGTGCTCTAAGTTGGCTGACGTGATTGCGCGGGGGCGGAGTTATCGATATGTCGGGCCGGTCGAGCTCAAAGCTGCGGTCCGTCCTGGTGACGGCGGGCGTCGGATCGACTCGGCGGCTGACTTCGGTGGCTGGATCGTGGGGCAATCGATGGCGGAGCTGGCCGAACCGTTCACCTTCGTGGTCGGTATGGACGGTGTGCTTCGGCTGGCGCCGCGGCGAAGCGAGCACGTGGCCTGTGCCGGCGGAGACATGGTTCTGAGTGCCGGCGAGATCAGCTTCGGGCGCGAGGCAGAGCGGTGGACCGTGATCGAGGTCAGCAACCAGTCCACCGGGTACTGCCCAGACGTCACCTCTTGGGCGGAGGTCGCCCGCGCTCTGGACGCTGCAGGGCTCCGGCGGCCATCCGGCTTCACCCACGAGGTGGTGTTCCGGCGGTGCCCCGACTGCCAGGAGCACAACATCGTCCGCGAGGACGACTTCGTCTGCGTCTTCTGCGGCAGCGATCTGCCCGCGGCATGGAATGTGGATCCCACCGCGTGACGGCCAAGGGTCACAGCCACTCGCTGATGGCAGCGACGAGAACGGTCGCCTCGTAGCGGACGGCGAGCTTGTAGTAGCGCGTGGCGACAGCACGGTGTCTCTTGAGGCGATTGATCCTGCACTCGACCGCGTGGCGCTCGCGGTAGTCGACCGGGTCGAAGCGCGGTGGTCGGCCGCCGCGGGAACCGAGCTTCTGACGGTTGCGTGCCTGGTCGGCCTTGTCGGGGATGGTGCAGCGGATTCCGCGACGGCGCAGGTAGGCGCGGTTCTTGAGGGAGGCGTACGCCTTGTCAGCTCGCACCCGATCGGGACGAACGCGTGGCAGGCCCGGCCCGATGCGGGGCACGCGAACCTTCTCCAGCACCGGTTCGAACTGCGGGGAGTCTCCACGCTGTCCTGCCGTGACCACGATCGACATGGGCTTCTGGCCCTGCTCGACGGCCAGGTGCAGCTTGGTGGTGAACCCGCCGCGCGAGCGGCCCAACCCGTGATCACGAGGCTCGGTGAACACGCCACCCGGCGGTTCCTTCTGCAGATCACCCTGTTTGCGAGCCCCGGCCGCATGCTGGTGGGCGCGGCAGACCGTGGAGTCGACGTTCAGGTCCCACGTGATCGCACCCCTCGCATCAGCCAGGGACTGGAGCCGGGTCAGGATGCGGTGCCACGTGCCGTCCCGCTGCCACCGGTGGAACAGGTCGTAGACCCGGCCCCACGGCCCGTATTCGACGGGCACGTCCCGCCACGGAACACCAGTCCGGACCCGGAACCGTATGCCGTCGATCAGCTGGCGCCAGGCCAGACAGGCGGTCGCCCCGCCTTCGTCCCCTTCGGCAACAACGGCTCCAGCACCATCCACTGCTCGTCCGTGAGATCTCCCCGCCCCATGAACCGTGATCATTCACAGCCCAAGATCCACTTTCGATACACGGCCTAGGGGACCTGGCGTCGCACTTCTGCGCGGTGGCGACGTAGACCGGGGGGCCTACGTTGCGCACCAATTCGCGGCAGTAGCGGAGTCGCTCTGTCGGTGTGGTGGTGCCGTGCTGGTTGCGGTGGTGTCGTTCGATGTGCGCGCGGGTTCCGTTGCGGACGGGTTCTGGCTCACGTTTTGTGGTGTGTGGGCGCTGGGTTCGTCAGGGCGTCCGGTGCGGCGGGGTTGGTGGCGGGGTTTTCGTCGCGGTTCTTCAGGAGCCTGGCCAGAACGGCTTTGAGGAGGAGGTCTTCTCCGGAGGGAAGCAGAATCTCAAGCTGTCGCCCGGCTACGTTGCACACCAGCATCGAGAGCTCAGCGACGACTTCGACTGTGTCACGTGTGTCTGGTGTCCCGAGCTGATGTTTCGCGATGGTGCGGTCAGAGGTGGAAAGGAAGACACCCTCGGCCTTGACTGTCAGGTGAGCTCGGTGACGACCTCCGCCGGAGTTCCGGAAGCGTGCGGCACAGCGGATTCGGACGGCGTCCCCACGGTTCAGTGCGGCGACCGTCTGGGAGACGCGCATCTTGCGCCATCGCGTCAGCATCGGGCGGAGGAGCCACTCGGCCACGATGGCGAGGGTCACGGCGACGGAAATCTTGTCCCACACAAACTTCTCCCGCGGCCTCGCTCATTGATGATCAAGATGGTGCTCAGCCCGCCGTTGACCTCAGGAGCTGGCGCGCCACGGAATGATCCCATGGCTCTGTTCACTCTGGCTTCGACTGCATCCGGAAGGCGCCTGTACGAGGTGACGAGCCGCTGCTCTTGGGCCGACTCTCGCGGACTTTGGCCTGGATTCTGCTTGGCCATGTTGTGGTTGGTGGTTGGTGGTTGGTGGTTAGTTGTTGGTTGGTGGGTGGTGGTGGGTGAGGGTTGTGGTGGTGGTGAAGGTGGTTTTGTTGTTTTGGGTGCCGGTGATTTCGATGGTGGTTGTGGTGTTGTCGGGTGTGATGCGGGTGATGTGGATGTGGGTGGGTTGGTGGAGTTCGGTGTAGCGGTGGAAGGTGGTGGTGGTGCTGGTGGTGCCGTTGTTGGGGTTGTTGGGGTTGTTGGGGTTGTGGGTGGCGTTGTAGGTGGCTTGGCGGGCGGCTTCGAGGAGGACCATGCCGGGGATGTGGTCGTTGGTGTGGTCGAAGAGGGTGGGGTGGTTGAGGTTGGGGGTCAGGAGCCAGGTGTGGGGGTGGTCGGTGGGGGTGAGGACGACGTCGTGGGGGGTGAGGCGGCCCACGGTGGCGGGGGGCATGGGCTGACGGTGGGGGATTGTTGATGCGGTGCCCGTGATGCCGCCCGAGCCGGTTGTGCCGTCCGTGCTCGTGATGCCGTCCGTCCCGCCCGTGCCTGACGCTCCGCCCGTACCGCCCGGGTCTGCCGTGCTGGTGCCTGGCGTTCCGCCCGTGTCTGCTGTGCTGATGCCGACTACCGCGCCTGTGCCTGGTGTGCTGCGTTTGCCTGATATTCCGCCCGTGCTGCTCGTGCCTGCGGTGCTGCCCGTACTTGCTGTGCCGCCCGTGCCGGTTGTGCCGACTGCCGCAATGGTGCCGGTTGTGCCGGCTGCCGTGCCGCCTGTGTCTGACACGCCGCCCGTGCCGCCGGTGCCGCTCGTACCCGCCGCGCTGCCGGTTCCTGACACTCCGCCTGTGCCCACCGTTCCGCCCGTGCTTGCTGTTCCGCCTGTGCCGGC
>NZ_JBIWFK010000009.1:0-460737 GCF_044763015.1 Streptomyces sp. NPDC096324 | reverse complement strand
AGCTGTGGCCGTGGGCCGGGAAGCGGTCGGTCACTACCGCGAGCTCGTGCTGGCCAATCCGGACGTCCACCTGCCCCAGCTCGCCGCGTCCCTCAACACCCTGTCCGCTCGGCTGGGTGAGATGGGGCGGCGGAAGGAGGCCCAGGCCGCGAGCCGGGAGGCAACCGACTGTCTGTCTCGACTGTATTTAGGCTTGGGTGCAACACCTTCTTAAAGCCGTGGAACCGATCGTCCCAGCCCCCGCCCGCATGCATCCAGCGCGCCGCCGGGCGCGGCCAGCTGGGGTAAAGGCAGGAGGCAGGCCGGGCCGCAGGGGCGGCGCGCCCGCGCCGTGCGCGGGCCTTGACGGCGCGGGGAAACTTTTACGTCAGTGGCCGAACCGCGGTCGCCCTGTGGCTACGACTGGTCTCCCCTGCCCCTCCGGCCCGACTCCCATGGCTGAGTACCTCCAGCGTGGGAAGCTTGAGCTTGACGACGGACAGACAAGGCAGGGGGAGAGCGGGTGTCGGAGCATGCCAGTCCTCGGGGAACTTTCCTCAAGGTCGCGGACGTGATGAAGGCCCAGATCGCGGACGACCCGGAGCTGACGGAGCTTCCGTCAGCCGCGGACCTGATGCGCGACTTCGACGTCTCGCGCGGAGTCGCGCTGCGTGCCTTCGGCGTCCTTCAGAGGGATGGGGTCGCGGAACCGGTTCCTGGGGGGCGCTGGCGAGTGATGCGCGAAGGGCAGCGATCCTCCCGACGGCCGCTGGAAGAGCAGTTCCGCGACATCGTCGCGGATGAGGGTCTTGAGGTCGGGGCAGCCTTCCCGAGCGCCTCTGCACTGGCTGCGAGGTTCGGAGTCTCGCGTCCCACGGCGACGAAGGCTCTCGACAAGTTGGAGGCCGCCGGCGTACTGGCGGGCGGGGGGCAAGGCAAGGTGCGGACGGTCCGTGCCGTGCCGATTCGAGAGGAGCGTTCGTAGCTTGTCGGAGCTGACGGAGTGGGCCTACCCCCTCGCGGAATCACTGCTCGCTGAGGTGCTGCCCCGACGGTGGCAGCACTGCTTGGGCGTTGCTGAGCGAGCACGCACAATCGCGCTCATCCTTGGGGAAGACGCCGAACTGCTGGAAGCTGCGGCTGTCCTTCACGACATCGGCTACGCGCCCGACCTTGCCAAGACCGGGTTCCACCCGCTCGATGGCGCCCGGTACTTGCGCGACGTTGCGAACGCCGACGAACGGGTCGTTCACCTGGTCGCGCACCACTCCTGCGCGTGGATGGAGGCCGAAGCGCGCGGCCTGCGCGAGGAGTTGGAGGGCGAGTTCCCCCGCGAGAACGCGCACCTCAATGACGCCCTCTGCTACTGCGACATGAACACCACGCCGGACGGAACACCGACGAATCCCGTGGACCGGATCAACGAAATCACCGGACGCTACGGGCCGGACAGTTTGATCGGTACCTTCATCCGCCGCGCCGAGCCCGAGATCCTCGCGAGTACGGCCCGCGTCCTCGAACGGGTCGCGGCCGCCAAGCCTCAGCCGATGTAGGGAGTCGTCCTCGTACGGTCCATCGCGTGCTCGATCCGGAGCCGCATGGTGGGGTGCACGTCCAGTGTCGACAGGTCCGCGGGGGCAACCCAGCGGACCTGTGTCGTCTCGTTACTGGTACGCACCTCGCCGCCGAAGGGTCGCGCGCGGAAGCAGATGCTGAACTGTTGGCGGACCTCGCCGTCGTCGTATCGCATCACGTGCCCGGGATCGGTGTAGATCCCCGAGATGTCGAGGACTTCAGCCTTAATGCCCGTCTCTTCCCAGACCTCGCGCACGACGGTGTCGCTGATGGACTCCCCCACATCGTGGCCGCCACCAGGCAGCGCCCAACGGCCGTTGTCGGATCGCTGGATCATCAGTACTTCCCTCGCGTCGTTCTGGACGAACGCCACCACCGAGGGCACTACCGAATTGGCCGGCGGGGCGTCGGGGTCGTGCAGGTAGTCAATCCGTCCCATGTTCAAGCTCCCGTGATGTCGCGGTCCGTGATGGGGCGAGCGCCGCCCCAAGTCTGTTCGATGCTATTCGCGTACGTGTTGAACAGGCCGCCGCCCGGCATGCGACGCAGGTGGAGGACCGGCGCCAGGTAGGCCCCGATGCCGTAGACGTGCGGGTTCACGAGCATCTCGTCATCGGACCGGTAGATGGAGTTGTAGAGCGTCGAATCGTGCAGTCGGAAGCCGATATCTGGGTGGCTCTCGAAGAGTGGGCGGTAGTTCAGTAGGGCATTGCGGATCTTGCCGTCCATGATCCGGTGCCCTTCGTCTATGCCGCGTTGCCGGACCGCGTCACTGCCCGGGTTCCCCAGCAGGATTCGCACCTGGGTGGTCCCAGCCACCTTTGCCTTCAAGATGTCGTGAAATACGGGATCTTCGGACAGGAACAGCCCGGAGTAGACGAGTACGTCCAGGTGGTTCTCCGCCCGCGCGTAGATCTCGCGCCAGAGTGCAGCGGGCACCGTGTGCCGATGCGGGTAGACCGCGACGATCTCCGCCTTGCTCAGGTCCATCGCGCTGTCGACGGTGCGACTGTCGTCCCACAACGTGGTCACGTCAACCTTGAGCGCCGAGGCTGTCGCGTATTGGTGACGCCGATAGGGCACTTTGCCCTGAGTGATCCAGCGCTCGACGGTCTTCGGGTTGACCTCGATCGCTTCCGCCAGGTCCTGGACGCTCATGCCTCGCGCCAGGAGAGCGGACCGTAAGCGCTCATTGGACATCTGCACTCCCGATGGGACTTCTAGGGAGCTCTTGACGGTAGCCAGATCTACCCGAGCTGTCCATGCACGGTGTCACCAACTCCCTTGAGCTGCACCGATGCTGATGGTGCGCCAGCAAGTCCCCGGCGCAAAGCCAAGAGGTTCCGTCGATGTACTTGACGGAATCCAGTGCAATACCTGTAAAACAGGTATTGCATCGGGAACACCCGGAGAGCCTCGTGAAACGGGTTCAAAGGCAGTGTCTGTTGGTTGAGAACTCAACAGTGTGACGATTTGGCGGGGTACGGATCCCTGCCCCCGCAACGGCCCGGGTGATGGCCGCTGGCGGTCACTTCCCCGCGCATCGGCTCTGGAGAACAGCTCTCGGGATCATCCCTTCCTCACGGGAAGTCAGCCCTTGGGTCTGCCACCTGGTGTGCGCCGCCCTGCTGGCGTCAGAGCAGTGACGATGACGCGCCCGATTACCGGCTCGGGACCGGATCCGCCCCGCAAGGGCGGGTCCGGTGAAGCCGGTCTCTGCCACCGCAGCTCACTGCGGCCGGTTACCTCCCCCGCCCGTCCGGGCCTCATGGTTCGGACGGGCGGGGCGGCAGGGATCCGGGGCCGGGACCTTCCGGCCGGGCTCACCCCGACGACATGTCAGGAGTCCCGCATGTTCGACCAGAAGTCACAGCAGTCGACCGACCTGACCAGCCCGGAGAACGTACAGAAGGGCCAGCAGGTCTACGACCGCATGGTGTCCGGCGAGTGCAAGGACGTCGCGGCGGAGCTGAAGGCCACCTACGGCTACACCGGCGACCGCAACAGCAACTGACAACCACCCCACGAGACGGCGCGCGGCTCCGGTGCTGGAACACCGGAGCCGCTTTCGGGCCGTACCACCTGCAAGGGAGTTCACGACCCAATGAACGAGATTACTGTTCAGGACGCCATCACGGCATTCGCCGACTGGATGGAACCGACCGACGCGGAACTGTCCGCGATCGAAGCCGAGATGCCTCTGATCCTGGCGGACGTCGACCTGGTCGACGTCCAGATCACGGCCATGGACCACGCCCCGAACGACGTCGACGCCCGGCGGGTGCGCCGGGCCCTGGCCCGGGTGCTCGCCGAACGGGTCAAGTTGACCAACCGCACGGCCGGCACGTCCCTGGCGGGGGGTGCGGCATGAGCACGATCCCCACGCTGGACGCGCTGGCGGCGCCGCTGCGGGCGCTCCGACTGCTGTCGGCCGACTTCCCGGAGCTCCCGGCCCCGGTGGTTCACGTGACCGCCATTTATCCGGACCGGGTGGCCCTGTCGCTGCACGACGACGGATTCGCCGCATTCGAGGCGTGGCGGGCAGCGCTCGGTATCGCCCCGGACGCGGTCGACTTCCACGTGCAGTGCAACAGCCGTACCGGCGTGCTGAACGCGCAGACGAGGTACGGCGGTGCGGACATCGAGCTGACCGGCTACACCCAGGTGCCCGCCGGCGTGCGGATGCCCGCGGGGGTGGCGTGATGGCCCGCCCGACCGCTTTACCCGCCGTCGCGGTGACGGCGGTGTCCCTGGTCCTCACCCTGGCCGTGGTCGTGATGTGGCTGGGCTCGGCGATGCCGTGGCCGGTCGCATTCGTGGTCGGTCTCGGTATCGACGGGGGCTGGCTGGCCACCCTCGCCTACGAACGGCGCCTGGCCGCGCAGGGCGACCACTCCGACGCCGTGACGGCGGTTGGCTGGTCGTTCGGTCTGCTCGCCACCGGCGTCCTGGTCGCCCACGCCCTGACCGCCGAGGCAGACAGGGGCGCGTGGCTGGCGGTGGCGTGGCTGCCGCTCGCGGCGAAGGCGATGTGGCTGGTGCACGGGCTGTGGGAGCGGACCGCACTCACCCCGAAGGCACTCGGAGCGATCCGCGGCATCCAGCAGGAAGCGCGCGACGAAGCGGCCGTGGCGCGTGCACGGCTGCGGGCGGAAGCCACGACGGAGGAGACCCGGCTGACGGCCGTGACACAGGCCGGCGCGCGCGTCGCCCGCGTCCAGGCCACCACCGCCAAACGGCTCTCTACGGCATGGTCCACGCTGGAAGCGGTCCGGACCGGTGAGGACACAGGCAGGGCACTGACCAGCGTGACGACCCGCGTCACGCCCGACGTCACACCCCGCTGGGAGCTCCCCATCTGGGGACCCACAGAGCCACTGACCGCCCTGGAATCCGGGCCCGCTCTTACCGACGCCGAACTTGACGCGGTCGTTGAAGAGATCCGTACCAGCCGCGTTCCCGCGCTGTCCTACCGCGAGATGGCGACCCGCTTCCGCGCGGCCGGCCACTCCGCCTCCGAGGTCCGCCTCCGGGCCGCGTGGAAGCGGGTCGCGGCATGAACACCCTCGCCGCCCTCATACCCGCCCTGCTGCCCGTCCTCGGCTGGACGGTGCATGTCCGGTGGCTGCACGGCCGGCTGACAACGGCCCGCCGCGACCCACTCACCGGACTGTGGACACGGGACGCATTCACCCGCCGGGCCCGCCGCCTGCTGCGCGACCCGCACGCGGTCGTGGTGCTGGCCGACGTCGACAAGTTCAAGCACGTCAACGACACCTTCGGGCACGCGGTCGGAGACGCGCTGTTGAAGGCGACTGCCGACCGACTCGCCCACCACGTCGGTGCGTCCGGGGTCGCCGGACGGCTCGGGGGCGATGAGTTCGCCGCTGTGCTCATCGACGACCACGGCACCGCCGGGGATCTGCTCGCCGTGCTGCACGGCGTGCTCGCCCGGCCGATCGACGGCCAGGACCCGAGCGCCCGCACCACGGTCTCGCTCGGCTGGGTGCGCGCCGCGGACTTCCCCGCCGATGACCTGTCCGGACTGCTGAGGCGGGCGGATGAGGCCATGTACGCGGCCAAGCAGGGCCGTGCCGGAACCCGACGTGCGGGACTGGGCCGACTGTTCGCCACCGTCGCCGGGCGCCGCGCCGGCCGAACTGGCGCCCGCAAGGACGCCCCGATCGTTGGGGTGGCGGCCTGATGTCTGGGTCGTTTGGCAAGTGTTACGACCCGACCGGCGCGCAGTTCGGCATCCCTACCTACCCGTGGCGCTACGCCCCTGACGGGCTCGCCACGCGTCGTCAACTGCGCGCCCGCGGGCTGCGTCCGGGTGGTCAGTCGATAGCGGCGCAGCTCATGCGACCGCGCTACCGACGCGGTCCGCTGCTCGCCTACCTCTACCGCGTCGACTGCGCCAAGCCGGTCCGTCCGATGACGCCGGGCAAGCGGGCCGCGCTCGCTAACGCGATGCGGGCGCGCCGTACCTGCCCGGCCTGCGCCATGGACGCCGGTTACGTCATCCCGACCTCGCTCGGGGTGTGCGTGCCCTGCGCCTACCCCGAGGAACAGCGCGCCGCCTGAACTTCCCCTGCATCACGATCCGGCGGGGTCCGTCCGCCCACCTCCTACAGCGACGGCCGGACCCTGCCTTTCCTCCCTTGGAAGGACTTTCAGTGAAGCACCCCGACGACGAGAACGAACTCTTCAACCGACTCGAAGCCGACCTGGCCGCCGACTCCGGGGGAGAGGTAGTCGACCTCGACAAGGCCCGATCCGCCCGGACGGAGTCGCCCGACTCCGACCCGACCGAGTCGGCCGACGCCACGGTGTACGTGACCGACTCGCAGGGCAGCGGAGACCTCGACCCGTTCCGCGTCGCGTCAGGCGACCCGACCGCTCGCATCGTGGTTGACCAAGCCGTGAAGGCGACCGGTCCGGGCTATCTCGGCCGACTGCAAGGCGCCCGCCGACGGTCGGTCGTACCGGTCTGGCTCAAGTCCCTCGCGGAGCTGAAGACCGCGAGTGGATGGGTGGCCCGCCACTACGCCCACTCCCTCGGCTATCACGCGCTCCGCACCCCGGTCTACGCCGGCCGTCTCGCCTTCCAGGCACCGACGGGCGCGGCCCGGTTCGTCGGGGGAGTGGTGCGGTGGGTGGCTGACCGCGAGGGTGAGCCCGTCCGGCTCGCCGCGGTCCGGCGTGAGGATGCCGCGGAGTACCTGAAGCTGTCGCGGCAGCGCGATGGACGCGTGCGCCTGCGGACTCTGGTCGCTGTGCTGGCCATGTTCGTCGGGCTCGGCTCCGCGCTCGCCCTCTACGTCCTCGTCCCTGACTGGCTTCAGGCCGTGTCGGTCGGTGCGGTCGTGATGGCGCTCGGGGGCGCCGGCCGCCGCGCGGATGCTCCGGTCGTCCACCGCGCGGTGGAACTGCCCAAGGCGGTCAAGCTCACCAGTGACATCGTGCTGCGCGCGCTCGGCTCACTCGGCATCCCCGCGATCAATCAGGCGCAGGGCAAGGGGCGTGACGGGTTCGAGTTCACCGCACCGATCACTCGGGATGGTCCGGGGTGGCGGGCGGAGGGCAACCTCCCCTACGGCGTGACCGTCACGGACGTGATCGAGCGCCGGGACCGGCTCGCGTCCGGTCTGCGCCGGCCGCTGGGCTGCGTTTGGCCCGAAGCGGTGCCGGACGAGCACACCGGGCACCTCGTGCTGTGGGTCGGCGACCAGGACATGAACAAGGCGAAGAAGCCCGCGTGGCCGCTGGCCAAGGCGGGCACGGTGGACCTGTTCAAGCCCGTCGCCTACGGCACTGACCAGCGCGGACGCTGGGTCGACGTGACGCTGATGTACATCGCCGGAGTGATCGGCGCGATCCCTCGCATGGGCAAGACGTTCCTGCTGCGTCTCCTGCTGCTGATCGCGGCTCTGGACCCGCGGGCGGAGCTGCACACCTACGACATGAAGGGCACCGGCGACCTCGACCCGGTCGGCAACGCCGTCTCGCACCGGCACGCGGCGGGGGATGACGACGAGAGCATCGCCTACGCGCTCGCCGACTGGCGGGCGGTGCGCGAGGAACTGCGCCGGCGTGTGAAGGTGATCCGTGCTCTGCCGCGGGACATCTGCCCGGAGAACAAGGTGACCAGCACTCTTGCCGACAAGCGCTCGCTCGGGCTGCACCCCATCGTGATCGCAGTGGACGAGTGCCAGGTGCTGTTCGAACACCCCGACCACGGCAAGGAGTTCGAGGAGATCGCAACCGACCTGGTCAAGCGCGGTCCCGCGACTGGGATTGTGTTCTTGGCGGCAACCCAGCGTCCCGACGCGAAGTCGCTGCCCACCGGGATCTCCGCGAACGCTTCGGCCCGGTGGTGCCTGAAGGTGATGGGGCAGACCGAGAACGACATGGTGCTGGGCACGTCGGCGTACAAGCGGGGCATCCGGGCGACGATGTTCGCCTGGGGTGACAAGGGAATTCACTACTTCATCGGTGAGGGCTCCGACGCCCGGATCGTTGCCTCCGTCTACGTCGACGGCCCCGGTGCGGACGTCATCGCCGCCCGTGCCCGCAAGGTCCGCGAGAAGGCCGGACTCCTGTCCGGTTACGCGCTCGGCGAGGCACCCGAGGCTGTCACCGGCCCGGCCTACGACCTGCTCTCCGACGTCCTCGCCGTGGTCCCCGCCAAAGAGGCCAAGGTGTGGTCCGAGACCGTCGTGGCGCGGCTCGGGGAGCTGCGGCCGGAGGTCTACGACGGGTGGGACCCCGAAGGGCTCGCCGCGGCGCTCAAGCCGCACGGCGTGGCCACGATCCAGGTGGGGCGCCGGGTGAACGGCAAGGTCGTCAACCGGCGGGGCATCGACCGCTCCCACATCACGGCTGTGATTTCGGAGCGTGACGGAAAGCGGGACGTGGGCTGAGCGTTCGGGGCCGCTAGCGATAGCGGCACACCCCGCTAACGTTAGCGGCCCCGCTAGCGCCCCAAAGCTGCTGTGATCAGGCCGCTAGCGGATAGCGGCTCACCTGCGGAAATCCCTGGAAACCGCCTGGAAGGGCCCTCATGCCCCCTGCCCTGCTCGCTATCACCCTCCTGTTCGGCGTCACGTTCTGTTACGTCGCTGTGTGCGCTGGCTCGCCGTTCGGCAACTGCCGCAAGTGCCGCGGCATGGGCCACGCCCTCAAGACCGACCGCAAGGGACGCCTCAAGCGCGGCAAGGACTGCCGCCGCTGCAAGGCCACCGGCAAGCGCATACGCGCCGGCCGCTGGCTCTACAACCGCTGGGCCCGCATCTACCGCGCCGGCACCGCCGACTGACCCCGGAAGGCACCCGATGATCCTGAACATCTCCGCCGTGCTGCTGTTCGGCGCCGCGTCCGCCCTCGCCGTCAAGACCCGTTCCGCCGGTGGCGGCTCCGCCCTGGTGCTGTTCCTGTTCGGCTTCTTCGTCGCCGGGACCGGCGCGTACGAGCCCATCCACAACCTCGTGCAGGCGTCCGCCGACGCCCTGACCGCCCTCGGCAACTGAGGAGACCCGCCGTGAACGAGCACACGCCCGCCCTGCGGCCGAACCTCCCGGCCGCCCCGGCACACGACCCGCTGACCCTGTACGCGCCCACCCCAGCGGCCGTGGAACTGGCCGCCGAACGCGGGCCGGTGGTGTGGGTACCCGACGCCTACGGGCGCATGGTCCCCATGCCCAAACACCTCGCCCCCGCCCCGATCCTCGCCCCCGAGCCGCGCGACCTGACCCCGCTCCCGCTCCTGGACCCCGTCGCCCAACGCTTCCTGGGCGCGGGACTCGGAGGCGGCGCCCTCGCGGCCGGCGTCGGCTACGGCGTGGGCGAGGTCCTCAGCGCCGCGGCCGGAATCAGCGGCGGAGCACTCGTCTGGGTCGCCGTCATCGTCCTTGCCCTGCGCGCCCCGGCCCGTGCGATCAGCGGTGGTACGGGCAGCACGGTCAACATCCGCAAAGCCGTCATCAAACGCAGCCACTTCCACGGCTGACCGAAGCGTGCCGCGACGGCTGCCGTGGGCTGGGATCACCGGGTGTCCCACTCCGGTCCCGGAACGGAATCGTGCACGGTGAAAGCCCAGTCGTCGAAGTTTCCTGTGAAGAAGACCCGTGTCAGAAGGATGTCGCGGGCACGCTGGGCCCGGACCATCAGGCCGAGTTCTTCCGACATCGGTTCGCCTCCGACGGAGATCCGGAACTCCAGTCCGTGTGCCTTGGTGTACTCGAAGAAACGGTCTTCAAGCTGAGATGGCACCTGACCGATCAGGCGCATCCCGTCGATGGTGACCTGTGGCCCCTGTAGTGCGTCGACCGCAACGGCTGCCAGCGCGCCAGACTGCCGGGTATAGGCCGTGACGGCATGCACATGAGAGGGCTCACCCTTCGGGTGGAAGCAGGTCCGTCCCACCAGGGCACCGGATCGGGACATCTGGACTTTCTTGCCTACGAAGCCCTCTGCCTCCATCGCCGTGGCCACTGCTTCGAGGCTCATGCCGAACTGAAGCGGACCGACCCTTTCGAACGGCGTCAGCGTCCATTGCGCGCGCTCAGAGTCATCTACGACAGACCACGACATCCGCAAGCACCCTTCCAGGGTGCGTTCCCGACCCTGATCCGCATCAACAGGGCGGCCCCCGTCTCGCCAAAGTCCGGGGCCGCCCTTGCCTGCCAGCATCCATCCACGGAACTGGAGACATCCAGCATGACGCAACCCACCAGCGTCCCGCGAGCCTTACCGCCGGGAGCTCCCGCCACCGACGACATGCGGTTCTACCTCACCACGCACAAGCGGCACTGGCTGCGCCTGACCGACGTGCCGATGTTCTTGAAGTCCGAGCATTTCGACCGCGCCCGCAAGTGGGACATCGCCCAAGGGCCCTACGCCGTCGACTCCGGCGGCTTCACGGAGCTGAAGGACCGCGGCACCTGGACCCGTTCGCCCCGGCAGTATGTCGATGACCTGCGGCGTATTTGGGAGCACGTCGGCCCCTATGACTGGGCTGCACCGCAGGACTGGATGTGCGAGAACGCCATCATCAATGGCGGTTGGTTCGGTGGGCAGTACTTCGTCGGCACCCACCTGTCCGTCGCTGAGCACCAGCGCCGCACCGTCGCCAACTTCCTCGAACTGCGCTCCCTCGCACCAGACCTGCGCATTGCGCCGGTGATCCAGGGCGACACGGTGCCGGCCTACGAGCGGTGCGTGGGGCTGTACGAGCGGGCCGGCGTCGACCTGCGGGCCGAACCGGTCGTCGGGCTCGGCTCGGTCTGCCGGTTGCAGTCCACCCGGCAGGGCGCCGCGATCGTCACCGCGATGGCCGCGCACGGCCTGCGTCTGCACGGCTTCGGCTTCAAAATCCTCGGCCTGGAACGCGTCGGGCACCTGCTCGCCTCCGCGGACTCCGCCGCCTGGAGCTCCCACGCCCGCCGCCGCCCACCCCTACCCGGACACCCGCACAAGAACTGCGCCAACTGCATCGACTACGCCCTGAACTGGCGCCAACGCGTCATCGACGCCATCCCCACCCACCACCAAATGCTCCTCACCGACCGGAGCGCCGCATGAACAACCACCTGCACACCGCCCGCAACCTCGCGGCGCGCAGCGTGCCCGTACTGCCATTGAGGGCGGGGAAAGTGCCGTTCGGGAACTGCCCGGCCTGCGCCGACAGCGCGTGCGGTGGCCGGCCGAACATGAAGACCCCCGGCCCCTGCCTCTGCCCGTACCCGTGCCACGGTTGGGCCGCTGCCACGACCGACCCCGGCATCATCAACTCGCCTACGTGGGCCCGAGCGTGGCGCGACGCGGCGGGGGTGGCCTACCACCCCGGCGGCGCCCGCCTCACCGTCGTGGACCTCGACAACGCCGAAGCCATCGCGTGGGCCCGTGCCAGCCTGCCCGCCACACGGACCGTGCCGACCACTCGGGGCCAGCACTGGCTTTACCAGGGCGCCATGCAGTCCGCCAACGCCGTACGGCCCGACGTGGACATCAAGTCGTCCATGCAATACGCGCGGTGGCTCGGACCCGGCATCGGCAGTATCGCGCCGCTCCCAGACGTGGTGCGCGCGCTGACCCTGAAGGAACCCGCCACGATCCGGCCGGCGGCCGTCACGGTGCCCTCGCCAACCGGGGGCGGCCGGTGCCCGCACCGCACGTCGACCTATCTGGACCGTGGCATCGCCATGGCGGAGCAGCGCATCGCCGCAGCGTCCAGGGCGGTGCACGCCACCGTGTACCGGACGTTCCTCGCCGTGTTGTCCACGCACGGCAGGTGCGGCTGCCTCACCGAGGCGCACACCGCGCGGCTGTTCACCGCCGCGCAGGCCAAGGGCGAATCGCCGCGGCACTGCACCGACGCGTGGGCCAACGCCCTGACCAGGTTGGGACTCTGACCATGTCCGACGACGAGAAGACCCCCGGCCGCGAGGTCATCGCCGACTACGCGCACGAGCACTTCCGCTACTTCCGCACCGCCGACGGGACCGTGTACGCGCAGAAGAACGGCCACCCCGTGGCCCGTCCGATCCGCTCGCAGGGCACCACGGGCAGCCACCGCCAGGAACTCATGGTCGGCCTGTTCAAGGATGGCATCGGCGTGTTCAACGGGACCGCGCTCAAGGAGGCGTTGGACTTGATCGAAGCACTCGCGCTGACCGAGGACGTGCAGCCGGTGAACATCCGCGTCGCTCCCGGTTTTGACGGGGCGACGTGGCTGGACCTGGGCCGCAACGACGGGCAGTCCGTCCGCATCCACCCCGCCGGCTGGGACATCCTCACCCCCGACCCGCGTGAAGTCTGCTGGCGGCGCACCCAGCTCACCGGCGAACTGCCCTTGCCGATGAAGGACACCGACGGCAAGGGCATCGACCTCCTGCTGAGGCTGTGCAACTTCGCCACCGCGGAGACCGAATGCCTGGCCATCGCCTGGCTGATCGGCTGCCTCGGCCCGTCCGTTCCTGTCCCCGCACCGTTCCTCACCGGCCCGCAGGGCGCGGGCAAGTCCACCGGCGGGCGGATGCTCGTACGGATCATCGAGGGCATGAGCGGTGACCTGCGCCGGGCCCCGAAGGACGAGGAGAACCTGATCGCCGCGGTCGCGGCCGGATGGGTCACCGCCCTGGACAACCTCTCCCACATGACCCCCGACCTGTCCGACGCGATGTGCTGCATCGTCACCGGGGCCGAGAGCGTCAAACGGGCCCTGTTCACCGACGGGGACGTCTTCCGCGTCGGCTATCGCCGCCCCCTGCTCCTCACCGGCATCGACGTCGGCGTCATCCGACCCGACCTCGCCGAACGACTCCTGCCACTACGCCTGGAACGGCCCCGCGTGCGGCGCACCGAGGCCGAACTGTGGACGGACTACGCCGAAGTCCTGCCCGTCGTCCTCGGCTCGCTCCTGGACCTGACCGTCAAGGTCCGCGCAGTGGAGGCGGAGACCCCAACCGACCTGCGGATGGCCGACTTCGCGCACCTCTGCGCGCAACTCGACGCGGCAACCGGCCTCGGGGCGCTCACCGCCTACCGGGCCAGTCTGGACGACCTCAACGACGACGTGATCGAGGGCGACCTCCTCGCCCAGACCGTCCTCCGGCACGCCGACACCATCGAGCCGGGCGCGGCGCAGCGAATGACCTCAACCGAGTGGCTGCACTGCCTCAGTTGCCTCTACAGCGGCGAGGAACTGCGTGCTCTGCCCAAGGGGTGGCCAACCACGGGAAAGGTCCTCTCCGACCGGCTCAAGCGCCTCCAGCCGACGCTGGCCGCTCGCGGTGTCCTCATCGACACCGGCCGCACCAGCGAGGGCCGCTACCTCGAAATGACCCGCACGGCCACAGCGCCCCCGCACGAGCAAGCACGGGCGTTCTGACCCGCAGCGCGCCCGTGTGGACAAGCAAGAAGAGCACCGGCCGCGGCGCGCGTGCTCTTTTTGCTGTTCGGCGGAACGCCGCCCGAGAGGTGCGCCGCGCAGCGGCTCCTTCTTCGCGCTTGAAGCGGCACCGCACCACAACAGACACCCCCTCTTTTGTCCTAAGAGGGAAGACGCTGCGTCATCTGCGTCATGCGGGCCGGAAAACGGCACCTGACCTGCAACTACGGCCATGACGCAGACGGCGGGCCCTGCGTCATCCTGCGTCATCTGCGTCATCCGATGACGCAGCCCATGACGCTGCCATGACGCAGCCCCTAGCTCCCGCGTCACGGGAAACCGCAGGTCAGAAGCCTGAATGACGCTGATGACGCAATGACGCAGAAATCCGCACCTCGGACAGGCGCGACCCCTGAGAAGCACTCAAGACCCCCTGCTAGGAGGCACTCCGGAATGAGCGCCACGCTCGCCCCTCACATCGAGCGGGTCCTGTACCGGCCGGAAGAAGCGGCGGCCACGCTGGGCATCGGCCGGTCGCTGATCTATGAGGAGATCCGCCTCGGACGGCTCCGGACGGTCCGCATTGGCCGTCGCCGGCTTGTCCCGCCCGAGTACGTCGCGCAGTACGTCGAACTCCTCAAGCGTGAGGCCGAAGCCGCCGCTTGAATCCAGCTCCGACGCAGGGCCGCGCCTTCAGGTGCGGCCCTGCCTCTTTTGAAAGGTGAGAGCACATGACGGAGGCGCCCAAGAGGAGTGCCAGGGCGGGGCATGGCGACGACTCGATCTACTGGGACAAGTCCAAGAACCGATACATCGGCGCCGTGTCGCTGGGCTACACGCCGTCCGGCCAGCGCAACCGCTCGAAGGTGTCGGGCAAGACGAAAGCCGAGGTTCGGCAGAAGCTCCGTGAGCTGCGTAGGGAGTTGGCCGATGGCGCCAAGACGCCCGCCAACTACACCGTTGCTCAGGCCGTGACTGACTGGCTCGCCCAGGGCCTCAAGGGCAGGGAAATCACGAGCGTCGACACCTACAAGAGCCTGGCTGAGAACCACGTCATCCCGCAGTTGGGCAAGGCCAAGTTGCGTGAACTCGAAGCTGACGATCTAGACGAGTGGTTGGAGGCCAGGGCGGAGGTTCTCGCGACGCAGTCATTGAGGATGGTTCACTCAGTCCTTCGTCGGTCGATCAGCCACGCTCAGCGGCGAGGCAAGGCTGCGCGCAACATGGCTGATCTGGTCGAGGTACCGGACGGGCGAGCGGGGCGGCCGAGCAAGTCGCTGTCTCTGGACCAGGCTGCGGCGGTTCTTCGAGCTAAGGACGGTAGCTGGGTCCACGCGTACGTGGTGCTTTCGCTGCTTGTAGGGGTTCGGCCGGAGGAAGCGAGGCCCCTGACCTGGTCGCATATCCACCTCACCCGCTCAGGGAACGAGAAGCCGCACGTGGACGTCTGGCGCTCGGTGCGCCAGCACGGTGACACGAAGACGCGGAAGAGCCGGCGCTCGCTGGCCATGCCGCAGCAAGTTGTCGCCGTCATGAAGGCTCACCAGCGCCGCGAGCGGGCCGCCTGCCTCGCGGCCGGCGAGGAGTGGACGGACGAGCGGCTCGTCTTCCCGACGGCGGCGGGCGAACGTCGCAGTGCCCTGAACGTGCGCCGGAACTTCAGGACCCTTTTGAAGGAGGCCGGCTTCAAGGATCCGCAGGCATGGACTCCGCGCGAGCTGCGGACGAGCTTTGTGTCTGTGCTGTCGGACCACGGGATCCCGATCGAAGTGATCTCGCGGCTCGTGGGGCACAACGGCAGCGGGACGACCGAGAGGGTCTATCGCAAGCAACTGCGTCCCGTCATCGCCGAGGGCGCGGAAGCCATGGACCACATCTTTGGAGACACGGCTGAGGACGGCGAGAGTGACTGAGGGGCGGGAAACCGTCTGACTTTCTCGACCGTGGCTCCCTGTTTGGCTCCCAGTACCCAGGGGATCCCTCGAAGGTATGCCTCTGACCTGCGCGAAACGCGCTAGATCGGCCTATGGGTGCTTACGGTCCCTTTAAGGCAGAGCTAACGGGGGGCTGAGGAAGGGGGGTTGGGGAGGCCGGTGCCCCGTGTGCCGGAGTGCTGGTGGGCCGTCCCTGATCGTCGGAGGTTCGTGGACGGGCCGCCGTGGCGGCGGAGTTGAGGTCCGTGACGGCAGGGATGGGGTGCGTGGCGGCCGGGCTGGGGTGCGTGGCCGGCGAGTTGGGGTGCGTGGCGGGTGGGTTGTGGGCTGCTTGGATTTTTGTCGGGCCGCTTCAGGAGTGCTCGCCCGATGTAATGTGATGTCGCCTTGTGGATCTGTTCTCGGAGGCGGTCGATGCAACCACGTCGTATCCGGAGGCAAGAGGCCGTCGAGGTGTATCGGAACGCCTACGGGAGCCTGTATGACGACGCTGTCGTCTCTCCGGACGGGAAGCCGGGGCGCTATCTTCGATGGAAGTGGTCGACGCCGGGTGTCGTCGTGGTGCCTCGCTGGGGCGACACGGTCGCTCTCGTTCCCGCTTTCCGTTATCCGATCGGTGATCTGTCGTGGGAATTCCCGCGGGGAGGCCGGGAGCCCGGCGAGTCGGTCGAGCAGGCCGCGGCCCGGGAATTGAACGAAGAGACCGGTCTCACGGCGACCACCACGAAACGGCTCGGCGTGCTCTACGCGGACACCGGCCTGATCGAGACTTCCGTCGAGGTGGTCGAGGCCTTTGTGGCGACCCCCGAGTTCGGGAGGCGGTCACCGGACGTCATGGAATCGGTGGAGGAGCCGGACTGGTTCAGCTCCTCCGAATTGCGGACGGCCCTCGCGGAGCAGCGAGTACGGTGTGCGATCACCATCGCCGCCGCAGCACTGGCCTGGCCGCGGGAGCACTAGCGGCCGGTCGTTTCATTCCGGAGGTTCCGTCGGACTGACGATCCGCAGCAGCTTCTCATGCTCGGGGAGTTGCTTCTCGAGCCGCCAGGCGTTCTTGAGCCTCTCGGATTCCTTCTTCAGTTTCCTCTCCTTCTTGTCCTGGGCGATGTCGAACGGCATGGACAATAGATTCAGCATGAGCGAAGCAGGGTTGAAGCCGGAACTTATCAAGCCGATCGCGGTGTCGAGGGCTCCCGTGGCGACGGAGGACGACGAGACGTGGAGCCTGGCCGTGACCCGCTCGTCCCGGACAGCGGCCAGGGCGTCGGCGTCGAGGCCCCGGAAGGCGGCGACCGCGGCTTCCTGGAGGTGCATGCAGAAGTCTTCGACGCCATCCCTCAGCGCGTCGGTGTCCACCGGTCGGCCGCTGTGAGCCTTCGCGAATTGATCGACGACCACTTTCCGGGATTCGAGCCCGACGGCTTCGTTGACCACACCCGCGGGAAGGCGCGCCAGCACGAAGGGGTTCAGCGCATAACCGGGCAGGGCCAATTCGCCCTGGGGAGCGTCCCCTTGCAGCGCGACCGTGGACGGCGTGCGCACGGTGCCCCACGCCACCGGCATCTCCAGTACGGAGGGTAAGGACGTCCTGAAGGACCAGTTCGCCGACCGCTCGACGGCCTCCAGCGCGACTTCGGAGGTCTCCCCACGGGTCGCTCGCCGCCGCTCCTCGATCCATCCGCGCAGGGAGTTGTAGTACAGCGGATCCTGGCCGTGGATCCATTCCACCGCGGCACGCAGGGTCCGGGAATAGGAATCGTCGGGCGGCCCGATCAGCTCGGTCAGACGGTCCGCCGTCCTCCGCTTGAAACCCTCGCTCACCTTGTCCACCGAGTACGGAGCGATGTGCCCTTCGGTGATCTCGTCCATGAGCTCGGCGTATTCCTCGGTCGGGACATCGACCACATGGCGCGCCTCGTGTTCGTCCCGGATCTCGCGAAAGGAACCCGCGGAGTCGCGTCGCACGATGACCAGCATGCCCGAGCTGATCAATTCGGCGAGATCCGCGCGCCATTCGGGGGTCGACGGGGTCTGCCCGTCGAGGAGTGAACGCAATGCCACGTTGTGGAGCACCTGGGAATCGGTGATGACCAGCCGCTCGGCGAAGAGAGCGTTCTGGACTATCCGCGCCCGCAGTCCTTTGGGGTCGGTGACCGTGCTGCCATGATGTTCCGTCTCGCTCAGAAAGACATGAGTGCTGTTTCCCGCGGCAGGCGACACGGTTCCTCCACCGATGGCGATTTCGGGCGCACCCGAGGATGGTGTGCTCGCGTCCTTCGCGGCGACAGTATCGGCTCCGCCACCTCGCCTCCAGCCTTCGCGGCCGGGGAGCTTCGGGGCGGTGTTCGGTATACAAGGAGTCGTACGCGACGGCGATCAGGCAGGTAGGTGGGTGCGGGCATGGCGGAGACGCCGGGCGAATTCGGGCCGACGGCAGAGGGGTTGGGGGTGCGGATGGCCGACGTCGCCGACGTGCCCGTCGTGAAAGCCGTGATCGACGCCGCCTTCGAGCCCTATGTGGAGCGCATCGGGCTCGTTCCGGTGCCCATGGAAGCGGACCACGCGGCGAACGTGGCCGCGGGACGAGTGTTCGTCACGGGGGAGCCGGTCCTCGGGCTCGTGGTCGTCGAGGAGCGCCCGGACCATCTGTATCTCGACATCATCGCGGTCCGGCCCGATGCCCACGGCCGGGGCATCGGGGGCCGGCTGCTGCGCTTCGTCGAGGAACACGCGCGGGCGCTCGGGCTGGACGAGGTCAGGCTCTACACCAACGCGCTGATGTGGGAGAACCAGAAGATCTACCCGAGATACGGGTACGAGGTCGCCGAGCGGCGCGCCGACGGACCGTACGACCGGATCCACTACCGCAAGCGGCTGACCGGACGGGACCGGCCGTGAGCCGCCGGCGCGAGTTCACCACGATCCGGCTGAACGGCCGCCGGGCACGGCACGGCGGCTCAGCCGTCCGGCCACCAGGTGCGCGCGATGTCCTTCCGGACCTCCGGGCGCTCGGCGGGGCGCTCGTCGGGCTCGTCCCGCACACGGCGGGAGTCCGACTTCCTCAGGGGCTTCTGCACGGTCACACGGCGCATGGCTGCCTCCTCGGGCGTCTACCGGATTCCGCGGTCGTACGGAGGTAGACCCTTTCGGGGAGAGTTCCTCATCGGTCGCGATCTGTCTGTGGCGGCCGTCACCCGCGGGCCGTCCGCGCAGGCCGAGGCCGATTGTCAGTGGTGGGTGACATCGTGGAACGCATGGTGAGCGACGACGGTACGCAGGCAGGGGTGGGCGTCGACTGGGACGCGGAATCCGGCACGTTCGACGAGGAGCCCGACCACGGGCTGCGCGACCCCGAGGTCCGCGGCGCCTGGGCCGCGCGGCTGCGGGACTGGCTGCCCGAGAAGCCCGGTGATCTCCTCGACGTCGGCTGCGGCACCGGCAGCCTGTCGCTCATGGCGTCCGAACAGGGCCACAGGGTCACCGGGGTCGATCTCGCCCCGGGCATGATCGACCGGGCCCGCGCCAAGCTGGCCGGCCGTGACGCGGTGTTCCTCCGCGGCGACGCGGTGGCACCGCCCGTCGGGGAGCAGCGCTTCGACGTCCTGCTCAGCCGCCATGTGCTCTGGACGCTGCCCGATCCCGGACGTGTGCTGCGGCACTGGCGCGGACTGCTGCGCCCGGGAGGGCGGCTGGTGCTCGTCGAGGGCGTGTGGGGGACCGTGAGCCCGGTCGGCATATCCGCCGAGCGGCTGGCCACCCTGCTCCGGCCGCTGCTGCCCGACCCCGCCGATCTGCGGGTGGAGCCGCTGTCGGGCGACGCGCGGCTGTGGGGCCGGGACGTGGAGGACGAGCGGTACGCGGTGGTGGCCCGCTTCTGAGCGGCGCTGTCCACGCTGTCCATGGCGCGGTGCCGTTCGGGCGCGGTGTCGCGCCATGGGGCGTTGTCGCGCATGGTGCGGGGCCGGTCGCGGAGTGACACTGCTCGGTGAAGGCCGTGGGCGGCGTCTCCGAGCGGTGTCTCGGGCGGCGTCTCCGAGCGGTGTCCGGAGGGTGCTGCCGAGCGGGGTTGCCGGGGCGCGTCGACGAGGGCGCCCGCGGCAGTCCCACCCGGCAGGCGTCAGGCGAGCAGGGCCTCGAAGCCGCCCTCGCGGGCCAGGTGTTCGAGGTCGTCCAGGGCCTTCTCGGCGGCGGCCGCCGCGGCCGGGTCGCGGGTCGCCAGGCCGCTCTCCGCGAACTCGTCCTCGTCCAGGCGCCGTACGTCCGTGCCGTCGGCCGAGCGCCACAGGTCGAGGTCGAGATCCTCGACGACGAGCCGGCCCCCGGAGACGGTGGCCGGACGAGTGATGTCGCAGTACCAGCCCTTGCGCTCACCCGCGGCGTCCCGGACCTCCTTCACCGAGTACCAGCGGTCCCGCCAGTAGTACTCGGTGAAGATGTCGCCCTTCTCGAACTGTACGAAGCCGAAGTCGCGGACACCGTCTCCCGCCCAGGGGGCACGCACGACCAGCCGGGTGCCGTCGTCCGCGAGCAGTTCGGCCGGGTAACTGATCTTCGTACGGCCTGCCTTGACGAGTACGACCTCCAACGTGCCGGGCGTGTCAGCCGAGGTCACGGACATACTTCACCTCCGTTGCGCAGATTTCATAACCGAACCATGTGTTGATCGCCAGCATCGGACCGTTGCCGGCGTCGTTGCCCGTGAACGCGTCCGTGAACCCCGCCGCGCGGGCCCGGTGCAGTGAGTGGTTCTTGGCGAGTTTGGCCAGACCCCGGCCCCGGAAGGCGCGGGCGGTGCCCGTCATCACGGTGCCGTAGCGGGTGCCGCCGTCGGTGCGGGCCGCGCTGAACGCCGCCGGGCGTCCGTCGACGAGCGCGACGGACGTGAGGTCACGGTTCAGGAGAGGGTGGTTCCAGGTCTCCGTCAGCCAGGCGTCGTAGTCCGTGAACTCGCGCTCGGTGTCGCTCGGTTCGTCGAGAATCGTCTCCGCGTCCAGCCGGAACAGCGGTCGGGGGTCGTCGGCGAAGTCCGCTCCGGTCCGCAGCTCCACACCGTCCGGTGGGGACGGGAGCGGGGGCAGGGTGCCGTTCGCCAGGTCGAGGCGGAGGAAGTGCGCCGAGCGGGCTGCGCGATAGCCCCGCTTCTCGGCGAAGGCGCGGTGCTCGGGCGCGTCCAGCACCCAGGCGTGCAGGCGGGTCGCGCCCAGGGCGGCCAGTCGCTCCTCGGCGGCGCGGGCCAGCAGCGAACCCGCTCCGCGTCCCGTCCGTTCCGGGTGAACGTAGATGTTGAGGCTCCCCAGGCCGGGCTCCGGACTGTCGTACACGAGGCCCACCGTTGCGGTGCCGATCAGCTCCCCGTCCTCCTCGGCCAGCAACGGCCGGTAGTGGGAGTCCGGATGGGCGTACTTCACGTCGTAGGTGATGGACTCGGGGGTGAAGAGCATGAAGGGGAGGGCCTGGTGACGAACACGCGCGAAGCCCGCGGCGTCCACCGGGTCGTCGTGCCGGAGTTCGCGAACGATCACGGTCATGTGATCGCACGTTACGCGGGCGCCTCGGGCGGATGCCTCTCATTTTCGCGCGCGTACGGGACAATCGCCGGGTGACCCTGAAGATCCGCATCGCAGAGGGGGCCGCGCCGTACGAGCAGGTGCGCGCCCAGATTTCCGAGCAGGCCCGGTCCGGTGAGCTGCCGGTCGGCTACAAGCTGCCCACGGTACGGGGGCTGGCCGAGTCGCTCGGTCTCGCGGCCAACACCGTCGCCAAGGCGTACCGGGCGCTGGAGTCGGACGGGGTGATCGAGACGCGGGGCCGCAACGGTACGTTCGTGGCCGCCGCCGAGGACGCCGCGTCCCGCGAGGCCGCGTCGGCCGCGCAGGCCTACGCCGAGCGCGCACGCCGGCTCGGCCTGACCGAGGACACCGCGCTCGCCGCCGTACGGGACGCCCTGCGAGCGGCTTTCGAGGACGCCGGTTAGCCACCGGACCGCGCGTCACGGGCAAGACCGCGCGTCCCGGATCGGAGTGCGGTCCGGACCGGAGCGCGGCTCGGTCCGGGTGCTGCCTGGTCCGGAGTGTGGCCCGGTCCGGAGTGCTGCCCGGACCGGAGTGTCAGAGATACAGCCCCGCGTCCGCGCCCTCGCGTTGGTCCGGGACCGACGTCGGGGTCGTTCCGCGGCGCAGCGCGTACAGCTCCGCGAGGGTCGCGCCCTCGCGTGAGACGCCCTCCTCCGTACCCAGCCAGCTCACCGCCTCGCGGCGGGTGAGCGCTCCGACCTCGATCCGGGCGAGGCAGCGGCCGGGGCGGACGACGGCGGGATGGAGGCGCTCCAGGTCCTCGTTGGTGGTGACCCCCACGAGGACGTTGCGGCCCTGGCCGAGCAGTCCGTCGGTGAGGTTGAGCAGCCGGGACAGGGCCTGGCCGGCGGTGTGCTTGGCCTCGCCGCGGATCAGTTCGTCGCAGTCCTCCAGGAGCAGGAGCCGCCAGCGGCCCTTGCCGGTGCCGTCCTCCTCGCCGATCGCGATGTCCATCAGATAGCCGACGTCGGAGAAGAGGCGCTCGGGGTCCAGCACGCAGTCCACCTGGCACCAGTCGCGCCAGGAACGGGCCAGCGTGCGCAGGGCGGAGGTCTTGCCGGTACCGGGCGGACCGTGGAGCAGGAGCAGCCGTCCCGCGATGTCCTCCGGCGTCGTCTTCATCAGGTGGTCCATGGCGTCCGCCACCGGCGCCGTGTAGTTGGGGCGGACCTCCTCCCAGGTGCCCGCCGAGATCTGCCGGGTCGTGCGGTGCGGTCCCCGGCGCGGTGACACGTACCAGAAGCCCATCGTGACGTTCTCCGGCTGCGGTTCGGGCTCGTCCGCCGCGCCGTCCGTGGCCTGCTTCAGCACCTTCTCGGCGAGTTCGACGCTGGTCGCCGTCACCGTCACGTCGGCACCGCGGTTCCAGCGGGACACCAGCAGCGTCCAGCCGTCGCCCTCGGCGAGGGTGGCGCTGCGGTCGTCGTCGCGCGCGGAACGCAGCACCCGGGCGCCCGGCGGGAGCAGAGTGGCCCCGGACCGTACGCGGTCGATGTTCGCCGCGTGCGAGTGCGGCTGCTCGCCCGTCGCGAAGCGACCGAGGAACAGCGCGTCGACGACGTCCGACGGCGAGTCGCTGTCGTCGACGTTGAGCCTGATCGGCAGAGCGTCGTGTGGGTTCGCAGACATGTCGCCATGATCTGTCACGCGGGCGCCCCGTGCACCCGGTTTCCACGGTGCGTCGCGTGTGTCGCGCTCGGTCCCGCTCTTCGGGGGTATCCCCTCCCGCTTGTTCCCCAAGGGCGTTACGGCCCTCCCCGATCAGACGGCCGCCCATCTCACGTGCGGTGTACGGGAGTTGACGTGTCGCGCTCCCGTGTCATCCGGCTGTCATGCAACCGACATGAACATGTCGAGAAATATGTGATGAACGGGGACGGACCGGCTCGTTGATGCATAAGAGTCTTGGCATGGACACTTCCGGTCAACACGCGTAGCTGCTACCAAAGTTGTGGCAGAGATCCTGCTAAAGGGAGGTTCCATGAGACGTCCCAGATTTTCGGCATACATGACCTCACTCCTCCTGGCCGCCGGCCTCGCCCTCACCGGGGCGGCAGCGGCTCAGGCGCAAACCGCGGCGGCCACCGGCTATGTGGCGCTCGGTGACTCGTATTCCTCCGGTGTCGGCGCGGGCAGCTACATCAGCTCCAGCGGCGACTGCGACCGCAGCACGAAGGCGTACCCCTATCTCTGGAACGCCGCGCATTCACCGTCGTCGTTCGACTTCACCGCTTGCTCCGGCGCTCGTACGGGTGATGTCACGGCGAATCAGCTCGGCCCGCTCAGCTCCTCCACGGGGCTCGTCTCGATCACCATCGGCGGCAACGACGCCGGCTTCTCGGACGTCATGACGACCTGCGTTCTGCAGTCCGAGAGTTCCTGCCTCTCACGCATCGCCACGGCGAAGGCGTACGTCGACTCCACGCTCCCCGGCAAGCTCGACTCGGTCTACTCGGCCATCAGCGCGAAGGCCCCGGCCGCCCACGTGGTCGTCATCGGCTACCCCCGCTTCTACAAGCTCAACGGAAGCTGCCTGACCGGACTTTCGGACACCGAACGGTCCGCCATCAACGGCGCGGCCGACTACCTGGACAGCGCGATCGCCACTCGTGCCGCCGCCCACGGCTTCACCTTCGCGGACGTCAGGGGCAACTTCACCGGCCACGAGATCTGCTCCGGCAGCGCCTGGCTGCACAGCCTGAACTGGCTGGACATCGGCGTGTCGTACCACCCGACCGCGAGCGGTCACTCCGGCGGCTACCTGCCGGCCTTCTCCGGAGCCGTCTGACCTCCGGGCCCCCACCCCGGACTCCGGGCCCCCACCCCGGAACCCTTCGAGAGAACACCCGCCCCGGCAGGGAGAACGCCCGCCCTGCCAGGGCCCCACCGCCCGCCCCTCAGGGAGTGGCGGACACGGATGCGGAGGCCCCGTCCGTCGGGGTCTCCGTCTCACACGTGATGGTGAACGGAACGGAGTCGGAGGTCACGCGCACCGGGCTGCGCACCTCCACGCTGATCGAGTTGGCGAACTCCCCGCTCGTGTCGTACGTCGTCGCCACCACCGTCTTCTGCTGCGTCCTGCCGCCGCTCGCGGGGAACGACAGTGTCTTCCAGCCCGGATCGGTCACCTCGCCGGTCTTCGTCACCCAGCGGTACTCGACATCCACCGGGACACGGCCCACCGTGAACGTCGCCGTGAACGAGGGGGCTTCGGCACTCGGCGGCGGACAGGAGCCCCGGTAGTCGGTGTGATGTCCCACGACCGTGACGTGGACGGACTGCGCGGGTGGCGCGGTGGTCGAACTCCCGGTCTCCGGAGCGCTGCTGGAGGGGCTCCGGCCGCCGGTCGCACCGGCGGTGGCGCTCTCGCTCTTCCTGCCGCCCGAGGTACCGCTGTCGGTGGTGCCGGTGCCCCCGCTGCTGCTGTTCCCCTGCCCGGTGTTCCCGCCGTCACCGTCGCCCTTGTTCAGCAGGGCGTACGTCAGTCCGCCGAGAGCGAGTGCCAGCGCGACCAGGCCCGCGACGATGGCGACGGCCGCCCGGCGGTTGCGGTCGGGCTCCGCCGCCGGGGTGGCCGAGGGCAGGGTCGCGGGAGGCGGACCGAACCCCTGGGGCGGCGTCGCGGAGGACGGCGCCGGCACGCCGAACGCCCCGATCGTCGGCGCCTGGGACGAGCGCGTCGTGGCGCCGGTGGAGCCCATACGACGTGTGGGCGCCGTACCGCCCGCCGCGACCACGCGCAGCTCGCGCTCGGCCGAGTCCGCGCTCGTCCGCTCGGCCGGGTCCTTGGCGAGCAGCCCGTCGAGGACGGGAGCGAGCGGGCCGGCGCGACGGGGCGGCGGCAGCGGTTCGTCGACGATGGCCCGCAGGGTGCTCAGCGGAGTGGGCTGCCGGAAGGGCGAGTTGCCCTCGACCGCCGCGTACAGCAGTACGCCGAGCGACCACAGATCCGACTCGGGGCCGGGGGTACGCCCCAACGCCCGCTCCGGGGCGAGGAATTCCGGCGACCCGATGACCTCGCCCGTCATGGTCAGGGCGGAGCTGCCCTCGACCGTCGCGATGCCGAAGTCCGTCAGGACGACCCGTCCGTCGTTCGCCATCAGCACGTTGCCCGGCTTGACGTCCCGGTGCAGGACCCCCGCCTCGTGCGCGGCGCGCAGCGCGGCGAGGACCTCGGCGCCGATGTGGGCGGCGCGCTGCGGATCCAACGGACCCTCGGCGTCCAGCAGATCGGAGAGGGCGATCCCGCGGATCAGCTCCATCACGATCCACGGGCGGCCGTCCTCCATGGCCACGTCGTACACCGTGACGACATTGCGGTGGGAGACCCGGGCGGCCGCCCACGCCTCCCGCTCCAGACGCGCGTACATCCGCTCGATCTC
This sequence comes from Streptomyces sp. NPDC096324, assembly GCF_044763015.1. NCBI lineage: Bacteria > Bacillati > Actinomycetota > Actinomycetes > Kitasatosporales > Streptomycetaceae > Streptomyces > Streptomyces sp. NPDC096324. The sequence continues at coordinate 435,404 of NZ_JBIWFK010000009.1, read as the reverse complement.
GGAATCGGGAAGCCCGTGCGGGGCGCGGACCTCCTTCACGGCGACCTCGCGTTGCAGCACTTCGTCGCGAGCGCGCCACACCGTGCCCATGCCGCCCTCGCCCAACGGCGAGAGCAGCCGGTAGCGCCCCGCGATCACACGTTCACTGCCCGGATCTTCGGACACGTGCGTCCCCCATTCGCATCCGCGCGATTTCTCCCCAAAAGTAGCTCAGCCGAGTACGGATGCCGCCCCCTTGAGCACCAATCCGGCCCCGAGCGTCACGACGATCAGCGCCGAGCCGAGGGGCGCGAACCTGCGGACGAGGGTGACGAGGCGGCCCCCGGCCCATCGTTGGCGTCCGGCGAGGGCGCGGTTCACGCCGCTGCCGAGCTTGACGACGGCGAACCCGGCCGCTGTCAGCGTCAGGGCGAGTCCGACGCCGTACGCGAGGACGAGAAGAAGGCCGAACCAGGCCTGTCCGAGCGCCGTGGCGCCCACGAGGACGACGACCGCCGACGGGCTGGGCACCAGGCCACCGGCGAAGCCGAGCAGGATCGTGCCACGGACGGTGGGCGCGATCTCGTGGGTGTGGGTGAAGCCTCCGTGGGTGTGTTCGAGGGTGGGGGAGTGGGGGGTGCCGGCCGAGCGGTGGTCGTGGCTGTGGTCGTGGTCGTGCACCTGGCCGTGGCTGTGGTCGTGGCCGGGGTCGTGCGGGTGCGGGTGCGGGTGGGCGTGGGGTCGGGGCGCTGTCGCCGTCGCCGTCGCTGTGAGGGTGCCGGTCGTGGCGGACGCGGTGGCATGAGCCAGGACCAGGGGACGCGCGGCGTCCACGTGGTCATGGCCGTGCGCGTGGTCGTGGTCGTGCGTGTGCGCGGGGACGGGCGGGTGCTCATGGTCGTGTGCGTGACCCGGTCCGTGGTTGTGGTCGTGGGGATGGGGATGGGCCGGAGCCTGATCCCGGCCGTTGTCGTGTTCGTGTTCGTGCGCGTGACCGTGGTCGTGACCGTGAGCCGGCGTGTGGTCGTGATCGTGCGCGGGGCCGTGGCCATGTCCGTGCCCGGCGTCATGCCCATGGTCATGTCCGTGCTCGTGCCCATGGTCATGCCCGTGCCCGGCGTCATGCCCGTGCCCGTGGTCATGACCGGGGGCGTGTGCGGAGGGCCGGGTGCGCCAGGCCCGGCGCAGGAGTGTGGCGCCCGCGCCCATGACGAGGACGCCGCTGGACACGCCCAGCCAGGCGATCACGGAGGGGGCGGCCGCGGAGCCCGCGGTGACCAGCAGGCCGAGCGCGACCACTCCGAGGGTGTGGGTGACCGTCACCGAGGCGGCCAGCGGCAGCACGTCCTTGAACCGGGCCCGGCCCCCGCGCGCGGCCGCCGTCGCGGCCATCAGGGTCTTGCCGTGGCCGGGCGCGAGCGCGTGCATCGCGCCCAGGCCCACGGCGATGACCAGAGCGAGGGCGGCGAAGCCGAAGGTGAGGTCATGGCGGGCCACCAGGTTGTTCAGGGCCTGGGTCCAGCGGTCGGCACCGCGCGGGAGCACGGAGGCGGCGGGGGCCTCGCGCCGCTCCTCGACGAGGGCGGGACCGCCGGGCCGGATCCGCAGCGAGGCGGTGGCGGTGTCGGCGGGCGAGGAGAGCAGTGCCTTCGGGTACTGGGTCAGCTCCGCCGAGACGGATTTCCGCGGTACGTCCGAGGAGGTGAGCGTCATCCGGTCGCCCCGGGCGGTGATCTCGCGCCAGCCGGGACCGTGATCGGTGCCCGCGCCGTGGAAGCCCACGGTGAGCGCGCCCTCGCCGGACAGCGGCGCCGTCAGTCGGCACTCGACGCGCAGGGTGTCGAGTCCCGCCTGGCCCGGCCGCAGGCGTGCCGTGCTCGCGCCCGCGGTCAGCGTCACCGCCCGACCGTTCACCGTGACCTCGCTGCCGTGCGCGGCGGTCTCGCACCGCTGCCGGGCCCAGTCGGCCATGCCGAGCCGCTTGATGTCCGGCTTGGCCTGGGTGGCGGGGATCTCGGCCAGGTCCTCGACGTGATCGACGCGCAACTGCCCGGGGGCGGCGACGAGCCCGTCGTAGCGGTTGACCGTGAAGTTGCCGAGCGGATGGGCGTCGGCCGGCCCGGAGGGGACCAGCACGAGGGCACAGGCCGCGGTCAGGACCGTGCCGCACAGGGCGAGGAACCGGGGCGCCCTCACTTGGTGGCCTCCAGTGCCTTTCGGGCCTCGCGGGCGGCCAGCGGCGAGAAGCCCGGGTTCAGGTCCAGGGCCGCCTTGAGCGCGGTGCGGGCCTTGTCGGTGTGGCCGGTGGCCTTCTCGATGACGCCGAGGTGGTAGAGGAAGGAGGCGTTGCGGTAGCCCGTCGCCGTGGCCCGGCGCGCGTACGGCAGGGCCTCGGCGTCGCGGCCCGACACATGCAGGGCCCAGCCGAGCGCGTCCGCGGTGTGCACGGTGTGGCGGCGGGCCCACTCGGCGCGGGCCGCCGTGAGCGCCGCCTCGTGGTCGCCGTGGTCGGCGGCCGCCAGGGCGGTGTCGAGGTCGGCGTTGACGCCGTAGGCGTGGGCGAGGGAGATCCAGGCGTTCACCAGCGTGTACTGGTCGCGGGCCTTCCGCGCGTCGCCCGCCGCGCCGCGGGCCTCGTACAACTCCCCGAGCTCAACGAGGGGTTGAGGCAGCGGGTAGCGCTGCACGACCAGTTCCATCCCCTTGATCGCCGCCGCGCGGTCGCCCTTGGCGGCCTGGGTGCGGGCCCGGCCCTCGAGGGCGGGGAGGTAGGTGTCGTCGGCGGCCAGCGCGCGTGCGTAGTAGGTGAGGGCGGAGTCGTAGTCGCCCTGGTTCCAGGCGAGTTGGCCGAGCGCGGACGCGACGTACGAGATGTCGCCGCGGCTGGTGGCCGTCGCGAGCGCCTGCTCCAGGACCCGCCGGGCGGTCTTCACGTCGCCGCGCAGCTCGTGGACGTAGGCGTACCGGGTGAAGACCGGGACGCCGGGGCGGCGCGAGTCCGCCAGGTCGGCCGCCTTCGACGCCTCGTCGTAGCGCCCGAGTTCGACGAGGGCGTCGATACGGGAGGACAGGGCGCGTTCGCTGTAGGGGTTCTGCTTCAGCGCGAGGTCCGCGTACTTCAGGGCGCCGGTGAAGTCGTGCCGGGCGGCGGCGAGGGCGGCCCGGCCGGCGAGGGCGGGATCGTAGTCGGGGCGCAGCTTCAGGGACCTGTCGAGCGCCTTCTGCGCCTGGGGATAGCGCGAGGGGTCGCCCTTGGTGCGGGCCTGCTCGACATAGGCGAGACCGAGCGTGGACCAGCCGCCGAAGTCCGCCGGCTGGGAACGGAGATGGGCCTGGAGGGAGAGGACGCTCGCGTCGAGGTCGCCGCTCGCGAGCAGTTGCGGTGACACGCCGTTGGACACGGCCGCGACGGCGGGAGTCGTCGCGCCGTCCCTCAGCGCGCCGAGCACCACGGCGCCAGCCGTCATGGCGACGGCCAACGCGGCCGCGCAGAAGCCGAGTTGAGCGGCCCGCCAACGGCGTTGCGCCTGCGAGACCCGGCGCACGGCGGCCACCCGCTCGTCGCCGCCGTCCCCGACGGGGTCCTCGGCGTGGGTGTCCGCGCCGGGCACGGGCACCGGGGCTTCCGGGCCGGCCGGGGTCGAGGCGGCCGCCGGGCCGGCCGGGGTCGAAGGAGTTTCCAAGCCTGCCGTGGTCTCCTCGGCCGGGGCCGAGGGAGTTTCCAAGCCGGTCCTGGTCTCCTCGGCCGGAGTCGCCTCAGCGCTCTCCTCTGCCGAAGTCGCCTCCGTGGTCTTCTCGGCGGGCGTGGCCCCCACGGTGTTCTCGTCGGGCGTGGCCCTCTCGGCGTCCGGCGTCGCGTTGTCGTTCGTACGCGGGGACATGCCCACTCCTCAAAGTCCTTGGTGGAACGGTCGTTGTGGGGGGTGAGGCGGCGCGGCCCGCACCGTGGGGGGTCGAACTGCGTGCGGGCCGCGCCAGTAGGTGAGCCGGGTCGGAAGGCCCGGCACCGGGTCAACGGGCCGGGTGCCAGGTCACTGCACCCGGCGCCGGGTCAGTACGCCCGGTTGTACATCCGGCGGCGCCACCACAGCAGACCGGAGCCGATGAGCAGGATGCCCGCGGCGCCCGCCGCGGCGGAGCCCGCGATCAGCACGGTGTCGGTCCCGCCACCGGAGCCGCTGCCGGCCGGCTGCAGCGCGTCGCCGAGCTGGCTGCGCACGTCGGTCCCGCTGGTCGTGCCCTTGGCGAGCGCGCCGCGCGAACCCGAGGTCGGCTCGGCCACGTACGGGAACGACTTCTCGAAGCCCTTGTCGTTCTTGTCGACCGCGTCGCCCAAGTCGTTCTTCGAGCCGACCAGTTCACCCTCGACGACCTGGAGCGAGGCGTCGATCACGTCGTCCGTGAGCCGGCGTCCGTTCGGGAAGCCCGCGTTGTCACCGTCGAGGACACCGAGCCGCTTGGGGTGCATCGTCGGCTTGATCGAGGTGTTGAGACGCAGTTCCTCCGCCGGACGCACGTGCGGCGGCTGGTTGAGGCCCTTGACGCCCTTGAGGAACACGTCGACCAGGTCGTTACGGGGCTCGGCCGGAGCCTTGATCTTGTAGATCCCCTCGATGAGCTTCGGCAGCTCCGGGTTGGTCACGTTCTTCAGGAACTGGGCGTCCTCCCAGGGCGCGGACGCGTTGAACTTGTCCTTGTCCTTCTGCGGGTTGACGACCTCGTTGACCAGCGGCATGCCGAGACGCGAGACCTGGCTGTAGTGGCCGCGGGCGTCCCTGCGCTGCGTGGTGGACCAGATGCCGACGATCGGCTGGCCCTCCGACTCACGGATCATGTCGTTCGGGACCTGCAGGGCTATGGAGTTGACGTTGTAGCCCTTGAGGGTGTCCCGTCCGACCTCGCTCAGGTTCCCGCCGTACAGCAGGTCGAAGACGCGCAGGTCCAGGAAGAACGGGTCGTCCGCCTGGCCGGCGAACGTCGTCGTGCCGCCCGCGAGCTTGGAGATCGCGTGGTGACGCAGCTTCGCGTAGTCCGGCATCGACGCCTTGCCGACGTTGGACGGAGCGACCGGGACGTCGTCCGCGACCTTGGTCTTCGACACCAGCCGCTGGTTGTGCAGCCGCAGCAGGTCGATGTCGTACGTCTGCGTGATGTTGAGGTCCGGGTCGTCGAGGCTGGTGACCGGACCCGTGTTGTAGAGGAACGTGTCGCCGTTCTTGCGGTGCGTCTTGAAGGTGTAGCGGTAGATCAACTCGCCTTGCGCGTCACCGTTGTTGTCGATGTGGATGTCGTACTGGGCGTCGTCGGCGAACGTGTAGAAGTTCGGTCCGCCCGCGGGCTCCTCGAAGGGGATCCAGTTCGCCACGATCGTCGTCGTGTCCGGCTTGTCCGGGCTGACGAAGGCGTACACGTCCGTGTTGTCGTACTGGGGAGTGCCCGAGATCAGCGGGGCCTCCCGGTGGCTGGAGGCGGAGGCCGCCCCCGGCGCCAGCGCCGTCGCACCGGCGGCCGCGAGCCCCCCGGCAGCCAGCGCACCGCATACGAGGGTCGCGAGAGTCCTGCGACCCGCGCCGCTCCTGGAGATAGGTGTCATGCCGTCCGTCCTCTGTCCAACTTGCCTGACGCACGCCATTCGGAGCGGTCGCCGGGGTGGATTGGTCGAATCCCAAACGTCTTTACGGCGGTTCTCTCGGCTTGTTTCATCTGACGGGGCGGCTTCTTCGGCCGGCGGGGTGGACCGACCGGTCGCGGACACCGGAACTGATCAGCGCGGGACACGCGTTTTCGGCTTGCTGATCCGTAACCCATCCGTAGACAGGTTCGCTGCGAAGACGTAAGGGAAAGGACGGTCCGTGCACGGCCGCAGAGGGGGACGGGTGGAGGCTGACGAACTACTGGTACTGGTGGCCGGAGGCGACCAGAAGGCGTTCGAAGAGCTGTACGGACTGGTGTCCGGGCCGGTGTTCGGACTGGTGCGCCGTGTGGTGCGGGACCCCGCGCAGTCGGAGGAGGTGTCGCAGGAGGTCCTGCTCGAACTCTGGCGCTCCGCGACGCGGTTCGACCCCCGGCGCGGCAGCGCGCTGTCCTGGATCCTCACGCTCGCGCACCGTCGTGCCGTCGACCGGGTGCGCAGTGCCCGCGCGGCCACCGAACGCGAGCAGCGCGAGGGCCAGCGGAGCCACCACCCCGCCTTCGACCAGGTCGCCGAGGAGGTCGAGGCCGGGCTCGAACGCGAGTGGGTCCGCCGCTGCCTCGACCGGCTCACCGCCCTGCAGCGGCAGTCCGTCACGCTCGCCTACTACGACGGCTACACCTACCGAGAGGTCGCCGAGCGGCTCTCCGTGCCGCTCGGCACCGTCAAGACCCGTATGCGCGACGGGCTCACCCGCCTGCGCGATTGCCTGGGAGGAGTCGCGTGAACGCCACCGACGGCCTGCCGGGCCGTGATCCGAACGGAAGAGAGGGGGGTGCCGCATGAGCGTCCTCGACCGACTGCTGGGCCGCGATCTGCACTCGCTCGCCGCCCCCTACGCCCTCGACGCGCTGGAGGGCGACGAGAAACGCCGCTTCGAACGCCATCTGAAGGGCTGTGACCGCTGTGCCGAGGAGGTGCGGGCGCTGACGGAGGACGCGGTACGGCTCGCCTGGTCCACGGCGGCGGCCCCGCCGGCCGCGCTGCGCGCGCGAGTGCTGACCGCGATACGGACGACACCCCAGGATCCGGCCGGGCGGGAAGTGCCCCGCGTACGGCCCTCCCATCAGCCCGCGCGTGCGCGTGCTCCCCGGTTCCGTCCGCTGTTCGCCCCGCTCGCCACCGCCACGGCCGCGGCGGCCCTCGTCGTCGCCGCGCTCTTCGCCGTGCAGGCGACCCAGGCACGCGACGACCTGAACCAGGAGCGTGCCCAGGCGCGTGAGATCGCACACGTTCTCGCGGCGCCGGACGCGCGGGCGACCGGTGAACGGGACGCGCGGGGGCGCGGAATCGGAGTAGTGGCCTCCGCGTCGGAGCGGCGCGCCGTCGTGACACTGAGCGGACTCGGCACGCCCTCCGGCGGTCGCGTTCATCAGCTGTGGCTCATGCGCCCCAACGAGAAACCGCGTTCCCTCGGTCTCTTCGACGGCGACACGCCCCTCGTCGCCGACGGACTGAACCCGAGCGCGACGTCACTCGCTGTGACCGTCGAACCTCACGGCGGCTCAGAACAGCCCACAACCTCGCCTGTTGTCCAACTCGCCCTGGAAACGGTTGGATTCGGAGAGTAACCGTCAACCCCCTTACGGGGAAGGTGAATCCTTTGTCCGAGATACACGCGCGCCGCGAGGGGGCGATAGGGTTAGTCTGCCCGGGCCGGGTGGACTTGTACGGGTGGGGAGTGACATGGAACAGATAACGGTGCACAGCAGGGCACGCGTCCCTGCGATCACGTGCGGGAGCAGCGCGACGAGTTCGCGCCTCGACCGACATCTCGCGGTGCTCGGCGGCCCCGCCATACCGCAGCGTGAGACGGTCGAGGCGACGTCGCTGATGCGTGAGCTCACGACCCGCGACCACGCGCACGACAGCGGCTCCAGGGGTGCGCGCGTGCGGCGGGTCTCGCTCTTCGCTCCGCTCAGGCGGCTGCGGCGCTCGCTGTTCGGCGACCGCTGACCGCTGTCGGTACCGGCCTTCTCGACCCGCGCTCCGGCGACTCCACCGCACCGGCGCACCGCCGCCCTTCCGCGTCCGTCATCCCCACGGCGGGCGGCGGTGCCCGGTGATCACCACCTCCGGAGCGCGGGTCACCACCTTCACCGGGCCGTGAGGTTCAGCGCACCACTCCGTCCCGCCGCAGCTCGGCGACGTCCGCGTCCGTCATGCCCAGCGCCCGCAACACCACCCCCGTGTGCTCGCCGAGCCGCGGTACGGACCCCATGCGCGCCTCCGCCCCGCCCGGCAGCGTGATCGGAGGCAGCAGTGCCCGCAGCGGCCCGGCCGGCGATCCCACGTCCCGCCAGCGGTTCCGGGCCGCGAGCTGCGGATGCTCCGCCACCTCCATGACGTCCCGCAGCCGGGCGCAGGCGATGCCCGCGGCCTCCAGACGGGCCACCGCCTCGTCGGCGCCGAGCTTGCCCAGTGCCTCGCCGACCAGGGCGTCCACCCTCTCCCGATGGGCCACCCGCGCCGCGTTCGTCGCGAAGCGCGGATCGTCGGCCGCCTCGGGCCGCCCCACCACCTGCTGGGCGAGCCGCCGCCACTCGCGGTCGTTCTGCACCGACAACAGCACGTGCCCGCCGTCAGCCGTCGAATAGGCGTCGTAGGGAACGATGACGGCGTGGGCGAGGCCCGTACGGGCCGGCGGGGTTCCGTCGTGCATCGCGTGGTGCAGCGGATGACCCATCCACTCCGCGAGCGCGTCCAGCATCGACACCTCGACCGGGCCCCCGCGCCCGGTCGTGCCGCGCCGCACCAGCGCCGCGAGGACCCCCGAGAACGCGTACATGGCCGCCGCGATGTCCGCGGCCGGGATGCCCGCCTTCACCGGCTGCTCGGGCGTCCCGGTCACCGAGACGAGCCCCGCCTCGCACTGCACGAGCATGTCGTAGGCCCGCTTGCCCGCGTACGGTCCGGACGGCCCGTAGCCGGAGATGTCCACGGCGATCAGCCGGGGATGCTCGGCACACAGGGTCGCCGCGTCCAGGCCCAGTCGCGCCGCCGCCCCCTGGGCGAGGTTCTGCACGAACACGTCCGCGTCCGCGACGAGACGGCGTACGACGTCGAGCCCGCGCGGGTCCTTCAGATCGAGGGCGACGGACTCCTTGCCCCGGTTGCACCACACGAAGTGTGAGGCCAGGCCCTGGGCCGCGGTGTCGTAGCCGCGCGCGAAGTCCCCGCCGTCGATCCGCTCGACCTTGACGACCCGGGCGCCGAGATCGGCGAGCTGCCGGGTCGCGAAGGGCGCGGCGACGGCTTGTTCGACGGCGACGACGGTGATGCCTTCGAGGGGCAGAGGATCGGGCTGCATGCGATGGATCATGACCCCTGGACATACTTTTGTCATGCACTGATTTCGCGGAGGTGGCCCGCCGGCCGCCCGTCGGCGGATCCTAGAGCAGCGCGAACTGGCCCTCCGGACCCTCTTCGTGGTGGTCGAGCACCGAGGCCGGGCGGCGCGCCGCGGCCGGGACGGGGAGCACCCCGGCCGTGCGCAGTTCCGTCCGGGTGATCGGTGTGCGCGGCTCCAACGCGGCCTGCTGGGGCCGCAGTTCCGCGAGCAGGGCGAGGACCGTGACGAGTTCGAGGAGTTCGGACGTCCACGCCTGCGGCCAGCCGGCCGGACCGATCGCCTCCAGCGTGCCCGGCTCGCTCGGCCCGGTCCGTGCCGCGAACCACTGTTCCAGCACGCGCACGCCGCCGACCTCGAAGTCCCAGGCCTCGGGCGGCACGGGCGAGATCCTGCCCTCGCCGAGGTGCAGGGACTCCTCGGCGCGGTCGTAGTACGGGTCGGTGAGGTGGGGGCCCGTGGCCGGCCGGGTTCCCCGGGGGAGGGCGGACAGCGGCGCGCGCACGTAGGGCCGTCGGCCGCCGGGGAGTTTGGGGCGCTCGCCGTCGCGCCGCATCAGCCGCAGCACGCGCCGCCCCAACTCGACGCCGTACGACCACACGTCCGGGTCGGCGGTGAGCGGGACCAGACAGCCGTCCCGGCCGTGCCGCGCGACCGCCATCGTCCAGGCGAGGACGTCGACGGGCGTGGGCGTGTGTCCGAGGCGCGCGCCCAGATACTCCAACAGGCCGGGCGCCAGGTTCGGTTCGCGGCCGCCGGGGCGCCGGTAGAGGGGGCGCACCCGCCCGCCGCGGCCCGCGCTCAGCGGCAGCACGGACGCGGCCAGCAGCGCCGGACCGGAGGAGTCGGGCACCGGGGTCTGCTCGACCGCGAAGACCTGCTCCCCACCCGCCACCCGCCACAGCTCGGGGCGGGCCGAGTCGATCAGCCTGTGGTCCGGAATCAGCCACTGCTCGTCGAAGGGGGCGCTCAGCACGCGCACCGGCGCCGGGCAGGGGTCCGACACCCGTGCGAGGCGGGCCGTTCCGCTGGACTGGCCCGGGAGCTGGGCGACCGCGGAGTGCGTCGTGCGCGCCCGTGTCGGCTCGAACAGTGCCTCGCGGTCCTCCCCCTCGGCCCGGACGAGGACGTCCCAGCGTGCTTTCAGGGAGGTCGCGTCGGGGGCCGTCGGCCACCTCCGGCCCAGCCTCGGCGGTGCGACGGACCACGGCATGAGATCCGCGAGCAGCGGAGCGGCGTCGGACGTCACGCTCGGCATCGTACGACGCGGGCGCCGCCCGCCGTCCCCGTACGTCATCGTCAGTGCGCGTCGAGGGTGACCGTGAACGAGAAGCGGTCGCCCCGGTAGTGGATGACGGCCACGTCCAGCGCCTGCCCGTCCGTGCCGTGGATGACGCCCGTGTAGCGCAGGATCGGGCTGAGCAGCGGCACTTGGAGCAGCCGCGCCGTCTCCGGGTCCGCGAGCGTGGCCTCCACCGTGTCGGTGATCCGGCTGATGCCGACGCCGAGCACGTCCCGCAGCACCTTGGTCATCGGCCAGCGGATCAGGTCCTCCCGGTCGATGCGGTCGGCCAGTTCCGGCCGGAGGTAGTTGCGCGCGTGGTTCGTCGGCTCGCCCGTCGTCTCGTCGCTGCGCAGCCGGTGGTACGTCGCCACCTCGTCCACATCCGGGAAGAATTCCGCCAGTTCGCCGGAGACGGGCGCCTTCCCCTGGTCCAGCAGCTCGGTCGTCATGCCCGACTGCTGGGCCACGATCGCGTCCACCGAGCCGAGCAGCCGCACCGGCGCGCCTCGCCGGGCGCTCGGCTCGATGAACGTGCCCCGCCGGCGGTGCCGGGTGATGAGACCCTCGACCTCCAGCTCCTTGAGCGCCTGCCGCATGGTCAGCACGCTCACCCCGTAGTGCCCCGCGAGCTGCTCCTCGGTGGGCAGGCGCAGGGGATCCTGAGGGGTGCGGCCGAGTATGGAGGCACGCAGGGACTGCGACACCTGATACCACAGCGGCAGCTTGCGGTTCAGGACGATCGAATCGGGAGCGAAGGAGGTCACGAGGGTATCCGTACCGGTCGCGGGCGTGGAAGGCAACGGCCGGTGCCGTTCAGCCGGCCGGACGGAAGTGCCGTCCGAGCCCCTTCCACACGTCGTCGTAGCCGCGCTGGAGATGTTCCGCCCCGGCCGCCTGGGCCGTCGCGGTCACCGGCCACCGGGTCTCGAACATGAACGCCAGACCGTCGTCGATCTTCTGCGGCCTCAGCTCGGCGGCGCTGGCGCGCAGGAAGGTCTCCTCGTCCGGTCCGTGCGCCGACATCATGTTGTGCAGCGAGCCGCCGCCCGGCACGAAGCCCTCCGCCTTCGCGTCGTACGCGCCCTCGATGAGGCCCATGTACTCGCTCATCACGTTCCGGTGGAAGTACGGGGGCCGGAAGGTGTCCTCGCCCACCAGCCAGCGCGGCGCGAACACGACGAAGTCGACACCGGCCAGCCCGGGGGTGTCGGACGGCGAGGTGAGCACCGTGAAGATCGAGGGGTCCGGGTGGTCGTAGCTGATGGAGCCGATCACATTGAAACGGTGCAGGTCGTAGACGTACGGCACATGGTTGCCGTGCCAGGCGACGACATCCAGCGGCGAGTGGTCGTACGTCGCCGTCCAGAGGTTGCCGCAGAACTTGTTCACCACCTCGACCGGGCCCTCGACGTCCTCGTACGCGGCGACCGGGGCGAGGAAGTCACGGGCGTTGGCGAGGCCGTTGGCGCCGATCGGGCCGAGGTCGGGGAGCTGGAAGGGCGCCCCGTAGTTCTCGCACACGTACCCCCGGGAGCCGCGGCCGCGACCGCCCTCCGGTGCCGTGTCCAGCAGCTCCACCCGGAAGCGCACCCCCCGGGGGATCAGCGCGATCTGACCCGGCTCCACGTGCAGCAGGCCGAGCTCGGTGCGCAGGAGCAGGCCGCCGCGCTCCGGCACGATCAGCAGCTCGCCGTCGGCGTCGCTGAACACCCGCTCCATCGACGCGTTGGCGTGGTAGAGGTGCACCGCGATGCCGGTGCGCTGACTCGCGTCGCCGTTGCCGCCGAGGGTCCACAGGCCCGCGAGGAAGTCCGTCCCGGCGGGGGGCTCGGGCAGCGGGTTCCAGCGCAGCCGGTTCGGATCGGGCACCGTCTCCGTGAACGGCGCCGTCCGCACCGCGCCGTTGTCGGCGCGGGTGAACGCGGGGTGGGCGGCCGACGGCCGGATCCGGTACAGCCACGAACGCCGGTTGGACGCCCTCGGCTCGGTGAACGCCGAGCCGCTGAGCTGCTCCGCGTACAGGCCGAGCGGGGCGCGCTGCGGCGCGTTCCGGCCGTGCGGCAGGGCCCCCGGGACCGCCTCCGAGCTGTGTTCGTTGCCGAATCCGGTGAGGTAGGCCAGCCCCTCGGCCGTCTTCCTCGCGTCCCCGCTCATGATCGCTCCCTCGCGCCCGATTCCTATGCATCACCGTAGGATTCGCTTCCGTCCCGCGCAAGGGGAGGACCGGATCGGGTCGCGGATTGGCCGGATGTGCCAGGGGACTAGTCCTCAAGGGCGTCCGGGGGCTCGAAGAACCCGACTTCAGGGGGATCCGGCCGTGGCGGGCCTTGTTCTACGCTCCCGCACATGCGGTGGACACGTGCTCTGCTCGCCGCGCTCGCGGTCTGCGCCCTGACCGGCGGGACCGCGGGCTGCGGCACCGGTGACGCGCACGAGCGGGAGACCAGGATCTCGGCCTCGCCCGTGGGCACGTTGCTCGACGAGATGGACGAGGAGGGACGGCTCTACCGTGAGGTGGACAAGAAGGGGGCACCCCAGGTCGCGATCGAGATCCAGCCGGACCCCGCCACCGGCTGGGACGTGCGGCTGACCGTCCGCGACTTCGCCTTCTCGCCCGCGGGTACGCGCGCCGTGCCGGTCGCCGGACACGGCATCGCCCACCTGTACGTGGACGGCCGTACCGTCGCGCGGCTGCGCACAGCCGAGTACCACCTGGCCGAGGACCTGGTGCCGCGCGGCACCCACCACGTCACCGCGCGGCTGTACGCGGACGACGGCACCGTGTGGGCCGTCCGCGGCAAGCCCGTGGAGAGCACGGCCGACATCACGGCCTCGGGTTCCGCCGCGGAGGGCTGACACCGGCGGCCCCGCGGGCCGGCGCCCGGACGCCTTCGCGGAAGGCCGGTGCCGTGCGCCCGTACGCCGTCGAGGGCGGCGGTTCCGGGCCGCACCGCGTGGTCACGGCACGGAGGCGTCCGCCGGAAATGAGTGGTCACGGCACGCAGGTGCGTACCTATGGGCGAGGTTCACCCGACCCCGGCGGAAAGGCATCATGAAGAGCGTGCCCCATGCGACATCGCTCCGCAGAGCGCCCGTACAGCGGCGTAGCGCAGAACGTCTGACCAGAATCCTCGACGCCTGTGCCGACCTCCTCGACGAGGTGGGCTACGACGGGCTGAGCACACGGGCCGTGGCCCAGCGGGCCGGTGTGCCCATCGGCTCCGTCTACCGCTTCTTCGGCAACAAACGGGCGATGGCCGACGCGCTCGCCCAGCGCAACCTGGAGCTCTACACCGAGCGCGTCGGCCAGAGCCTGCGCGAGACGGACGGGGGAGACTGGCGGGCCGCGATGGACGCGGTGCTCGACGAGTACCTCGCCATGAAGCGCACCGCGCCGGGCTTCTCCCTCGTCGACTTCGGCAACCAGATCCCCGTCGGCGCCCGGTACGCCGAGCCCAACACCCGGGTCGCCGACCGTCTCACCGACCTGCTCTCCGGTTATCTCGACCGCACCCCGGACGACGATCTGCGCCGGTGCTTCCTCGTGGCCGTCGAGAGCGCCGACACCCTGGTCCATCTCGCCTTCCGGGTCGATCCGGAGGGGGACGAACGGATCATCGAGGAGACGCGCGAGCTCCTGCGGGCGTACCTGGCCAGGGTCCTCGACTAGCCAGGCCCTGTCCCCCGGGGGCCGTTGCCGTCCGCGCGCGGAAATCCGACGTGACCACCGCCATGCCCTCCCCGTCATGCGTACCGGTCGGTATGCTCGCTCGCGTCCGTGTGCCACCCACAGCCACCGCCTCCGGGAGGACCCGTGTCCCGTACCTCCGGCACCACCCCCGACTCCCGAACCGCGCTGCGCGTCTGCCCCCTGTGCGAAGCCACCTGCGGGCTCACCCTGACCATCGAGGGCACCCGGGTGACCGGCGCCCGCGGTGACCGCGACGACGTGTTCAGCAAGGGCTTCATCTGCCCGAAGGGCGCCTCCTTCGGCGCGGCCGACGGCGACCCCGACCGGCTGCGCACCCCCCTCGTCCGCGAGGACGGCGAACTGCGCGAGGCCACCTGGGAGGAGGCCTTCGACGCCGTGGCCGCCGGACTGCGCCCGGTCGTCGAGCGGTACGGGCCGCACGCCCTCGGCGTCGTCCTCGGCAACCCGAACGTGCACACCATGGCCGGCGCCCTCTACCCGGCCGTCCTGCTCGGCGCCCTGCGCACGCACAGCGTCTTCTCCGCCTCCACGCTCGACCAGATGCCCAAGCACGTGTCGAGCGGCCTGCTGTACGGAGACGCCAACGCGATCCCCGTGCCGGACCTGGACCACACCGACCACCTGCTGCTCATCGGCGCCAACCCGCTGGAGTCCAACGGAAGTCTGTGCACCGCCCCCGACTTCCCCGGCCGGCTCCGCGCGCTGCGGGCCCGCGGCGGCACGCTGACCGTCATCGACCCGCGCCGCACCCGCACGGCCAAGCTCGCCGACCGCCACGTGTCCATCCGTCCCGGCACCGACGCGATGCTCCTCGCGGCGATGGCGTACGTCCTGTTCGAGGAGAAGCTCGTCGACCTCGGCGCGCTCGCCCCGCACGTCCAGGGTGTCGACGAACTCCCGGACGTGCTGCGGGACTTCACCCCCGAGGCGGCGAGCGCGGCCTGCGAGGTGGAGGCCGGCACGATCCGTGAGCTGGCGCGCGAGCTGGCAGCCGCGCCCACCGCCGCCGTCTACGGCCGCATCGGTAGCTGCACCGTCCCGCACGGCACCCTGGCGAGCTGGCTGGTGGACGTCCTCAACATCCTCACCGGCAACCTCGACCGGCCCGGCGGCGCCCTCTTCCCGACGGCCGCCACCGACCGGACGCCCCGTCCGGCCGGCCCCGGTCACGGCTTCGCGCTCGGCCGCTGGCACAGCCGCGTGAGCCGGCACCCGGAGGCCAAGGGCGAACTGCCGCTGGCCGCCCTCGCGGAGGAGATAGACACCCCGACCGAGGACGGCAGCCCGGTCCGCGCCCTCATCGCCGTCGCCGCCAACCCCGTCCTGTCCGCGCCCGACGGCCTCCGGCTCGACAAGGCCCTCGAATCGCTGGACTTCATGGTCAGCGTCGACCCGTACCTGAACGAGACCTCGCGCCACGCCCACGTCGTCCTGCCACCGCCCCCGCCCTCCCGGAGCGCGCACCACGACTTCGCGTTCAACACCCTCGCCGTCCGCAACCAGGTCCGCTACAACCGCCCCGCCGTCCCCCTGGAGGAGGGCCGGATGGCGGAGACCGAGATCCTCGCCCGGCTCGTCCTCGCCGCGACCGGCATGCACGGCGCCGACCCGTCCGCCGTGGACACCATGGTCGTCGAGGGCACCCTCGCCAAGGCGGTCGGGGACACCGCCTCGCCGGTGCACGGACGCGACCCGCGGGAACTCGCCGCCGCCCTCACCGGCGAGAACGGCCCCGAGCGCCGGCTCGACATGATGCTGCGCCTCGGCCCGTACGGCGAAGGCTTCGGCGCGCGCCCCGACGGCCTGACCCTGGACCGGCTGCTGGCGCACCCGCACGGCATCGACCTCGGACCGCTCGCCTCCTGCCTCCCGCGCCGGCTCAAAACCCGCAGCGGGAAGATCGAGCTGCTTCCCGAGCCGATCGCGGGCGATCTGCCGCGGCTGCGGGACGCGCTGCGCGAACGCCCGGCGGCGATCGTCCTCGTCGGCCGCCGTCATCTGCGCTCCAACAACAGCTGGATGCACAACGTCCCCGCGCTCACCGGCGGTTCCAACCGCTGCACCCTGCACGTCCACCCCGACGACGCCGCCCGGCTGGGGCTCGTGGACGGCTCCGCCGTGCGCGTCAAGGGCGCCGGGGGCGAGGTGACCGCGCCGGTGGAGGTCACCGACACCGTTCGGCGCGGGGTGGTGAGCCTTCCGCACGGCTGGGGGCACGACCGTCCCGGCACCCGGATGAGCCACGCCTCCCTGGACCCCGGCGTCAACGTCAACCAGCTTCTCGACGGCTCGCTGCTCGACCCGCTGTCCGGAACGGCGGTTCTCAACGGGGTGCCCGTGGAGCTGACGGCCCGCCCCTGATCCGGCACCCGGGCGACGGGGCGCCCTTGCGCCGGTAGAGCGATACCTGACGGGGGTCCGGGCGCAGTTACGGCCCTGGGCGGACCTTCTGTGAGAAGTAGTCAGATGACCTGAAATTCATATGAAAATCATCTGACTCGGAGGAGTCCGCATGCCCACCCCGTCCCTCCCCGCGCCCCAACGCGGCGCCGGCGCCCTCCCCGCGCCCCAACGCGGCGCCGGCGCCCTCTCCGTGCCCCGGCGCCGCGCCGGTGCCCTCGCCGCCCTCGCGGTCGCGGGCACCGCTCTCCTCGGTGCCCCGGCCGCCGTCGCCGCCCCCGGTGACAACGGCGACGTCAAGGTCCACGACGCGAACACGCCGTTCGAGAACCAGCGGGACGATCCGAAGGTCTGCCGGTTCTACCTCGACGCCTTCGGCTTCGACGCGGGCCAGCAGGCCTCCTGGTCGATCGCGCACCAGCCCGGCGCCGCGGGCGACCCCGTCCTGGCGGGCACGCTGGCCGCGTCCCCGACCGGGCGCGCCGGGACCCGCATCTTCACCCTGCCCGACGGCCAGTACAAGCTGACCTGGAACTTCCAGGGCGAGAACGGCGCGGGCAAGAGCAAGGTCTTCAGGGTCGATTGCCCCGTGAGCGCTCCGACCCCGACGCCGGCCGGGAACGGCGGACCGATCGGGACACCCGGCGGGCAGAGCGGACCGAGCCGTGGGCCGAGCGCGACACCTGGTCAGCAGGGCGGCCCCGGCGGCCCCGGTGGACAGCAGGGCGGACCGGGCGGCTTCCAGGGTGCCCAGGGCCCCAACGGCGGACCGCCGGCGGGCGGTGGCGGACTCGCCCACGCGCGGAACTTCTCGCCCGTGGCCGGTGCGGCGGCCGCCGGTCTCGTCGTAGCCGGGGGAGTCGTGTTCCTGCGGCTGCGCCGACGCAACGATGGCGCCGCGTAGGCAGCGGAGGCCCTGGCACCGGACGCGCGCCTACCGCCTGACGAGGACCCTGGTGGTCGTTGTCGCGCTGGTGGTGGGCGGCGTCTGGTGGGCGGGGGACGACGAGCCCGCCGGGACGGTGGCGTCCGGAGCCGTACGCGGCGACGGTGCCGCCTCCCGGGCGCCGTCCGGGAAGGCGGGCACCGGGCACACGCCGGACGCCCGCCCCGGCGGCGACGCGCACGGCGGGCGGCGGCATCCGTCCCCGGCCCCCCACCGGGCGGCCCGGCCGGCACCCCCGCCCGCACCGCTGCCACGCTCCCGGGCCGCCTCCCTGCGCATCCCCTCCCTCGGCGTCGACGCACCGGTCATCGGGCTCCGACTGGACAGCGGACGACGGCTCACCGCCCCGCCCGTGGACGACCCGAAGCCCGTCGGCTGGTACACCAACGGCCCCTCGCCGGGCGAGCGCGGCACGGCCCTCGTCGTCGGCCATCGCGACACCCGGACGGGACCCGCCGTCTTCGCCCCGCTCGAACGCATCCGTCCCGGCGCGCGCGTCGAGGCACGGCGCGTGGACGGGCGGACCGCCGTCTATACGGTGGACGTCGTACGCACCTACGCGAAGGCGCACTTCCCCGACCAGGAGGTGTACGGCGACCGCGGGCGCCCCGAGTTGCGTCTGATCACCTGCGGCGGCGCCTACGACCACAGGACGGGATACGCCGCCAACGTCATCGCCTTCGCCCACCTCACACAGATCCTGGGGCGGGCCGGCCGCCACTGAGGCGAACACCGGTACGGCGTACCGCGGTTGTGCCGCCGGCTCCCGTGCCCGTCCCCGGCCCGACCGGTAGCCGATCGTCCGTTTCCGCCCGTACCGAACCCGCCCGTCCGATACCGCCACGTCTCTTCCCCCGGACGTGCGCGGTCCGTTAGCTTCCGTGACTCAAGGTCCCGTACGACCCGTACGGGACGACCGGCCGCGGAGCACCAGCGCCTTGCACGCCCCCGGGGGCACCTGTCATGACACGCGCCATCTCCCTGCACCACGTCAGCAAGTCGTACTCCCGCGGACCCCGTGCGGTGGAACGGTTCTCGCTGGACATCCGGCCCGGCGAATTCCTCGTGCTGCTCGGCCCCTCGGGCTGCGGCAAGTCGACCGTGCTGAGGATGATCGCGGGACTCGAGGAGGTCACCGAGGGCGAGGTGCGCCTGGACGGGGAGTACTCCAATGACGTGCCGCCCTCCGAGCGGAACATGGCCATGGTGTTCCAGAACTTCGCCCTCTATCCGAGCATGACCAGCCGCGACAACATCGGCTTCCCGCTGCGGATCGAGACGCCCGGCGAGGACCCCCGGGCCCGGGTGGACGCCACCGCCCGGATGCTCGGCATCCAGGACCTCCTGGACCGCTTCCCCAACCAGCTCTCCGGCGGCGAGCGGCAGCGCGTCGCGATGGGCCGGGCGATAGCGCGCCACCCCTCCGCGTTCCTGATGGACGAGCCGCTGTCCAACCTCGACGCCAAACTCCGCAACCATCTGCGGGCCGAGATCTCCAAACTCACCAGGGACCTGGGCGCCACCACGGTCTACGTCACCCATGACCAGGCCGAGGCCATGTCGCTCGGCGACCGGGTCGCCGTGATGCGCGGCGGGGTCCTCCAGCAACTGGGCACGCCCCGCACGGTCTACGCCCTGCCCGCGAACGTCTTCGTCGCCGCCTTCATCGGCACCCCGCGGATCAACCTGCTGCGCGGACTCGTCCGGGCCCCGCTCGACGGCGCCATGACGATCAGCCTCGGCAAGCAGTATCTGCGCCTGCCCGAACCCCTCTGTCTGGACCACCAGTTGCTCCGGGTGCAGCAGGGCCGCGAGGTGATCGTCGGACTGCGCTCCGAGGCCATCCGGCTCGCGGGACCGTCGCAGGCCCGGCCGGGCGAGGTGGCGATCACCGGTCTGGTCGAGCACGTGGAGTTCCAGGGGCACGAGGTCCTCGTCCACTTCAACACGGGCTCGCAGCCCGCCTTCGTGCCCGATCTGGAGTCGCCGCGCCCGTCCCGCCCGACGCGTCGGCGGCGCCGTGAGGGCACCGTCCTGGAGCGGCTGCGGGGACGCGCCGGGGCGCTGCGGGCCGGACCCGTCGTCGTCCTCGACCATCCCGCCGACGACGAGGCCGATCACGCCGGGCACACGCCCCCCGAGGGGCGGCTGCCCGGCGATCTCGTCGTGCGCACCACTCCCGACATCGACCTCCGCCACGGCATGCAGGTCCCGCTCCTCGTGGACCTGGCCCATCTGTTCGTCTTCGACCGGAGCGGCGAGCGGATCTGCCCGGCACCGGAGCGGCTGCCCGACCTGGAGGAGTGACTCCCCGGGGCGGGCGGCGCGGACTCCTCGGGGGACAGCTGACCGGTGCCCGTGACCTGCGGTGCGGAAGGTCACCCTGGCGCCGCAAAACTATCATCGCTAGTTTAGGGTCCGGACGACGCTGCCCCCGCCCGGGAGGAACACGATGAAGGCACATGACGGCTTGTACATCGACGGGGCGTGGCGCCCCGCCGCCGGACGGGACACGATCGAGGTCGTGAACCCGGTCGACGAGCAGGTGATCGGCCACGTCCCGGCGGGCACGGCCCTGGACGTCGACACCGCCGTGCGCGCCGCGCGTGCCGCGTTCCCCGGCTGGGCCGCCACCCCGCCCGCCGAGCGGGCCGCCCGCCTCGCCGCACTCAGGGACGTCCTGGCCGCCCGCAAGGACGAGATCGCCGAGACCGTCACCGCCGAGCTGGGAGCGCCGCTCGCGTTCTCCCAGGCCGTGCACGCGGGCGTCCCGGTGCTGGTCGCGGGCTCCTACGCCGAGCTGGCGGCGACGTACGCCTTCGAGGAGAAGGTCGGCAACTCGACCGTCTACCAGGAGCCCGTCGGCGTCGTCGGCGCGATCACGCCCTGGAACTACCCGCTGCACCAGATCGTCGCCAAGGTCGCCCCCGCGCTCGCCGCCGGCTGCACGGTGGTGCTGAAGCCCGCCGAGGACACCCCGCTCACCGCCCAGCTCTTCGCCGAGGCCGTGGCCGAGGCGGGCGTCCCGGCCGGTGTCTTCAACCTCGTCACCGGCCTCGGTCCGGTCGCCGGCCAGGCGCTCGCCGAGCACCCGGACGTCGACCTGGTCTCCTTCACCGGTTCCACGGCGGTCGGCCGGCGGATCGGCGCGACCGCGGGCGCCGCGGTCAAGCGCGTCGCCCTCGAACTCGGCGGCAAGTCCGCCAACGTCATCCTGCCGAGCGCCGACCTCGCCAAGGCCGTGAACGTCGGCGTCGCCAACGTGATGTCCAACTCCGGCCAGACGTGCAGCGCCTGGACCCGGATGCTGGTCCCCGCCGAGCGCTACGACGAGGCGGTCGAGCTCGCCGCGGCCGTCGCCGCCAAGTACGGCGACCGCATCGGCCCCGTGGTCAACGCCAAGCAGCGGGACCGGGTGCGCGGCTACATCGAGAAGGGTGTCGCCGAGGGCGCGCGGCTCGTCGCGGGCGGCCCCGAATCCCCGCGCGAACAGGGCTACTTCGTCAGCCCCACCGTCTTCGCCGACGTCACCGAGCGGATGACGATCGCACAGGAGGAGATCTTCGGTCCTGTCCTGTCGATCCTGCGCTACGAGGACGAGGAGGACGCCCTGCGGATCGCCAACGGCACCGTGTACGGGCTCGCGGGCGCGGTCTGGGCGGGCGAGGAGTCCGAGGCGGTCGCCTTCGCGCGGCGGCTCGACACCGGCCAGGTCGACATCAACGGCGGTCGCTTCAACCCCCTGGCCCCCTTCGGGGGTTACAAGCAGTCGGGCGTGGGGCGCGAACTCGGCGCCCACGGCCTGTCCGAGTACCTCCAGACCAAGTCCCTCCAGTTCTAGGAGCGTTCACGTGGTTCGCGCCGCCGTCCTTCCCGCCGTGGGTGCCCCGCTGGAGATCGCCGAGATCGACCTCCCCGATCCCGGACCGGGCCAGGTCCGGGTGAGACTCGCCGCCGCCGGGGTCTGCCACTCCGACCTGTCCCTGACCAACGGCACCATGCGGGTCCCGGTGCCCGCCGTGCTCGGCCACGAGGGCGCCGGCACCGTCGTCGCCGTGGGTGAGGGTGTCGCTCAGGTAGCCGCAGGCTCCCCTGTCGTCCTCAACTGGGCTCCCTCCTGCGGCCGTTGTCACGCCTGCTCGCTGGGCGAGGTGTGGCTGTGCGCCGACGCGCTGACCGGCGCGGGATCGGTGTACGCCCGCCGCGCCTCCGACGGGAGCGATCTGCATCCCGGCCTGAACGTCGCCGCGTTCGCGGAGGAGACGGTGGTGCCGGTCTCCTGCGTCCTGCCCGCCCCGGACGGCATCCCGCTCACCGAGGCCGCCCTGCTCGGCTGTGCCGTCCTCACCGGCTACGGTGCCGTCCACCATTCCGCCCAGGTCCAGCCGGGCGAGAGCGTCGCCGTGTTCGGGGCCGGCGGGGTCGGGCTCGCCGCCGTCCAGGCCGCCCGGATCGCGGGCGCCTCGAAGATCGTCGCGGTGGACGTGTCGCCCGGGAAGGAGTCCCTCGCCCGTGAGGCAGGGGCCACCGACTACGTCGTCGCCTCCGACACCACCGCCCGCGCCATCCGCGCCCTGACCGGCGGTCACGGCGTCGACGTCGCCGTCGAGTGCGTCGGCCGCGCCGTCACCATCCGTACCGCCTGGGAGTCGACCCGGCGCGGTGGCCGTACCACCGTCGTCGGCATCGGCGGCAAGGACCAGCAGGTCACCTTCAACGCCCTGGAGATCTTCCACTGGGGCAGGACCCTCGCCGGCTGCGTGTACGGCAACTCCGACCCGGCACGCGATCTCCCGGTGCTCGCCGAGCACGTGCGCGCGGGCCGGCTGGACCTCGGCGGCCTGGTCACCGACCGCATCGCCCTGGACGGCATCCCGGCGGCCTTCGACAACATGATCGCGGGCAAGGGGGGCCGGGCGCTGGTGGTCTTCTGACCGCGTCTTTCACCGGCGGTCGTCTCCGACGCCTGGGGCTGACGCAAGCGGCTGACGCCCGCGGAGCACGCCCCGGGCTGAGGCCTGCGGACCACCCGCGGCCGGCGCCTCCGGGCCGCCTCGGAAGGACGCGAGAGTCCCCGAGGCGGTCCGCGATCAGGCCTGTCCGGTCCGGCTTCCCGCCTCCGCGCCCGTCGTGGGCGCGGCGCCATCGGCCGGAGCCGGAGCCGGAGCCGGAGCCGGAGCCGGAGCCGGAGCCGGAGCCGGAGCCGGAGCCGGAGCCGGAGCCGGAGCCGGAGCCGGAGCCGCGCCCGCGTCCGCGTCCGCGGTCGGCACCGGCGCGGGTGTCGCACCGGGCCCGGAGGCCGTTCCGGCGGCGGCACCCGGCACGGCCGGCTTCGCCGGGGCAGGTTCCCGGCGCGTCCGGGACCGCGACACCGCCACGCCCGCCAGACACAGCGCCCCGCCGGCCAGTGTCAGCGGACCCGGGACCTCGTCGAGGAGGAACCAGGACATCAGCACCACCAGGGCGGGCACCGCGTACGTCGTCGCGCCCATGCGGCTCGCACTCGTCCGGGACAGGGCGTACGCCCAGGTCGTGAAGGCCAGCGCGGTCGGGAAGACACCGAGATAGACCATGTTGAACGTGGCCGAGAGGGGAGCGGCGGCCGCGTCGTGGACGAGCTGTCCCGCGAACGGCAGGCACACCACCGCCCCGACGAGACAGCCGAACGTCGTCACCTGGAGCACGCTCGCCCGCCCGAGCGCCGGCTTCTGCGCGACGACCCCCGCCGCGTACGCGACGGCCGCGAGCAGACACAGGACGACCCCGAGCACCGACGAACCGCCGCCGCCGGACATCGACAGCCCCACCGCGACCGCGCCCGCGAACGACACCGCCATGCCGGCCAGCAGCCGCGGCGGCATCGCGTCCCCCAGCAGTCGGGCGCCGAGCAGGGCGATGAGGATCGGGCCGATGTTCACGACCAGCGCCGCCGAACCGGCGTCCACCTGCTGCTCGCCCCAGTTCAGGGCGACCATGTAGAACCCGAACCACAGAACCCCGGATATCGCGATACCGCGCCAGGCGTCGCGCGGCGGCAGCCCTTCGCGGCGCACGGCACAGAAGGCACCGAGCACCAGGGCTCCCGCCAGCAGCCGTCCGAGCGCCAGCGCGCCGGGGGAGTAGGCGGCGCCTGCGCTGCGGATCGCGACGAACGCGGAGGCCCACAGCCCGACGGTGACGGTCGCCGCACCCGCGGCGAGCAATTGTGCTCGCCGGGCCGGCGGCGTGACGCTGGAGTTGTTCACCATGCTGCTGAGGCTAGGCGGAACACAGCGATCGGTCTCGCGGATTTCGGACGCGCAGGTCGGTGCGCGTGCGGGACGTGGAGTCGGGGACCGGCTCGGCCCTGTACGGGGGCCGGGGATGGCAGTGGGTACCGACGACGGAGACGGTGTCCCCGAGGGCGGAGTTCACATGCGGATCAGCTTCACTCCGGGCTTGATCATGTCGTGCCGGCCGCTTTCGCTCGGGCGAGGTTCACGCCGCTGGCGATGATCCCGATGTGGCTGAATGCCTGAGGGAAGTTGCCCATGAACTCTCCTGTGGACGGGTCGATCTGCTCCGACAGCAGCCCCAGCGGGCTCGCGCGGGCGCACAGGGAGACGTACAGCTCCTCGGCCGCCTCGATGCGGCCTTGTCCGATGAGGTTGTCGACCAGCCAGAAGCTGCACAGTACGAAGGCACCCTCGTCGCCTGCCAGGCCATCGGGTGACTCGTTGTGCAGGTAGCGGTAGAGCAGGCCGTCACCGGCTGACAGGCGCTCGGCGATGGCCGTGGTGGTGGCCGCCATCCGTGGGTGATCGGCCGGGACGACCTGGCGCAGCGGGAGCGCGAGCAGGCTGGCGTCCAAAGCGCCGCCGCCGTCCAGGTGCGCGCTGATCGTCCGGGCCGTCTCGTCCCAGGACTCCTCCAGGATGAGCCGGCGCAGCTGGTCGGCCGAGTCCCGCCACATGCCGATCTGCCCGGGAAGGCCCAGCCGCTCACCGATCGCCGCGGCCCGGTCCAGGGCTACCTGGCACATCCCGGCCGAGTAGGTGAACACCCGGCCCTCGTTGCGGACTTCCCAGATTCCCTGGTCCGGCTGCCGCCACGCCTGAGCCGCGGTGTCGGCGAGCCCGGCCAGGCTGGCCCACAGCGCGGGCTGGATCTCGCCGCCGGAGCGCAGCCACTGGTCGGCGCAGTCCAGGATCTCGCCGTAGGCGTCGTGCTGGCGCTGGTCGGCCGCACCGTTGCCCCAACGCACCGGGCCGGAGCGCCGATAGCCTTCCAGGTCGCTGTCTTCGACCTCGTCCGGTACCGGGCTGCCGTCCAGGGTGTACATGATCCGGGGCCGCCCACTCTGCTCGAAGGCGTCCAGGACCCAGCCGAGGAAGGCGTCGGCCTCGCCGGTGAATCCGATACGGCGCTGGGCGAAGACGGCGTAGGCCGCGTCGCGGATCCAGGCATAGCGGTAGTCCCAGTTGCGGATCCCGCCGACCGGTGCGGGCAGGGAGGAGGTGGGCGCCGCGACCAGCGAGCCGTTGGCCCAGTCATCACACAGCTTCAGCGTGATCGCGGCGCGCCGCACCAGGGGCTCCTGGGGACCGCTGTAGGCGAAGTGCTTCATCCAGCGGCGCCACGCCTCGGTGGTCGCGCGCAGCATCGCGTCGGTGTCGAACCTGTGGTGTCGGTGGAAGCGGCCCCAGGACAGCACGAGATCCAGCCGATCGCCTTGCTGCAGGTCGAATGTGCCGTGCAGGCCGGTGAGGGGGTGGTTGGACCGCAGGTGCAAGCGCAGGTCGGGCCGTCGGGACGGCCGCACTTCCAGCCCGCTGAACAGCGGCCGTACCTGCCCGCCGCCCCGGGGCTCCACGTCCATGCGCAGACGGACGTGGCCGTCCACGACCAGGGCCGATCGTACGAGTTCGGCCCGGTCCGCCGGGGCGTCTTCGGTGAGATCCGCGCCGGAGCGCAGGGCGAGGGCGTCGGTGAGGCGGACCACGCCGGTGGGGCTGCGCATCTCGGTGGTCAGTACGCCGGTGTCGGGTTCATAGCGCTGCCGTGCCCCGGCCAATTCTTCCGGGGCCAGCGTGAAATGCCCTCCGCGTGCGTGATCCAGCAGGCCGCAGAAGAGCGGTTCGGAGTCGAACCGGGGCAGGCACATCCAGGGAATGGAACCGTCCAGGCCCACCAGTGCGGCCGTCGCGCCGTCGCCGATCAGGCCGAGATCCTCCAGCGGGAGGTAGCCCTGGCGTTGCCGAACGGGCCGGAAGGGGGGATCGGGAGCGTACATGCCGTCTCTCTTCCGCGAGGCCGGAGCGACCGTGCGGCCGGATGATCGCGTCCAGAAGGTGATCACGAACCTGAGGCACGCCGCCGCCGGCGATGCAGCGGCGACGGCTCACCGCACGTACCTGCGCCACGCTCTCAGCGACCGGGCCGGACCGCGCTCCGGAGGCCTCGGCGGTGCGCCGTCCGAGTGAAACCGCGTCACTGCGTGCCGCCCGGGACGACGGTGACAGGGCAGTGAGCCCGATGCAGCAGAGCCTGGCTGACCGATCCCAGGAGCAACCCGGTGAAGCCACCCCGCCCCCTGGCCCCGACGACCACGAGCTGGGCGGTCCTGCTCGCCTCGATCAGTACCTCGTGGGTCACACCGAGCACCGGTTCATGTCTGACCGGGACCTGCGGATACTTCTCCTGGCGGCCCGCGAGCGCCTGGGCCAGCAGACGTTCCTCGTTCTCGGCGACCGTGCCCGCCCGGGGCACCTCCGCCAACTGCGGCGGCGCCAAGGGCAGGGGCACGGTGTCCGGCGTCCACGCGTGCAGGGCGAGGATTTCGGCTCCCCGCAGCGCCGCCTCTGCGAACGCGAAATCGACCGCTATCTCGCCGGCCGGCGACCCGTCGACGCCCAGCACGATCGGCCCGGTGGCATTCGGTTCCCCCCGCACCACCATCACCGGACACTGACCGTGGGCA
This sequence comes from Streptomyces sp. NPDC096324, assembly GCF_044763015.1. NCBI lineage: Bacteria > Bacillati > Actinomycetota > Actinomycetes > Kitasatosporales > Streptomycetaceae > Streptomyces > Streptomyces sp. NPDC096324. Next base: position 409,082 of record NZ_JBIWFK010000009.1, on the reverse strand, counting down.
GTCAGGTACACCGCCGTCGATCCCAGCAGCATCCCGATGAAGCCTCCCCTGCCTCGGGATCCGACGACCAACAGATCAGCGTCATGCGACTGAACCTCCAGCACCGTCAACGCCTCTCCGGCCACCACGTCGTGGGTGACCTCCGCCTGAGGTGCCACGCTGCCGGCACGATGCAGCGCCTCGGTCAGCACGCGTTCGGCCGCGTCCGGCAACACTCCCTCGGGCGGGCCGTACGAGGCGGCGGCCATCGGCATCGGCCCGGGCGCGATCACGGGCCCGAGGGCATGCACCACTCGAAGCTCGGCACGACGCCATCGCGCTTCTCGAGCCGCCGCCTCCACCGCTGCGAGACTGGACGGCGAGCCGTCCACCCCCACGACGACCAGGTTGCCCATGGCGCCTCCCACGATTGACCAGGCCCCTTGCTCCCAGCCTGACCCCGCCGGCACGTCAATGCCACAGGACCGGGCGACGGCGCATGGCGCCCACCGCCGAACCCGCCACGGCGTCCGCGTCGCCGGTGCACACTCGCCGAGGTCTGAGTGCCCAGCCGTCCACGTCTTCCTTGGCCGTGCTCCCGGCCCCCGAGGCCGAGTACACGCTGCAGGAGCCCACAGCGCACAGCCCACAGCCCACAGCCCACAGCCCACAGCCCACAGCCCACAGCCCGCGCACGGCGGATTGCAGTCGCGACGCCGCATGACCGAGGTGAAGATGACACGGGAGCGCGGCTGGCCCGCACGGGCAGCGTGCATCGGTGGCCGCGCCGGACAGGAAGGCGACGGCATGGCAGCGATGCCCACCAAGGTGCCGCGAGGCCCGGGGAGCCCCGACAGCAGTGGAACGATTACCGGCGTGACCCTGTTCGCCGGGGTGACGCTGATGCTGAGCGGGCCCCTCAGCATCCTTCTGGGCGCGGCCGGCCTCGCAGGCGACACCCTGTTCTCGTCGCCGCAGTACGCCTACCGGTTCGATCTGACCGCGTGGGGCTGGCTTCATCTTTTGATCGGCGTGGCCCTCGTCGTCGCCGGCGTAGGGGTTCTGGCCGGCAAGAGCTGGGGGCGCGGGGCCGGCATCACCCTGGCGGCGATCAGCCTGATCACCCAGTTCATGTTTATTCCGTACTACCCCTTGTGGTCCATCACCGTCATGGCTCTCGACCTCTTCATCGTGTGGTCGCTGGCCAGGTTCTATCCCTGAGCCGGCGGCGGATGGTGAACCCAGGCGGAGGCATGCCGGGCGGGAGCACCAGGCGGGCACACACTTCGCCGTGAGCCTGAGCGGCGACGAAGCCGATGAGCTACGCGGCCAACTGGGAGAAGCTCTCCGCCGACGGCACGGTGTCGGTTCCGCTGGAGAAGCAGATGCGGGGCGACACATTCGGCATGTGCACCGACCGGTTCGGCATCGGCTGGATGGTCAACATCAGCGGAGCCGAGGCCTGACGCGTCCCACCGGCAGCCGGTAGGCACAACTGATCGAACGCGGCGCATGAGCAGGTTCGTAGCCGTCCGGCCCCCGCTTCGGCGGGTGATCGACACCGAGGAGCGGGGGGACGGCCGGGGCAAGGTTCGCAGCGGACGTGGCACCCGCCGGAACAGGTCTCCCGGTAGTCGGGCCGGGGCCGAGAGCCCCGGCCCGACCGGATCCTTCGGCCTTGTCATGCCGTCCAGCGCGCGTCACGGACACTTCGGCGTTCACCGAACGGCCGCGCCGGCCCGCTCAGCTCTCCCGGACCAGCCCCGCGTACTGCACCGCGAGCCCGTCCAGCAGGGCGACGAGTCCCGTTTCGAAGGCCCGCTCGTCGATCTTCTCCTGCTGGTCGGCGAGGAGGTGCGCCTGTCCCAGATGGGGGTAGTCCGCCGGGTCGTAGGCGCTCTCGTCGTCCACGAAGCCGCCGGCGAAGGAGCCCAGCGCCGACCCCATGATGAAGTACCGCATCAGCGCCCCGATCGAGGTGGCCTGAGCCGGCGGCCAGCCCGCCGCGACCATGGCTCCGAACACGGCGTCCGCGAGCCGGAGTCCGGCCGGTCTGCGGCCCGGCCCGCGCGCGAGGACGGGGACGATGTTCGGGTGGTCGCGCAGGGCCGCGCGGTAGGAGACGGCCCAGTCGTGCAGCGCGGTCCGCCAGTCGCGGCCGTCCTCGAACATCGACAGCTCGACCTGCGCGCTCACCGAGTCCGCGACCGCTTCCAGGATCTGGTCCTTGGTGCTGAAGTGGTTGTAGAGGGAGGGCCCGCTCACTCCCAGTTCCGCCGCGAGCCGGCGCGTCGAGACGGCCGCGAGGCCCTCGGCGTCCACCAGGGCCCGTGCCGTCTCGACGATGCGGTCGGTGCTGAGGAGGGGCTTGCGCGGTCGGGCCATGGCGCACATAGTAGGGCTGCACCATGAAACTAGCAGTGCTAATTTAAATGTTCGGCATTCAAAGTCCGCTACCTGTGGGGTGACCCGGCATGAACCTCGGGCTCAGCGATGAGCAGACCGCCGTCCGGCAGCTCGCCAAGGACTTCGTGCACCGCGAGATCGCCCCGCACGTCGTCGCGTGGGACCGCGCGGAGGACGTCGACCGGTCCATCGTGAAGAAGCTCGGCGAGGTCGGCTTCCTCGGCCTCACCATCGACGAGGAGTACGGCGGCAGTGGCGGCGACCACCTCGCGTACTGCCTGGTCACCGAGGAACTCGGCCGCGGGGACTCGTCCGTGCGCGGGATCGTCTCCGTCTCGCTCGGGCTCGTCGCCAAGTCGATCGCCGCCTGGGGGAACGAGGAGCAGAAGCGGCGCTGGCTGCCGGGGCTGACCTCCGGCGAGTACGTCGGCTGCTTCGGGCTCACCGAACCCGGCACCGGCTCCGACGCGGGCCGGCTGTCGACGCGGGCCGTGCGCGACGGCGACGACTACGTGATCAACGGCAGCAAGATGTTCATCACGAACGGCACCTGGGCCGATGTCGTGCTGCTCTTCGCCCGCTCCACCGACGCCCCGGGCCACAAGGGCGTCTCCGCCTTCCTCGTGCCCACCGACACCCCCGGTCTGACCCGCCGCACGATTCACGGCAAGCTCGGGCTGCGCGGCCAGGCCACCGCCGAACTCGCCCTCGATGACGTACGCGTGCCGGCGAGCGCCATGCTGGCGCCCGAGGGCAAGGGCTTCAGTGTGGCGATGTCGGCGCTCGCGAAGGGCCGGATGTCGGTGGCCGCGGGCTGCGTCGGCATCGCCCAGGCCGCCCTCGACGCGGCGGTGGCCTACGCGACCGAGCGGGAGCAGTTCGGGAAGACGATCGCCCACCATCAGCTCGTCCAGGAACTGATCAGCGACATCGCCGTCGACGTGGACGCGGCGCGGCTGCTGACCTGGCGGGTCGCCGATCTCGTGGACCGCGGACTGCCGTTCGCGACCGAGTCCTCCAAGGCCAAGCTCTTCGCCTCCGAGGCGGCCGTGCGCGCGGCGAACAACGCCCTCCAGGTGTACGGCGGTTACGGCTACATCGACGAGTACCCGGTCGGCAAACTGCTGCGCGACGCCCGGGTGATGACCCTCTACGAAGGCACCAGCCAGATACAGAAACTGGTCATCGGACGCGCCCTGACGGGTGTCTCGGCGTTCTGACCCTGAGTACGTGCCTGAGTACGACGGCGGATGTGGCGGCGGCCACGTCCGCCGATCCTTGTCCCATGAGCGAGACACCCGTCAAGCAGCAGAACACGGCCGCCTTCTACGGACAGGCCGTGGCCTCCTTCTCCGTCGCCATGGCCGCCACCGCGCTCGGCATCTTCAAGCTCCAGGCCGACGCGTGGGTGCGGGCCTTCCTGGCCATCGCCGTCCTCTATCTGGTCACGTCCTCCTTCACCCTGGCCAAGGTGATCCGCGACCGCCAGGACGGCGGCCGTCCCGGTGGCCGGGTCTACGACCCCTTCGAGAAGCTCTGATCCCGGCGCGCCCCGGACCCGACCGGCGCTAAGCGCCCGCTCAGGTTCGGGGGTATGGTGTTCACCCTGTCAGTCGAGAAGGGGCGAACAGCGATGAGTACGGCGCAGGAGACGCCCGGCGGCGAGATGCAGCCGTGGGCCGAGGTGACCCCGGACGCGGCGCGGCGGCTGCTGATCGCCGCGGTGGAGGCCTTCGCCGAGCGCGGGTACCACGCGACGACCACCCGGGACATCGCCGGCCGCGCGGGCATGAGTCCGGCCGCGCTGTACATCCACTACAAGACCAAGGAAGAGCTGCTCCACCGGATCAGCCGCATCGGTCACGACAAGGCGCTCGACATCGTGCGCACCGCCGCGGAGGCCGAGGGCACGCCGGCCGAACGGCTCTCCGACGCCGTGCGGTCCTTCGTACGGTGGCACGCGGGCCAGCACACCACCGCCCGCGTGGTCCAGTACGAGCTGGAGGCCCTCGGGCCCGACGCCCGCGCGGAGATCATCGCGCTGCGCCGGCAGGTCGACGCGGAGGTCCGCGGCATCATCCAGGACGGTGTCGCGACCGGCGAGTTCGACGTCCCGGACGTCCCCGGAACCACCGTCGCCGTGCTGTCCCTGTGCATCGACGTGGCCCGCTGGTTCAACGTCGAGGGCCCCCGCACGCCGGACGAGGTCGGTGCGCTGTACGCCGACCTCGTCCGGCGGATGGTGGGCTTCAAGGCGTAGCCCCGGCCCGTTCCGGCCGGAGCGACGGTGTCAGAGGTAGTAGCGGGAGACGGACTCCGCGACGCAGACCGGCTTGTCGCCGCCCTCGCGTTCCACGGTGAAGGCGAGGGAGACCTGTACACCGCCGGGTACGTCGTCCACCGCGGTGATCGTCCCGGTGGCGCGCAGCCGTGAGCCGACCGGGACGGGCGCGGGGAAGCGGACCTTGTTCGTCCCGTAGTTGACGCCCATCCGCACGCCCTCGACGCCGATGAGCTGCGGGCCGAAGAGCGGCAGCAGCGACAGGGTGAGATAGCCGTGCGCGATCGTCGTGCCGAACGGACCCGCCGCGGCCTTCTCCGGGTCGACGTGGATCCACTGGTGGTCGCCGGTGGCCTCCGCGAAGAGGTCGATGCGCTTCTGCTCGATCTCGACCCAGTCCGTGTATCCCAGCTGCTCGCCCACGGCGCCCCGCAGTTCCTCGACCGTCGCGAACGTCCTCGGCTCTGCCATGTCCCTGGCCTCCCGCATCTCATAGTCTAAGCGACTGCTTAGCATGGTCGGCCGGGCGGCGCATGTCAACGGACCGGACGGGTGGCGCGGTCGGTAGGTTGGGGGAGTGCCCCAGATCCCCGAGACGATCCACGAGCTGACCGTCGGACAGTTGTCGGCCCGCAGCGGCGCGGCCGTCTCCGCCCTGCACTTCTACGAGTCCAAGGGCCTGATCAGCAGCCGCCGCACCTCGGGCAACCAGCGCCGCTACCACCGTGACGCGCTGCGCCGTGTCGCCTTCGTCCGGGCCGCCCAGCGCGTCGGCATCCCGCTCGCCACGATCCGGGAGGCGCTGGCCGAACTCCCGGAGGAGCGCACCCCGACGCGCGAGGACTGGGCCCGGCTGTCCCGGGCCTGGCGCTCCGAACTCGACGAGCGCATCAAACAGCTCGGCCGGCTGCGCGACCACCTCACGGACTGCATCGGCTGCGGCTGCCTCTCCCTGGAGACCTGTGTGCTCTCCAACCCCGACGACGTCCTCGGCGAGCGCCGGGCCGGCTCCCGTCTCATGGCGGAACCGGCCGGCGCGCGCCCGGTGCCGGACCCGCAGGAGCGGAAGCCGGCGGCGGCGTGCGAACCCGGGCCGCGCGGGGAACGGGCGGCGGGAGACTGCCGTTGACGTCCGGTGGCCGCGCCTACTCGTACTCCGTGCCGCCCTTGCGGGTCAGGTAGGCCGGGCTGACCGCCTTCGCTATGGCCCGTCCGCCCGTCACCGGGCTGTACCGCTCGGCGGCGACGAAGGTCCCCTCCGGCCCGTCGGGGGCGGGAGTGCCGGGGCGGATCACGACGCCCTCGCGCAGATGCAGGGCGCGGCCGGACACGGTCTCCCGGCCGGAGGCGATCTCCAGGACGCGCTCGACGTCGTACGGCCCCTCGTACAGCCTCGGTACGAGCGGGAGTTCACCCGTCAGCAGCTCCTGCGCGTCCAGCCAGCGGACCTCGCCGTCGATCTCCGCGGACACGTCGAACACGGCGTAGCCGATCGCCTCGCGGCGGCCGTCGGCGCCGTACGACAGGTCCTGCACACCGGCCCCGTACACCTCGCCGAAGATGCCGACGCGGCGCGCGTCGAGGCGTCCGGCGATCCGGGCGGCGGCCTCCGCGACACCGTGTCCGTGCACCGCGCGCCAGTACAGATTGCGCGGATCCTCCTTCAGCGCGAGGGACTTGGCGCCGAAGCCCTTCGAGGACACCTGGACGCGGTCCTCGTCGGCCAGGTAGGTCAGCAGGCAGGCCGAGCCGTGCAGCTTCTCCGTCACGACGACCGGCTCGCCCGGGGTGAAGATGTCCGGGTAGCGCTGGATGTTCTCGATGTCGACCCAGGGCAGCAGATCGGGCGCCGCCTCGACGTCGCCGTTCATCGTGGGCGGGATCGGCGGGACCCATTTCACGATGCCGAGGAACTCCGCGAAGTCCGTGCCCTCCTCGGCGGCCCGCGCGAGGTCCACGTCCGCCAGTGCCTTCGGGCGGCACACGATCCCCTGCGACAGCTCGCCGCGCAGCCGCACCGCCCTGACCCGGTCCGCCGAACTGCCCGCCAGACGCCCCGTCAGCCCCAGTTCCTCGATGAGCGGGGCCGGCAGCACGGACTGCTCCGGGATGTAGAGCGCCCACTCGCCGGTGCGGTACGCGCCCTTGGCGACCACGGCCCGGTACAGGCCCACCTGGGCCAGTTCGAGCGCGTCGGCGTTCGGATGTTCGTGGACGGTCAGCACTTCGGCCGTGACGCGCAGCGTCGACATGGGGGACTCCTCGGGTTGCTCAGCCGTGTTTCATCGCCCCCAACTGTCCGGCGGAGAAACGGCTGGAACCAGTGGATTTCCTGCTGCTACCGTCGCCGCCCCGCGCCTTCGAAGGACACCCGGCCGCGCGGGCGCGCCGCTCGGCCGGGCGGGGTGCTCACGCGGACACGAGCAGCCGGACGCGCCTGGCGCCGGCCAGGGCCTCCGGGGTCAGGACGGGCCGCGGCACCACGATTCCGCAGCTCGTGCAGACGGGGCCCGACGACGGTTCGTGGGCCAGGTCGTACATCCAGACGAGGCGCTCACCGGCGCACACGGGGCAGCCGGTGCCCGGTTCGCGCTCCAGTGCCGCGATCAGCCGGCGCAGCACCTCGGCCAGCGGTTCATGGGGGTGGACACGGGGGTCGTCGCACCAGGCGACGCCGAAGCCGCCCCAGGTCAGCCGGTGCCAGTCGTCGACGGTGCCCGGCCTGCGCAGCCCGTCGTGCTTCTCCTTCTTGCGGCGCTCGGCGAACTCGACCTCGTAGGCGAGCCAGACGGAGCGGGCCTCCTCCAGTTCGTCCAGTGCGGCCACGAGCCGCGCCGGATCGGGGGAGCGGTCCTCGGGGTCGAACCCCGCCCGGGAGCACAGATGGTCCCAGGTCGCCCGATGCCCGTAAGGGGCGAACCTCTCCAGGCACTTGCGCAGTGAGTACCGCCGCAGCGCCAGATCACACCTCGGATCTCGCGCCTGTCTCGCCAGACTCCGGAAACCGGCCATCGTCCTGCACCTCCGTCACACCTGCACCTGTACTCCGGTCACTTCGGCGCCGTCCCGTACGGACGTCGTCGAGTAGACGTATCGACAAGCGATTCGGCTCCATCCAATTTTTCGACGACCCCCGCGAGCCACTCGCCGAGTGTCCTGAGCCCGCCTCCCGTCACCGTCGGCCGGCCGCCCGCCGGAACCCCGGCGTGCCCTCACTCGCTGTGAATCCCAAAAACTGACGCATGTTCATCTTCAAACTCGGGGATACCGGCGGTAACGTCCGGCCACCCCCGTTCGTAGGAGCTGACATGGCACCCAGCACCCCACGCACCACCTTGGACAGACTGAGAACTCCCCGCAGATTCCCCAAGTTCCTCAAGGCGGCATCCCTATGCGTGCTCATTGCCGGTCTTTTGTCGCCGCTTTCCCCGGCGGCGGCCGCGGACACCTCGGCCGCGGCCGCCGCGAACGACTACTGCGGCGGCCAGTGTTCGGACATCCTGCCGCCCGGTGAGAACGGCAACGCCACCCTCGCCCAGATCCTGCTCAACCAGATCTTCGGCACCCAGCCCGGTCACGCCGAGGACCAGCTCGGCCTCTACGGCAACCTGCCCTCCGGCTACTCCACGCTCACCGACGCCAAGATCAACGACTTCTTCAACGACGCCTCCTTCGGCGTCGCCTCGGGCCAGGTCGAGTCGACCACCAAGCCCGGCGGCCGCACGGACGTGACGATCGTCCGCGACAAGAAGACGGGCGTCCCGCACATCACCGGTACCACGCGCTACGGCACCGAGTACGGCGCCGGGTGGGCCGCGGGCCAGGACCGGCTGTGGCTCATGGACGTCTTCCGGCACGTCGGACGCGGCCAGCTCACCAGCTTCGCCGGCGGCGCGCCCTCCAATCAGGGCCTGGAACAGGAGTTCTGGCGCAGCGCGCCCTACACCGAGGCCGATCTGCAGGCCCAGATCGACAGCGCGACGAGCAAGGCCGGAGCCCGCGGCACGCAGGCCCTCGCCGACGCGAACGCCTACATCGACGGCATCAACGCCTACATCGACGCCTCCGACAGCGGCCGCTACTTCCCCGGTGAATACGTCCTGACCGGCCACAAGGACTCCATCACCAACGCGGGCACCATCGACCACTTCAAGCTGACCGACCTGGTCGCGCTGGCATCCGTCATCGGCTCGCTCTTCGGCTCCGGCGGCGGCGGCGAGGTCAACAACGCCATCTCCCTGCTCGCCGCCCAGTCCAAGTACGGCGTGACCGAGGGCACCAAGGCCTGGGAGTCCTTCCGCGAGCGCAACGACCCGGAAGCCGCGCTCACCGTGCACGGCGGTGAGAGCTTCCCGTACGCCTCCAAGCCCGACAGCGCGCAGGGCCAGGCCCTGCCCGACGCCGGCTCGGTGACCCAGGAGCCGCTGGTCTACGACCGCACCGGCAGCGCGGGCACCGCGAGCGCCACCGGCGTCTCGGCGACCGCGGCCACGACCTCGCTCACCTCCGCCAAGCGCGGCATGTCCAACGCCCTCGTGGTGAGCGGCAAACACACCGCCAGTGGCCACCCGATCGCCGTCTTCGGTCCCCAGACCGGCTATTTCGCGCCACAGCTCCTCATGCTCCAGGAGATCCAGGGGCCCGGGATCAGCGCCCGCGGCGCCTCCTTCGCGGGCCTGAGCATGTACGTCGAACTCGGGCGCGGCCAGGACTACTCCTGGAGCGCGACGACCTCCGGCCAGGACATCATCGACACGTACGCCGTCGAACTGTGCCAGGACGACTACCACTACCTCTACCACGGCACCTGCACGGCGATGGACAAGGTCGAGCGGACCAACTCCTGGAAGCCGACCACCGCCGACGGCACCGCCGCCGGTTCGTACCGGATGCAGGTCTACCGCACCAAGTACGGGCCCGTCGAATACCGCGCGACGGTGGGCGGCAAGAAGGTCGCGTACACCACCCTGCGCACCTCCTACCTGCACGAAGCCGACTCGATCATCGGCTTCCAGATGCTCAACGACCCCGACTACGTGAAGAGTCCGGCGACCTTCCAGAGCGCGGTGCAGAACATCAACTACACCTTCAACTGGTTCTACGCGGACTCGGCCCACACCGCCTACTACAACAGCGGGGACAACCCGGTGCGGGCGAGCGGGGTCGACGCGGAGTTCCCGGTGTGGGCGCAGTCCGCGTACGAGTGGCAGAACTGGGACCCGGCCACGAACACCGCCTCCTACACCCCGGCGTCCGCGCACCCCAACTCGGTGGACCAGGACTACTACATCTCCTGGAACAACAAGCAGGCCAAGGACTACACCACGGCGTCCTGGGGCGACGGCTCCGTGCACCGCGGGGACCTGCTGGAGGACCGGGTGTCCAAGCTCGTCGCGGCGGGCGGGGTGACCAGGTCCGCGCTGGTGAAGGCGATGGCCGACGCGGCACTCGCCGATCTGCGCGCCGAGGACGTGCTCCCCGGCCTGCTCGAGGTCGTCAACAGCTCCCCGGTCACGGACTCCACGGCGGCCGCGGCCGTGAGCAAGCTGTCCGCGTGGGTGGCGGCGGGCGCCAAGCGCAAGGAGACCTCGTCGGGTTCGCACACCTACGCCGACGCCGACGCGGTCCGCATCCTGGACGCCTGGTGGCCGCTGCTGGTGAAGGCGGAGTTCCAGCCGGGGCTCGGCAGCGACCTGTACACCGCGTTCGGCAACAACCTCCCCGTCGACGAGGCGCCGTCCGCCGGACACGGACCGACCGGCTCGCACGCCGGAAGCTCCTTCCAGTACGGCTGGTGGAGCTATGTCGACAAGGACATCCGGAAGGTGCTCGGGGAACCCGTCCAGGGCGGCCTGTCGCAGACGTACTGCGGCGGGGGCAGCCTCACCGCCTGCCGGGACCTCCTGATCAGCTCGCTCAAGGAGGCGGCGGGCAAGACCGCGGCGACCGTCTACCCCGGAGACGACCAGTGCTCGGCGGGCGACCAGTGGTGCGCCGACTCGATCGTCCAGCGGACGCTCGGCGGCATCAAGCACGGCAAGATCACCTGGCAGAACCGGCCGACCTTCCAGCAGGTCGTCGAGTACACCTCGCACCGATGAGCACGAGCACGAAGCGGCGCCGGAACCGCTCCTAGGGCACGCCCCAGGGCGGTTCGGCGCCGAAGCGGCGGCGGGTCAGCGGACGCGGCCCGCCGCCAGCACCACCTGGGCCAGCTCACGATGGCAGATGTCGCTGTGCGCGCCCGCCGGGGCGCCGCCCCGGCACACCACCGAGGCGGCGTCGACGTTCACGCACCCCGAGACCGGAAGCCGGGTGCGCAACGCCTCGGCGAGCGTGAACGACTTCGTCCCCGGCACCGCCTGCACCCCGTCGTGGCCCATCGCACCCCACTGCGCGCCGAGCGCGCGGCCGATGCCGAAGTCCGCCACGACCGACCGGTCGTCCCCGGCCATCCGCGAGGCCAGCGGGTAGACCGTGCCGAGCGCCGAGTCGAAGTGGGAGTAGCAGCACACCAGCGGGCCGTCGATCCGGTGGTACTGGCCGTCCAGCACACCGCTCGCCCGCGGATCGTGGGGCAGCCGCGCGGCGAACGCGTAGTGCGAGAAGGCGCCTTGGAGCAACGTCACCGACTTCACGGTGTGCACTCCGGGAGGCAGCCCGCGCAGCGCGAAGGAGACCAGCCGGCCGCCGAAGCTGTGCCCGACCAGATGCACGCGCACATCGGGCGCCACCGCCGCGAGCCGGCCGACCGCCGGCCCGAGCCCGCGCTCGCCGACCGTGCCCGCGCGTCTCTTCATCGCGTAGTACGTCGCCTGGCGCAGCAGTTCCAGCGCCCCGTCCCACGGCCTGGGCAGCGCGAACGTCGCGGCGCCGGGGGCGTCCGTGCCCGCGAGCGCCCGCGCGAACTCGCCGCACACCGTCGCGGTGTCCCCGAAGAGCATCTCGGGATCGCTCTCCGGGACGCCCTCCGCGAGGGTGTCCGCCGCGAAGGAGGTCTGCGGTCCCTGAGGCCGGACCTCGACCAGCAGCCGTACGAGACGGCCGAACTCCTCCAACGAGGCTTCGTCGTCCGGCTGCTGGTCGAGCAGCCGGGCTATCTGCTCGACCACGGTGGCCCGGCCGGGGAACACCTCCAGGAGGGCGTGCCGGGTGTCCTTGCCGAGCCGCGAGGCGGCGGCAGGGGCGAGGGCGGCGGCCACCGACCTGGGGAAGTCCGGGATCGGTTCGTCCGAGAACCGCATCGAGGGCCAGACCACCCCCACGTATCCCAGGCGCGCGGCCGGCGCGAGCTCGGGAACCGGCGCGAAGAACTCGCTGAAGAGGCGGGTGGCCGCCGAACGGTCGCTGTTCCAGCCGTGCGTGAAGACGATCAGGTCGCGGACCTTTCGCCGCGGCACCTCCTGGAGCCATCGGTCCCGTTCTCGGCCGTCCACGTCACCGTCCGCGTCGAACGTCAGCTCCCAGTAGGGAGAAACACTCACTGCCGGTTCCGTCATGTCAGGCCCCCTGACCCCGCGGGCGGTGCGATATGGGCGCATCGTCCACCCGGCGGGGAAAGTTGGCCATACATGACGACCTATCCGTCACGCATTCACTCGTCCGTGGAAGCGGCCCCGGCCTACTTGTAGCTGAGGTAGTGCTTCCGGACCGTGCGGAAGGCGTCCAGTTCGTCCTGCCAGCCCGCCACGACCTCGTCGGTCCCGGCACCCGCGTCGATCATCGTGCGCACCAGCGTCGAGCCCGTCAGCTTGTCGATCCAGTTGTCGGAGCGCCAGGCGAAGCCGCTCCACACCTTCCTCGCGGTCACCAGGAGGGCGATCCCGGCGCGGACGGGCTCGTACGCCGCCCGGTCGTGCACATGGATCTGGACGCCCCCGATGGTCTTTCCCTGGAACTTGGAGAAGGTCGGAGCGAAGTAGGCCTCTCTGAAGTGCACGCCGGGCAGGGCCAGTTCACCGGCCGCCGCCGCCCAGCGCCCGTCGACGCCCTCCGCGCCGAGCAGTTCGAACGGGCGCGTCGTGCCCCGGCCCTCCGACAGGTTCGTCCCCTCGAAGAGACAGGTCCCGGAGTACACCAGCGCGGTGTCCGCCGTCGGCATGTTCGGGCTCGGCGGCACCCAGGGCAGCCCCGAGGCGTCGTAGAACCGGTCGCGGCTCCAGCCCGACATGAGCACGGTGTCCAGTTCCACCGGCGCCGCCAGGAACTCCCCGTTGAAGAGCCGGGCCAGCTCCGCCACCGTCATCCCGTGCGCCTGCGCGATCGGCTGCCGCCCGACGAACGTCGCGAACTCCTTGTGCAGGACGGGCCCTTGGGCCGAGCGCCCGGTGACCGGGTTCGGCCGGTCGAGGACCACGAACCGTTTCCCGGCGAGCTGCGCCGCTTCCATGCAGTCGTACAGCGTCCAGATGTACGTGTAGAAGCGCGCCCCCGCGTCCTGGATGTCGAAGACGACGGTGTCCACGCCGGACGCGGTGAACACGTCCGCGAGCGCCTGGCCGCTCTTCAGATACGTGTCGTAGACGGGCAGTCCGGTCGCCGGATCGTCGTAGCGCCCCTCGGACCCGCCCGCCTGCGCGGTGCCACGGAAACCGTGCTCGGGGCCGAAGACCGCCGTCAGGTCCACACGGGAGTCCGCGTGCATGACGTCGACGATGTGCCGGACGTCGCGGGTGACGCCCGTGGGGTTGGTGACGATGCCCACACGTCTGCCGTCGAGCAGGGCGTACCCGTCCCCGGCCAGGCGCTCGAATCCGGTGCGCAGCCGGGGGCCGGAGCGCGCGGGCCGCTCCGCCGCCCCGGCGGGCAGGGGGGTCAGGGCGGCCGCGGCCGTGCCGGCCGCGAGCAGGGACCGTCGGGACATGCGCATGATGGGACCTCCGTGATCGCGGAAGGCTGGCACAGGCACGCTAAGGGCTCCGGGGGGAGGTCCGCAGGGCTCGGACGCGGCCGGGTCCTGTGTGGACTCGGGGCGGGGCCTGTGGCCGGACCGCCCGCGCGGCTGTCCGGAGCCCTTCCCTTGTTACATACCGACTGGTTAGTCTGGCGTCGCAGCAGAGCCGTGTCACGTCGCGTCGAAGGAGACCCGTGGTGGAAGCCATGCAGGGTGCGGGAGTCGTCGTCACCGGAGCGGGGGGCGGGATCGGGGCCGCGCTGGCCCGCCGCTTCGCCGCCGAGGGAGCGCGGGTCGTGGTCAACGACCTCGACGCCGCCAAGGTGAAGGCCGTGGCCGACGAGATCGGCGGCATCGCGCTCGTGGGCGACGCCTCCCGGATCGTGGCCGAGGCCCGCGACGCCCTCGACGGCACCGTCGACGTCTACTGCGCGAACGCGGGAGTCGGCTCGGGCGGCTCCGAGGCGGCCGACGAGAGCGTGTGGGCCCTGGCCTGGGACGTCAACGTGATGGCCCACGTGCGCGCCGCCCAGGCGCTGCTCCCGGACTGGCTGGAGCGCGGCGGCGGCCGGTTCGTCTCGACCGTCTCGGCCGCCGGACTGCTCACGATGATCGGCGCCGCGCCCTACAGCGTCACCAAGCACGGCGCCTACGCGTTCGCCGAGTGGCTGTCCCTGACGTACCGCCACCGCGGTGTGAAGGTGCACGCGATCTGCCCCCAGGGCGTGCGCACCGACATGCTGGAGGCCACCGGCAGCGCCGGCGACCTGGTGCTCCAGCCCACCGCCATCGAGCCCGAGGCCGTCGCCGACGCGCTCATGAAGGGCATCGAGGAGGACCGCTTCCTGATCCTGCCGCACCCCGAGGTCGCCGGGTACTACCAGGCGCGCGCCGCCGACCCCGACCGCTGGATGACGAACATGAACAACCTCCAGCAGAAGTGGGAGACCACCGAGTGACCAGCTACGCCGACAAACCCTGGGTGGCCCTGCTCAGCGAGGCCCAGCGCGGCCCGGTGAACCCCGCCGACACCCTCGTGCACGCCCTCGCGGACGTGGTCGCGCACACCCCGGACCGCACCGCCCTCGCCTACTTCGACGGCCGGCTGAGCTACCGCGAGCTCGACGAGCTGAGCGACTCCGTGGCCGGACACCTCGCCGCCGGGGGCGTCGAACGGGGCGACCGCGTGGCGATCATGCTCCAGAACTCCCCGCACTTCGTGCTCGCCCTGCTCGGCGCGTGGAAGGCCGGCGCGACGGTCGTGCCCGTCAACCCCATGTACAAGTCCGGCGAGGTCCGGCACGTCCTGCACGACGCAGAGGTCGCCGCCCTCGTCTGCTCCGACCGCGCCTTCGACGCGTACCTGCGCGAGACCGCCGCCGACTCACCCGTGCGCGTCGTCCTGACGGCCTGCGAACTCGATCTCCAGACCAGGAACGACCAGCGCGTGCTGGCCTTCGGGCGGCTGCCGCTCGACGAGGCGGCCGACGACCTCCTCGCCGTCGCCCGGCAGGGCCACAAGGCCCCCGGCGACCGCTCCCTCGGCCCGTCCGACATCGCGCTGATCAGCTACACCTCGGGCACCAGCGGCACCCCCAAGGGAGCCACCAACACCCACGGCAACATCATGTACAACGCCGAGCGCCAGCGGACCGGCCTCGCGCTGCCCGAGGCGCCCGTGTACTTCGCGATGGCGCCGCTCTTCCACATCACCGGAATGGTCTGCCAGCTCGCCGCCTGCCTCGACAGCGCGGGCACGCTCGTCCTCGCGTACCGCTTCGAGTCCGGGGTCGTCCTCGACGCCTTCGCCGAACACCGGCCGCTCTACACCGTCGGCCCCTCGACCGCGTTCATGGCGCTGGCCGCCCACCCGGACGTCACGCCGGACCACTTCTCCTCGTTCGTGAACATCTCCTCCGGCGGGGCCCCGCTGCCGCCCGCCCTCGTCGAACGGTTCCGGGCCGGCTTCGGACCGTACATCCGCAACGGCTACGGGCTCACCGAGTGCACCGCGCCCTGCGCCTCCGTGCCGCCCGGCCTGGAGGCACCGGTGGACCCGGCCTCCGGCACCCTGGCCGTGGGCGTTCCCGGCCCGGACTCGGTCGTCCGCATCGTCGACGACCTGGGCCAGGAGGTCCCCTTCGGAGAGCAGGGCGAGATCCTCGTGCGCGGCCCGCAGGTCGTGCCCGGTTACTGGCGCCGCCCCGAAGCCACCGCCGAGACCTTCCCGGACGGCGAGCTGCACACCGGCGACATCGGCTTCATGGACGAGAACGGCTGGCTCTACGTCGTCGACCGGAAGAAGGACATGATCAACGCGTCCGGCTTCAAGGTCTGGCCGCGCGAGGTCGAGGACGTCCTGCACACCCACCCGGCGGTCCGCGAGGCGGCCGTCGTCGGGATCCCGGACGGCTACCGCGGGGAGACCGTCATGGCGTACATCAGCCTGCGCCCGGGAGCCACCGAGGACCCCGAGGCGCTGGCCGCGTACTGCAAGGAGAGACTGGCCGCCTACAAGTATCCCCGGCGGGTGGAGATCCTGCCCGAGCTGCCGAAGACGGCGAGTGGGAAGATCCTTCGTCGGGAACTGCGTTCCCGGTCCCAGGACTCCCAGTAGTCTCCAGGACTCCCGCAGACGACGGACATCGATGTGAACGCACGGAAGGCAGGTGGCGGCAGTGCCCAGGACGACGGACGGTGACGGCACGCCCGTCCCGCAGCGGCTGCTCGCCGCCGCCACCCGGCTCTTCGCCGAGCAGGGCTACGACCGCACCTCGGTGCAGGAGATCGTCGAGGCGGCCGGGGTCACCAAGGGGGCGCTGTACCACTACTTCGGCTCCAAGGACGACCTCCTGCACGAGGTCTACGCGCGCGTGCTGCGTCTCCAGCAGGAGCGGCTGGACGCCTTCGCCGACGCCGACGCGCCCGTCGAGGAGCGGTTGCGGCGAGCGGCGGCCGACGTGGTCGTCACGACCATCGACAATCTGGACGACGCCTCGATCTTCTTCCGGTCGATGCACCACCTGGGCCCCGAGAAGCTCAAGCAGGTGCGGTCCGAGCGGCGCCGCTATCACGAGCGGTTCCGGGCGCTGGTCGAGGAGGGCCAGAAGAAGGGCGTCTTCTCCACGGCCACCCCGGCCGACCTGGTCGTCGACTACCACTTCGGCTCGGTCCACCACCTGTCCACCTGGTACCGCCCCGACGGCCCCCTGGCCCCCCAGGAGGTCGCCGACCACCTGGCCGACCTCCTCCTGCGCGCCCTGCGTCCCTGAACAGCCGTCTCCCGCCCGTTCCCGGGGGCACCGCCCCCGGACCCCCGCTCCTCAATCGCCGGAGGGGCTGAACTTTCCCGCCGGAGAGTTTCAGCCCGTCCGGCGATTGAGGACGAGGCCGTCAGGCCGAAGCGGGGGTCTGGGGGCGGCAGCCCCCGGGAACGGGACGGGTAGGGGCGGAGGGGGCGAAGAACTCCCCCCGCCCCACGGCGTCAAACGTGCTTCTTGATCTCCCGGTGGGCCAGCGAGCGCTGGTGGACCTCGTCGGGACCGTCCGCGAGCTTCAGGGTCCGCGCGGCGGCCCACAGCTCCGCCAGCGGGAAGTCCTGGCTGACACCACCCGCACCGTGCAACTGGACCGCCTTGTCGAGGATGTCCACCACCGCACGCGGAGTGGCGATCTTGATGGCCTGGATCTCGGTGTGGGCACCCTTGTTGCCGACCGTGTCCATCATCCACGCGGTCTTCAGGACCAGCAGGCGAAGCTGCTCGACGGCCACCCGCGCGTCGGCGATCCAGTTCTGCACGACCCCCTGCTGCGCCAGCGGCTTGCCGAACGCCGTACGGGACACCGCCCGGCGGCACATCAGCTCGATGGCCCGCTCGGCCATGCCGATCAGCCGCATGCAGTGGTGGATCCGGCCCGGACCGAGCCGCGCCTGCGCGATGGCGAAACCGCCGCCCTCCTCGCCGATCAGGTTGCTCGCCGGGACCCGGACGTGGTCGAAGACGACCTCCGCGTGCCCGCCGTGCGAGTGGTCCTCGTAGCCGTACACCTGCATGGCGCGCCGGACGACGAGACCCGGTGTGTCGCGCGGGACCAGGATCATCGACTGCTGACGACGGATGTCGGCGCCGTCCGGATCCGTCTTGCCCATCACGATGAAGATCTTGCAGTCGGGGTTCATCGCCCCGGAGATGTACCACTTGCGGCCGGTGATGACGTAGTCGTCGCCGTCCCGCTCGATCAGCGTGGTGATGTTCGTGGCGTCGGAGGACGCGACCTCCGGCTCGGTCATCGCGAACGCGGAACGGATCTCCCCGGCGAGCAGCGGCTCCAGCCACTGCTTGCGCTGCGCCTCGTCACCGAACTGGGAGAGCACCTCCATGTTCCCGGTGTCCGGGGCGGCGCAGTTCAGCGCCGTGGGCGCCAGGTGCGGGCTGCGGCCGGTGATCTCGGCGAGCGGCGCGTACTGGAGGTTGGTCAGCCCGGCGCCGTACTCGGAGTCCGGCAGGAAGAGGTTCCACAGACCCTGCCTGCGGGCCTCGGCCTTCAGCTCGCCGACCACGGCGGGCGTGTCCCACGGCGAGGCCAGCAGGGCGCGCTGCTCCTCCGCGACCGCCTCCGCCGGATAGACGTACTCGTCCATGAAGGCGAGCAGCTTCCCGCGCAGCTCTTCGGTGCGCGCGTCGAATGCGAAGTCCATGGCGGATCAGCCTTCCTGAAGGGTGGTCAGGCCGTGCTCGATGAAGACGGGGACCAGCTCGCCGATGCGGTCGAAGCCGCCGCCGACCGTCTGGCCCTTGGTGTAGCGGTAGTGGATGCCCTCCAGGATCACGGCGAGCTTGAACCAGGCGAAGGCCGTGTACCAGGAGACCGCGGAGACGTCGCGCCCCGAGCGCGCGGCGTACCGCTCGACGATCTCGGCCGCCTCGGGATGTCCGTCGGCCGAAGCGGTCGTGCTGATGGGAGAGTCGGGCAGTTCCAGGCGCGTGCTGTACATGACGAGCAGCCCGAGGTCGGTGAGCGGATCGCCGAGGGTGGACATCTCCCAGTCCAGGATCGCCCTGATCCGGTCGTCGGGCCCGATCAGCACGTTGTCGAGGCGGTAGTCGCCGTGCACGACGGTGGGCGTGGGGGAGGTGGGCAGTTCGCGGCCCAGGGCGGCGTGCAGTTCGTCGATGCCGGCGAGCTCGCGGTTGCGGGAGGCGTCCAACTGCTTGCCCCAGCGCCGCAGTTGCCGGTCGAGGAAGCCCTCGGGGCGGCCGAAGTCGGCGAGGCCGACCGCGGCCGGGTCCACCGCGTGCAGCTCGACCAGGGTGTCCACGAGACCGAGTACGGCATCGCGCGTGCGCCGCGGGCCGATCGGGGCGAGCTGGTCGGCGGTGCGGAAGGGGGTGCCCTCGACGAACTCCATGACGTAGAACGGGGCGCCGAGCACCGACTCGTCCTCGCACAGCAGCACGGGGTCCGGGACCGGCACGGCCGTCGGGTGCAGCGCGCTGATCACCCGGTGCTCGCGCCTCATGTCGTGCGCCGTGGCCAGCACGTGGCCCAGCGGGGGCCGCCGTACGACCCAGCGGGAGGTGCCGTCGGAGACCGCGTAGGTGAGGTTCGACCGTCCGCCCTCGATCAGCCGGCCGGTCAGCGGGCCGTTCACCAGTCCGGGCCGCTCACGGTCGAGCAGGGCTCGCAGCCGGTCGAGATCGAGACCTGGCGGGTGGTCCGGGCTCATCTGTTGCTCCTCAGCACGCGGGTAACGGGACACGACCATGATGCCGACCAGTCGGTATGTCGTCCAGCGGCTGCACCAAACGTGATCGGCATCTCGCCCCGGGAACACCCCTGCGGGGGAGGGGGGAGAGAGCCGGCCGGGATGCCGGAGCGCCCGCGGCCGCGGGGAGTCCACCGGCGCACCGGGGCGCCCACGCCCGCGGGAAGCCGGTGCCTCAGAACACCAGCGCCAACGCGAACACGGCCAGCGCCACCGTGCACAGCACCGCCGCCGTCGCGTGCCGGGGCGCGAGCGCGGCCGGACCCGTCGGGTCCGCGGCGGCCAGGGTCCGGATGCGGCGGTGGGCGAGGGCCAGGAACGCCAGCCACGCGGCGCAGCAGAGCGCGAACGCGACGATCCCGGTGGCCGAGTCCCGCTCGTGCAGGGCAGCCTTCGCGGCGAGCACGGCGGCGACGGTGCAGGAGAGGGTCGTACGGCGCCACGCGAGCCGTGTGCGCTCCGGCTGGAGGCCCGGATCGCGCTCCTGGCCGAGCGCGGTGGTCATCCCGCCCAGCCGACGAGGACGACGACGACCATCGCGATCGCGACGACCGCGACGACGATGCTCAGCACCGCGGGGAAGCGCGACACGGGCAGGTCCTCGCCGCGCCGCATCGCCCGCTCGCAGCGCACCCAGTGATTGACGGCCCGCAGTGCGCACAGCACGCCCGCCGCCAGCAGCGCCAGGGCGAGACCCGCCCGCCAGGCCCAGCGCAGGTCCGGCAGGAACTGGTCCACCGCGAAGCCGCCGCCGATGAGGGCGAGCGCCGTGCGCAGCCAGGCCAGAAAGGTCCGCTCATTGGCCAGCGAGAACCGGTAGTCCGGAGTGCTGCCCTCGGAGCGGACCTCCTGCGGCGCGAACCACAACCGGACATTGCGCACGAGTTCGATCACGCCCCGGACCCTACCGGGCCCCCTCGCGCGGGGCTCCTCCGGTGCCGACCCGGCGGCGCCCGGCCGGACGGATCAGTCCATCGCCCGGTAGTCCGTGAGCCGTGCGTGGGCGGCCAGTCCGTCCGGCACCCACGTCCACTCGTCCAGGCGGCGCTCCACCTCGCCGTCGGTGAGGAAGTCGTGCCAGGCCACTTCCTCCACCTGCGGGTTCACCGGAAGCTCGCAGCGGACCTCGTACACGGCCGACCACCAGGTCGCGCCCGCCCCGTCGTCGTACAGGAACTTGAACAGGGGAGTCGGCCGGGGGAGCCCCGAGACGCCGAGTTCCTCCTCGGCCTCGCGGAGTGCCGCGTCGTCGTAGGACTCGCCGGTGCCGACGACCCCGCCCACGAACATGTCGTAGAACGAGGGGAACACCAGCTTGGTGGGGGTGCGCCGGTGGACGAAGACCCGGCCCTGTGCGTCCCGCGCCTCGATGAACACGCACCGGTGGCGCAGCCCGCGCGCGTACGCCTCCCCGCGCGGGGACTGCCCGATGATCTCGTCGTTCTCGTCCACGATGTCGAGGATCTCGTCAGCGGCGTTCATGGGTTCCATCCAAGCAGTTCCCGCCCCCGGACCGCCTCCGCACCGGGTCCACAAGGGTGCTCGGCGCGGCCGGAGGCGCTCAGTGCGGCTGGAGGTCCCGCGAGCGCTCCGGTTCCGCCGTGCCCGAGGGCATCGCCGGGTGCATGCCCAGCAGGACGATGCCCGTCACGATGCCCGCGAGCCCCGCGGCCTGCCATGCGAGGGCGCCCGGGTCGGTGCGGAGCTGGTCCCCGAGGAAGCCCACCCCGCAGGCGATCCCCGCCAGCGGCTGGGCGGCGGTCAGCGCGGGCAGCGACATGCGCAGCGGCGCGGTCTCGAAGGCGCTCTGGACGAGGATCAGCCCCGTCACACCGAGGACGACCACCGCGTACGGCTGCCAGCCGGTGAACAGTTCGGCCATGCCGCCCGCGCTGAACCGCTGGCCGCTCACCCGGGTGAGCGCGTCCTGCAGTCCGTACAGCAGACCGGCGGCGGTGGCGAGCAGCACGGGTCCGGCGCTCAGCCGGGACCGTTTCGCGCAGGTGGTGAGCAGGAGGGCGAGCCCGACCACGATCCCGATGATCAGCCAGTGCCGCAGCGGGTCGTCGATGGCCTCGCCGCCCTGGGGCTGCCCGGCGATGATGAAGGCCGAGACACCGCCCGCGAGCAGCAGCAGCCCGGCCCAGCCCTGCCGGCCCAGCGGCTGTTTCGTCTGGTGGCGGGAGAGCGCGAGCGCGAAGAGCAGGTTGGTGGCGAGAAGCGGTTCCACCAGGGAGACCTCGCCGTTGCCGAGCGCGATCGCCCCGAGCACCATGCCGCACACCATCAGCCCGATGCCGCCCAGCCAGCGGGGGACCCGGATGAGGTCGAGCAGGATGCGGGGGGAGAGGAAGTCGCTCAGCGGGGCGTGCGAGGCGGCGTTCTGCTGGAGCACGAAGCCGAAGCCGAGGCAGCAGGCCGCGCTCACGGCGAGGACCAGAACCAGTACCGACACGCTGGGTACCTCGATGCGTCAGAAGTCGGGGCGGGCCAGTGTTGCGTATCCCGCCGACTGTAGTGCCATGGTCCGCGCGCCCGCCCTCGGGAACAACCGGAACCAGGCAGTTGACTCGGTCACCTTTCTTGCCGAGGATTCGGACCCATCAGTAACAAGTGCTGGTCGGGCGCATGGTCGACCAGCACCAATGTCTCACCAACCAGCGACGCCGCCGATCGGTTCGTGACAAACGTCATCAAGTCGTCCCCGTGACGCCGACCCGATCAGACCCGTCGGAATGCCGAGAGGACGGGCCCATGGCCTACGACGCAGATGTGATCGTCATCGGAGCGGGCCTCGCGGGGCTCGCGGCGACCGCGGAGCTCGTCGACGCCGGCCGCAAGGTGATCCTTGTGGACCAGGAGCCCGAGCAGTCGATCGGAGGCCAGGCGCACTGGTCCTTCGGCGGACTCTTCTTCGTCGACTCGCCCGAACAGCGCCGCATGCGGATCAAGGACACGCACGAGCTGGCCCTCCAGGACTGGATGGGCACGGCCGGTTTCGACCGGCCCGAGGACCACTGGCCGCGCCGCTGGGCCGAGGCCTACGTCGACTTCGCGGCCGGCGAGAAGCGGCCCTGGCTGCACGCGCAGGGCGTGCGCTTCTTCCCTGTGGTGGGCTGGGCCGAGCGCGGCGGCTACGACGCCAACGGGCACGGCAACTCGGTGCCGCGCTTCCACATCACCTGGGGGACCGGGCCCGGCCTCGTCGCGCCCTTCGAGCGCCGGGTACGGGAAGGGGTGGCCCGCGGACTGGTCGAGCTGCGCTTCCGGCACCGGGTCACCGGACTGTCCCGCAGCGCGGGCTCCGTCGACACCGTCACCGGGGAGGTCCTGGAGCCGTCCGGCATCGAGCGCGGCCAGGCCAGCAGCCGCACGGTCACCGGCGCCTTCGAGCTCAAGGCCCAGGCCGTGATCGTCACCTCCGGCGGCATCGGCGGCAACCACGACCTCGTGCGCGCCAACTGGCCCGAACGCCTCGGCACCCCGCCCGAGCGGATGATCTCCGGCGTCCCCGCGCACGTCGACGGCGCCATGCTCGGCATCGCGGAGGAGACCGGCGCCCGGCTCATCAACCGCGACCGCATGTGGCACTACACCGAGGGCATCCAGAACTGGAACCCCATATGGGACAAGCACGGCATCCGCATCCTGCCGGGCCCGTCCTCCCTCTGGCTGGACGCGCGGGGCAACCGGCTGCCGGTGCCGCTCTTCCCGGGCTTCGACACGCTCGGCACCCTCGAACACATCATGAAGACGGGTTACGACTACACCTGGTTCGTGCTCGACCAGAAGATCATCGGCAAGGAGTTCGCGCTCTCCGGCTCCGAGCAGAACCCCGACCTGACCGGCAAGTCGATCCGCGGCGTCCTCGGCCGGGCCCGCGCGGACGTGCCCGGACCGGTCAAGGCGTTCATGGACAACGGTGTCGACTTCGTCGTCGAGAAGGATCTCGGCGCGCTGGTGCGCGGGATGAACGCGCTGACCGAGAAGCCCCTCATCGACGAGGCGGCGCTGCGCCACGAGATCGTCGCCCGCGACCGGGAGATCGCCAACCCGTTCACCAAGGACCTCCAGGTCATGTCGATCCGCGGGGCCCGCAACTACCTCGGCGACAAGCTGATCCGCACGGCGAGCCCGCACCGCATCCTCGACCCCGCGGCCGGACCGCTGATCGCGGTGCGGCTCAACATCCTCACCCGCAAGACCCTCGGCGGACTGGAGACGGACCTCTCCTCGCGGGTGCTGGCCGACGGCGGCGACCCGCTGGAGGGTGTGTACGCGGCCGGTGAGGCCGCCGGTTTCGGCGGCGGCGGAGTCCATGGATACCGGTCGCTGGAGGGCACCTTCCTCGGCGGCTGCCTCTTCTCCGGCCGCACGGCGGGCCGGGCGGCGGCCGAGGCGGTGAGCTGATCGCTCGCCCCGGGCGGCCGTTGTCATCAGGACAGTGGCGGCCGCCCGCGGCTCGGCGACAGAGGGAACCGCCAAGTCGGGCGGACAAGGCGCCTGTTCAGGACTTTGCGGGACGCTGTGCAGGTAACTGGTGTGTACAAGTGGACAGTTGACACGTGTAGTGGGCCCGCTCGAGCTTGACTTGAACCCGTGGCTCCGGGTTTGCTGTGCGTGATCACCCATTGACGAACCGCGCCTGTGAGGTTGAGCAGCGGTGTCACCACCCCCACCTCCGCTGGGCCGCGGCCGCAAGCGGGCGTCCCAGACCTTCGACGCCGCTCTCGACGACGCCGAACTCGTCACCGCACGTGCCGCGTTGAACCAGGGTCGGTGGACAGACGTCCGGGCGCTGCTCGCGGCGACCGGCGACGACTGGGACCGCCGAGGGCACCGCGTCACCGTCCTCGCCCAGGAGCCCGCGACGCTCGCCTGGGCCCGCGACTGGCAGCTCGCCGAACCGGAATCCGCCGACGCCGCCGTCCTCCTCGGCTGTGCCTCCGTGGAACGCGCCCTGCGCGGCAAGGAGCGCCCGGACGGTGCCCGCGAGGCCTGCCGCCGGGCGGCGGACCTCGCCCCCGACGACCCCACTCCCTGGCTCGGTCTCCTCCTCCTGGAACGCTCGCTCGGGGCCGAGGACGACGTGGTCCGCCTCTTCGACGAGGTGCGCCACCGGCACGCCGTCCATCACCACGCGCACCATCTGATGGTCGCGAGGCTCGCCGAGCGCCGCGCCGAGGCGGGCCAGGACCCGCTGCACGAGGTGTACGACTTCGCCAACTGGTCGGCCGAGCAGGCGCCCGCCGACTCGCCGCTCGCGATCCTCCCGGTCGTCGCGCACGCCGAACGCTTCCGGGTGCTCGCCGGCGCCGGGAGCGAGCCCGCCGACCCGGCCGCCTCCGGGCACTGGGCCGGGCGCCGGGCCCGCCAGGTGATGAAGGCCGCCTTCGACTGGTGGCTGGAGTGGGAGCAGACCGACCACCCGCGCCGCCTGGTCGACCTCAACTTCCTCGCCCACGCCAAGATCTGCGAGGGCCGGGACGGCGAGGCCGCCGCCCTGTTCCTCCGGATCGCGGACCACCCGACCGCGGCGCCGTGGTCGTACCCGGACCGCGACGGACACCAAGCCTTCCGTGCCGCGCGCGACCGCGTGCTCGGCACGGTGTGAACGCCCCCGAAGAACAGCCATCCGAAAGGACGACCCCGCGATGACGACGGGCAGTTCGAGCACATCGAGTACGTCGAGCACGGGAAGACCCGACGCCGAGAGCGCCGGCATCAGCACGTTCAAGGGGCAGGACCGGGCCCTGCGGGCCGGCCGGCTGGGCACGGCGGGACTGCTGCTGTCCGTTCTCGCGGCGACCGCCCCGCTCATGGTGGTAGCGGGTGTCATGCCCGCCACATTCGCGGTGATGGGTATCGTCGGGCAGCCGCTGCTCTTCGTCATCCTCGGGATCGTCCTGGTGCTCTTCAGCGTCGGGTACGCCGAGATGAGCCGGCACGTCCACAATGCGGGCGCCTTCTACGCGTACATCTCGCGCGGACTCGGTGGCACCCCGGGCGCGGGCGCCGCCGCGGTCGCCCTCGTCGCCTACAGCGCACTCCAGGTCGGCATCTACGGCCTCTTCGGCTACGAGGTCTCCGGGTTGTTCGCCACCTACCTCGACACCGAAGTCGTCTGGTGGATACCGGCGTTGGCCGCCGTGCTCGTCGTGGGCGCGCTCGCCTGGCTGAAGATCGACGTCAACGCCTGGGTCCTCGGCGTCCTGCTCGTCATCGAGGTGACCCTCGTCGTCGTCTTCGACGTCGCCGCCGTCGGTGATCCCGCCAAGGCGGGCCTGTCGCTGCACGCCTTCAACCCCGACACCCTCACCGGGGCGGGCGTCGGCACCGCGCTGTGCTTCTGCATCGCCGCCTTCACCGGCTTCGAACAGGCCCCGGTCTACGCCGAGGAGACCAGCCGCCCGCACATCCTCGTGCCGCGCGTCATGTTCCTCGCGATCGGTTTCGTCGCCGTCTTCTTCGCGATCAGCTCCTGGGCGCTCACCGTCGCCACCGGACCCTCCGCGATCGTGGGCACCTCCCAGAAGCAGAGCGCCGGACTGCTGTTCTTCCTCACCGAGTCACGCCTCGGCTCCACGTTCACCGACGTCCTGCACGTCCTCTTCGTGACCGGCATGTTCGCGGCGCTGCTCAGCTTCCACAACGTCGTCGCGCGGTACGCCTTCGCCATGGGCCGCGAGGGTCTGCTGCCCGCCGCCTTCGGCCGCACCTCGGAGGCCAGCGGAGCCCCCGGCACCGGCTCGCTCCTGCACACCGTCGTCTCCCTGGTCGTGGTCGGTGGCTTCGCCCTGTCCGACGACAAGCCGACCGGTGACGCGACCGTGCCCGTGCTCCGGCTCTTCACCTGGGGCGGCAACGTCGGAGCGCTCGGCGTCACCCTCCTGATGGCGGCCGCCTCCCTCTCGGTCATCGTGTTCTTCGTCCGCCGCGGCGCGGCCCGCGCCCAGTCCTGGCGCCTGGTCACCTCCGCGATCGCGGGCATCGCCCTGCTGGTCATCGCGGTCTACACCGTCAAGGACTTCGACGTCCTCGTCGGCTCGGGTCCGGACTCCGTCCTGAACGTGCTGCTGCCCGCCGTCATCGGGGTCGCGCTGATCGTCGGACTCGTTCAGGGGCTGCTCCTGCGCTCCCGCAAGCCCGAGGCGCACGCCCGGATCGGCCTCGGCAACGAGGCGTTCCAGTTGGACAAGGCGGCCGAGTCAACCTCCTGATGAGGCCCTGTCGTCCTCTCCGGGGCCGATCTCGGCGGCCCGTAGGTAAGAAGAGATGACGGAACGCTGACGAGCACCCGCGACCGCTGGCCTTTTGGGGGTCGCGGGTGCTCGAATCAAGGGGTGAACACTGAACGGCCCGGGAAACCCGACGACCACGGGGAACGTGACGAGCTCCGGGAACCCGACGAGCACCGGGAACGGGACGAACACGAGGTGTCCGGCGAGCGCGGCAGGCCCATCGGCCGCCGGGTACTGCTCGGCACGCTCGGACTCGGTGCCCTCGGCGTCCTGACCGCCCCCGCGCTCCAGCGCGCGACGGACGCCTTCCTCGCCGGCGCCTCCCAGAAGGACCCCACCGGTCTGACGGGACTGCTGCCCAACGGCGGCGGCTTCCGCTACTACTCGGTGGCGGCCTCCGTCCCCCACAAGAACGAGACGAACTACCGCCTCACCGTCGACGGCCTGGTCGACCACCCCACCAGCTACACCCTCGCCGACCTGCGCGCCCTGCCCCAGACCCGGCTGGTCCACGACGTCCAGTGCGTCACCGGCTGGCGGGTGCCGAGCACCCCCTTCGAGGGCGTACGCCTGTCGGACCTCCTCGACGCCGCGGGAGTGCACCACACGGCCGGCGCCATCCGGTTCACCTGCTTCGACGGGACGTACACGGAGAGCCTCACCCTGCGCCAGGCCCGGCGCCCGGACGTCCTGGTGGCCCTGCGCATGCAGGACAAGCCCGTCGGCCACAACCACGGCGGTCCCGTCCGCCTCTATGTGGCCCCGATGTACTTCTACAAGTCCGCCAAGTGGCTCTCCGGCATCACCGTCACGAAGGACGTCCGTCCCGGGTACTGGGAGGACCGGGGATACGACGTCGACGCCTGGGTCGGCCGTTCGAACGGACGTGACGATGACCCCACGAGCTGACGAGTCCCCGGCCGTGGCCGCGCACTCCTCCCACGTACGCCGCTTCACCCGCGCCGAGCACTGGGTCCACCGCGTCACCGCCCTGCTGATGGGCCTGTGCGTGGCCACCGCGGCCTGCCTCTACATCCCCCAGTTCGCCGAACTCGTCGGCCGCCGCGAACTCGTCGTCCGGGTCCACGAGATCGCCGGAGTGATGCTTCCGCTGCCGGTTCTCGCGGGCCTCGCCTCGCGCGCGTTCCGCCGGGATCTGGGCTTCCTCAACCGCTTCGGCCCGCACGACCGCGTGTGGCTGCGGGCGGCCCTGCACCGCGACAAGGACCCCGAGTCCCGCCCGGCGGGCAAGTTCAACGCCGGACAGAAGGTCTACGCCGCCTGGATCGCGGGGGCGACGCTCGTGATGCTCGGCACCGGTCTGCTGATGTGGTTCACCCATCTCACCCCGCTGATGTGGCGCACGTCGGCGACCTTCGTCCACGACTGGCTGGCCCTCACCGTCGGCATCGTCCTCGCGGGCCACGTCGGTATGGCGCTCGGCGACCCGGAGGCCCGGCGGGGCCTGCGCACGGGATCGGTGAGCCGCGAGTGGGCCGACCGCGAACATCCGCTGTGGCGGCCGTGAGCGGCCGCTGACGACGAGCCCGCCGTGAGCACCCGCCGCCGGAGGCGAGAACGGGCCGCAGGGAGAACCGTCTCAGGTTCTCCCCGCGGCCCGTTCGCCCTTCCGCCCTGCCGTGACAGGAACGGCCCGGCGGAAGAGCCGGCTAGATGACGAGCGACAGCAGCAGCACCAGCGCCCCGGCCACCACCGAGATGATCGTCTCCATGACGGACCAGGTCTTGACGGTCTGGCCGACGTCCAGGCCGAAGTACTCCTTCACCAGCCAGAAACCGGCGTCGTTGACGTGGCTGAAGAAGAGCGAACCCGCGCCGATCGCGAGGACGAGCAGCGACGTGTGGGCGGTCGACATGTCGGCCGCGAGCGGCGCGACCAGACCGGCCGCCGAGATGGTGGCGACGGTCGCCGAACCGGTCGCGAGCCGGATCGCCACCGCGATCAGCCAGGCCAGCAGCAGCGCGGGGATCGACCAGTCCTTGGAGATCTCCAGGATCATCTGGCCCACACCGGAGTCGATCAGCGTCTGCTTGAATCCGCCGCCCGCGCCGACGATGAGCAGGATGCCGGCGATGGGCGCGAGGGACTTCTCGGTGGTCGCCGCGATCCGGTCCTTGGTGAAGCCCGCCGCCCGGCCCAGCGTGAACATGCCCACGATCACGGCCGCGAGCAGCGCGATCAGCGGCGCTCCGACGATGTCGAAGACGCGCTGCGTCATGTCCGTCGGGTCGTCGACGACGATGTCCACCAGCGCCTTGGCCAGCATCAGCACCACCGGGAGCAGCATGGTGGCGAGGGTCGCGCCGAAGCTCGGACGCTTCTCCAGGTCCTCCGAGGCACGCGCCGGGACCATGCGGTCGGGAGCCTGGACGTCCACCCAGCGGGCCGCGTACCGCGAGAACACCGGACCCGCGATGATCACCGTCGGGACGGCGACCAGGACACCGAGCGCGAGGGTGAGGCCCAGGTTCGCCTTGACCGCGTCGATCGCGACCAGCGGACCGGGGTGCGGGGGAATCAGACCGTGCATCACCGACAGGCCCGCGAGCGCCGGGATACCGATGCGCATCAGCGAGTAGTTGCCGCGCTTGGCGACCATCAGGACCACCGGGATCAGCAGCACGATGCCGACCTCGAAGAACAGCGGCAGGCCGATCACCGAGGCGATCAGCACCATCGCCCAAGGCATCGCGCGACCGCCCGCCTTGGCGAGGATCGTGTCGACGATCTGGTCGGCGCCGCCCGAGTCGGCGAGCAGTTTGCCGAGGATCGCGCCGAGGGCGATCAGGACACCCACACCGGCCACCGTCGAGCCCAGTCCGGTGGTGAAACTGAGGATGGTCTTGTCGAGCGGGGCGCCGGCGAACGCGCCGAGGGCCAGCGAGCCGATGGTCAGGGCGAGAAAGGCGTGCAGCTTGAACCGGGTGATGAGCAGGACGATGACGGCGATGCCCGCCAGCACGGCTATGCCCAGTTGAGCGTGGCCCGCCGAGGTGATCGGTTCGACGGCGTCCGCTGCCAGCATCTCGACACTGAGTCTGGTCACGGTTGTTCCCTTGCTTGAGAAAAGGACACGGGGAGGGTGGTGAGCGCTGCCGCCCGGGCGACAGCGTTGTCACGGGTACGGGTACGGGTACCGGTATGGGGTACGGCGTCGGGAGCCCCGGGGTGCTGAGGCCGGGCCGAGGCCGGGGGCGCTACGGCCGGGGCGGTTCGAGAGCGCCGAGCGCCGCGACGGCCCGCTCGGTGATCTCGGCGGGCCCGCCGGAGACGTCGACCTCGACCCCCGCCTCGTCCGCCGCCAGCGGCTGGAGCGTGGCGAACTGCGAGTCCAGGAGCGCCGTGGGCATGAAGTGCCCCTTGCGGTGCGACATCCGGTCCTCGATGAGCTCGCGGTCGCCGGACAGATGCACGAAGACGACCCCGGGCGCGGCCGCGCGCAGCCGGTCCCGGTAGACGCGCTTGAGCGCCGAGCTGCTGACCACACCGCCGAGCCCCGCCCGGCCGTGCGCCCAGTGCCCGATGGCGTCCAGCCACGGCCACCGGTCGTCGTCGGTCAGCGGCGTCCCGGCCGTCATCTTGGCGATGTTGGCCTGCGGGTGGAAGTCGTCGCCCTCGGCGTACGGCACGCCGAGCCGGGCCGCGAGCAGCGGGCCGATGGTGGTCTTCCCGGTGCCTGCGACGCCCATGACCACGACGACATGGGGGGTGGGACTGTGCTGCATCACGCTCTCGCTGTCTTCGTCGACATCTGATGTCGACGCCACTGAAACGCATTAGGTACGACGAATTCAAGAGTGTGTGACATATAAGTCTGACTTTTTGTTCGTGACGTAAGCCTCGTACCCTGACCCCATGACCACACGGGGCCGGGGACTGCACGGACACGTACTCGAAAGCCTCGGGCCGGCGATCACGGCGGGCGACTACCCGCCCGGCAGCGTGCTACGCACCGACGAACTCGCCCAGCGCTTCGAGGTGTCCCGCTCCGTCATGCGCGAAGCGGTCCGGGTCCTCGAGTCCATGTACCTGGTCGAGTCCCGCCGCCGCGTGGGCGTGACGGTCCGCCCCAAGTCCGAGTGGAACGTCTACGACCCCCAGGTCATCCGCTGGCGGCTGGCCGGCGCCGACCGTCCCCACCAGCTCCGCTCCCTCACCGTCCTGCGCTCGGCGATCGAACCCGTCGCCGCGGGACTGGCCGCACGGCACGCCACCCCCGAGCAGTGCGCGGAACTCACCGAGTGCGCGCTCGGCATGGTCGCCACCTCACGCGGGCACCAGCTCGAGGGCTATCTCGTCCACGACGTCGCCTTCCACCGGGTGATCCTCAAGGCGTCCGGCAACGAGATGTTCGCCCGCCTCGGGGACGTCGTCGCCGAGGTCCTGTCCGGCCGCACCCATCACGACGTCATGTTCGAGGACCCCGACCCCGCCGCCGTCACCCTGCACGTCCAGCTCGCCGAAGCCGTCCGCGAGGGCGACGCCGCGCGCGCCGAGGAACTCACCCGCGAGATCACCGTCGGCGCACTCCAGGAACTGGACGTCCTGGCCCCCTGACGGACCGCCCGAGGTCAGTCCAGGAACTCCCCGTCCACATACACCCAGGCCCCGTCCACCCGCTCGAACCGGCTCCGCTCGTGCAGCGAACCACCCCGGTAGGAGGCCCGGAAGGTCACGGTCCCGGTGGTGTGGAACGCCGAGCCCTGACCGGTGTCCAGGATCTCCAGGCCGGTCCACCGCGTCCCCGGGTCGAACTCCACCCGGGCCGGCCGCGTCCGGGGATGCCAGGTCCGCAGCAGGTACCCCTCGTCCTCCTTCACGAAGGCGCAGTAACGCGACCGCATCAGCGCCTCGGCACTCGGCGCCGCGGCCTCGCCGCGATGGAAGCGCCCGCAGCAGCGCACGTACGGTCCGGGGAGCCCGCAAGGGCAGGAACGGCTGGTCATCGCGTCATTCTCCCCGGACCCGCGCCGGGTCCGCGCCCGGCGGCGGATAGGTGGGCGGATAGGCGGGCCTGGCCGGCACCCGCGGTGCGGCGTTCGGCAGGTGCGCGGCCGCCTCCGGCAGCGGCGGCAGCGCCGTCTCGTACAGCCACGCCGTGAAGAGATCGTCCAGCGGCTCGGCCGCGTGGCGCGAGACGTGCCCGGTGAAGACGGACGTCGTGACCGTGCCGCCCCGGTGCAGCGTCGCCCAGCCGCGCAGCATGCGGAAGAAGGCCTCGTCGCCCATCGCGCACCGGATCGCGTGCACCGTGAGCCCGCCGCGCTGGTAGAGCCGGTCGTCGAACATCAGCTTGCGGCCCGGGTCCGCCAGCAGCAGATCCTGCGGCAGCGCGGCCAGCTTCCGGTGCGCGGCGGCGGCGAGCTGACGGGCCGGGCGCCCGCCGGAACGCTCCGACCACAGCCACTCGGCGTACTTCGCCAGCCCCTCGTTCAGCCAGATGTGCCGCCAGTCCGCGATGGTCACACTGTTGCCGAACCACTGGTGCGCCAGCTCGTGCGCGATCAGCCGCTCCGAACCCCGCGCCCCGTCCACATGATTGGCGCCGAACAGCGAGAGACCCTGGGCCTCGACCGGGACGTCGAGCTCCTCCTCGGTCACCACCACCGCGTACTCGCCGAACGGATACGGCCCGAAGAGATCCTGGAACAGCTCCATCATCGCGGGCTGCCGCGCGAAGTCGCGGGAGAACTCGGGCAGAAGCTGCGCGGGCAGATGCCCGGACTGCGGTACGCCGGACAGGCCCGGATCGCCGAGCAGCACCGTCTGGTACTTCCCGATCGACAGGCCCACCAGATAGCTGGAGGTCGGCGCGGGCTGCTCGTACACCCAGGTCGTCGTCGACGCCTTCGTCGTCCGCGTCAGCAGACGCCCGCCCGCCACCACCGCGTACGCGGACGGCGTGGTCACCGAGATCTGGTACGCGGCCTTGTCGGCCGGCCGGTCGTTGCACGGATACCAGGACGGCGAACCGACCGGCTGGCTCGCCACCAGCGCCCCGTCCTCCAGCTCCTCCCAGCCGATCCCGCCCCAAGGGCTGCCGACCGGCTTCGGATTGCCCGACCAGTGCACCTCGACGGTGAACGCGGCGCCCGCCCGCACCGGCTTCGGCGGACGGATCCGCAGCCTGCCGCCCCGGTGCGTGTAGTGCGGGGCCTTGCCGTCGACACGGACCCGGCCGATCCGGAAGTCGGCCAGGTTGAGCTGGAACTCGGCCAGCGCGGAACGGCCCGCTATCGCGTTGATCCGCGCGGTGCCGGAGAGCCGGTTCGGGCCGGGGCGGTAGTCCAGCGCGAGCTCGTACCGGTGCACCCGGTAACGGGAATCACCGTTCGCCGGGAAATAGGGGTCCGGTCCCGCTGTCTGCTGAACGCTCACTGCTGCGACTGCTCCCTGCCCTGTGCTCGACTCTCCGCTGTACCGCCCTTCCTGTCCGATCGGGTCACGTCTGCTACGAACGCCAGGCCTCGATCGGGTTGCCCAGCCAGCGGGTGTCGTCGGGAACGGACTCCGCCGCCATCACCAGCGACGCGGGACCCAGAGTGGAGCGGGCCCCGATCGTGCTGCCGGGCAGGACGATTCCGCCCGGACCCAGAGTGGCGCCCTCACGGAGGACCACAGTATCCGTCCGCAAGATCCGGTCGTGGAAGAGGTGGGTCTGCAGGACACAGCCCCGGTTGACCGTCGTCGCGTCCCCCAGCGTCACGAGATCCGACTCCGGCAGCCAGTAGCTCTCGACCCAGGCACCCCGCCCGATCCGGGCGCCGAGCCCCCGCAGCCACGCGGTCATCAGCGGCGTACCGGGCACGGATCCCGCCAGCCACGGCACGGCGACGACCTCCACGAAGGTGTCCGCCAGCTCGTTGCGCCACACGAAACCGCTCCACAGCGGGTGCTCACCGGCACGGTGCCGCCCCACCAGCAGCCACTTCGCCACGACGGAGACCAGACACCCGAGCACACCCACGGCGAGCAGCACCGCACCCGCGAACGCCCACGCCCACGGCCCCAGCGCGCACAGCGCGGCGACCGTCAGCACGGCCAGCGCCGCCGAACAGAACACCGGCACCAGCCGGCACAGCTCCACCAGACCACGCGCCCACAGCAGCCGGACCGGCGGCTCGTACGTACGGCTCTGATCGCCGCCCTGCGCCGCACGCGGCAGCTTCATCGGCGGCAGCCCCAGATACGAGCTGCCCTTCTTCGCCTTCTTCGGCGTCGCCGACAGCACCCCGACCAGACCGCCGTCCGGCACACTGCGGCCCGGAGCGGTCATCCCGGAATTGCCGAGGAACGCCCGCCGCCCGATCTCGGCCCGCCCGATACGCATCCAGCCGCCACCGAGCTCGTACGGAGCCGTCAGCGTGTCGTCCGCCAGGAACGCGCCGTCCCCGACCGTCGTCAGACTCGGCAGCGCGAGCACCGTCGACACCTCGGCGCCCCGGCCGATCCGCATCCCGAGCAGCCGCAGCCACACCGGCGTGATCAGCCCGGCGTACAAAGGGAACAGCGTCTCCCGGGAGCGGTCCATGAGCTGCGTGACGGTCCAGGCCTGCCAGCCGATCCGGCTGTGCGTCGGATGCGTGCCCTCGTGCAGTCCAAGACTCAGCAGCCGCACCGCGACCAGCAGCAGCAGCGCGTACGCGAGACCGAACGCCAGCGTCGCCGGAACCAGGGCGAGCGCCGCACCGCGCAGCGCCGCGCCGAGCCCGGCGTCCGCGCTCACGAACACCCGGGCCACCAGCAGCGCCGCGACGGCGGCCAGCACCGGCAGCGCGCTCAGCGCGAACCCGGTCGCGCCGTACATCACCCGCCAGGACGTGCCGCGCTGCGGCCGGTCCTTGGGCCACGCCCGCTTCGCCTTGCCGAGCTTGACCGCGGGCGCCCCCGCCCAGCGCTGCCCGGTCGGGATCTGGCCCGTCACGGCGGAACCCGGAGCCACCTCGGAGCGCTTGCCCACCCGGGACCCGGGGAACAGGATGCTGCGCGTCCCGACGACGGCACCGGCGCCCACCTTCACCGGGCCGATCTCCAGCCGGTCCCCGTCCAGCCAGTACCCGGACAGGTCCACCTCCGACTCGACGGCGGCACCCCGGCCCATCTTGAGCATGCCGGTGACCGGCGGCAGCGAGTGCAGATCCACGTCCTGGCCGACCTTGGCGCCCAGCGCACGGGCGTACCGCTCCAGCCAGGACCCCGTCAGCGAGTTCGCACCGCTGAACGCGGCCAGCCGCTCGGCCGTCCACAACCGCAGATGGACACTCCCGCCGCGCGGATACCGGCCGGCCCTCACACCGCGCAGCAGCAGCCGCGCACCGCCCGCGGCGACGGCGAGCCGTCCCGGCGGGCTGTACAGAACGAGCGCACCGGCAGCCACCAGCCACCACGAGGCGCCGGGCGCCCACGGGTAGGGGCCGAACCGGTGCAGGACGTTGCCGAGCGCGGTCAGCGCCACCGTCCAGCGCAGCCCGAGCAGGCAGAACAGCGGCAGCAGTACGACCAACTGGATCAGCTTGGCGCGCACCGGGACCGGCGCGATCACCCGCTCCGCGCCGTCGTCCTGACCCGATCTCTCCAGGTGCCGGGCCAGCTTGCGCAGCACCGGCTGCTGATAGATGTCGAGCACGGCGACGTTCGGATAGCGGGCGCGCAGCCGCGTCGTGAGCTGGGCGGCCGCGAGGCTGCTGCCGCCGATCGCGAAGAAGTCGTCGCCGGCCCCGCCGACGGGGATGCCGAGCACCTCGCTCCACTGCTCGGCGAGCCAGGCCTCGGTGCCGTAGAGCGCCTCCTTGGCCCCGCCGGTCTCCAGACCCTCCAGCGGCCAGGGCAGAGCGTTCCGGTCGACCTTGCCCGACGTCCGGGTCGGCAGGTCCTCGACCGGAGCGATCAGCGGAACCAGCGCGGCGGGCAGCTCGGCCCGCAGCTTCTGGACGGCGGCCGCCTGGTCCCAGCCCTCCTGGGTCACGACATAGCCGACGAGGAGCTGATTGCCGCCCCGCGCGGTCCGCACGGCCGCGGCGGCACCCGCGACACCGGGCAGCGCCTGGAGCGCCGCGTCCACCTCGCCGAGTTCGATCCGGCGTCCGCCGAGCTTGATCTGCTCGTCGGCCCGCCCGAGGAAGATCAGCCCCTCGGGTTCCGCCTTGACCAGGTCACCGCTGCGGTACGCCCGCTCCCAGCCCAGTGAGACGAGCGGCGCGTACTTCTCGGCGTCCTTCTCCGCGTCGAGATAGCGGGCGAGTCCGACCCCGCCGATCACGAGCTGGCCGCTGCCGCCCATCGGCACCGGCTCGCCCGCCTCGTCGACGACCGCGAGCTCCCAGCCGTTCAGCGGCAGCCCGATACGGATGGGCTCGTCGCCGGTCAGCAGCGCGGCGCAGGCCACGACGGTCGCCTCGGTCGGCCCGTACGTGTTCCACACCTCCCGGCCCTCGGTCACGAGGCGCTGGGTCAGCTCGGGCGGGCAGGCCTCGCCGCCGAAGATCAGCAGCCGGACCTCGTTGAGGGTCTCGGGCTCCCACAGGGCCGCGAGGGTCGGCACGGTGGAGACGACGGTGATCTCCTGCTCGACCAGCCAAGGGCCGAGGTCGGCGCCGCTGCGCACCTGGGAGCGCGGTACGGGCACCAGGCAGGCCCCGTAGCGCCAGGCCAGCCACATCTCCTCGCAGGAGGCGTCGAAGGCGACGGACAGGCCCGCCATGACCCGGTCGCCGGGGCCGATGGGCTCCTCGGTGAGGAAGAGGTCCGCCTCCGCGTCGACGAAGGCGGCGGCGCTGCGGTGGCTCACGGCGACGCCCTTGGGCTTGCCGGTGGAACCCGAGGTGAAGATGATCCACGCGTCGTGCTCGACGCCGGGCCGCCCGGCGGGGACCTCGGAGCGGCCGTTGACGGTCAGCTCGTGCCCGGCTCCGACGACCGCGCGTACACCGGCCTCGCCGAAGACCAGCTCGGCCCGCTCGTCGGGGTCCTCGGCGTCGACGGGGACGTAGGCGGCACCGGCGGCGAGGACGGCGAGGATCGCCACGTACAGCTCGTTCGTGCCGGACGGGACCCGCACGCCGACCCGGTCGCCGAGGCCGACCCCGGCCTCCGCGAGCCGCGACCGTACGACGTCCACCTCGGCGGCCAGGGCGCGGTAGGTGAGGGCGCGCCGGCCGTCGTCGAGGGCGGGCTCGTCCGGGTACGCCCGTACGGAGGCGTCGAGGATGTCGACGAGGGTGCGCGGCGAGGCGGCCGCGGCGGCGGAGAAGCGGGCCTGGTCACCGAATTCCGCGCGCACCTCGTCGTCGGACAACGCGAGCGCGGGGCCTTGCTGGAGGGCTGCCATCGGGTCCTCACGTGTTGTTCCCGGATACTCCGGGGAGCCGGTGGGCCCGCAGGTACGCCTGGGGATATTCCGGTCCAGCTCCGAACAAGCCTGCAATTTTAGTACGACGCTAGCTTCGGACCTGCGGATCAGCGATGCGAGGCGTCCCCGATGGGTTCCTCCGGCCCCTTCCTCCAGCGCTGTGACGTGGGCGGATGTCAGCGTGACGAGATCTGCCCCACATCTTTCCGTGACACCGTGAACACAGTGAGCGAGGGCCCCGATCCGGTGATCGGGGCCCTCGCCCGCCGTGCTCGGTGACGCGGGGCGGCGCTGTTCCTCGGTGCGGTCCCGCCGGGTCAGCCCGCGGCGCAGGAGACCGTCGGCCACGTCCATGTGCCGTTGGTCTGAATGGTGACGCCGAAGGTGTTGCCGCTGCCGTTGGGTTTGGCCGTCAGGACCTGGGCGCTGGGGTAGCTCGCGCTGATGTTCCAGGTCGAGAGGATCTTCTCGGGCGCGGGCACGTTCATCGTCACGGTCCAGTTGCTCGATCCGGTGACGGCGACGTTGAGGTTGTACCGGTCGCTCCACTGCTGTCCGACGGACAGTGTCGCGGTGCACCCGCCACCGCCGCCACCGCCGCCCGTGCCGCCGCCGTCGGGCGCCACGGCGCGGCCGGTCCCCGGGGAGATCATCCCGGCGCACAGGCCGCGGGCGGCGAGACCCTGCGCGATGCGGGGGATCGCGGCGATCGTGTTGGCCGGCCAGTCGTGCATGAGGATGACCTGGCCGTTGGTGAGCCGGCCCGCCGCCTGCACGATCGCGTCGGTGCTCGCGCCGTTCCAGTCCTGCGAGTCCACGTCCCAGATGATCTCGGTCAGGCCGTACTTGGCCTCGACCGACTTCACCGTCGCGTTGGTCTCCCCGTACGGCGGACGGAACAGTTTCGGCGTCCCGCCGCCGGCGGCGGCGACGGCCTGCTGGGTCCGGGAGATCTCCGAGTCGATCTGTGCCTGGCTCTGCTGGACGAGATGCGGGTGGGTGTAGCTGTGGTTGCCCACCCACATGCCGGCGTCGACCTGGGCCCGTACCTGGGCAGGACTGGATGCCGCGTACTGGCCCTCGTTGAACATGGTGGCCCGCAGCCCGTTCTGCTTGAGGGCGTTGAGCAGGGTCGAGGTGGTGCTGGACGGCCCGTCGTCGAAGGTGAGTCCGACGTACCCGTTGCAGGTGGCGGCCCGCGCCGGTCCGGTGCCGAGGGCGAGGGTGCCCGCGGCGGCCGTCGCCACGACGGCCAGGCCCGTGATCAGCGTGCGTAACGAGCCGAGTCGTCCGGATCGCCTGCGGAATCTCATGCGAAGGCTCCTTCGGCCTTGTGGGGGCGGGGGGTCAGCTCGTGCTGCACGACACCGTGGGCCAGGTCCAGTTGCCGTTGGGCTGGACGGTGACGCCGAAGGTGTTGCCGCTGCCGTTGGGTTTGGCCGTCAGGACCTGGGCGCTGGGGTAACTGGCGCTGATGTTCCAGGTCGAGAGGATCTTCGCCGGGGACGGCAGGTTCATCGTCACGGTCCAGTTGCTCGATCCGGTGACCGTGACGTTCAGGTTGTAGCGGTCGTTCCACTGCTGGCCGGCGGAGAGGGCCGCCGCGCACCCGCCGGAGCCGCCGCCCCCGCCCCCGGATCCGCCGCCCGATCCCGCGTCGCCCACCGTGATGTTGGAGTTCCCGCTGCTCTGATAGCCCTCGGTGGCGAGGATCATGTAGTAGTTGAAGCTGCCCAGATTCATCCCGGCGCGGGCCCAGGCGTCGAAGTGGTTGCCGGTGGTGATGGTCCCGCCCGTGCGCTTCGACTGCCGGACGCTCCAGTACTGGTCGAAGGTGCGTGTGCCTTCGACGGAGGGCGCGTTGGTCCGCGTCGTCTTGTAGATGTCGTACGTGCCGCCGTCGGTGGTGACGGTGCCCTTGAACGTTCCCGTGGGCCGGTAGGTGCCCCAGTTGTCGACGATGTAGTACTCGACGAGCGGGTTGGACGTCCACCCGTAGAGCGCCAGGTAGGCGTTGCCGGACGGGTTGAAGGTGCCCGAGTAGGTCACGCTCCTGCGCCCGCCGTTGCTCCAGCCCTTGCCGGCGACGAAGTTCCCGGTGTTGCTCCACGAGGTGCTGTAGTTGCCGCCGGAGCCCAGGTTCATGGACACCGTCCCGCTGCTGTCGGTCCAGAACGAGTAGTAGTACCCGTTGTCGGTGCCGGTCTGGTTCGACGTGACGACCGTGTCGGCCCGTGCGGTCCCGGGCAGGGTCATCGCGGCCACGGCGACCAGCAGCATGGTGCAGACACCGCTGACGAGCAGCCTGAGGTGACGGAACGTCCCCGGGCGACCGCTGCGGCTGCCCGGCGGATGTGCGGATGCGTCGGTCATGTGCGTGTTTCCTCCTCGTTCTCGTGAGGTGACGCGCTGCGAATCGCCCACAGTGTTGAACTGGCCCTGTCAAGTGTCAATGGTTTCGGCACGATGGTCGAAACATTCGTCGGCCTCGATAGGGCGAAGGGAGGATGAAGTGCCTGCTCAGGCAGGCAGAGTGGCCCGTTCAGAAAAGACAGATCGTCGACGGTCCACCTGTCAAGATCAATGCAACCTCACAAGTCCTCGAAAGTTTCGAAGACTTCCCGAATCGTTCGGCGAGAGTGGAGGGCAGGGTGCGGCGGGCGGGGCGGGGTCCGGATACGCAAAAGACCCCACCGAAGTGGGGTCTCGCTGGTGTCCGAGGGGGGACTTGAACCCCCACGCCCGATAAAGGGCACTAGCACCTCAAGCTAGCGCGTCTGCCATTCCGCCACCCGGACAAGGTGTTTGTCGCGCGGGGTTTCCCTCGCGGCGACAGGTGAAACATTACCAGGCTTTGGAGGTGCCCCGATCACCCCCCGTCGCGGCGTGAACGGCGCGTGACGGACGGGGGCCGCCCTTGGGCGGGAGGGCGGGTGGGAGAGAGGATGAGGGTGACCACCAGCGGCGACAGCGGGAGGAACCAGCGTGAGCGAGAGCGGCAGGACCAGGAACGTCACGGGCGAGGACGAGGTCGTGGACCTCTGTCGCGAGCTGATCCGGATCGACACCAGCAACTACGGGGACCACTCGGGCCCGGGCGAGCGCAAGGCCGCGGAGTACGTCGCCGAGAAGCTCGCCGAGGTCGGCCTCGAACCGCAGATCTTCGAGTCGCACAAGGGCCGTGCCTCCACCGTGGCCCGCATCGAGGGCGAGGACCGCTCGCGGCCGGCGCTCCTCATCCACGGCCACACCGATGTCGTACCGGCCAACGCGGTGGACTGGACCCATCACCCCTTCTCGGGCGAGATCGCCGACGGGATGGTCTGGGGCCGTGGCGCGGTCGACATGAAGGACATGGACGCGATGACGCTCGCCGTCGTACGGGAGCGGATGCGCACGGGCCGCAAGCCCCCGCGTGACATCGTCCTCGCCTTCCTCGCCGACGAGGAGGCCGGCGGGACCTTCGGCGCCCGCCACCTGGTGGACAAGCACCCGGATCTCTTCGAGGGTGTCACCGAGGCGATCGGCGAGGTCGGCGGATTCTCCTTCACGGTCAACGAGAAGCTGCGGCTGTACCTCGTCGAGACCGCGCAGAAGGGCATGCACTGGATGAAGCTGACCGTGGACGGCACCGCCGGGCACGGTTCGATGATCCACAAGGACAACGCGATCACGGAGCTGTCCGAGGCGGTCGGTCGGCTCGGCCGGCACAAGTTCCCGGTGCGGGTGACGAAGACCCTGCGGCACTTCCTCGACGAACTCGGCGACGCCCTGGGCACCGAGCTCGACCCCGAGAACATGGACGAGACGCTCGCCAGGCTCGGCGGCATCGCCAAGCTCATCGGCGCCTCGCTGCAGAACACCGCCAACCCGACCCAACTGGGCGCCGGCTACAAGGTCAACGTGATTCCGGGCCAGGCCACCGCGCATGTCGACGGCCGCTATCTGCCGGGCTACGAGGAGGAGTTCCTCGCCGACCTCGACCGGATCCTCGGTCCCCGGGTCAAGCGTGAGGACGTGCACGCGGACAAGGCGCTGGAGACCGGCTTCGACGGTGCCCTCGTCGACGCCATGCAGACCGCGCTCTCGGCCGAGGACCCGATCGCGCGCGCCGTGCCGTACATGCTCTCGGCCGGCACCGACGCCAAGTCCTTCGCCGATCTCGGCATCCGCTGCTTCGGCTTCGCCCCGCTGAAGCTGCCCCCGGAGCTGGATTTCGCGGGCATGTTCCACGGAGTCGACGAGCGGGTCCCGGTGGACGCTCTCCAGTTCGGCGTGCGTGTACTGGACCGATTCATCGACGCGTCCTGACGGGGCGCCGGCGGCACGCCCCGCCCGGGCGTCGGCGGGCTGACCTGCCGAACCGCCCGGGAGGCGCGGGGTGTTGACGCCGGCATTCGCCCGTGCGTGCGGAGATCGCCCGGGACGGGTGAATGCGACCATAAGCCCATAGCTCTACTACTCCCTCCTCGTTACAGGTGTTGCGATCCGCTGCTTTGGACCGCGTTTTGCCTACCAGGAGGAATAATGATCAAGAAGATCGTCGCCGCCGCTGTCGCCACGGGCGGTCTGGTTCTCGCGGGTGCGGGTCTGGCCGCCGCCGACTCCGGTGCCCAGGGTGCCGCCGTGGGTTCCCCGGGCGTCGCCTCCGGCAATGTCGTTCAGGTGCCCGTCCACGTTCCGGTGAACGTCTGCGGCAACACGATTTCCGTGATCGGGCTGCTGAACCCCGCCTTCGGCAACGCCTGCTTCAACCACTGACGTCGCGCCTCATCCCATGAGGGGGATCCCCCGGGTCACCTCATGAGGGTCACTTCGTGAAGGTCTGAGCTCGTCCGCCCCGGAGTGCGCGCCATGCGCTCCGGGGCCGACCGGCTTTCCCGCGTACGCCCAGTGGTGTGCGTGTGCTCTCGATGGTCCACGTCCCAAGGACTGTTGGTCCACGTCCCAGGACTGAAGGCAGGGATTTCAGCTATGCGACAGGTCACCCGCAAAGGCCTGATGACCGTGGCGGCGGCCGGTGGTGTCCTCGCGGTCACCAGCGTCTCCGCGCACGCCGACTCGGGCGCGATCGGTTCCGCGTCGAACTCTCCCGGCGTGCTGTCGGGCAACACCGTGCAGGCGCCCGTGAACGTGCCGGTCAACGTCTGCGGAAACACCGTGAACGTGGTCGGGCTGCTCAACCCGGCGATGGGCAACACCTGTGTCAACCACGGCGGCGGAGGCGGTTCGTCCGCGGGCCGGGGACATCAGGGCGGTCACGGCGAGCGGGGCGGTCAGGCCGGCCGGACCCACTCCGGCGGCTCACGGGCCGGCGGCAGCGCCGCCCACTCGCCGGGCGTGGGCTCCGGCAACCACGTACAGGCGCCGGTCGACGCCCCCCTGAACGTCTGCGGCAACAGCGTGAACGTCGTCGGGATCGGCAACGCGGCGGGGGGCGACAGTTGCGCGAACGGAGGGGGCGAGGGCAGCCACCACCCCGGCCACCCGAGCCATCCCGGTCATCCGAGCCATCCCGGTCATCCGGGTCAGCCCGGACACCCGGGCCACCCCGGTCAGCCCGGACATCCAGGCCACCCTGCTCACCCTGGTCACCCTGGTCACCCGGGCCACCCTGGTCATGACGGTGACTGTGAGCACCCCGGTCACCCCGGGCACCCGGGTCAGCCAGGCCACCCTGGTCACCCGAGCCACCCTGGTCACCCGAGCCACCCTGGTCACCCCGGAACGCCCGGTCACCCCGGAACGCCCGGCAACCCCGGAACCCCCGGTCACCCGGGCACGTCCACCTCGGGCGGTGGCAAGCATCGTGCCGGTGCCGTGCAGGTCGGTGGGCCCGGCTCGCGGGCCGACGTGCGGACGCCGGCCGCGGACGGCGGCGCCGAGCTGGCCCACACGGGCAGTGAGCTGCCGGTCGGAGCGGTCGTACCGGCGGCAGCCGCCGCGCTGCTGGCCGGCGCCGTGCTCTACCGCCGGGCACGCGCCGCCGCGTGACGCGGAGACGTGGTCCAAGCCAGAGAAGTTGCGATGATCACATCGGGGAGTGGGGCGCAGACGTGTCCTCACGCCCGCAGGGCTGATCACCGCGCGGCACGGCCACGACCGGGGAGCTACGGCTTTCCCGTGACGTGAGTGACGGTGCGGGCCTCGCGCAGGCGGGGCCCGCACCGGTTCAGCGGCCGTCTGTCACCACGTGGCGCGTACCTGGCGGATGATCCGCCGGCGCAACCGCACTCTGCGGCTGCCGTCGCGGAGCAGGCTCAGGCGGTCCAACTCCCAGTGTCCGTACTCGGCATGGTCCGTCAGCAGACGTGTCGTCTCCTTGCGGGAGACCCCGCGAGGTACGTACACGTCGACAAATTCGTATTCCGGCATCGCATCTATTGTGCGGGCAGAGCCCCTGTACGGATAGCGTCTGCACTATGTCTGATGCTGTGCAGCCCACCGCTGCCGAGGTACGCGCCGCCGCAGAGGCTGTCAAGACCGCACTCGACCGTCACCTGGCCGCGGTCGAGCGCAGGACGGGCGATGACGACCCGGACGTCTACGAGGCTTTCAACGAGCTCGCCGCGGCGGCCGAGGAGTACGACGAGCTCCTCTACGACCGCTACGACGAGGTCACGCCCTTCGAGATCCCCGGCGGTGACGACACGCTGCCTCCGTACACCGGACCCGAGGAGCCGAACGCGCTCAGCGTGGTGATCCGCCGGGACTACGCGGTGGTGGAGCCCCAGCGGCTGCTGGCGCAGGCCCAGCGGGTGGAGGCGGTGGAGGAGGACGGCGCCACCGCCGACGAGGGCTTCGACGCGGCGGCCGGCACCGTTCACGGTGCGCTGGGGGTCCTTTTCGGAGAGTTCGAGCCCGATGAGATCGCCAGCCGGCACAAGGAGTTCGGACTGGAGGAGGGCGACTCCACGCTCTGGGTGACCGCCGCGGACGAACCGGCCGAGCCCGGTGAATGGCTGGAGACCCCCTTCGAGTCGATCGACCCGCAGCGGGTCGTCTGCCGCTTCGACGTCAGCGCGGTCTTCGACGAGGAGTCGGACGACGACGACCTGGACGACCTCGGCTCCGGCGCGGACATCGACTCC
Organism: Streptomyces sp. NPDC096324; assembly: GCF_044763015.1. Lineage (NCBI taxonomy): Bacteria > Bacillati > Actinomycetota > Actinomycetes > Kitasatosporales > Streptomycetaceae > Streptomyces > Streptomyces sp. NPDC096324. Next base: position 365,054 of record NZ_JBIWFK010000009.1, on the reverse strand, counting down.
GTGGAGCGGCTGGACGCGGATCGCTGAGACGACCCGGCACGAAAGTGCCCCACGGGTGGCGGCCACCGGACTCCGGTGACCGCCACCCGTGCGTTCGAGCCTGACGGCCGCCGGGGCCCATGCTTGCCCGGTCTCACGGTCGCGCGGTCGGCCCAGCCGCCCGGTCTAACGGTTGCGCGGCCGCCCGGACACACCGACTCCCGGACCCACCGACTGCCCGGTCCCACGGCCGCCCGGCCTGCGGCTGCCCGAGGTCCCGCGGTCGGCCGGAGCCCCGAGGTCGACCGGAGCCCCTGGATCGACACAGGGTCCCGGCCCCTGGCCCCCAGCCGCGCGGGATCAGCCGATGGTCAGCCCGAAGCCGGAGCCTGCGCCTTCAGCAGGGCCTGTAGGCGGGTCGTGCGCGGCTTCTGCGGGATCTCGGCCACCGCGTGCGGCAGCGCCTGTTCCACTCCGTGCACGACGGACAGATGCCGCTCGGCCCGCCCGAAGGCCGTGTAGACCCAGGGCCGGGTCAGGGCCGCCGCGGCGTCCCCCGGCAGCACCACGACGACGGCCGGCCAGCGCAGCCCCACCGCCTGGTGCGCGGTGAGCGCCCAGCCGTGCCGCACGGTCTGCTCCACGCGCTCCTTCGGTACGACCACAGAGGTGCCCGAGCAGTCCAGGTGCAGCCCCTCGGCGTCGGCCCTCACCACGCGGCCCGGCAGCGAACGGCCCGGCGCGGGGGAGTGGACGATCCGGTCGCCCGGGTCGAAGCCGCCGAAGCGGCCGGGACCGGGGTTCAGCCGCTCCTTCAGGGCGGTGTTCAGTGCGCGGGTGCCGACCGGGCCGCCGTGCCCCGGGGTGATGACCTGGGTCTGCTCGGCCGGGACGCCGATCGCGCGCGGCACCGAGTCCGCGACGAGCTGAACCGTCCGGTGGACCGCCTCGCCCGCGTCGCGCACGGGGACGATCACCACCTCCTTGCCGGGCGCCTCGACCTGGTTGAGCTCGCCGATGCCGATCCCGGAGACCAGCTCACCGATGGGCCCGGGGTCGGGGGTCCGCGAGGCCACCTGCGGGCAGGCGCGGGCGGCGAGCAGGTCCGCGAAGACCCGGCCGGGGCCCGCGGACCACAGCACACCCGGATCACCGCTCAGCACGAGGCGCGCCCCGTCCGGCAGCGACTCCGCGAGCACGGCCGCCGTCTCGACGTCGAGCTGCGGCCCGTCCAGGACGACCAGGACGTCCAGGTCCAGGGCGCCGTCCGTGTCCCGGCCCGGTCCTTCGGCGCCGGAGAGAAGCCCGGCGACCGTGGCGGCTCCGGTCGCCTCGCCAACCGTGGGGCGGTCCGCGGCGTCGTCCGACGGCTCGTGCCGGGCGAGCCGGGCGGCGAAGCCGTCGCGGCCGCCGGAGGTGTGTGCGGCGGCCCAGCCGCGCAGTCCCAGCGCGCGGGCCGCGTGCAGCAGCGCCGCCGCCTCGGACCGCGAGGCCTCGCCGCCGGTGTGCAGCACCAGGCCGTGGGCGGCGACCGCGCGGATCAGCTCCCCGGCCGAGCGGGGAGCCGAGGCCGCTTCCCGCTCCCAGTCCGCGGCCGAACCGTCCTCCTTCGGCACCGAGTTCATCAGCCGGGCGAGTCCGTCGGCGAGGCTCTCCTCGGCCAGCGCGTACCGCTCCAGGCCGATCAGGATCCGCACCGGGCGCTCCTGCTCCTCCTCCGCGTCGTCGTCCGGGGCCGCCGCGGCCGGGGGAGCGGAGTCCAGCGCGTCCTGGAAGACCAGGGCCTCGCCCTCCGCGAGAGCGCTCTGCACGGCCCCGTCCGGGTCGGGAACCGAGCGCTGGGAGAGCGCCGCGATGAGGGCCGGGGCGTCCAGCGCGGTGTGACCGGCGGCGGCGGCCTGCTCCAGCAGCCACACGGTCAGCGCCGTGCCCCGGCGTTCGTCGTCCGGACCGCACTCCGCGCCGAGCAGCGCCCGGGCGAATCCGTCGGCCTGCTCGGGCCGCACCCCCGGCACCCGCAGCAACTGCCAGGGGTCCTCGCGGAGCGTGCCGTCCGCGCCCTCGCCCAGAACCGCGACGGCCTGAGCCGCGAGTCCCTCGGGGGCGCCGGCCCCGGCGAGCACGGCACGGACGGCGGCGACGGCCTCCGGCGGGGCGCCCGGTGCCGGTGCGGCCGGCGCCGCGAGCGGCTGAGGCCGCCGCACGGGCTCCGGGGCGGCCCGGCGCGGAGCGGGATCCGGCTCGCGGAAGGCGGTGGCCACGGGCTTCTCGCCGCTCTCCACGGCCCGCACCGCCGCGAGCAGGTCCGCGGCCGTGCCGCTGAGTTTGCCGCCGGCCTCGATCGGCGCCTGCTTCTCCGCCTTTCGCCGCTCGATCCGCTCCCGCTCCACACGCTGGGCCGCCAGCTCGGCGGCCGCCTCGGACACCTGCGCGGCCGCTTCGGCGGACCCGGTCCCCTCGGCGCCCGTGCCGTCGCCCTCGTCGCCGGAGCGCGCGTCCGCCCGGTCCACGTCCTCGCCCGTCGGCTCAGAGGCGCCGGCGGCCGTGTCCGCGCCCGGCGTCTCCGGCTCCGCGTCCTGAGTGGTCTCGGGCTCCGTGCTCACAGCGTGCTCCAGTCGTGATCGGGATAGTGGTGCACCGGGGCCGACACGTCGTCGAGCGCCCGGCAGATCTCGTCAGGAAGACTAAGCGTCTCCACTGACAACGCGGCCGCGAGTTGCTGTGCGTTGCGCGCGCCGACCACGGGGGCGACGACCCCGGGCCGGTCGCGGACCCAGGCGAGCGCCACCTGGAGCGGGGTCACGGCGAGACCGTCCGCCGCGATCGACACCGCCTCCACGACACCACTCGCCGTCTCGTCGAGATAGGGCGCCACGAAGGGCGCGAGGTGTTCCGAACCGCCCCGTGAGTCGGCCGGCGTCCCGGCCCGGTACTTGCCGGTGAGCACACCGCGCCCGAGCGGCGAGGAGGGCAGCAGGCCGACGCCGAGGTCGAGGGCGGCGGGCAGCACCTCCCGTTCGATGCCGCGCTGCAGCAGGGAGTACTCCATCTGCGTACTGGCCAGCCGGGTGCGTATACCGGGGGCCGAGAGCTGCCAGGTGGCGGCCTTGGCGAGCTGCCAGCCGCAGAAGTTGGACACGCCCGCGTAGCGCGCGCGACCGCTGCTGACGGCGAGGTCGAGGGCCTGGAGGGTCTCGTCGAGCGGCGTGTCGGGGTCGTAGGCGTGCACGTGCCACACGTCCACGTAGTCGGTGCCCAGGCGGGCGAGCGAGGCGTCCAGGGCCGACAGCAGATGACTGCGCGAGCCGTCGAAGCGGCGGTCCGGCTCGCGCACGCTCCCCGCCTTCGTCGAGATGACCAGGTCCCGGCGCGGAACGAGCCCTTCCATGAGCTGCCCGAGGAGATACTCGGCCTCCCCGTCGCCGTACACGTCCGCCGTGTCGACGAGGTTCCCGCCCGCTTCCCAGAACGTCTTCAAGAGGTCCGCGGCGTCATGCTCGTCGGTGTCCCGCCCCCACGTGAGGGTGCCGAGCCCGATCCGGGAAACACGCAGGCCGGTACGGCCGAGATGCCTCTGCTCCATGGACGCCGAGATTACTGTCCGGCACCGGCGGTGTGGGGGCCTGTGGACAACGGAAATCCAGCGGAATGCCGCTCCCCGCCGGGGGCGCCCGCACGCTAGGGTCTCGGGCACAAGGGACGTTACTGATCGGTAAGGGGATCGGCCATGCAGCTCGGCATCAATCTCGGCTACTGGGGCGCCGGAATGGACGCGGACAACCTCGCCGTCGCCCGGGAGGCCGACCGGCTCGGATACGCCGTCTGCTGGGCCGCCGAGGCGTACGGCTCCGACGCGGCCACCGTGCTGAGCTGGGTCGCCGCCCAGACCGAGCGCATCGACGTCGGTTCGGCCATCTTCCAGATCCCGGCGCGCCAGCCCGCGATGACCGCGATGACCGCCGCGACGCTGGACTCGCTTTCGGGCGGCCGTTTCCGCCTCGGCCTCGGCGTCTCCGGCCCGCAGGTCTCCGAGGGCTGGTACGGCGTCAAGTTCGACAAGCCGCTGGCCCGCACCCGCGAGTACGTGGAGATCGTGCGCAGGGCCATGACCCGCGAGCGGCTGTCGTACGAGGGTGAGCACTGGACCCTGCCGCTGCCCGGCGGTCCGGGCAAGCCGCTCAAGCTGACCGTGCACCCGGAGCGTGAGCACATCCCGCTGTACATCGCCGCGATCGGCCCGAAGAACCTGGAGCAGACCGGCGAGATCGCGGACGGCGCGCTGCTCATCTTCCCCTCGGCCGAGCACATCGAGGACACCGCGCTCACCCACCTGCGCGCGGGACGCGAGAAGGCCGGGAAGACGATGGAGGGCTTCGACGTCTGTCCGACCCTGCCGCTCGCCGTCGGCGCCGACAAGGACGTCCCCGCGCTCGCCGACATGTTCCGCCCGTACACCGCGCTGTACGTGGGCGGCATGGGAAGCCGCAAGCAGAACTTCTACAACCAGCTCGCGCAGCGCATGGGCTACGAGAAGGAAGCCGCCGAGATCCAGGACAAGTACTTGTCCGGCGACAAGGAGGGCGCCGCGGCCGCCGTCCCGCACACGCTGATCGACCAGACGACCCTGCTCGGCTCGGTCGACCGCATCGCCGACCGCATGCGGGCGTACGCCGCCGTCGGTGTCACCACGCTCACGCTGGCCCCCGCGGGCTTCACGCTGGAGGACCGGATCGCCTCGCTGCGGGCCGGCTCCGAGGCCCTGGAGCGGGCCGGACTCGCGTAACCCCGGCGGAATCGCCGCCGGGAGGTTTCTGCGGCCGTGGTGGGGGCTCGGGGGTCTTCCCCGCCACGGCCGTCACGGAGAACAACGCGCCGACGGCCCCTTGGTTACGCCTCCGGGCCCGCCGCGTCGTCCATCATTCGGCGGATTTGTCGGACACATCGGTTGCCGGGTCCCAGACAACCCATTTGACTCGTTTTCTGCACAACTCTGCAGAGAGGGTGTCAATCATGCTGTCCGCCAAGAGCCTGTTCCAGGAAATCCTCGACAACGACGAGTCGTACCGCCTCTTCTGCTCCATCGCCGCGAGCGGGGAGTCGCAGGGCGGCTGGGAGAACGCCCGGATCGCCGCACTGGTCCCGGAGAGCGAGCGCGCCCTCGCCCCCAAGATCGCCCGGCACGGCGCCGACGAGGACAAGCACGGACGCATCTTCAACGCCCTCATGAAGAAGCGCGGCCTCGAACCCGTCGAGGTGCCGCCCGACACCGACTACACGATGCTCCTGGAACGGCACGGCATCGGCCTCGCGCACGACAAGCTCAAGGGCGACCAGCCCCTCACCGTGCGGGACATCGTCACCTATCTGGCCCACAGCCGGGTCACCGAGCAGCGCGCCTCCGAGCAGATGGACCTGCTGCGCAAGCACTTCGCCGACCACCCCGACATCGGCCGCGCGGTGCGGATGATCTCGGCCGACGAGGACAACCACCTCGCCTACTGCCACGAGGAACTGCTGCGCTTCGCCCACGCCGGCCACGGCCGCGCCATCCAGCGCGCACTGCGCGAGTGCGCCCTCGCCGAGATCCGCATCTACCGCGACGTGAGCCTCGCCGTGATGGCCCACATGGGCCGCCTCCTCGGCTGGTCCCGGGCCAGGGCGGCCGTCCTGGCCGCGGGCATCCACGCCGTGTACGCCTACGAGCGCGCAGTGGGCTGGCGCCGGATGGTCACCCTGAAGATGCCCGAGCTGCGCGGCGCCCTGAACGGCCCCGCCACCACGGCACCGGAATTCGCCTGAACCGCGCGCGGACCTACAGCCAGCCCCGCCGCTTGAAGAGCCGGAACAGCGCGAACTCCAGGACGACCATGCCCCCGATCACCGCCGGATACGACCACAGCCAGTGCAGCTCGGGCATGTGATCGAAGTTCATGCCGTAGATCCCCGCGATCATCGTGGGGACCGCGGCCATGGCCGCCCACGCCGAGATCTTCCGCATGTCGTCGTTCTGCCGCACGCTCATCTGCGCCAGATGCGCCGACAGGATGTCGGACACGAGCCGGTCCAGGCTCTCCACGGACTCGTTGACCCGCAGCAGGTGGTCGTTGACGTCACGGAAGAAGGGCTGCGCCTCGCCGTCGACGAACGGCACGTCCGCCGTCTTCAGGCCCGAGCCCGCGAGCCGTGCCAGCGGCATCGCCAGCGGCACCGTCGCCCTGCGGAACTCCTGGACCTGCCGCTTGAACGCGTAGATCCGCGAGGCGGTGTGCCGCGAGCCGCCGAGATGGGGCGAGAAGACCTCCGCCTCCAGCTCCTCCAGGTCGGTGCCGAGCTCGGTCGCCACGTCCAGGTAGTGGTCCACCGTGGCGTCCGCGATCGAGTGGAGCACCGCCGTCGGCCCGTGCCGCAGCGTCTCCGGATCCGACTCCAACCGCTGCCGGACCGCCTTCAGCGGCGACTCCTCGCCGTGCCGCACGGTCACCACGAACGAGTCGCCCACGAAGACCATGACCTCGCCCGAGGTGACCGTGTCGCTCCGCGGCTCGTACGACACCGGCTTGAGGACCACGAACAGCGAATCCTCGTACACCTCCAGCTTGGGACGCTGATGGGCCTTGAGGGCGTCCTCGACCGCCAGCGGGTGGAGCCCGAACTCCTCCGTGACCAGGTCGAACTCCTTCTCCGTCGGCTCGTGCAGGCCGATCCACACGAACGCGTGGCCCCCGGCACGGCACTGCGCCAGGGCTTCGGAGAGGTCGTCGGCGCCCTCGGTCCGGCGGCCGTCACGATAGATGGCGCAGTCGACGATCACGGTGCGCATTCTCCCTTCGCCGTGGCCCCGTCGCACGCCGGGGGCCGCTTTCCACAGGGCCCGCCGCCTTCCCGGGCCGTCCGTTTACGCTGGGCCGCATGCCCACCCTGATCCTCGTCCGGCACGGACGCTCCACCGCCAACACCGCGGGACTCCTCGCCGGCTGGACGCCCGGCGTCGCGCTCGACGAGCGCGGTACTCAGCAGGCTTCGGCCCTGCCCGGCCGACTGGCCGGGCTGCCGATCGCCGAGGTCGTCACCAGCCCCCTCCAGCGCTGCCAAGAGACCGTACAGCCCCTGCTCGAGGCCCGCCCCGAGGTCCCCGCGCACACCGAGGAACGCATCGGGGAGGCCCACTACGGCGACTGGTCGGGCCGCAAGCTCGCCGAGCTCAAGGACGAGCCGCTGATGGACGTCGTCCAGTCGCATCCGTCCGCGGCCGCGTTCCCGGGCGGCGAGTCGATGCGGGCCATGCAGACCCGCGCCGCCGAAGCGGTACGCGAGTGGAACGCGCGCGTGGAGCGCGACCACGGCGGTGACGCGGTCTACCTCATGTGTTCGCACGGCGACATCATCAAGTCGCTCGTCGCCGACGCACTCGGACTTCATCTCGACCTCTTTCAGCGGATCTCTGTGGAACCGTGTTCCATCACCGCGATCCGTTACACCCGCCTGAGGCCCTTTCTCGTGCGTCTCGGGGACACCGGTGATCTCGCCTCCCTGGCCCCGCGCGAGGAAACCCCGGAGGGCGACGCACCGGTCGGAGGCGGTGCGGGCGCACCGTGATCGTCGGCCGCAGTAGGGTGAAGCGGTCGAACCAGCACAGTAGTTGTCAACCCGTTCTCAGCCGACGCGGGCCGATGGCCGCCCGGCTCCCCTGCCGATTCAATGGAGACAGGACGTGTCCCGTCAGGTGTTCCTCTACGACCCCCCGGACCGCTTCGTGGCCGGTACGGTCGGGTTGCCCGGACGCCGTACCTTCTTCCTGCAGGCAACCTCCGGCCCCCGGGTGACGAGCGTGGCCCTGGAGAAGACCCAGGTCGCCGCGCTCGCCGAGCGCATGGACGAACTCCTCGACGAGGTCGTCCGGCGCACCGGAGGCAGCGCCCCGGTCCCCGCGATGGCCTCCACCGAGGTCTCCGACACCGCCCCCCTCGACACCCCGGTGGAGGAGGAGTTCCGGGTCGGCACCATGGCGCTGGCCTGGGACGGCGAGGAACAGCGCATGATCGTCGAGGCGCAGGCGCTCGTGGAGGTCGAGGCGGAGTCCGACGAGGACCTCGCCGAGGCCGAGGAGCGGCTGCTCCAGGACGAGGAGAACGGCCCGCCCATGCTCCGGGTCCGGCTCACCGGAGCCCAGGCCCGCGCCTTCGCAAAACGGGCCCTCGACGTCGTCAACGCCGGCCGGCCCCCCTGCCCGCTGTGCAGCCTCCCGCTCGACCCGGAAGGACACGTATGTCCGCGCCAGAACGGATACCGTCGCGGAGCGTGACGACCGCCGAGCTGCTCGCCCGGGGCGAGCTGAAGGTGCGCGGACGGATCCGCGAGGCCTCGAACGCGGTGCTCTACTGCTCCGTGTCCTACGAGGACCGTGAGGCATTCTGCGTCTACAAGCCCGTCGCCGGGGAACGGCCGCTGTGGGACTTCCCCGACGGCACGCTCGCCCAGCGCGAGGTCGCGGCCTACGAGGTCTCCGAGGCGACCGGCTGGGGGCTCGTGCCCACCACCGTGCTGCGCGACGGGCCGTACGGCGAGGGCATGTGCCAGATGTGGATCGAGCCGTCGGCCACCGAGGACGGGGACGGGCTGCTCGCGCTCGTGCCGGGCGAGGAACCCGCCGAGGGCTGGAAGGCCATCGGATTCGCCGAGGTCGGCGAGGGCGAGACGGCCCTGCTCGTGCACGCCGACGACGCCCGGCTGCGGCGCCTCGCCGTCCTCGACGCCGTGATCAACAACGCCGACCGCAAGGGCGGCCATCTGCTGCCCGCGCCGGAGGGCCGCCTCTACGCCATCGACCACGGGGTCACCTTCAACGCCGAGAACAAGCTGCGCACCCTGCTGTGGGGATGGGCCGGGGAGCCGCTCACGGACGAGGCCCTCCAGGTCCTGGCCTCCCTGCGCGAGGGCCTGGCCCCGGGCGCACCCCTGGCCACCCGCCTGGCCGAACTCGTCACCCCCGCCGAGACCGAGGCCACACGCGCCCGGGTCGAGGGCATGCTCGCCTCCGGAAAACACCCGGAACCGAGCGGCGACTGGCCCGCGATCCCCTGGCCCCCCGTGTAGCGCGCCGCCGCGTCCACACCGCGCGACACGTTCTTGCCGACGTCAGTTCATGCCCAGTTCGTATACGGAAGTCCCGTCCGGTTAGGCTCATGACATGTATGCCTGGCCCGCTTCTGAGGTCCCCGCCCTGCCTGGTGAGGGCCGCGACCTCCGGATCCACGACACCGCGACCGGTGGGCTCGTGACCCTCGACCCCGGTCCCGTCGCCCGTATCTACGTGTGCGGCATCACGCCGTACGACGCCACCCACATGGGACACGCGGCGACCTACAACGCGTTCGACCTGGTGCAGCGCGTGTGGCTCGACACCAAGCGGCAGGTTCATTACGTCCAGAACGTGACGGACGTCGACGACCCGCTGCTGGAGCGGGCCGAGCGCGACGGCGTCGACTGGGTGGGACTCGCCGAGAAGGAGACCGCCCTCTTCCGCGAGGACATGACCGCCCTGCGGATGCTGCCGCCGCGCCACTACATAGGCGCCGTCGAGGCGATACCCGGCATCGTGCCGCTCGTCGAGCGGCTGCGCGACGCCGGAGCCGCCTACGAACTCGAAGGCGACGTCTACTTCTCCGTCGAGGCCGACCCCGACTTCGGCAAGGTGTCCAACCTGGACGCCGCCACGATGCGCCTGCTCTCCGCCGAACGCGGCGGCGACCCGGACCGGCCCGGCAAGAAGAACCCCCTCGACCCGATGCTGTGGATGGCCGCCCGCGACGGCGAGCCGAGCTGGGACGGCGGCTCACTGGGCCGCGGCCGCCCCGGCTGGCACATCGAGTGCGTCGCCATCGCCCTCGACCACCTGGGCATGACCTTCGACGTCCAGGGCGGCGGCTCCGACCTCGCCTTCCCGCACCACGAGATGGGCGCCTCGCACGCCCAGGTGCTGACCGGCGAGTTCCCCATGGCCAAGGCGTACGTCCACGCCGGCATGGTCGCGCTGGACGGCGAGAAGATGTCGAAGTCCAAGGGCAACCTCGTCTTCGTGTCCCGGCTGCGGCGTGACGGCGTCGACCCCGCCGCCATCCGGCTCGCGCTGCTCGCGCACCACTACCGGTCCGACTGGGAATGGACGGACGCCGTCCTCGAAGAGGCCGTCGCGCGCCTGGCCGACTGGCGGGCCGCGGTGTCCCGTCCCGACGGGCCGTCCGCCGACGCGCTCGTCGGGGAGATCCGCGCCGCGCTCTCCGAGGACCTCGACGCGCCGGCCGCGCTCGCCGCGGTCGACCGCTGGGCCGCGCTCCAGCACGAGACGGGCGGCACCGACGAGGGCGCCCCCGGCGTCGTCTCGCGGGCCGTCGACGCCCTCCTCGGCGTCGCCCTGTAGAACCTCGTCCCGCCTCGCTCCCACGAGCGCGGCGCGACACCCGAGTGCCGGGCGGAGATCCTCCGCCCGGCACTCTTCGTGTTCCTGGAACCCCCGCCTACCGGGTCACGATGACGGACTGGAGGGCACCGGTGCCGGTGTCGTAGATCCCGTGGACCTGCTGCCCGTAGGCGAAGGCCCTCTGGACCACGTCGTGGGTGACCGGGTCGGGGTGCACGAGCCGGCGCCAGCCGTTGTCGATGAACAGGTACAGCGCCCGCGGCTGGCCCGGGAGCGGGGTCACGACGTCCTGGAAGTGCTGGGCCGTGCCGATGGCCAGCGCCCGGGTCTCGACGGCGCTCGGCAGGATCAGCGGCTCACCCTGCTGGACCTGCTGGACCTGCTGGTGCTGCTGTCCACCGAGCTGCTGGAGCAGTTGCTGGAACGGCTGCTGCCGGCCGAGCTGCTGGAGCTGCTGCTGGAGGTGCTGCGGAACCTGCTGCCCGATCTCGTGCCGGTCGAAGGGCTGCTGGATCTGCTGCCCGATCTGCATCTGACCGGCCGGCATCTGCTGACCGATGGGCATCTGTCCGAACGGCGTCTGCTGGTGGATGGGCATCTGCTGTCCGAACGGCTGCTGTTGGGCGATGCCCTGCTGCTGGTACGGCGACGTGCTCGGGTACTGCTGCTGACTCTGCTCCTGACCCTGCTGGCTCATCTGCGGGATCACGCTCATGCGGGGTGCCACCTTCCATCCATGGTTGGTTGCGTTCCGTCCCGGTCCGGTGGGACCACGTCCTCAGCCCGTGACGACCAGGCCGACGATGTCGTCGTCCGAGAACCAGACCCGTACATCGGGCCGTCCCGCCGCGAAGGCGGCGTGCACCGCCTGCCGGATCTCGGGGGACGGGTGGTCGAGGTTGCGCCAGGCGCCGGACACGTACAGCCGGAGCCTCGGCGGGAGTTCGTGCGGATACGGCAGCAGCTCGTCCCAGTACCGCTCGGCACGGCCCGAGCCGACCGCCTCCGGCAGCAGCCGGGTGACCGCCGCCTTGATGTCCGGCCGGCTGCCGATCCGCTGGGAGGCGGGCCTGCCCGGCGCGTCCTGCTGCGGGGAACCCGTGCCCCGCAGCAGGACACGCGCACGTTCCGGGGACATCGGCGGCCGGCCCGCGGCCTTGAGCATGCCCTGCAGCGCGGCCAGGGCGCCGACCACCACCGGGGAGGCGGAGGAGGTCCCGGAGAACGTGTCCGTGTACCAGGTGATCTCCTCGGCCCCGCCCTGCAGATCGCCGGGCCGGTCCCAGAAGCCACCGGTGGTCGTGACCTCGCGTCCCCAGCCCTGGGCGTCCACGCGGGCGCCGTAGTTGGAGAACGCGAGCCGTGAACGGTCCGGCCCGTGGTCGCGGCCGTGGGTGCCGGGCGGCGGCGCGCCCGCGCCGACCAGGATCGCCCCGGAGGACGGGTTGGAGGGGTTGAAGGGATTGCGCCACCACTCGGGGAACTCCGCCGGCCGGCGTTCGTAGAGCGCGTCGTCCAGCGACTCGCCGCCGTTGCCGGCGGCCGCCACCACGAGGATGCCCCGGGAGGTCGCGTCCTGGACGGCCGCGAAGTCGTCGGGCCACCACTCGAGCGCGATGTAGCCCTCCTGGCTGTCGCGCTCCTCGAAGTCGAACCGGGGTCCTGGAGCGTGCAGTTCGACCAGGATGATGTCGCCGGGACCCAGCCGTTCCGCCGCCGCGTGGATTGCCGCGGCCGTCCCGATGCCCCGGAACGACGCGGCCGCCGTCACGGCCTCCGGCACGATGCCGGTGATCCCGCGCTCGTTGCGGTCGCCGCCGAGCACGCCGATGACCGCGGTGCCGTGGTTGCGCCAGGCGAGGTCCGTGTGCGGCGTGCCGACGACGACCCCGGCGAGCTTCGACGCCAGGTCCTCGTGTCCGAGCTGCCAGGCGCCCTCGACGTCGATCACGGTGACGCCCCGGCCCGTACCGCCCGGCCGCTGCCACGCCCAGTACGCGTCGACGCCCTCGGGCGCCGGCCGCAGGTAGCCCTGCCTGCTGGTGAAGTCGGGGGTGACCGGCGCCCCTTCCTTCAGCCGTGGGCCGTCGTCGGTGCTCCGGCCGGTCCACGTCGCCGGTTCCGGGGTCGCGGGAACGGCACCGGGCTTCACGTACGCCGCGTCGATCCCCGGCAGCGCGGCGATCCGGGCCCGCAGTTCCTGGGCGCGGCTGCGCGCGCCGCGCAGTCGGTAGAAGAGCGCGAGGTCGGGTCCGCTCCCGGTGCCCGCCTCCGTGGACTGCCGGAGCCGGTCCTCGCTGCCGAACAGCGGCTCCAGGACGAGCTGTTCGTCGCTGAGGAACATGTCGAGGGCGGAGACGTCGGCGCCCGCCGCCGACCGGACACCGTCGGCCCGTGCGCGCAGCCTGGCCTCCGGGCGGGCGACGACGATCAGCTCCTGCTCGGCTCCTCGGTAGGTGAATCCGGCTCCGTCGGGCCCCGGCCCGGTCGTTCCCGGGCCTCGCGCCGGCTGTACCTGGTCGGTCATCGCGTACCGCTCCCTTCGATCCCTGGGGTGCCGGTCCCTGCGTGTGCCGTACGCCGCACAACCTGGCACGCCCTCGGCATCCCGTCCACCCCGAATTCGCCAACTTGGTTTGAAAACAAGTTGAATTGGGCAACGTGTGCAATCCGTCCTGAAACAGATGTCACGCCGAATTCACGCCAAAGGCCAAGGAGACGGATGTCATGCCGTGGGACGGCAGCGGTGAGCCGGAAGGGCGGGGCACGCGGAAGGGGCGGTACGCGTCACGCGTACCGCCCCTTCCGCCCGTCTGTCGGGCGCTGGCCTCGATCCCGTGGCCCGGCCGGGAGTTCAGTCCTCCGAGGAGTCCGTCCCGTCCGAGGTGTCCGGCGTGTCACCGGACCCGGATTCCGGCGCGCCGGGCGGGTCCGAAGAGCCCGAGGAGTCCTCGGAGCCCGGTGCACGGTCCTGGGCGTCCGCGCCGGCGCTGTCGCCCTGGCCCGTCGCCTTCCGCGGATCCCCGGTCCCGGTGTCCTGACCGGTGTCCGACTCCGGGCGCTGGGGCACCGACGGCCGGCCGCGGCCGCCGGGGGTGTCGCGCAGGTACGAGGCCGGCTCGCCGCTCTCCGTGGCGTGGCCCGGGGACCCCGCCGTCGGTCCGCCGCCGTCCCTGCGGCGCAGATAACGCTCGAACTCGCGGGCGATCGCCTCACCGGACGCCTCCGGGAGCTCGGCGGTGTCCCGGGCCTCCTCCAGCGTCTGCACGTACTCGGCGACCTCACTGTCCTCGGCGGCGAGCTGGTCGACGCCGAGCTGCCAGGCCCGCGCGTCCTCGGGCAGCTCGCCCAGCGGAATGCGCAGGTCGATGAGGTCCTCCAGGCGATTGAGCAGCGCCAGCGTCGCCTTCGGGTTGGGCGGCTGCGACACGTAGTGCGGTACGGCCGCCCACAGGGACACGGCGGGTACGCCCGCGTGCGTGCACGCCTCCTGGAGGATGCCGACGATGCCCGTGGGGCCCTCGTACTTGGTCTCCTCCAGATCCATCGTGCGGGCCAGGTCGGAGTCCGAGGTGACACCGCTGACCGGCACCGGACGGGTGTGCGGGGTGTCGCCGAGCAGGGCGCCCAGGATCACCACCAGCTCCACGCCCAGTTCGTGCGCGAAGCCGAGCAGTTCGTTGCAGAACGAGCGCCAGCGCATCGACGGCTCGATGCCCCGGACCAGCACCAGGTCGCGCGGCTTCTCGCCGCCGATCCGGACCACCGACAGACGCGTGGTCGGCCAGGTGATCTTGCGGACGCCACCGTCCAGGAACACGGTGGGGCGGTTCACCTGGAAGTCGTAGTAGTCCTCGGCGTCCAGCGCCGCGAACACCTCGCCCTTCCATTCCCTGTCCAGGTGCGCGACCGCGGCGGAGGCGGCATCGCCGGCGTCGTTCCAGCCTTCGAACGCGGCCACCATGACTGGGTCGATCAGCTCGGGAACCCCCTCCAGCTCGATCACCCAGCGCCTCCTTCCGATCTGCCCTCGCGTACGCCTCAACCTTACGGCGTGCCGAGGGGACCTCCGCAGCCCCCTTGCACGGGGGAGTGAACGGATCACTGCCCCGTCGAAGGCCCGGAAACACGCGAGCCCGCCACCGCCTCCCGCGCTCCCGTCCCGGCCGGCCCCCGCCGACTCGCCCTCCAACTCGACCGCCGGTCGCGAGCGTTGCCGTGCGGGAAGCGGCCTCGGAGCACCCGGCTCCCGCACGGCGGAGAGCGGCGGCGCCACCCCCGTGGAAGTCGCCCCCGTACGGGAAGAGGGGCGGCACCCCCCGTGGGAGCCGCCCCTCGTCCGTCCGCCGGACGCCTACTTGCCGTCGAGCAGGTCCTGCACCTTGCCGCGGACCTCGTCCGTGGCCAGACCGCGGATCGTCAGTGTCGTACGGCGGCGCAGTACGTCGTCCGCCGTCTCGGCCCACTCGTTGTCCCGGGCGTAGACGACCTGCGCCCAGATCTCCGGGGCGTCCGGGTGGACGCGCTCGCCGAGCGCCGGGTTCTCGTTCGCCAGCCGGGCGATGTCGAAGGCCAGCGAGCCGTAGTGGGTGGCCAGATGCCGGGCCGTGTCGGCGGCCATGCGCGGACCGGGAGCCGGTCCGTCCACCAGCAGGCGGTGGGCGACCGCGCGCGGGTTGGCGACACCGGGGAGCGGCATCCGCTTCGGCAGTTCGGAGATCGGCTCGAAGTCCTCGCCCAGCGGGTGGCCGGGCAGTGACTCCAGCTTCTTCATGACGGTCCGGCCGATGTGCCGGAAGGTGGTCCACTTGCCGCCCGCGACGGACAGCATGCCGCCGCGGCCCTCCGTGACGACCGTCTCGCGCTTGGCCTTCGACGTGTCGCCGGGACCGCCGGGCAGCACCCGCAGACCGGCGAAGGAGTACGTGATCAGGTCGCGCGAGAGCTGCTGGTCGCGGATGGAGAACGCGGCCTCGTCGAGTATCTGGGCCGTGTCCTTCTCGTTGACCGAGACGTCCGCCGGGTCGCCCTCGTACGCCTCGTCGGTGGTGCCGAGCAGCAGCATGTCCTCCCAGGGGAGGGCGAAGGTGATGCGGTACTTGTCGATCGGGGTGGCCAGCGCCGCCTTCCACGGGGAGGTGCGCTTCAGGACCAGGTGCGCGCCCTTGGACAGACGGATCGACGGAGCCGCGTTCGGGTCCTCCAGCTTGCGCAGGTGATCGACCCACGGGCCGGTCGCGTTCAGCACGAGACGGGCGTTCACGCCGAACTCGTCGCCGGACAGCCGGTCCCGCAGCTCGGCACCCGTCACCCGGCCGCGGGTGAAGCGAAGGCCCGTGACCTCGGCGTGGTTCAGCACCGCCGCCCCCGACTCGACGGCCGCGCGGACCGTCATGAGGGCCATGCGGGAGTCGTTCATCTGGTCGTCGCCGTACACGGCCACGGCCTTGAGGTTGTCGGTGCGCAGCTCGGGCACGTCCTGCGCGGCCTTGGAGGGGCTGAGCAGGTGTCCCACGCCGTCACCGAACGCCGACAGCGCGGAGTAGGCGAAGACGCCCGCTCCGAGCTTCGCCGCGCCGTGCGGCCCGCCCTTGTACACGGGGAGGTAGAACGTGAGCGGATTCGCCAGGTGGGGTGCCACCTGACGGGAGACCGCACGGCGCTCGAAGTGGTTCTCCGCCACCAGCTTCACCGCGCCGGTCTGCAGGTAGCGCAGACCGCCGTGGAGGAGCTTGGAGGACGCGGAGGAGGTGGCGCCGGCGAAGTCGCCGGCGTCGACCAGAGCCACCCGCAGCCCGGACTGCGCGGCGTGCCAGGCGGTGGAGATGCCCAGGATGCCGCCGCCGATGACGAGGAGGTCGTACGTCGCCTTGGAGAGCTGCTCCCGGGTCTCGGCGCGGCTCGGGTTGGAGCCGGAGGCCGGGTGCGTACCGAGGGCAGGCACGGACTGCAGGGTGGACTGGCTGGTCATTGCGGGTTCTTACTCCTCGTCAGTTCTCGTCTTCGATCCAGCCCATGGTCCGCTCGACGGCCTTGAGCCAGCTCTTGTACTCACGGTCGCGGACGTCCGCGTCCATGTTGGGGGTCCATTCCGCGGCCCGGCGCCAGTTGGCGCGCAGGTCCTCGGTGTTGGTCCAGAAGCCGACGGCCAGACCGGCGGCGTAGGCGGCGCCGAGGCAGGTGGTCTCGGCGACCATCGGGCGCACCACGGGTGCGTCCAGGACGTCGGCCAGGGTCTGCATCAGCAGGTTGTTGGAGGTCATGCCGCCGTCGACCTTGAGCGCCGTGAGCTCGACGCCGGAGTCCTTGGTCATGGCGTCGCTGATCTCACGGGTCTGCCAGGCTGTGGCCTCCAGGACGGCGCGCGCGATGTGCGCCTTGGTGACGTACCGGGTCAGGCCGGCGATCACACCGCGGGCGTCGGGACGCCAGTACGGGGCGAACAGGCCGGAGAAGGCCGGCACGAAGTAGGCGCCGCCGTTGTCCTCGACCGAGGACGCGAGCGTCTCGATCTCGGCGGCGGACTGGATCAGGCCCATCTGGTCGCGCATCCACTGCACCAGCGAGCCGGTGACGGCGATGGAGCCTTCCAGGGCGTAGACCGGCTCCTGGTCGCCGATCCGGTAGCCGACCGTGGTCAGCAGGCCCGAGTACGAGTTGATGATCTTGTCACCGGTGTTCATCAGCATGAACGTGCCGGTGCCGTACGTGGACTTGGCCTCGCCCTCGGCGAAACAGGTCTGGCCGAACAGGGCCGCCTGCTGGTCGCCGAGCGCGGAGGCGACCGGGATGCCGCCGAGCAGCTCGCCGAGCGGGCCGCCGGTGACCTCGCCGTACACCTCGGCGGAGGAGCGGATCTCGGGCAGCATCGCCAGCGGGACACCGATCGACTCGGCGATCTTGTCGTCCCAGGCCAGGGTGTGCAGGTTCATCAGCATGGTGCGCGAGGCGTTGGTGACGTCGGTGACGTGCTTGCCGCCGTCGGGACCGCCGGTCAGGTTCCAGATGACCCAGGTGTCCATGGTGCCGAAGAGGATGTCCCCGGCCTCGGCGCGCTCGCGCAGGCCCTCGACGTTGTCGAGCAGCCAGCGCGCCTTGGGTCCCGCGAAGTACGACGCGAGGGGCAGGCCGGTCTCGCGGCGGAAGCGGTCCTGGCCGACGTTGCGGCCGAGTTCCTTGCACAGCGCGTCGGTGCGGGTGTCCTGCCAGACGAGCGCGTTGTGGACGGGCTCACCGGTGTTCTTGTCCCACAGCAGCGTGGTCTCACGCTGGTTGGTGATGCCGATGGCCTTGATGTCGTCACGGGTGATGCCGGCCTTCGAGATGGCTCCGGCGACGACCTCCTGGACGTTGGTCCAGATCTCGGCGGCGTCGTGCTCGACCCAGCCCGGCTTCGGGAAGATCTGCTCGTGCTCCTTCTGGTCGACGGAGACGATGCGTCCGTCGCGGTCGAAGACGATGCAGCGCGACGAGGTGGTGCCCTGGTCGATGGCGGCGATGAAGGGGCCGGCGGTGTGTGCGTCGGTCACGGTGTGCTCCTGGTGTCCGTGGGAGAGGGGCTGTATACGGCGCGGTGCTTCAAAGCGGTGCTGTGCGGCTCATGGTGCATGGGGCGCGGCTTCCAAGCGTGCTGGAGCGGGGGCTCCTAGGCGAAGGCGACGTTGTATATGCCTGCCGCGATCGCGCCGCCGATGAGCGGGCCGACGACCGGGATCCAGGCGTAGCTCCAGTCGGAACCACCCTTGTTGGGCAGGGGGAGCAGGGCGTGCACGATGCGCGGACCGAGGTCACGGGCCGGGTTGATCGCGTAGCCGGTGGGGCCACCGAGGGAGAGGCCGATGCCCACCACCACGAAGGAGGTGATCAGGGCACCGAGGACGCCCAGGCCGTCGCCGTTGTTGTTCAGTCCCTGCGTGAGGATCGCGAGGACCAGGACAACGGTGCCGATGATCTCGGTGGCGAGGTTCTGCACGGCGTTGCGGATCTCGGGGCCGGTCGAGAAGACGCCGAGCACCGGTCCCGCGGCCGCCTCCTCGGCCTCGACGGCCTTCACGGCCGGCTTGCCGGAGCCGCCGACGATCTCGCTGTCGGTGAGGTGCGCGAGGAACTGGCCGTAGTAGGTCACCCAGACCAGCGCCGCACCGATCATGGCGCCGAGAAGCTGCCCGCCCCAGTAGGTGGCGAGGTTGCTGTAGTCGTCGTCCTTGATCGCGAGGGCGAGGGTCACGGCCGGGTTGAGGTGCGCGCCCGAGAGCGGCGCCGAGATGTAGACCGCGGTCATGACCGCGAAGCCCCACCCGAAGGCGATGGCCAGCCATCCGGCGGCTCGCGCCTTGGAGGCCTTCAGTGTGACGGCGGCGCACACGCCACCGCCGAGCAGGATGAGAACGGCGGTACCGATGGTCTCGCCGATGAAGATGTCGGAGCTGGACACCCGCGACTCCTTTGTCCTTCGTCCAGGGGAAGCCGAACCCCGGGTCCCACCGGTGGTTCGTGCTCTCGGGGAGTGAGAGCGATGTCGGCCCTGGCATTGGCACACCTTAGCGTCTATTGCCGGTAGGTGTTCGACAATGCCGACCGATGGACGGGAGTCTTGCTCTCGCTTCGCCGACTCGTCAAGGGTTGGGTTATCGAAAGCGGGATCGTTATTGATTGCTGTGTGCTATCAGTGCGTCGCCGCTCGTCAGAGGGCATACGAAGGAGGCCGGGAAGCATTCCGCTTCCCGGCCTCGACACCCGCGAGTTCCGTACCTCGTCCCGCACGAAACCGGGACCTGGGTCTGTGAAAAACACCGTCGAACGGTGTACGCGTCAGGGCCACCGGTCATGGGCAGGCACGCCCCGCACGCCCCGCACGCCCCGCACGCCCCGCACGCCCCGCACGCCCCGCACGCCCCGCACGCCCCGCACGCCCCGCACGGCACCGCGAGTGCCGCCGTGCGGGACGGTCGCGGCGCGGTGGCGGCCGGAACCGCCCGGCGCCCGCTGTACGCGCCGGTACGGCCCCGCGAACGCCGTTCGCGTCAGAACCGCCCCGCGCCCAGGTCGCGCGACACCGCGCGGGCGCAGTCGCGTACCGCGGCGATCAGCTCCGGACGCAGTTCCCCGTCCTTGCACACCCGCTCCACGGCCCCGGTGATGCCCACCGCGCCGACCGGCATGCGCCGCCGGTTGTGGATCGGGGCGGCGACCGAGGCGACACCCGTCCACGTCTCCTCCACGTCCTCCGCGTACCCCCGCGCGCGGGTCACGTCGAGAACGACCTCGAAGTCGTCCAGTTCGCTGATCGTCCGCGGGGTGAACGGCTTGCGCTCGACCTCCAGGACCTCGCTGTGCGCCACCGGGTCGTACGCGGACAGCACCTTGCCCAGGGCCGTGGAGTGCAGCGGCTGCATCGCCCCCACCTCCAGGACCTGCCGGCTGTCGTCCGGCCGGAAGACGTGGTGCACGATCAGGACGCCCTGCTGGTGCAGCACGCCCAGATAGACGCTCTCGCCGCTGGAGCGCGCCAGGTCGTCGGTCCACACCAGGGCGCGCGCCCGCAGTTCGTGCACGTCGAGATAGGTGGTGCCCAGCCGCAGCAGTTCGGCACCGAGCTGATAGCGCCCGGAGGCGGAGTCCTGCTCGACGAACCCCTCCTGCTGGAGGGTGCGCAGAATGCCGTGGGCCGTACCCTTGGCCAGGCCGAGCGAGGAGGCGATGTCCGACAGGCCGAGCTGTCGCTCGCCGCCCGCGAGCAGCCGCAGCATCGCCGCTGCCCGTTCGAGCGACTGGATGTTCCGTGCCATCGCCGTGCTGCCTCCGTCCCCTTCGACCGTCGGCGCGACTTCCCGCTGCCGTTCGGCAATGTCGAACACTACCGGTCGTCGCCGAGCTCCCGCCAATGGGTGGTCGCCCCGCGTTCCGTCCTTCTCCACACCGCCGTCACCGACGCCACGCCCGTCCGCCTCGTGGACGCCCATGACCGATCCGTGGTGCTCCGGGCTACCCTGACGGCGTGCGCCTTCCATGGGAAGCGCAAAGCCGACAGCCGTCGCACTCCAGGGAGCACCTTCATGGCCTCGTTGCCGAACCCGTCCCTTTCGTCCGGTCCCTCCGAAGGCCGGCAGCGAACCGACGCACTCCGAGAAGCGCTCGCCACCCGTGTGGTGGTGGCCGACGGCGCGATGGGCACGATGCTTCAGGCGCAGGACCCCACCCTCGAGGACTTCCAGGACCTCGAGGGCTGCAACGAGATCCTCAACATCACCCGCCCCGACATCGTGCGCTCCGTCCACGAGGCCTACTTCGAGGTCGGCGTCGACTGCGTGGAGACGAACACCTTCGGGGCGAACCACTCGGCTGCCGCCGAGTACGACATCGCCGACCGCGTCCACGAACTCTCCGAGGCCGGCGCCAGGATCGCCCGCGAGGTCGCCGACGCGTTCGGCGCCCGCGACGGCCGCCAGCGCTGGGTGCTGGGCTCGATCGGCCCCGGCACCAAGCTGCCGACCCTCGGCCACGTCTCCTACGGCACCCTGCGCGACGGCTTCCAGGCCAACGCCGAGGGCCTGCTCGCCGGTGGCGCCGACGCCCTGATCGTCGAGACCACCCAGGACCTGCTCCAGACGAAGTCCTCCGTCCTCGGCGCGCACCGCGCCATGGAGGCCACCGGCGTCCGGGTGCCCCTGCTGGTCTCGATGGCCTTCGAGACCACCGGCACCATGCTGCTCGGCTCCGAGATCGGCGCCGCGCTGACCGCGCTGGAACCCCTCGGCATCGACATGATCGGCCTGAACTGCTCGACCGGCCCCGCCGAGATGAGCGAGCACCTGCGCTATCTCACCCGGCACTCCCGCATCCCCCTGCTGTGCATGCCGAACGCGGGCCTGCCGGTCCTGACGAAGGACGGCGCCCACTTCCCGCTCGACGCCGAGGGGCTGGCCGACGCCCAGGAGAACTTCGTACGGGACTACGGCCTCTCCCTGATCGGCGGCTGCTGCGGCACGACCCCGGAGCACCTGCGCCAGGTGGTCGAACGGGTGAACGGTCTGACGCCCGCCGAGCGCAGCCCGCGGCCCGAGCCCGGCGCCGCCTCCCTCTACCAGACGGTTCCCTTCCGCCAGGACACCGCCTACATGGCGATCGGCGAGCGCACCAACGCCAACGGCTCGAAGAAGTTCCGCGAGGCCATGCTGGAGGCCCGCTGGGACGACTGCGTGGAGATGGCCCGCGACCAGATCCGCGAGGGCGCCCACATGCTCGACCTGTGCGTCGACTACGTCGGCCGCGACGGCGTCGCCGACATGGACGAGCTCGCCGGCCGCTTCGCCACCGCCTCCACCCTGCCGATCGTGCTCGACTCCACCGAGGTCGAGGTCCTGCGCGCGGGACTGGAGCGCCTCGGCGGACGCGCGGTCCTCAACTCCGTCAACTACGAGGACGGCGACGGCCCCGAGTCCCGGTTCGCGAAGGTCACCCGGCTGGCCCAGGAACACGGCGCCGCGCTCATCGCGCTGACCATCGACGAGGAGGGCCAGGCCCGTACGGTCGAGACCAAGGTCGCCATCGCCGAACGGCTCATCGAGGACCTCACCGGCAACTGGGGCATCCACGAGTCCGACATCCTCATCGACACCCTGACCTTCACGATCTGTACCGGCCAGGAGGAGTCCCGCAAGGACGGCATCGCCACGATCGAGGCGATCCGCGAACTCAAGCGCCGCCGCCCCGACGTCCAGACCACGCTCGGCCTGTCCAACATCTCCTTCGGCCTCAACCCGGCCGCCCGCATCCTGCTCAACTCGGTCTTCCTCGACGAATGCGTCAAGGCGGGCCTGGACTCGGCGATCGTGCACGCCTCCAAGATCCTGCCGATCGCCCGCTTCAGCGAGGAGGAGGTCACCACCGCCCTCGACCTCATCCACGACCGGCGTGCCGAGGGCTACGACCCGCTCCAGAAGCTCATGGCCCTCTTCGAGGGCGCCACCACCAAGTCCCTCAAGGCGGGCAAGGCCGAGGAACTGGCCGCGCTCCCCCTGGAGGAGCGCCTCAAGCGGCGGATCATCGACGGCGAGAAGAACGGCCTGGAGTCCGACCTCGCCGACGCCCTCCAGGACCGCCCGGCCCTCGACATCGTCAACGAGACCCTGCTCGACGGCATGAAGGTCGTCGGTGAGCTCTTCGGTTCCGGCCAGATGCAGCTTCCCTTCGTCCTCCAGTCCGCCGAGGTCATGAAGACGGCCGTCGCCTACCTCGAACCCCACATGGAGAAGTCGGACGCCGAGGGCAAGGGCACCATCGTGCTGGCCACCGTGCGCGGCGACGTCCACGACATCGGCAAGAACCTCGTCGACATCATCCTGTCCAACAACGGCTACAACGTCGTCAACCTCGGCATCAAGCAGCCGGTCTCCGCGATCCTGGACGCCGCCGAGGAACACAAGGCCGACGTCATCGGCATGTCGGGACTCCTGGTCAAATCCACGGTGATCATGAAGGAGAACCTGGAGGAGCTCAACCAGCGGGGCCTGTCCGCCGACTACCCCGTCATCCTCGGCGGCGCCGCCCTGACCAGGGCCTACGTCGAACAGGACCTTCACGAGATCTACCAGGGCGAGGTCCGCTACGCCCGCGACGCCTTCGAGGGACTGCGCCTCATGGACGCCCTCATCGGCGTCAAGCGCGGAGTGCCCGGCGCGGTACTGCCCGAACTCAAGCAGCGCCGCGTCCGCGCCACCGCTGCGGCGCAGGTCGAGGAGCGCCCGCAGGAGGGCCACGTCCGCTCCGACGTCTCCACCGACAACCCCGTCCCCGAGGCCCCCTTCACCGGCACCCGCGTGATCAAGGGCATCCAGCTCAAGGAGTACGCCTCCTGGCTGGACGAGGGCGCCCTCTTCAAGGGCCAGTGGGGCCTCAAGCAGGCCCGCGCCGGCGACGGCCCCACCTACGAGGAACTCGTCGAGACCGAGGGCCGGCCGCGGCTGCGCGGTCTGCTCGACCGGCTCCAGCGGGACAACCTGCTGGAGGCCGCCGTGGTCTACGGCTACTTCCCGTGCGTCTCCAAGGACGACGACCTGATCATCCTCGACGACCAGGGCAACGAGCGGACCCGCTTCACCTTCCCCCGCCAGAGCCGCGGCCGCCGGCTCTGCCTCGCCGACTTCTTCCGCCCCGAGGAATCGGGCGAGACCGACGTCGTCGGACTCCAGGTCGTCACCGTCGGCTCCCGCATCGGCGAGGAGACCGCCAAGCTCTTCGAGGCCAACGCCTACCGCGATTACCTCGAACTGCACGGCCTGTCCGTCCAGCTCGCCGAGGCCCTCGCCGAGTACTGGCACGCACGCGTCCGCTCCGAGCTGGGCTTCGCCGGGGAGGACCCCGCCGCGATCGACGACATGTTCGCCCTCAAGTACCGCGGCGCCCGCTTCTCCCTCGGCTACGGCGCCTGCCCCAACCTGGAGGACCGCGCCAAGATCGCGCAGCTCCTGGAACCCGAGCGCATCGGAGTCCACCTCTCCGAGGAGTTCCAGCTCCACCCCGAGCAGTCGACCGACGCGATCGTCATCCACCACCCGGAGGCCAAGTACTTCAACGCACGGTGACGGTCCGACGCGCCGGGGCCCCGCGCCACGACGCACACTGATCGGATACGTCGTACACTGGTCGGTCCATCGCAGGCCGGTTGTCCCCTGGCGTACAGGGAGCGACCGGCCTGATCGTCCCTCAAGGAGGTGCGCCAGGATGACCAGTACGGTCCCCGCGCTCGGAACCCGTACGGCCGAAGGCTCAGCCCTGCAGGCCGTACTCCTCGACATGGACGGAACCCTCGTGGACACCGAGGGCTTCTGGTGGGACGTGGAGGTCGCGGTCTTCGCGGCCCTCGGGCACGCGCTGGACGAGTCCTGGCGCCATGTGGTGGTCGGCGGCCCGATGACCCGCAGCGCCGGATTCCTCATCGAGGCCACCGGCGCCGACATCACCCTCCCCGAACTGTCCGTGCTGCTCAACGACGGTTTCGAGGACCGCATCGGCCACTCGCTGCCGCTGATGCCGGGCGCCGCCAGACTCCTCGCCGAACTCGCCGCGCACGAGATCCCCACCGCGCTCGTCTCCGCCTCGCACCGGCGGATCATCGACCGGGTCCTGGGCGCGATCGGCTCCCACTTCTTCGCCCTGACCGTCGCGGGCGACGAGGTCGAGCGGACCAAGCCGTTCCCCGACCCCTACCTCCTCGCGGCCGCCCGGCTCGGCGCCGAACCGGCCCGCTGCGCCGTCATCGAGGACACCTCGACCGGTGTCGCCTCCGCCGAGGCCGCGGGCTGCCAGGTGGTCGCCGTGCCCTCGGTCGCGCCCATCGCCCCGGCCGCCCGGCGCACGGTCGTGAATTCCCTCGAAGAGGTCGACCTGCCCTTTCTGCACCGTCTGATGACAAAAGCCACCTGACAGATCACCGAACGTCGATCAAGCGATCACTCGGCGTACGGACCGCATATTGCGGGAAAGTCACGGCCGTTCGGTGTGGTAAGCGCGGGCGAGGGACTGCCGGAATGCATAACGGGGCGGATCAACGAATTCCGGTACGCTTCAATCAATTTTACGGTGTGACGTTCGCCACGTGACTGAGGGTCGACAGCGGGACCGACTTGTGCCCGCCCCGCCCATTCGTGAAGCTTCGGTGTGCCCTTGTGTCCCGATTGATGGAACGCTGCACTAATCCTTCCCGTGTCGGGTTATCGGTGCGTCCACGCCCGGTTTCGCAGCGTGAGCGGAAGACGGTTCCGGCACAGGGTGGCCGACCTTGTGGTGCGGACTAATGTCATCGCGAGAACATCGCCGTATCCCCGTGACCGAGCCGCGCCACCCCTGCTTGCCGGTTCGCGGAACCTACAGCTCTGGAGAAACACGAGCATGAACCGCAAGACTTTGGTGCTGCCGGCCGTGGTCGGCCTGCTCGCCCCAGTGCTCGCCGCGTGCGGCGGGTCCGCCAGCGGGGGCGACAGCGGGGATGCCATCGTTGTCGGTACCACGGACCAGTTCACCGCGTCGAAGGATGCCCCGGCTCCCTTTGACCCGGCGTACGCCTACGACGTCGGCACCTGGAACGTGCTCCGTCAGACCGTGCAGACGCTGATGGTGCAGCCGCGTGGTGACGGTGAACCGCAGCCCGAGGCCGCCGAGAAGTGCGGATTCACCGACAGCGGCAACGAGCGTTACTCGTGCACGCTGCGCGAGGGCCTGGAGTTCTCCAACGGTGACGCGATCACCGCGAAGGACGTCAAGTTCTCGATCGACCGCGCCAGGGCCATCAAGGCCGACTCGGGCGTCTTCGCCCTGCTCTCGACCATCGACACCGTCGAGACCCGCGGCGACCGCGAGGTGATCTTCCACCTCAACAGCGCCGACGCGACCTTCCCGTTCAAGCTGTCGACCCCGGTCGCCGGCATCGTGAACCCGAACGACTACGAGAAGAACAAGCTGCGCGACGGCTTCTCGGTCGACGGTTCCGGCCCCTACACCGTGGAGACCGAGGTCAAGGACGACACCGTCGTCAAGGCCGTCTTCACGAAGAACTCCCGCTACAAGGGCCAGCTGAAGGTCAAGAACTCCAAGGTCGAGCTGCGTTCCTTCACGGACGCCGGCGAGATGGGCACCGCCCTCGAAAAGGGCGACATCGACCTGATGACGCGCTCCATGACGCCGGACCAGATCACCAAGCTGGACAACGCTTCGGGTGGCAACGTCAACCTGAACGAGATGCCCGGTCTGGAAATCCGCTACCTCGCCTTCAACACGAACTCCGCTTCGGTGAAGTCGACGGCCGTCCGCCAGGCCATGGCGCAGATCATCAACCGCGGCGAACTCGTCTCCAAGGTCTACGGATCGCAGGCCGAGCCGCTGTACTCGATGGTCCCGGCGACCATCGCGGGCCACGCCAACGCCTTCATCAACAAGTACGGCGACCCGAGCGTCAGCAGGGCCCAGGGGCTGCTCAGCAAGGCCGGCATCACCACCCCGGTCAAGGTCACCCTTCACTACACGACCGACCACTACGGTTCGGCCACCGAGAAGGAGTTCGAGGTCCTGAAGGCGCAGCTCAACAAGAGCGGCCTCTTCGACGTCAGCATCCAGGGCACGACCTGGGACAAGTTCGTCCCGGCCGAGCGCGCCGGCAAGTACGACGTCTGGGGCATGGGCTGGTTCCCCGACTTCCCCGACGCCGACAACTACCTGGCGCCGTTCCTCGACAAGGACAACTTCCTCAAGTCGCCCTACTCGAACTCCGACATCATCAAGAACCTCATCCCCGCCTCCCGGCGCGAGGAGGACCGCACGTCCTCCAAGGCCCTCACGACCATGCAGGACATCGTCGCCAACGACGTCCCGCTGATCCCGCTCTGGCAGGGCAAGCAGTACATCGCCGCGCGTGACGACATCACGGGCTCGGAGTGGGCACTCAACTCCTCCTCCACGCTGCAGCTCTGGGAGCTGGGCCGCGGCGTCAGCGAGTAACCGCACCAACCGACCCGGGGCCACCAGGCCCCGGGCCCGACCCGGGACCCGGCGGTCCCGGGTCTTTCGGGTTCCAGGCCCCGGCACACACCCCCGCACGGGCCGCCGCACCGGGCCTTCACGCGCAAGGGCGCCCGTTCCTCTGCGGAACGGGCGCCCTCACACATCGGACGGACAAACCGCCCCGGGCACTACTGCGCCCCGGGACGCACCAGCCCGCTCTCGTACGCGTACACCGCCGCCTGCACACGGTCGCGCAACCCCAGCTTCGTCAGCACATGCCCCACGTGCGTCTTGACCGTGGTCTCGCTGACGAACAGATCGGCCGCGATCTCCGCGTTCGACAGACCACGCGCCACCAGCTTCAGCACCTCGACCTCACGGTCGGTCAACGTGTGCAACGTGTCCGGAACCGGCTCGTCCCCCGACGGCAGATGACCCGCGTACTTGTCCAGCAGCCGACGTGTGATGCTCGGCGCGAGCATCGCCTCACCCGCCGCGACCACCCGGATCGCCTGCACCAGCTCATTGGCCGGCGCGTCCTTGAGCAGGAAACCGCTGGCACCCGCCCGAAGCGCCTCCACCACGTACTCGTCGAGGTCGAACGTCGTCAGCACCAGAACCTTCGCCGGACCGTCCCGGCCCGGACCCGTGATCTGCCGCGTCGCCTCCACACCGTCCATCCGCGGCATGCGGATGTCCATCAGAACCACATCGGGCTGCAGCGCACGCACCTGATCGAGTGCCTGGAGACCGTCACCGGCCTCGCCGACGACCGCGAGGTCCGGCTCCGCTTCCAGAATCATCCGGAAGCCGGTGCGCAGCAGCGGCTGGTCGTCGACCAGTAGGACGCGGATGGCCACGTAAGTCTCCTTCGCTAGTCCGGCCCCATTCTGCCCTGCTCCACGACACCCGACCCGGGCGCCCTGACCGGGAGCGGATATGCCGGGGGAGTACCACCGAATTCCGGACACACGGCCTGGTGATCACACCAGCCGCAGAGCTTCGTGGGACGCGGCCGCCACTCGCCCGTCTCCGTCGCCTCCCGGATCGCGTCCCACAGCGCCAGCAGCTTGCGCTCGACCCGCTCCAGATCCCCGATCTCCGGGTCGTACGTCAGCACGTCACCGCTGCCCAGATAGACGAGCTGAAGACGGCGCGGAACCACCCGCTTCAACCGCCACACCACCAGCGCGTAGAACTTCATCTGGAACAGGGCGCCCTCGGCGTACTCCGGCCGCGGCGCCTTCCCCGTCTTGTAGTCCACGATCCGGACCTCGCCCGACGGAGCGACATCGACCCGGTCGATGATCCCGCGCAGCGTCAGCCCGGAATCCAGCCGCGCCTCGACGAACAGCTCCCGCTCCGCGGGCTCCAGCCGCGTCGGATCCTCCAGCGTGAACCAGCGCTCCACCAGCCGCTCCGCCTCCGACAGCCAGCGGGCCAGCCGCTCGCCCTCCGGATCGTCCGCGAACAGCTCCACGACCTCCGGCTTCGTCTCCCGCAGCCGGTCCCACTGCGCGGGGATCAACGACTTGGCACGCGGAGCCGTCCGGTCGGCGGCCGGAGCGTCGAACAACCGCTCCAGGACCGCGTGCACCAGCGTCCCCCTCGTCGCCGCCTCACTCGGCTTCTCCGGCAGCTTGTCGATCACCCGGAACCGGTACAGCAACGGACACTGCATGAAGTCACTGGCACGCGAGGGCGACAGCGAGGCGGGAGCGCGCGCGACCGCGGGAGCCGGACCGTCGGCGACGGCTCCACCGGCCGCGGCCCCTTCTTCGGGCACGGCGCCCTCGGTGCTGGTTTCCATGACAACAGACCATAAGGCCCGCCACCGACAGTGAACCGGTCCCGGCGGGCACCGCGGCACGGAAAACTGAAGGGGTGCCGGGGCGGAACGCGCCGCGACGGCCGCATACCATCGACCCCAGACCCTCCCGCTCCGCACGACCCGGGGGCGGGGGACGCTTCGAACGAGGGGACATCGTGGACGAGAGCGGCGGGAGCGGGCAGCCGCGGTCCGGCACCGGCGAGGCGACCGAGCACCACGAGAGGCCGTCGGCCTCCACCGGCCCCTCCTCGGACGCGCGCCCCGGACCGGCAGGGCCCGGGACCACCGGGCCGAAGCCCACGGCCCCCGGACACGACTCCACCGAGCGCACCGGCGCGACCACCCCCCACGGCGAGCACTCCGAGCCCGCCGGGACCTCCGGGTCCGGCGACACCCCCGAGGGCGCCGAGCCCACCGGGACCTCCCGGCCCACCGAACCCTTCGAGCCCGCCGAGCCCACGGACCCCCCAGGGGCCTCCGAGCCCTCGGGGCGCTCAGGGTCCCTTGAGTCCGCAGAGTCCTCCGGGACCTCCGGGTCCTCCGCCGGGCCGACCGGACCCTTCGACGCCTCCCAGCCGTCCGACGGCCGGGGCCCGGACGACCACGACTCCACCGGCGCCCACCGCACCCCCGCCCGCACCGGCACCACCAAAGGGCGCCCCCCACGCCGCCCCAAGGACCCCGGCGGCGGACTCCTCATGGGCCGCCCCTTCGGCGTACCCGTATACGTCGCACCGAGCTGGTTCCTCGTCGCCGCCCTGATCACCTGGGTCTTCGGCGGCCAGCTCGACCGCGTCCTGCCCGACCTCGGCGCCGCCCGCTACCTCGTCTCCCTCTTCTTCGCCGTCGCCTTCTACGCCTCCGTCCTCGTCCACGAACTCGCCCACACCGTCGCCGCCCTCCGCTTCAAACTCCCCGTCCGCCGCATCCAGCTCCAGTTCTTCGGCGGCGTCTCCGAGATCGAGAAAGAAGCCGAGACCCCCGGCCGCGAGTTCGTCCTCGCCTTCGTCGGCCCCCTCCTCTCCCTCGTCCTGTCCGGCCTCTTCTACCTCGCCATGCTCCCCGTCGAGCCCGGCACCGTCCCCGGCGTCCTGCTGGCCGGCCTGATGATCTCCAACCTCATCGTCGCCGCCTTCAACCTGCTCCCCGGCCTCCCCCTCGACGGCGGCCGCATGCTCCGCGCCGTCGTCTGGAAGATCACCGGCAGAGCCATGAGCGGCACCGTCGCCGCCGCCTGGGTCGGCCGTGCCCTCGCCGTCTCCGTTCTCATCGGCCTGCCCCTGCTCACCCAGTCCTCGGCACTGGGCGCCGCCCCCGAGAACGCCGGCAGCATGGACACCATCACCGACGCCCTCCTCGCCGCCATCCTCGCGGCGATCATCTGGACCGGCGCCGGCAACAGCCTCCGCATGGCCCGGCTGCGCGAACACCTCCCCGAACTGCGCGCCCGCTCCCTCACCCGCCGCGCCGTCCCCGTCGAGACCACCACCCCCCTCTCCGAAGCACTCCGCCGCGCCAACGACGTCGGCGCCCGCGCCCTCGTCGTCGTCGACGCCGACGGCGAACCCCTCTCCCTGGTCCGCGAGGCCGCCATCGTCGGCGTACCCGAACACCGCCGCCCCTGGGTCGCGGTCAGCGGCCTCGCCCAGGACCTCACCGACGGCATGCGCGTCTCCGCCGAACTCGCCGGCGAAGACCTCCTCGACGCCCTGCGCGCCAGCCCCGCAACGGAGTACCTCGTCGTCGAGGACTCCGGCGAGATCTACGGCGTCCTGTCCGCCGCCGACGTGGAACGCGCCTTCGTCAAAGCCATGGCCCGCCCCTCCTGAGCATGGTCGGCGGCCCCGCCAGGGACCGGTAGGCTGTTCACATGTCCGAACCGACCGGTGCCGCCCGCAGGCGCGGGCCCTTCAAGGTCGGGGACCAGGTTCAGCTGACCGACCCCAAGGGCCGCCACTACACGTTCACGCTCGAGGCCGGGAAGAACTTCCACACCCACAAGGGTTCCTTCCCCCACGACGAGCTGATCGGTGCTCCCGAGGGCAGCGTTGTCCGCACCACGGGAAACGTCGCCTACCTCGCGCTGCGCCCCCTGCTCCCCGACTACGTCCTGTCCATGCCCCGCGGCGCCGCCGTGGTCTACCCCAAGGACGCGGGGCAGATCCTGGCCTTCGCCGACATCTTCCCCGGCGCCCGCGTCGTGGAAGCGGGCGTCGGCTCCGGCTCGCTGAGCAGCTTCCTGCTGCGCGCCATCGGCGACCAGGGCATGCTGCACTCCTACGAGCGCCGCGAGGACTTCGCCGAGATCGCCCAGCAGAACGTGGAGCGCTACTTCGGCGGACCCCATCCCGCCTGGCAGCTCACCGTCGGTGACCTCCAGGACAACCTGAGCGACACCGACGTCGACCGGGTCATCCTCGACATGCTCGCCCCCTGGGAATGCCTGGAGGCCGTCTCCAAGGCACTCGTCCCCGGCGGCATCCTCTGCTGCTACGTGGCGACCACCACCCAGCTCGCGCGGACCGTCGAGTCGATCCGCGAGATCGGCTGCTTCAACGAGCCGACCGCCTGGGAATCGATGATCCGCAACTGGCACATCGAGGGCCTGGCCGTCCGCCCGGACCATCGCATGATCGGCCACACCGGCTTCCTGCTCACCGCCCGCCGCCTCGCGGACGGCGTCGAGCCGCCCATGCGCCGCCGCCGCCCCTCCAAGGGCGCGTACGGCGAGGACTACACCGGCCCGAACGCCGACGGCGGCGCCGGCCGCTGACGTACCCAACGCATTACACCTGTGGCCGAGTTCCCGGAACCCTCCCGGAACTCGGCCACAGTGCTGTTCCGTTGACGCACCACCAGAAACCCTTGTCCGCACCGCTGAAGCCCCGAGCCCCGAGCCGCGAGTCCCGGGGCACACGCCCGGTGACGCGCCCCGAGCTGCCGGAGCGGATGCTTCCGGCTGCTCGGCGGAGGCCATGGGGCGAGTCCCGGCCCGTTTCGCGAGTACCGGCCTGCGACGGCTCGGCGCGGCCTCGAGGGGCGGGCCCGCGGCGTCATGGTCCGGCTCGCGGTGCATCCCCGCGGCCGCCGGGTCCGGGTTCGCGGGGTCGGCCCGGCGCCGACTCCGGCCGAGGTCGTGCCGGGCCCGCCGCCAGTCCGCGCGGGGTCGCGCGCTGTGGACTTCCGGGGGCCCGACAGGGGCTCCGCGGCGGGATTTCGGGAGGCCCGGCCGAGGCTGTGCCACGGGGTTTCCGGAGGTCCGCGCGGGCCTGCGCAGTGGAGGTTTCCCGAGGCCCGGCCGGGGCTCCGCCGTGGGACCTCCGGAGGCCCGCCCGGGGCCGTGTCGGGGCTGTGCGGGGGCCCCGCCGGAAACCGCGCCGGAACTCTTCAGAAGTCCGGACCCCGCCGTTCCACCAGGCTGTGACGTGTGGCACCATGCGGGACACCCACCCCACCGGCACAGCCCTCGCGGGAGACACCCCTAGTGCAGCAATCCGTTGTCCCGGAACTGGCACATACGCAGGCCAGCCCCATCCAGTGGGTCGCCACGGCCACCGCCATCGCCGGAGTCGTGGCCCTGTCCTCCCTCGTCCAGCCGGATCCGGCGAGGGCGGCCCAGCCCGGCGCCGACCCCAAACCGGCGGCGGCCCCCGCGGCAGCCCCGGACCCCACCGGCGTCGACTTCCCGATCGTCTGCGGCCCCGTCAAGGCCCTCGTCGAGAAGAAGGCCTCCGGAGACCTGGACGGCGACGGCCACCCCGAGACGGTCGCCGTCGTCCGCTGCGACGCGGGCTCCGGCACCCCGCCCAGCGGCGTCTACGTCCTCACCCAGGCCGACGGAGCCAAGGAACCCAGGGTCGTCGCGACCCTCATCGATCCCAAGGACCGTCTCAGCGTCACGGACTTCGCGGTGCGCGACGGAGCCGTCACCGCCACGCTCCTCGGCTACTCCTCGGCCGACGTACCGAGTTGCTGCCCGGACCTCAGAGAGAACGCCAAGTGGCAGTGGAAGAACGGCGCGTTCATCCGTTCCACACCGTCCGAAGCGCGCGGCACCTGAGCGCGCCCCCGGCGCGAGACCCGAACAAAAGAGGACACCCTCCGCGGCGCGGAGGGTGTGTGGTGTCGGTCACATGACGACGCGGGGTGCCCGCGAGGTCACTCCGCGTCAGGTCCGAAGACCTCGACCTTGTCCGAAACGCGACGGACATGGATGCAGTCGCCCGGACACTCCTTCGCCGAGTCCACCACATCGCGCAGAAGCGGCAGGGGCACGGGCGTTGTGGCCCCCACGGCCTGGAGGAGCTCGTCCTCGCCGCTCTTCACATAGGCCAGGCCGTCAATGTCCAGCTCAAAGACCTCGGGCGCGTACTGGACACAGATCCCGTCGCCGGTACAGAGATCCTGGTCGATCCAGACCTCAAGCGCCTCGCCGTCGACTCCGGCCTCCTGCTGCACGGTCATTTCTCCTGCCGTTTTCTGCGTCGAGCGAACCGAAGACTGGGGAATCGGGCCAGCTCTGACGGGTGTTGAACACTTCGACCCTACCTCCGCCCGCTTCCCAATCATGTTCGGTGGGTATTCCCCTGGCGTGAGGGAGAGCGCAAGGGTGAAGATCGGACACACCCCGACAGTCTTTGTGATCTAGGGGTTTCAATCGACACCCACCCAGGTAGGGTCTGGAAGCGTCCAGCTCCCCTTGGAGGAGGTGAGGACCGTGGCAGCCCACGACGACGACATGAACCGCGGCATCCGCCCGGGACGAGGGTCCGATGACCCCGCCGGGCAGATTGCCTACCTTGAGCAGGAGATCGCCGTCCTGCGACGCAAGCTCGCCGACTCTCCGCGACACACGAGGATTCTCGAAGAGCGGATCGTCGAGTTGCAGACCAACCTGGCAGGCGTGTCCGCACAGAACGAACGACTGGCGAACACACTCCGTGAGGCCCGCGACCAGATCGTGGCCCTCAAGGAGGAGGTCGACCGGCTCGCGCAGCCGCCGGCCGGCTTCGGTGTCTTCCTCACGGCGAACGAGGACGGCACGGCCGACATCTTCACCGGGGGCCGCAAGCTCCGGGTGAACGTCAGCCCCAGCGTCGAGCTCGACGAGCTCAGGCGCGGCCAGGAAGTGATGCTCAACGAAGCCCTCAACGTGGTCGAGGCCATGGAATACGAGAGCGTCGGCGACATCGTCACCCTCAAGGAGATCCTGGAGGACGGCGAGCGCGCCCTCGTCCAGGGGCACACAGACGAGGAACGGGTGGTCCGGCTCGCCGAACCACTCCTGGACGTCAACATCCGCCCCGGAGACGCCCTGCTCCTCGAACCCCGTTCCGGCTACGTCTACGAAATCGTTCCCAAGAGCGAGGTCGAGGAACTCGTCCTCGAAGAGGTCCCGGACATCGGCTACGAGCAGATCGGCGGTCTGGGCGGCCAGATCGAGATGATCCGCGACGCGGTCGAGCTCCCCTACCTCTACCCCGACCTCTTCAAGGAACACGAACTGCGGCCCCCGAAGGGAGTCCTGCTCTACGGACCCCCCGGATGCGGAAAGACGCTCATCGCCAAGGCCGTGGCCAACTCACTGGCCAAGAAGGTCGCCGAAGTGACCGGCCAGGCCACCGGCAAGAGCTTCTTCCTCAACATCAAGGGCCCCGAGCTCCTGAACAAGTACGTCGGCGAGACCGAGCGGCAGATCCGTCTCGTCTTCCAGCGTGCCCGGGAGAAGGCCAGCGAGGGCACCCCCGTCATCGTCTTCTTCGACGAGATGGAGTCCCTCTTCCGCACCCGCGGATCCGGCGTCAGCTCGGACGTGGAGAACACCATCGTCCCGCAGCTCCTCGCCGAGATCGACGGTGTCGAAGGCCTGCAGAACGTGGTCGTCATCGGCGCCTCCAACCGCGAGGACATGATCGACCCCGCCATTCTGCGGCCCGGCCGGCTCGACGTGAAGATCAAGATCGAACGCCCGGACGCCGAAGCGGCCAAGGACATCTTCCAGAAGTACCTCACCGAACGACTCCCCCTGCACTCCGAGGACGTCGGAGAGCACGGCGGCGACAGGGCGGCAACCGTCCACGGCATGATCCAGACAGCCGTGGAGCAGATGTACGCCGAGTCCGAGGAGAACCGCTTCCTGGAGGTCACCTACGCCAACGGCGACAAGGAAGTCCTTTACTTCAAGGACTTCAATTCCGGCGCCATGATCGAGAACATCGTCGGCCGCGCCAAGAAGATGGCCATCAAGGACTTCCTGGAACACAGCCAGAAGGGCCTCCGGGTCTCCCACCTCCTCCAGGCATGCGTGGACGAGTTCAAGGAGAACGAGGACCTCCCGAACACCACCAACCCCGACGACTGGGCCCGCATCTCCGGAAAGAAGGGCGAACGGATCGTCTATATCCGTACGCTCATCACCGGAAAGCAGGGCGCGGACACCGGACGCTCCATCGACACGGTGGCCAACACCGGTCAATACCTGTAAAAGACAGGGCGGCTGCGGGTGCCCTTCACGGGGTATCCGCAGCCGCCTCCTTTTCCGGTCACGGCCGTAACACAGCAATGACGCAAATGATCTCCCCACCAGCGCAGTGGCGTTCTAGGCTCTTTCGTACCGCCGAGTCGCGCAGTGCGGGGACGGGCACCGCACACGCACCGGAGCGCCAGCGGTACTTGAGCAGCGCCCCCGACCGAGGGCGCTGCCGGGCAAGGAGGGCCGCATGACCGTACGGCGAGTAATGGGCATCGAGACGGAGTACGGGATCTCCGTCCCCGGTCACCCCAACGCCAATGCCATGCTCACCTCGTCCCAGATCGTCAACGCCTACGCGGCGGCGATGCACCGGGCGCGCCGCGCCCGCTGGGACTTCGAGGAGGAGAACCCGCTGCGGGACGCGCGAGGCTTCGACCTCGCCCGGGAGGCCGCCGACTCCAGCCAGCTCACCGACGAGGACATCGGCCTGGCCAATGTCATCCTCACCAACGGTGCACGGCTGTACGTCGACCACGCCCACCCGGAATACAGCTCCCCCGAAGTCACCAACCCGCGGGACGCCGTCCTGTGGGACAAGGCCGGCGAGCGCATCATGGCCGAGGCCGCGGAACGCGCCGCCCAGCTCCCCGGCGCCCAGCCGATCCACCTCTACAAGAACAACACCGACAACAAGGGCGCCTCCTACGGCACGCACGAGAACTACCTGATGAAGCGGGAGACCCCCTTCTCGGACGTCGTGCGCCACCTCACGCCGTTCTTCGTCTCACGCCAGGTCGTCACCGGAGCGGGCCGCGTCGGCATCGGCCAGGACGGGCACGAGCACGGCTTCCAGCTCAGTCAGCGCGCCGACTACTTCGAGGTCGAGGTCGGCCTCGAGACCACCCTCAAGCGCCCCATCATCAACACCCGCGACGAACCGCACGCTGACGCCGAGAAGTACCGCCGGCTGCACGTGATCATCGGGGACGCCAACCTCTCCGAGATCTCGACCTACCTCAAGCTGGGCACGACAGCCCTCGTCCTCTCCATGATCGAGGACGGCTTCATCGCCGTCGACCTGGCCGTGGACCAGCCCGTACGCACCCTCCACCAGGTCTCCCACGACCCCACCCTCAAGCGACTGGTCACGCTCCGCAGCGGCCGCACACTCACCGCGGTGCAACTGCAGATGGAGTACTTCGAGCTCTCCCGCAAATACGTGGAGGAGCGCTTCGGGGCGGACGCCGACGAACAGACCAAGGACGTCCTCCTGCGCTGGGAGGACACCCTGAACCGCCTGGAGAACGACCCGATGAGCCTCTCCGGGGAGCTCGACTGGGTCGCCAAGCGGGAACTCATGGAGGGCTACCGGCGCCGTGACGGCCTCGACTGGGACGCCGCCCGGCTGCACCTGGTCGACCTCCAGTACGCCGACGTACGGGCCGAGAAGGGCCTCTACAACCGTCTCGCGGCCCGCGGCAAGATCAAGCGCCTTCTGGACGAGAGCGAGGTCGAGCGGGCCCGTACGACACCGCCCGAGGACACCCGCGCCTACTTCCGCGGGCGCTGCCTGGAGCAGTACGCGGACGACGTGGCCGCGGCCTCCTGGGACTCGGTGATCTTCGACCTGCCCGGACGGGACTCGCTCCAGCGCGTCCCAACCCTGGAGCCGCTTCGCGGAACGCGTAATCACGTCAAGGAGCTCCTGGACCGCTGTCGGACGGCGGAGGACCTGGTCAGGGTCCTTTCGGGCAACTGAGCTTCCGCCCGGACGGCACGGGCCGGACAGGGTGGAATACCCGGCGTTACGGGAATCATCGAGGTGGTCCCCGTACGTTGTGGCAACTGCGGGGCCGATGTCGGACCCTGCTTGTAGGGTCTGATCAAGAACGTCGAACCGAGCGGGGTGAGGGTTATGGCGACCAAGGACACCGGCGGCGGACAGCAGAAGGCGACGCGTTCCACCGAGGAGGTCGAGGAACAGTCGCAGGACGCGCAGGCAACCGACGACCTCAAGGAACGCCAGGAAAAGCTGAGCGACGACGTCGACTCGGTTCTTGACGAAATTGACGATGTACTCGAGGAAAATGCCGAGGACTTCGTTCGAAGTTTCGTTCAAAAGGGTGGCGAGTAACCTTCGAAACGAAGGCTGCTGAGGCTCTCGAGTTGAGAATGAAAAAAGTGTGAAGTGCCGCGTGCGGTGTGCGAGAGCAGGCCGCACGCAGCCTTCGCCAACAACGGGGTGGCCAGTCATGAGCCGCGGGCCGGCCGGCGACATGTTGTCGGCCCCTGTGGGGCGGCCACGGGCCCTACGAGGTTCCGAACGCCACCATGGCCTCACCGAGGCCCAGCGCGATGCGATGGTCGCCTCTCAAAAGGGGCTCTGCGTGATCTGCTTGAAAGCTCCTGCGGTTCATGTGGATCACTGCCACAAGACGGGTAGTGTCCGTGGCGTACTGTGCTTCAACTGCAATTCGGCCATCGGCAAGTTGGGAGACGATCCCGACGCTGTTCGTCGGGCTGCCGCCTACCTGGAGGGAAACGCGTGGAAGCCAACACTCGTAGCACCGGGCGTCTACCGGCTGCCTTCCTGACGCCCGGGTCGTCGTCCTTCATGGACTTCCTGTCCGAGCACCAGCCGGAGATGCTCCCGGGCAAGCGGCAACTGCCGCCCGTGCAGGGCGTGATCGAGGCCCCGCACGGCACGACGATCGTCGCCGTCACGTTCCCGGGCGGAGTCGTCCTCGCCGGTGACCGGCGGGCCACGATGGGGAACATCATCGCCCAGCGCGACATCGAGAAGGTGTTCCCGGCCGACGAGTACTCGGCGGTGGGCATCGCCGGCACGGCGGGCCTGGCCGTGGAGATGGTGAAGCTGTTCCAGCTCGAGCTGGAGCACTTCGAGAAGGTGGAGGGCGCGCAGCTCTCCCTGGAGGGCAAGGCGAACCGCCTGTCCACGATGATCCGTTCCAACCTCGGCATGGCCATGCAGGGTCTCGCCGTGGTGCCGCTCTTCGCGGGCTACGACGTGGACCGCGGCAGGGGCCGCATCTTCTCCTACGACGTCACCGGCGGCCGTTCCGAGGAGCACGGCTACGCGGCCACGGGCTCCGGCTCGCTCTTCGCGCGCGGCGCCATGAAGAAGCTGTACTCCAAGGATCTGACGGAGGACCAGGCCACCACGCTGGTGATCCAGGCCCTCTACGACGCTGCCGACGACGACTCGGCGACCGGTGGTCCCGATGTCGCGCGCCGGATCTACCCGATCGTCACCGTGATCACCGAGAGCGGTTTCCGCCGGCTCACGGACGAGGAGTCCTCCGAGATCGCGCGCGTGATCCTGGAGGCGCGGCTCCAGCAGCCCGACGGCCCGCGTGCCGCGCTGTACTGAACGCCCGTCTCTCTTCCAGGTGATCCAGTGACTTCGACAGAAAGGGACGGATAGCCGGTGTCGACGCCGTTCTATGTCTCACCCCAGCAGGCGATGGCCGACCGGGCGGAGTACGCCCGCAAGGGCATCGCGCGTGGCCGCAGCCTGGTCGTGCTGCAGTATGCCGACGGCATCGTGTTCGTCGGCGAGAACCCGTCCCGTGCGCTGCACAAGTTCAGCGAGATCTATGACCGGATCGGCTTCGCGGCCGCCGGTAAGTACAACGAGTACGAGAATCTGCGGATCGGCGGTGTGCGGTACGCCGACCTGCGTGGCTACACGTACGACCGTGACGACGTGACGGCTCGTGGTCTGGCCAACGTGTACGCCCAGACGCTGGGCACGATCTTCTCGTCGGCGGCGGAGAAGCCGTACGAGGTGGAGCTGGTGGTCGCGGAGGTCGGCGAGACGCCGGACGGTGACCAGATCTACCGGCTGCCGCATGACGGTTCGATCGTGGACGAGCACGGTTCGGTGGCCGTCGGTGGCAACGCGGAGCAGATCAGTACCTATCTGGACACGCAGCACCGGGACGGCATGTCGCTGGCCGAGGCGCTGAAGCTGGCCGTTCAGTCGTTGTCCCGGGAGCCGAACGGCGGTGAGCGGGAGATTCCGGCGGAGCGGCTGGAGGTCGCGGTGCTGGACCGGACGCGGCCGCAGAAGAGGAAGTTCAAGCGGATCGTCGGTCGTCAGTTGTCCCGGTTGCTGGAGGTCGGGGGCGCGGAGACCGCGACGGAGGCCGAGGACGCCGACGACGACGAGTGAGGTTTCGGCTGGACCGCGCACCCGCTCGGCGGGTGCTCGTACGGAAGGGGCCGCTCCGGTGCAGACCGGTGCGGCCCCTTCCGTGTGTCCGGGTCCTGGCGGTGGGTGGCGGGTGTCAGGTGCCTGGAGGGGCTGTGGAGCCGCGTACGACGAGTTCGACGGGGATGTCTTCCTCGGGGGGTGTGCGGCCGTCCAGGACGGCGAGGAGGGCTTTCATGCCCTGTTCGCCGAATCGTTCGGCGTCGAGGCGGACCGTGGTGAGTTCGGGGTCGAGGGCGCGGGCGAGGGCGAGGTCGTCGAGTCCGGTGATGGAGATGTCGTCGGGGATGCGCAGGCCGAGGCGGCGGGCGGCCTTGTAGGCGCCGGCGGCGAGTTTGTCGTCGTCGCAGATGACGGCGGTGGGGCGGGGTCCCGGTGCGGTGAGGGCGCTGTGGGCGGCGGCGAGGGCGTCTTCGAAGGAGATGGGGGCGGGGGCGACGCGGAGGCTGGTTCCGGGGACTTCGACGAGGCGGGCGGCGAGTTCGCGGGCGCGGACCTCGAAGGTCCAGGAGGGGATGTCGGCGGCGAGGTGCAGGAAGCGGCGGTGGCCGAGGGTGAGGAGGTGGTCGGTGACCTGGCGTACGCCGTCGGCGATGTCGAGGTTGACGGTGGCGGCGCCCTGGCTGCCTGCGGGGTCGCTGTCGAGCATGACGAGGGGGAGCTGGTCGCCGCGGATGGCGGTGAGGGCGTCGGCGGCCATGGAGGAGGCGATGACGCCGTCGAGGGCGGCCTGGGCGGAGCCGAAGGGGTCGCGGGCGGGGCCGATGCCTTCGGGGGAGGGGTAGAGGACGACTCCGAAGCCGTGCTGGGCGGCGACGCGGGCGGCGCCGGTGTAGACGCCGGCGAAGAATTCGGTGGTGAGTGCGGGGACGACGAGCAGGACGGTGCGGGTGCGGCCTAGGCGGAGGTTGCGGGCGGCCAGGTTGGGGCGGTAGCCGAGTTCCTGTGCGGCGTCGCGGACGCGTTCGGCGGTGGCGGGGGAGACGCGGCCGCGCCATTTGTCGCCGAGGACGAGGGAGACGGCTGCCTGGGAGACGCCGGCGGCCTCGGCGACGTCCCGGCTGGTGGGACGCGTGCTACCTCTTGCCACCGTGGGCCTGCTCCTTCGTCTGGACTCGCGGTCAGCGCACATGGTACGTATGGAGGCAGACGTTATACGTAACACTTGAACGTCGCGCGCTATCGAGAAGGGCATGCCATGGCTGCGGGATACCTGGAGATCCTCAGGGCGAGGCACGCCGCCAGGCTGCTGGTGGGGACGCTGGTGGGGCGGTTGCCGAACGCGACCGCGGCCATCGCCGTCGTGCTGTTCGTGCGGGCCGAGGGCGGCACGTACAGCCTGGCGGGCGCGCTCGCGGCCGTGTACGGGGTGGCCAACGCGGTGGGGCAGCCGCTGCTCGGCCGGCTCGTGGATCTGCACGGCCAGCCGCGGGTGCAATTGCCGGCGGCGGTGGTCTCGGCCCTCGGCATGGGTGTCTTCGCCGTGGCCGGGACGGAGCCGGTGGCGCTCGCGTGCGCCGCGATGGCCATGGCCGGGCTGTTCACGCCTCCGCTGGAGGGCGGCCTGCGGGCGCTCTGGCCCTCGGTGCTGCGCGAGGAGGAGCAGGTGCACACGGCGTACGCGATGGACGCGGTGGCGCAGGAAGTGATGTTCACCGTCGGGCCGTTGCTGGTGACGTTGTGCGTCGCGCTCTGGTCGGCGGAGGCCGCCCTGCTGATCCTCGCCGTCGTCGGTGTCCTGGGGGCCCTCTCCGTGGTCCTCTCGCCGCCTTCGCGCGCGTGGCGTTCGGCTCCGCGTGAGGCGCACTGGCTCGGTGCCCTGCGCTCACCGGGGCTGCTGGCGCTTCTGGGGGCGTTCCTGTTCATCGGGATGGCGCTGGGTTCGATCACTGTCGCGGCGGTGTCGTACGCGGACGCGCACGGTGGGGACACGGTGTACGGGTGGCTGATGGCGGGCATCGGTCTCGGCGCGCTGCTCGGTGGTGTGGTCTACGGCGCGCGGCGGTGGGGCGGGGCGCCGGAGCGGCGACTGCGGGTGCTGGTCGCGCTTCTGGCGGTGTGTTACGTCCCGCTGGTGCTGGTGCCCGGCCCGGTCGCGATGACGGCGCTGATGACGCTCGCGGGGGTGTTCCTGGCGCCGAGCATCGCGTGTGCCTTCGTGCTGGTGGACCGGCACGCGCCGACCGGTACGGTCACCGAGGCTTTCTCGTGGCTTGTGACGACGTTCACCGTGGGCGCGTCGGTGGGTACGGGCCTGGCGGGGCCGGTCGTGGAGTGGGGCGGGGCGGCCCGGGGTTTCGCGGTTCCGGGGGTTGCGGGTGCCGCCGCGTTGGTGGTTCTGCTGGCCACGGGCGGGGTCCTCGCAGCTACCGGGAGGGGCGGGGTTGTTGCGGCTTCATCGGAAAATGATCCAAACCGAGCCGTCGAACCCCGTTTCAGCTCAGGGGATCGGGCGTAATGTTCAGTCATGGACCGCCGCATTTTCGGGCTGGAGAACGAGTACGGCGTCACGTGTACGTTCAGGGGACAGCGTCGACTGTCTCCCGACGAGGTGGCGCGGTACCTCTTCCGCCGTGTCGTGTCATGGGGCCGCAGCAGCAATGTCTTTCTGCGGAACGGTGCCCGCCTTTATCTCGACGTGGGGTCACATCCGGAATACGCGACACCCGAATGTGACAACGTGACGGAACTCGTCACCCACGACAAGGCCGGCGAGCGCATTCTCGAAGGTCTCCTGGTGGATGCCGAACGGCGCCTGCACGAGGAAGGGATCGCGGGCGACGTCTATCTGTTCAAGAACAACACCGACTCGGCGGGCAACTCCTACGGATGCCACGAGAACTATCTGGTGGCCCGGCACGGGGAGTTCTCGCGCCTCGCGGACATCCTGATCCCGTTCCTCGTCACGAGGCAGCTGCTGTGCGGTGCGGGCAAGGTGCTGCAGACGCCGCGTGGTGCCGTGTACTGCGTCAGCCAGCGGGCCGAGCACATCTGGGAGGGCGTCAGTTCCGCGACGACGCGGTCCCGGCCCATCATCAACACGCGTGACGAGCCGCACGCGGACGCCGAGCGTTACCGTCGGCTGCACGTCATCGTCGGCGACTCGAACATGTCCGAGACGACCATGCTGCTGAAGGTCGGTGCCACCGACCTCGTCCTGCGCATGATCGAGGCGGGCACCGTCATGCGTGACCTCACGCTGGAGAACCCCATCCGGGCGATCCGCGAGGTCAGCCACGACATCACGGGCCGCCGGAAGGTGCGTCTGGCCAGTGGTCGTGAGGCCTCCGCGCTGGAGGTGCAGCGCGAGTACTACGAGAAGGCCGTGGACTTCGTCGAGCGCCGCGGTATCCGTACGGGAACCGTCGACCAGGTGCTGGAGCTGTGGGGCCGTGTGCTCGACTCGATCGAGGCCGAGGACCTCGACAGGATCGGCACCGAGATCGACTGGGTGATGAAGTACCAGCTCATCGAGCGGTACCGGGCCAAGCACAACATGACGATGTCGCATCCGCGGGTCGCTCAGATAGACCTCGCCTACCACGACATCCACCGGCGTCGTGGGCTCTACTACCTGCTGGAGCGGAAGGGGCAAGCCGCGCGGATCTGCAACGACTTGAAGATCTTCGAGGGCAAGTCGGTGCCTCCGCAGACCACTCGGGCGCGGCTGCGTGGTGACTTCATCCGCCGGGCGCAGGAGCAGCGGCGGGACTTCACCGTCGACTGGGTGCATCTGAAGCTGAACGATCAGGCGCAGCGCACGGTGTTGTGCAAGGACCCGTTCCGTTCGGTGGACGATCGGGTGGAGAAGCTCATCGCCGGAATGTGAGCCGGGAGTTCCGTGGGTGACGCGGAACGCAACGCGGGGCGCCGTACGTTTTCCGTACGGCGCCCTGCTCACGTCGTAGAGTTGCGCGCACGCCATCCACCAAGATCGACCGATACGAGGCTCCCACCGTGCGCCGACGCTCACTCCTCCTCTCCGTACCCGCTGGACTGGTCACGCTCGCCGGATGCGGTGACGACGGCAAGTCAGACACGGCGAAGTCCAGCAACAGCCCGTCGCCCTCGGCGTCCGCGGCGGCGTCCGCGCCGCCCCCGCCGAAGATCGTCGACGGTCCGCTGCCGGCGATCACGGCCGGTACGAAGTTCGGTGAGAAGCCGACCGTGGCCAAGGGCACGGGGGAGCCGTCGAAGGATCTCGCGGTCAGGACGGTGAT
Source organism: Streptomyces sp. NPDC096324 (assembly GCF_044763015.1). Classification (NCBI taxonomy): domain Bacteria; kingdom Bacillati; phylum Actinomycetota; class Actinomycetes; order Kitasatosporales; family Streptomycetaceae; genus Streptomyces; species Streptomyces sp. NPDC096324. Next base: position 321,407 of record NZ_JBIWFK010000009.1, on the reverse strand, counting down.
CGCGGGCAACGGGAAGACGGTCGCGGAGAACGACTACATCCAGGCCAATTACCTGGGTCAGATCTGGGCCACGGCGAAGGTCTTCGACAACTCCTACGACCGGGGGACGCCGCTGGTCATCCAGCTGGCGCAGGGCGGGATCATCGACGGCTGGCGCTATGGCCTGGTCGGCAAGAAGACCGGCAGTCGTGTCGAGATGGCGGTGCCGCCGACCTGGGGTTACGGCTCGGAGGGCAACGCGCAGGCGGGTATCAAGGGCACGGACACGCTGGTGTTCGTGGTGGACATCGAGGACACGTTCAACTCGAAGAGCTCCGCCAAGGGCAAGAACGTGCCGCAGAAGGACGCCTCGCTGCCGACGGTCGGCACGAACACGGACGGCTCGGCTCCCAAGATCACGGTGCCGAAGAAGGACGCCCCGACGAAGCTCGTGGCGAACTACGTGATCGAGGGCGACGGCGACGAGGTCAAGGCCGACAGCAGTGTCCTGGTGCAGTACGAGGGGGTGCTGTGGGACAGCGGCAAGGAGTTCGACTCGACGTACAAGCGTGGTCAGCTCACGTCGTTCTCGCTGCAGCAGGTCGTCAAGGGCTGGGCGCAGGGGCTGACGGGCAAGAAGGTGGGCAGCCGCGTCCTCATCGTGATTCCGCCGGCTCTGGGCTACGGCGACAACCCGCCGGCCGGCAGCGGTATCAAGAAGGACTCCACGCTCGTCTTCTCGGTCGACATCCTGGCGAAGATGTAACCCCTCCGGGGATGTAAGACTGTCCGTGTTGTCCTTACGTACACAAAGCAGGAGCAAAGACGTGAGCATCGAGAAGCCCGAGATCGATTTCCCCGAGGGCGAGCCGCCGGCGGACCTTGAGATCAAGGACATCTGGGAGGGCGACGGCCCCGAGGCCAAGTCGGGTCAGAACGTCACGGTGCACTACGTGGGTGTGTCGTTCAGCACGGGTGAGGAGTTCGACGCGAGCTGGAACCGGGGCGAGCCGTTCCGCTTCCCGCTCGGCGGCGGCCGTGTCATCAAGGGCTGGGACAAGGGTGTGCAGGGCATGAAGGTCGGCGGCCGCCGCCGGCTGACCATCCCCGCCCACCTCGCCTACGGCGACCAGAGCCCGACCCCGGCGATCAAGCCGGGCGAGACGCTGATCTTCGTGGTCGACCTGATCGCGGTCTGATCACGGCGGATCGGATCCGATCCTGATCGGATCATCTGGGGCCCATGCCCGTCCGGGCATGGGCCCTCGGCTTTTGCCGCGCCCCTGTGGAGCGGTACGGTCATCGGTCGGAAGCACCATAGGAAGGGCGTCGATGGCCATTGCCAAGGCCGAGCGGCTGATGAACCTCGCACTGTGTCTGCTCGGGACGCGGCGGCCGCTCAGCAAGCGGGAACTCCGCGAGTCCATCGAGGCCTATCTGGAGGCCGGCTCGGACGACAGCTTCAACCGGATGTTCGAGCGGGACAAGGACGATCTGCGCGAACTCGGCCTGGTCATCGAGACGGTGGAGAACCTCGACGGCGAGGTCGGCTACCTCGCCCGCCGCGACAGCAACCGCCTGCCGCCGATCACCCTCGACGCCGAGGAGGCCGCCGCCCTCGGTCTGGCCGCCAAGGTCTGGCAGCAGGCCCGCCTCGCCGGAGCCGCGAGCGGGGCGCTCCAGAAGCTGCGCGCCGCGGGTCTGCCCGAGGACGTGGACCCGTACGGGTCCCACGGCGCCCTCGAACCGCACATCCCCGTCCACGAGGCGGCCTTCGAGCCGCTGATGCTCGCCTGCCGCGACCGCCGCCCGGTCGTCTTCGACTACCGCAAGGCCAACGCCGCGCAGCCCGGGACCCGGCACGTCGAGCCCTGGGCCCTGGAGTGCTGGCGCGGACACTGGTATCTCGCCGGCTGGGACCGCGACCGCGGCGCCGAACGCGTCTTCCGGCTCTCCCGGATCACCGGCAAGGTCCGCGCCCGTGCGGGCAAGTACACCGCCGAGGTCCCCGACGTGGTGACCGTCCGCGAGACGGTGGCCGGCTGGGCGGGGGAGATCACCGACCGCTCCGCGCTGATCCGGCTGCGTTCCGGCGCGGGCTACCCGCTGCGCGCCAAGGCCGTCTCGGTACGGGAACTGGGCGACGGCTGGGACGAGTTGGAGATTCCGTACGGGCACGGCCTGGACGCCTTGCTCGTGGAGTTCGGGCCGGACGTGGTGGTCGTGGAGCCCGCCGAACTGCGGGCCGATGTGGTCGACCGGCTGCGCGCCGTGGCCAAGGGCTGAGGGGAAAAGTAAGAAAGTGGCAGGAAAACCGGCCAGGCCCACGAACGCGATCGACCAGACCCGGCGGATGCTGTCCCTGGTGACGTATCTGCGCGAGCGCCCCGGCGCCCACGTCAGTGATGTGGCCCGGGCCTTCGGGATCACCGAGGACGAGCTGATCTCCGACCTCGACGTGCTGCCGCTGTGCGGGACCAGTTTCCGCGGCGGGGATCTGCTCGACATCGACACCGACGGCGACCGGATCTGGTGGCACAACCCGGACGACATCGCCGAGCCGCTGCGGATCGCCGCCGACGAGGCGACCGCGCTGCTGGTCGCCGCCCGCGCGGTGTCCACCCTGCCCGGCCTGCGTGAGGGCGACCGGCAGGCGCTGCTGCGGGCCACCGCCAAGGTGGAGGCCGCCTCGGGCGAGGCGGCCGGTGCCAGCTCCCGGCTGTCGGTGACCTTCGAGTCCGAGGGCGGCGTCTTCGCCGACGTGGACCGGGCGATCTCCGAACGGCGCCGGCTGTGGATCCGCTACTACTCGCCCTCGCGGGACGAGCTCAGCGAACGCGAGATCGACCCGATCCGCCTGGTCAGCGTCGGTCACACCTATGTGGAGGCGTGGTGCCGCCGCTCCGAGGCGCGCCGTACCTTCCGGCTCGACCGGGTCGCCGAGATCCGCATCCTGGACGAGCCGTCCGCGCCGCCCGAGATCGAGCTGCGGGACCTGTCCGAGGGGCTCGTGCAGCCCGCGGCCGAGGATCCCGAGGTCGTCGTCGAGGTGGGCCCCGGCGGGCGCTGGGTCGCCGAGTACTACCCGCACGACAGCGCGGATGAGCTGCCGGACGGCGGGCTGCGTATCACCTTGCGGACTCCCGACCCCGCCTCGCTGCGGCGGCTGGCCCTGCGTCTCGGCGGTGACGGCCGGATCGTCTCGCCGCAGGCTCTCGCCGACAGCGCGCGCGGCGCGGCCCGCGAGGCGCTCGCCGCGTACGACGGGCCCGGAGTCCAGGACAGTCCGTACGAGGGGCGGGAGCAGGGACTTTGAGGACGTCGGGGTCTGGTGCGCAGGGAAGGCCGGGTGGCCCGGAGAAGCCGGGTTCCGTGCGGCGGGCGGGCGTGACGGGGCGCGCCGGGTCGGCCGCGGGCGGTCCGGGGCGTGCCGGGTCCGTCCCGGGTGTGGCGGAGATGTCGGTGGGGACGGCCTTCGCCGGGATGCGCCGGGTCGTCGAGGTCATGTTCAAGGCCGCCTGCCCCGACTGCCGGGCCGGTTTCGAGCTCACGCCCGGTGCCCTGCGCCTGGCCATCGGCGCCAGCAGCCGTACGACGTTCTACTCGTTCACCTGCCCCGCGTGCGGGTCGGCCGTCCGCAAGCCCGCGGGGGAACGCATCGTCGAACTGCTCACCGGGGGCGGGGTCCGCACGCTGCGGCTGCACTCCACCCTCTAGGGTCGACGTCATGTTCTGGCCGATGTTTGCGATCGCCGCGGGTTTCCTGGGAATCACGGTTCTCGGGGTCCTCGCCGTCCGTGTCTTCCTGGAAACGGAGCGTCTGGGCCGCCAGGTGGCCGATTCCGCGCGCCGTATCAGCACCGCCTCCGAGGACCTGGAAAAGGCCGCGGCGGGGGCGGTGCGCTCCATGGATACGGTATGAGTCGTTCCATGGATGCGTAATGCGTCACGCTGGCCTGTCGACTTGGTGCGGGGGCCAGGTACGCTCATGGGCGCGGCCCGGAGAATGAGGCGCGGGCCGCGAACTGGGAGTACGCACAGGGATTGCCCCGCGTTCACCCCTGAGCGTTACGATCGCTGACATCACGATGATCGGACACATGTCCGATCGATCGGCCAGCACCCCGACCATGCAGCCTCGGTGAGAAGGTAAAGACTTATGTTCGGAAGGCTCGGAGCTCCCGAGATCATTCTCATCCTCGTCGTCATCATCCTGCTGTTCGGCGCGAAGAAGCTTCCGGACATGGCGCGCTCCCTCGGCAAGTCCGCCCGGATCCTCAAGAGCGAGGCGAAGGCGATGAAGGAAGAGGGCAGCGGCCCGGCCGCCCCGGCCGGTCAGCCCGCCGGTGACGAGCAGACCCCCGCGCAGCGCACCATCCAGGCGGCCCCCGGCGACGTGACCAGCTCGCGCCCGGTCAACGAGCCGACGGACACGACCCAGCGCTGACGCAGGGCCGGTGACATCCGGCCCGCCGCATGAGATGAGGATGTGGGTTGCTCACGTCTGCCCGCAACACGGAGAAGGACCCCGAGGGGCGCATGCCCCTCGGGGACCATCTTCGCGAGCTTCGCAACCGGCTCGCGAAGGCGGTGCTGGCCATCGTCCTCGTGACGATCGTCGCGGCCTTCTACTACAACGACATCATCAACTTCTTCACCAAGCCGGTCCTCGACTCCGTCGGGTGCCCGGAGACGTTCGCCGAGCTGGCGAAGCAGCCCAAGAACCACCAGTGCGCGCAGATCACCATCAACGGTCTGCTCGCCCCGTTCACCCTGGCGCTGAAGGTCTCCCTGATGGCGGGCGTCGTGCTCGCCTCGCCGGTCTGGCTCTACCAGCTCTGGGCGTTCGTCGCCCCGGGTCTGCACAGGAGCGAGAAGAAGTACGCGTACGCGTTCGTCGGCACCGGCGTCCCGCTGTTCCTCGGTGGCGCGTTCTTCGCCTACAAGGTGCTTCCCACCACGGCGAAGGTCCTGATGGAGTTCACGCCGGACGGCGTGAACAACCTCCTGCCGCTGGACGACCTGCTCGACCTGGTCACGCGCATGGTGGTCGTGTTCGGTCTCTCCTTCGAGCTGCCCCTGCTGCTGGTGATGCTCAACCTCACGGGCATCCTCACCGGTACGCGCATGCTCGGCTGGTGGCGCGGCATGATCATCGGCATCACGGTCTTCGCCGCCGTCGCCACCCCCAGCACCGACCCGCTGACGATGCTCGCGCTCGCCGGGCCGATCTGGATCCTGTACTTCGGCGCGGTTCTCTTCTCCCTGCTCAACGACCGGCGCAAGCGCCGGCGCGACGAGTCCGGGCCCGCCGACGACGAGGCGTCCGACCTCGACCTCACCCCTGAGGACATCGGCGACGTCGAGAGCGTGTCGGCCCGCCGGAGCCTTCCGGAGCAGGCGACCACGGACCGGGTCAACGGTTATGACGACGTGACCTGACGGAGCCCGTGACCTCGTAGGGTCACCCTGTGACCAGCGAGATCACCCTCATAGTCAACCCCACCGCGGGCCGCGGCCGGGGCGCCCGAGCGGCGCTGCCGGCCGCTTCCGCTTTGCGTGCCGCGGGATTCTCCGTCGAGACCGTCCAGGGCGAGGATCCGGCCGACGCCCTCGCACGGGCGCGCGAGGCGGTCGCCGGCGGCACCGGCGCCCTCGTCGCGGTCGGCGGGGACGGCATGGCGAACCTGGTGCTCCAGGCCGTCGCCGGGACCCGTACCCCCTTCGGGCTGGTCGCCGCCGGCACCGGCAACGACTTCGCGCGGGCCCTCGGCCTGCCCGTGGGCGACCCGGCGGCCGCGGGACGCATGATCGCCGAGGCGCTGAAGGGGGAGAGGCTGCGCGAGGTCGACCTGGGCCGGGTGAACGGCACATGGTTCGGCACCGTCCTCGCCTCCGGGTTCGACTCCCGGGTCAACGACCGCGGGAACCGGATGCGCCTGCCCGTGGGCCGCTTCAAGTACGACGTCGCCATGGTCGCCGAACTGGCCGCCTTCCGGCCCGTCCCGTACCGCGTCACCCTCGACGGCGGCGAGACGCTGGAGACCGAGGCGACGCTGGTGGCCGTCGGCAACGGACCGTCGTACGGCGGCGGCATGAGGATCTGTCCCGGCGCGAGCCTCGGCGACGGACTGTTCGACATCACGGTGGTCGGGGACTGCTCCCGCTCGACCCTGCTCAAGATCTTCCCCCGGGTCTACCGGGGCACTCACGTCGGACATCCCGTGGTGAGCGTGCTGCGGGCGGCCAAGGTGGAACTCCTCGCCGAGGGCGTCACCGGCTACGCGGACGGGGAGCCGCTGGGCCCGCTGCCGCTCACGGCGGAGTGCGTACGGGCCGCCGTGCGCGTCGCACTTCCCTGAGCTGCGGGGATCCGGGGTTTCACAGCCGCTTATCGGGATAATGATCGTCCTTGTGTCAGTGCCTCCCGGTAGTCTCGAAAGCACGATGACAGAGGACCTCTCACCGGCCGAGCGGTACGCGGCAGCACGCAGGCGCGCTGCCGAGCAGGCCACCGCGCTCGCCTCCTTCCGCGAGATGTACGACTTCGGCCTCGACCCCTTCCAGATCGAGGCCTGCAAGGCCCTCGAAGCGGGCAAGGGCGTGCTGGTGGCCGCGCCCACCGGCTCGGGCAAGACGATCGTCGGCGAGTTCGCCGTCCACCTCGCCCTCCAGCAGGGCAAGAAGTGTTTCTACACCACACCGATCAAGGCGCTCTCCAACCAGAAGTACGCCGACCTGTGCCGCCGGTACGGCGCGGACAAGGTCGGCCTCCTCACCGGAGACAACAGCGTCAACTCCGAGGCACCGGTGGTCGTCATGACCACCGAGGTCCTGCGGAACATGCTGTACGCGGGCTCACAGACCCTCCTCGGACTCGGCTACGTGGTGATGGACGAGGTGCACTACCTCTCCGACCGCTTCCGCGGCGCCGTCTGGGAGGAAGTGATCATCCACCTCCCCGAGTCGGTGACCCTGGTGTCGCTCTCGGCGACCGTCTCGAACGCCGAGGAGTTCGGCGACTGGCTGGACACCGTGCGCGGCGACACCCAGGTGATCGTCTCCGAGCACCGGCCCGTCCCGCTGTTCCAGCACGTGCTGGCCGGACGGCGGATGTACGACCTCTTCGAGGAGGGCGAGGGCCAGCGCAAGGCCGTCAACCCCGACCTCACGCGCATGGCGCGCATGGAGGCGAGCCGTCCCTCGTACCAGGACCGCAGACGCGGCCGCGCGATGCGCGAGGCCGACCGGGAGCGTGAGCGCAGACAGCGCTCGCGGATCTGGACGCCGGGCCGGCCCGAGGTCATCGAGCGGCTCGACGCCGAAGGGCTGCTGCCCGCCATCACGTTCATCTTCAGCCGCGCGGCCTGCGAGGCCGCCGTGCAGCAGTGCCTGTACGCGGGGCTGCGGCTGAACGACGACGCGGCGCGGGCACGGGTGCGTGAACTCGTCGAGGAGCGCACCGCCTCCATCCCGGACGAGGACCTGCACGTCCTCGGCTACTTCGAATGGCTGGAGGGCCTGGAGCGCGGCATCGCGGCCCACCACGCGGGCATGCTGCCCACCTTCAAGGAGGTCGTCGAGGAACTGTTCGTCCGCGGCCTCGTCAAGGCGGTCTTCGCGACCGAGACCCTCGCGCTGGGCATCAACATGCCGGCCCGCTCGGTGGTGCTGGAAAAGCTCGTCAAGTGGAACGGCGAGCAGCACGCCGACATCACACCCGGCGAGTACACCCAGCTCACCGGCCGTGCCGGCCGCCGCGGCATCGACATCGAGGGCCATGCGGTCGTGCTGTGGCAGCGCGGCTTCAGCCCCGAGCATCTCGCGGGACTCGCGGGCACCCGCACCTATCCGCTGCGCTCCAGCTTCAAGCCGTCGTACAACATGGCCGTGAACCTGGTCGAGCAGTTCGGCCGGCACCGCTCGCGCGAGCTGCTGGAGACGTCGTTCGCGCAGTTCCAGGCCGACAAGTCGGTCGTCGGGATCTCCCGGCAGGTGCAGCGCAACGAGGAGGGTCTCGAAGGCTACAAGGAGTCGATGACCTGCCATCTCGGTGACTTCGACGCGTACATGGCGCTGCGCCGCGAACTGAAGGACCGCGAGACCGAGTTGGCCCGGCAGGGGATGTCGGAGCGCCGTGCCGAGGCGGCCGTCGCCCTGGAGAAGCTGAAGCCGGGTGACGTCATCCACGTGCCGACCGGCAAGTACGCGGGACTGGCGCTGGTGCTGGACCCCGGGCTGCCCGCCGGCCGCTCCAACGGCCACCGCGGCTTCGAGCAGCACGACGGGCCGCGTCCGCTGGTGCTCACCGCCGAGCGCCAGGTGAAGCGGCTGGCCTCGATGGACTTCCCGGTGCCGGTCGAGGCGCTCGACCGGATGCGGATCCCGAAGTCCTTCAACGCCCGTTCGCCGCAGTCCCGTAGAGACCTCGCCTCCGCCCTGCGCACGAAGGCCGGGCACATCGTGCCGGACCGGCACCGCAAGAGGCGCTCCGAGGCGGCCGACGACCGTGAGATCGCCAGGCTGCGCACGGCGATCCGCGCGCACCCCTGCCACGGCTGCAACGACCGCGAGGACCACGCCCGTTGGGCCGAGCGGTACCACCGGCTCCAGCGGGACACCTCGCAGCTCGAACGCCGCATCGAGGGCCGGACGAACACCATCGCCCGGACCTTCGACCGGATCGTGGCCCTGCTCACCGAGCTGGACTATCTGCGGGCCGACGAGGTCACCGAGCACGGCAAGCGGCTCGCCCGGCTGTACGGCGAACTCGACCTGCTGGCGAGCGAATGCCTGCGCGCCGGTGTCTGGGACGGGCTCTCCCCGGCCGAACTGGCCGCCTGCGTCTCGGCGTTGGTGTACGAGTCGCGGGTCGCGGACGACGCGATGGCGCCGAAGGTGCCGTCCGGCAAGGCCAAGGCCGCGCTCGGCGAGATGGTGCGCATCTGGGGCCGGCTGGACGCGCTGGAGGAGGACTTCGGGATCAACCAGGCGGAGGGCGTGGGCCAGCGCGAGCCGGACCTCGGCTTCGCCTGGGCCGCCCATGAGTGGGCGTCCGGCAAGGGCCTGGACGAGGTGCTGCGTGAGGCCGAGATGCCCGCCGGTGACTTCGTGCGCTGGTGCAAGCAGGTCATCGACGTCCTCGGCCAGATCGCGGCGGCCGCGCCCGTCTCGGGCGGCGAGAGGTCGACGGTCGCGAAGAACGCCCGCAAGGCGGTCGAGGCCCTGCTGCGCGGGGTCGTGGCCTACTCCTCGGTCGGCTGACCGACGACGACGGCAGGGCCGTCGCCGGATCCGGGGCCCGAGCCCCGGCCGGCGGCGGCCCGCAGCCGTGCCCGCACCCCGCACTCGTGCCCGCACCCCGCACTCGTGCCCGCACCCCGCACTCGTGCCCGCACCCCGCACTCGTGCCCGCACCCCGCACTCGTGCCCGCACCCGTGTCCGTACCGCGGTGTGTCCGTGGCCGGTCGTCACAGGCCGTTCCCGGCTCCGGCGGGGTGCGATCAGCAGGGCCGCCGGTCGTCGAGGTACGCGCGCCAGCCGCCGTACCGCGTGATGTCGGGGGCGTCCTCCAGCGCGCCGGGTTCGCAGAGGAAGCCGGGCACGTGGGTGCCGTCGGCGAGTTCGACGCTGCCCAGGGTCATCGGGCGGGGGAGCGCCGCCAGCAGGCGCCCGAGGCCCTCGGCGGGCAGGCTCCACACCTCGGCCTCGACGGCGCCGCCGCCCGCGCCGACGTGGACGAGCCCCGGCTTCGGCGGACTGGTCGCCAGGGCGTGCAGACGGTACACGGCGGCGGTCGTCGTCGTCCGTTCGAGGCGGGCGCCCAGAGCGAGCAACTGGGGGTTCAGCGGCAGGCCGGACAGATGCGCCCCCACCACGGCGAGGCGGGTCTCCGGTTCCAGGAGGCGGGCGATCCCCGCGAGCCGTTCGTCGGTGAACGCCGGGCCGATCAGCATCACCCCGAAGGGATGTCCCGCCGCTGTCCGCCCGGCCGGGACGGCGACCGCCGCCAGGTCGAACAGGTTCGTCGAGTTGGTGAAGCGGCCCAGCCGGGCGTTGGCGCCCAGCGGGTCGGCGGCGACCTCGGCGAGCGTGGGATGGCCGGGCGCCGTCGGCAGGAGCAGCGCGTCGGCGTCGGCCAGTTCCGCGAGGGCCCGGGCACGCAGGGACGCCAGCCGCTCCTGGTCCGCGTAGAGCCGGTGGGCCGGGATGTCCCGCGCGCGGGTGATGATCCCGGCGACGGTCGGGTCGAGCCCGGCAGCCCCCTCGGAGATCTGCTTGTCGACAAAGCCCCCCACCGCCGTGTAGCGCTCGGCGACGAAAGCGCCCTCGTAGAGCATCGCGGCGGCCTCGGTGAACGGGGCGAGGTCGAGCGCGCGCACCTCCGCCCCCGCCGCGACGAGCGCGCGCACCGCCGCCTCGTAGGCCTCCGCCCAGCCCTCGTCCAGTGCGCCGAGTTGTGCCGTCGGCGGGACGGCGACGCGCCACGGGCCGGGCGCGCGCTGCGCCAGGGGCGGCAGCTCGCGTCCGGAGGGGGTCGCGAGGCGGGCGAGGGCCTGTTCGGCCTCCGGGAGGGTGCGGGCGAACACGGTCACGCAGTCCAGGGAGGCGCAGGCCGGGACGACGCCGGTGGTCGGCACCAGGCCGCGGGTGGGCTTGAGGCCGACGATGCCGTTGAACGCGGCGGGCACGCGGCCCGAGCCTGCGGTGTCCGTGCCGAGCGCCAGGTCGACGATGCCGAGGGCCACCGCCACGGCCGATCCCGAGCTGGAGCCGCCGCTGATCCTCTCCGGGGCCAGGGCGCCCCGGACGGCGCCGTACGGCGAGCGGGTGCCGACCAGGCCGGTGGCGAACTGGTCCATGTTGGTGGTGCCGAGCACGACGGCTCCGGCCGCGCGGAGGCGGGCGACCGCGGGGGCGTCTGCCTCCGGGGTGTAGGCGTAGGCCGGGCAGCCGGCGGTGGTGGGCAGGCCGGCCACGTCGATGTTGCCCTTCACGGCGAGGAGCCGGCCGGCGAGCGGGAGGTGCTCTCCGGCGGCGGCCCGCTCGTCCACGGATCGGGCCTCGCGTTCGGCCTCCGCCCGGGGGCGCAGGTCGATCCAGATCTCGGGGCGGTCCACGGCCTCGATGCGGGCGTACGCCATGCGGACTCGGGTGAGGGCGGACATCGGAACTCCTCGTGACGGAGGTCGTGGGCGGGTGGAGACGGGGTGATCCCGCGGGGCGGGCGGTCAGGGAGTCGAGGGTTCCCGGGGCGCGAGGACGAGCAGGGCCGTGCCCGCCTCCACCTGGGCGCCCGGGCGGGTGAGGATCCGCTGGACCACGCCGTCGATCGGGGCGGGGACACGTGACTCCATCTTCATCGCCTCCAGCGCGAGCAACGGCTGCCCCGCCGTGACCTGTTCGCCCGGGGTCACGTTGAGCTGCCACACCGACGCGGCGAACTCGGCCTCGATCAGCCGGCCGCCCGCCGGGACCGTCACCTCGACGGCCGGCGCGGGCGCGGCCCCCGCGTCCTCGGCCCGCCTGAACTCGCCCGCCGCCTCCCAGGCGTCGCGCTCGGCGGAGAACGCGTCGCCCTGCCGGGACCGGAACTCCGCGATGGACCCGGAGTTCTCGGCGAGGAAGGTCTCGTACGCGGCGAGGGAGAAGGTGCCCTCCTCCACGCGGGGCACGAAACGGCCGGAGACGATGTCGGCCCGCAGTTCGAGGAGTTCGTCCGCCTCCACCGGGTACCACTTGATCCGGTCGAAGAAGCGCAGCAGCCACGGCGAGCCCGGCTCGAACGCGCCGCGCTGCTGCCAGGGCGACCACACCTGGGTCGTACGGCCGACGAACTGGTAGCCGCCGGGGCCCTCCATGCCGTAGACGCAGAGGTAGGCGCCGCCGATGCCGACCGAGTTCTCGGCGGTCCAGGTGCGGGCCGGGTTGTACTTGGTGGTGACCAGGCGATGGCGCGGGTCGAGCGGGGTGGCGACCGGCGCGCCGAGGTAGACGTCGCCGAGGCCGAGGACGAGGTACTCGGCGTCGAAGACGGTGCGGTAGACGTCGTCCACCGAGTCCAGGCCGTTGACGCGGCGGATGAACTCGATGTTCCAGGGGCACCAGGGGGCGTCGTCGCGGACCCCGGCGATGTAGCGGGCGATGGCCTCGCGGGTGGCCGGGTCGTCCCAGGACAGCGGGAGATGGACGGTGCGGGAAGGGACGACGAGCTGGTCGCTCGGGGGCAGGGCGCGGACCGTGCGGCGCACGGCGTCGAGGAGTTCGCGCTGGGGCAGCCGGCGCGGGTCCGTCTGGATCTGAAGGGAGCGGATGCCCGGCGTCAGGTCCGTGACGCCGTCGAGATCCGCCTCGGTCACCGCCTCCATCAGCGCGTGCACCCGCATGCGCAGGGCCAGGTCCAGTTGCATCGGCCCGAACTCGACCAGCAGGTTGTCGTCGCCGCTGCGGCGGTACGTCACGTCGCCGTCCCGGGCGAGCACCCCGCCGTCGACGATCGCGGGCCGCGCCGAACCGTCGTCGGCGAGCGGCGCGAAGCGCACGGTGTCGCCGGGGCGGAGCTGGCCGAGTTTCCAGCGTTCCGTGGTGACGACGGTCGCCGGGCACACGAAGCCGCCGAGGGAGGGGCCGTCCGGGCCGAGCAGCACCGGCATGTCGCCGGTGTAGTCGACGGCGCCGACCGAGTACGGGGTGTCGTGGATGTTGGAGGGGTGCAGGCCGGCCTCGCCGCCGTCCGTGCGGGCCCAGCGGGGCTTGGGCCCGACGAGCCGCACTCCGGTGCGGGCCGAGTTGAAGTGGACCTTCCAGTCGGCGGCGTAGAAGTCGTGGATGTCGTCCTCGGTGAAGAACTCCGGTGCCGCGTGCGGTCCTTCGAGGGCGCTGATCCGCCAGGCGGCGGTGAGGCCGGGGCGCTCGGCGGGCGGCACGGGTGTCCCGGATTCCGTGACCGTGCCGCCGTGCAGGACGTCGCCGGTGCGCAGGGTCCGGCCGCCGTGGCCGCCGAACCGGCCGAGGGTGAAGGTGGAGGCGCTGCCGAGGAAGGCGGGCACGTCCAGGCCGCCGCCCGCGAACAGGACGTAGGTGCGCAGACCGTGCCCGTCGGGCGCGCCCACATCCAGCACCGCCCCGGCCGGCACGGTCACCGGCTCCCACTGGGCGACGGCGGACCCGTCCACGGTGACCGGCGCGGGCGCGCCCGTGACGCAGACCGTCGTGGTGTGCGTGAACCTCAACGCCGGTCCCCGCAGGGTGCATTCGAGTCCGGGCGCGCCCTCGGGGTTGCCGAGCGCCGTGTTGCCGAGCCGGAAGGAGAGGTCGTCCATCGGGCCGCACGGCGGTACCCCGACCTGCCAGTAGCCGGTGCGTCCGGGCCAGTCCTGCACGGTGGTGAGGGTGCCGCCGGCCACGACCTCGACGCGCGGGGTGGGATCGCTCACGCCGGCCAGCGTGGCGGTGGAGTGCGCCGCCTTCCGGAAGGACGGTTCGGCGAGCGCGGCCCGCACCAGGCCGAGGTTCGTCTCGATGCCGTCCACGCGGGTCGCGGCCAGTGCCGCGTCGAGGCGTTCCAGGGCCTCGGCCCGGTCCGCCCCGTACGCGATGACCTTCGCGAGCATCGGATCGTAGGAGGTGGTCACCTCGGTGCCGGTCTCGACCCAGCCGTCGACGCGGACCCCGCCGGGGAACGCGACCCGGGTCAACAGGCCCGCGCTGGGCCGGTGTTCGCGCGAGGGGTCCTCGGCGTACACCCGCGCCTCGACGGCGTGGCCGCGCGGTGGCCCCGGTTCCCGTACGACATCGGTTTCGCCCCGGGCCAGCCGCAGCATCCAGGCGACCAGGTCGACGCCGTAGATCTCCTCGGTGACCGGGTGTTCCACCTGGAGGCGGGTGTTGACCTCCAGGAAGTACGCCTCCTCGCGGGCGGCGTCGTAGACGAACTCGACGGTTCCGGCCGAGCGGTAGCCGACCGAGGCGCACAACTCGCGTGCGGCGGAGGCGAGTCCGTCGCGGACGTGGGCGGGCAGGCCGGGGGCGGGTGCCTCCTCCAGGACCTTCTGGTTGCGGCGCTGGAGCGAGCAGTCACGGTCGCCGAAGGTGACGACACGGCCCCGGCCGTCGCCGAAGACCTGCACCTCGACATGGCGGGCGTGTTCGACCAGGCGCTCCAGGAACACCCCGGCCGAGGAGAAGGAGGCCGCCGCGACGCGCTGCACCCGGTCCCAGGCCTGCGTCAGTTCATCGGCGGATCGACATGCCGACATGCCGATGCCGCCGCCACCGCCGGTGGCCTTGAGCATGACGGGGTAGCCGATGCGGCCGGCCGCCTCCAGGGCCTCGGGAAGGCCGGGGAGCAGTCCCGTGCCCGGTGCCAGCGGTACCCCGGCGGCCTCGGCCGCCGCCCGCGCCGTGTGCTTGGCGCCGAACAGTTCGAGCTGCTCCGGTGCGGGTCCGACGAACACGATCCCGGCGTCCTCGCAGCGTCGGGCGAACGCCGCGTCCTCGGACAGGAAGCCGTATCCGGGGTGGATGGCGCCTGCCCCGGTGTCCTTGGCGGCCTTCAGGACCAGGTCGCCGTCGAGGTAGGACTCCTTGGCGGGGGCGGGGCCGAGCCGTACGGCCTGGTCGGCGAGGCGGACGTGGGGTGCCGCGCGGTCGGCGTCGGAGTACACGGCGACGGTCCGCAGGCCCAGTTCGCGGGCCGTGCGGATGATGCGGACGGCGATCTCGCCGCGGTTGGCGACCAGGAGGGTGTCGAAGCTCATGCGGAGTCCCCGATCGTCATCGCGACCGCGGTCGGCTCGAAGCCGTTGCACGGGTTGTTGATCTGGGGGCAGTTGGAGACCAGCACGATCACATCGCGGTCGGCGCGCAGGGTCAGCCGGCGTCCGGGGGCGGAGAGGCCGTCGACGATGCCGAGGGTGCCGTCCTTCTCGACGGGCACGTTCATGTACCAGTTGATGTTCGACACGAGATCGCGCTTGCCGAGGCCGTGACGGGCGCCCTCGGCGAGGAAGTTGTCCACGCAGGCGTGCTGGGACCAGGTGTGGTGGCCGTAGCGCAGGGTGTTCGACTCCTTGGAGCAGGCGCCGCCGACCGTGTCGTGCCGGCCGACCTCGTCCTCGGTGACGGTCATGAGCGGGGTGTGCTCGTTCGACATCAGCACGCTGCCGGTGGTCAGGAAGATGTTCCCCTGGGCCTGGATCGTGTCGGGCGCGCTGTAGCGGACGGCGGTGTCTATGGCGTCGTACACCAGGAAGTCGACGGCCTGGTTGCCGTGCAGGTCGGTGACGGTGAGCGTCTGGCCGGCGCGCAGGAGCGCGGACCAGGCGGCGCGGGCCGGGACGGTGGTGTGCGTCATGCGAGCCCCCTCGTGGCAAGGAATTCGGCGGTGTTGAGGAAGGCGCGGCGGCCTTCGGGTGTGGCCTCCCACAGCGGGTCGCCCGCCGCGGTCGCCCGCGCGCGCCAGGCCAGCACCTCCAGGGGGGTGCTCGTGTAGGCGGGGCGCGGGTCGGCCGGGTGCGGCACGTTCGCGATGAGCACGGTGACGTCCTGCTCGGCGCGCAGCGTGACGGCGGCGCCGGGTCCGGCCGAGCCGGTGAACTCCGGCGAGCCGTCGTCGCGTATCTCCACGCCCTGGAAGAAGGAGAGCGAGGGCGGCAGATCGCGGGGCCCGAGCCCGTTCTTGGCGGCGGCCAGCTTGAACAGCTCGCGGCCGGCCGGGGACGCGGACTGCGGGGTTCCGTCCCCGTAGCGCCCGGTGTTGCGTACGAGCGTGGAGGTGCCGCACAGGGTGTCGTGGCGTCCGGAGCTGTCGGCGACCACCGAGGCGAGCACCCGGCCCTGGTCGGAGAGGAGCAGTCGCCCCGCGCCCAGGTAGGCGTTCCACTGGACCTTGACGGTGTCGGCGACGTTCAGGCGTTCCCACGGCCGGTCGGCGACATACAGCAGGAGGTGGGCGCAGGCGTCGCCGGCGAGGTCGGTCAGGCGCAGTTCGGTGCCCCGGGCCAGCACCTTGTGCGTGTAGTTGCCGCCCGCCACGGTCTCGGCCCAGACGAGGGGGCCCGCCTCGGGCGGCGGGTCCTGCCAGTCGTCCGCGGGGACCACGGGCATCGTCTCGGCGCGGGTTCCCTGCTGGGCGCGGGCGTGATCGCGTGCTCCGTGCGTGGTCGCTGTCGCCATCGCGGGTCCTCCGGCTCCTCGGTCATTTCTGTCGCGCGACAGAAATTAGGTGCGGGGTGGGTCGCGGCCGTGTCCCGTGTGTTGCCGGGCGGTTACCTGTCCCTCACGCGGGGTGCGCCGCCGGTGAGGGGCCGTACGTGCCGTGGCCCGGGTGTCCGCCGTGCGCGTCGCGGCGCCCCGCCCGGGCGCGTCGGGTGTGCGAGGATCGAACGCATGGGAACGGGTGGCGGACGCCGGGTCGGCAGGCCCCGGGCCGCGCAGCGGCCGGACAGCGGACTGTCGCCGCGCGCCGAACTGCTGGACGCCGCCGCCGAGTTGTTCACGACGCGGGGCTACGCGGCCACCACCACCCGGGCCGTCGCCGAGCGGGCGGGCATGCGCCAGGCGTCCATGTACCACTACGTCACCGGCAAGGAGGAGCTGCTCGCCGAGCTCCTGGAGTCCACGGTCACCCCCTCCCTGGCGTACGCCCGCGAGCTCCTCGCCGACGACACGGCGTCCGCGGAGGGCCGGCTGTGGGAGCTGTGCCGCACCGATGTGGAGGTGCTGTGCGGGGGGCCGCACAATCTCGGCGGCCTCTATCTGCTGCCCGAGGTGCGCACCGAACGCTTCGCCGGCTTCCACGCCGTGCGGGCCGAACTCAAGGACACCTACCGCCAGTTGCTCGCCGCCACGGCGGCCGGCGGCGCGCTCGCCAAGAGTGAGCTCGATCTGCGGACGGATCTGCTGTTCGGGCTGATCGAGGGCGTCATCCTCGTCCACCGCTCCGATCCGCAGCGCCCGGTGTCCGCCTTCGCCGAGGCCACGGCGGACGCGGCGCTGCGCATCGCCGGGGTCTGATCCCTCACCGCCGGGCCGTTCGCATGCCCGTTCGCCATCACGCAGCGTGTGCGAACGGGGACGCAGCGTGTAAATGAGGCTGAGGGTACTCCAGTCCCATGGGCGGTTTCAGGTGCTCGTCGAATATGACACAGCGTTGATCCGGTCGGACTAAGCTCGCCCGCAGCGCACCGAGTTGAGGTGTATTCGTGCGCTTGTTCCCAAAAGTTCCGAAGATCTGGTTTGACCCATACCGATCCGTGCCGTTTCCCCCACAAACCTCCCCCACCCCCAGCCGACTTGTCTCAGAGGGCATACATGGTGAGTGTTCAATCGCCTCCCGGTGACAGTGAACTTCCCTACGCGCGCGTGCTGTTGCTGCCGGCCGTACTGATGGCGGTGGCGACCGGCGCGGCCGTCGCCGTCGTGACCGAGCCGGCCCGGGTCGCGGTGGCCCTGTGCGGCGGCTTCGCCACGCTGCTGGTCATCGCGATCGGCGGTGAAGCCGTCCGCCGCGGCCGCGTCGCCCGTGAACTGCGGGCCGACTTCGCCCGCCGCACCGCTTCCCTGGAGCAGCGCGTCGCCGCGCACGACCAGGAGATCGTCCGCTTCACCCGGGACGTCCTGCCGTACGCGATCGACCGGCTGCACGAGGGGAACTCCCCGTCGGAGGTCATGCGCACCCTGGGCCGCGACAACCCGGTCCTCCGCGACGTCCCCGCGTCCCAGAAGGACCTGCTGAAGAAGCTGCTCAAGACCATCGACGCCGAGGAGTCGATGCGCGACGCGGCCCAGCGCTCCTTCGTCAACATCGCCCGCCGCGTCCAGGCCATCGTCCACCAGCAGAACAACGAACTCCGCGAGATGGAGGAGGACCACGGGCGCAACCCAGAGGTCTTCGACGACCTGCTGCGCATCGACCACGGCACCGCGCTGATCGGCCGGCTCGCCGACTCCATCGCCGTGCTCGGCGGCGGCCGTCCCGGACGCCAGTGGCCCGAACCCGTACCGCTGTTCAGCGTCCTGCGCGGCGCGATGTCCCGCATCCTGGAATACCGGCGCATCGAGCTCCACAACATCGTCGACATCGCGGTCGACGGTGTCTCCGTCGAACCGCTCATCCACGCGCTCGCCGAGCTCCTGGACAACGCCACCCGCTACTCGCCGCCCCACACCAAGGTGCACGTCACCGCGATCGAGGTGCAGACCGGCATCGCCATCGAGATCGAGGACGGCGGCGTCAGCCTCAGCGACGAGGCCCGCGGCAAGATCGAGGAGCTGCTCCGGCTGGCCGCGGAGGGCGTCGACCCGAACACCATGGGCCAGGCGCCCCGGCTCGGGATGGCCGTCGTCGGACGACTCGCCCAGATGTACAACATGCAGGTCTCGCTGCGGCAGTCCGCGTACGGAGGTGTCCGCGCCGTCCTCGTCGCACCGCGGGCCATGCTCACCACCGACTTCGCCCCCGGTCTCGCGCACGGCATCGGGGCCAGCTCCGTGGCCGGCATCGACAACGGCGGAGTCGAGGGCCCCGCTCGCAAGCCCAAGAAGCGCAAGCCGACCACCGGCCCCCGCATCCCGTCGTCGAGCGGCGACCCGCTCGAGGACGACGTCCCGGTCGTCACGGAATGGACGCCGAACGGTCTGCCGCAGCGCCGCAGCCGTATGAAGGTCCCGCTCAGCCGGCGGTACGCCGAGGCCCGCGCGGAGCAGGAGGCCGCCGAGGCCGCCGCCTCCTGGGAACCCGACCCCGAGCCGCAGGAGAAGGAGCCCGAACCCGGGCTGTGGGTCGAGGCGTTCATGAACGGGCTCAAGGGCGACCCGGACCCGACCGAACTCAGCACGGACAGCCGGCCGGGCCCGGCCGAGGCCGACGACGAGGGGGACCTCAAGTGATCCAGCAGCGAGCCAACTTCGACTGGATGCTCAAGGAACTCGCCGACGGAGTGCCCGGCATCCAGCAGATCGTGGTGCTCTCCGCCGACGGACTGCGCATCGCCCGCTACGGCGGCGACCCGGACGCGGCCGACCGCGTCGCCGCGGCCTGCGCGGGCCTGCAGAGCCTCGCGGGAGCCGTCGCGGGCGAGATCCCCAAGAGCGACGGCCGGATGCGGATGGTCATCATCGAGATCAACGGCGGCTACTTCTACCTGATGTCGGCGGGACCCAACGCCTACCTCGCCGTCCTCGCCAACCAGACCGCGGAACCCGGGCTGATGAGCAACCGCATGCGCGACCTCGTCGTCCGCATCGGCGCCCATCTCACCAGCCCGCCGCGCCGCAACGGGCAGACCGTATGAGCCCTCCGCAACGCCGACGGCGCCAGCCGAGGGAGCGGCCCCCCGAACCTCCCGCACCGCCCACCCCCCTCGCGGGCCCGGAGGACTCCGCGGGGGAGGGCCGGGAGGGCGAGGGCAAACCGAAGAACCCGGAGCGGCTGTACGTCCTCACCGGCGGCGGCGAGGACGGCGACCGGGCCGAGGTCGACCTGGTCACGCTGGTCGTCGCCCGTGCCGTCGCACCGCCGCCCGCCACCCAGCCGGAGCAGTCGGCACTGCTGCGGCTGTGCAGAACCCCCCTGTCCGTGGCCGAGATCTCGGCCTATCTCAATCTGCCGTTCAGCGTGGTGACCGTCCTGCTCACCGAGCTGCTGACGGCCGAACTGGTACGGGCGCGCGCCCCGATCGTCCGTCAGGCGCTCCCCGACCGTTCCCTCCTCGAAGCGGTGATGCATGGACTTCAAAAGCTCTGACACCGTCACGGGCCCTCGCGCCGAGGACCACCTCCCGCACACCGCGCAGGCGGCGGTGAAGATCGTGATCGTGGGCGGCTTCGGAGTCGGCAAGACGACCATGGTCGGTTCCGTCAGCGAGATCAAGCCGCTGACGACCGAGGAGACCATGACACAGGCCGGTATAGGCGTCGACGACAACTACGGGTCCGAGACCAAGACCGCCACCACCGTGGCCATGGACTTCGGCCGCATCTCGATCACGGACCAGCTCGTGCTCTACCTTTTCGGCACGCCGGGCCAGGAGCGCTTCTGGTTCCTGTGGAACGGCCTGTTCGAGGGAGCGCTCGGCGCGGTCGTCCTGATCGACACCCGCCGCCTGGAGGTCAGCTTCGACGTCATCGGACGCCTGGAGGAGCGCGGTGTCCCGTTCGTCGTCGCGGTCAACGACTTCCCCGACGCGCCCCGGTACCCGGTCGAGGACCTGCGGGCCGCGCTCGACCTCGCCGAGGAGATCCCGATCGTGCGGTGCGACGCCCGCCGCAGGGCGTCCAGCCGGGACACCCTCATGACCCTGATGCGATTCCTGCATTCCCTCGCGATGACGTCGGCGCACCGCTGAACGCCGTACGGTGAAAGCAGCATCCGTACGCCAACTACCAATCCACAGAACGTACTTGAGCTTCGGAGCGATCATTGTGACGACCGAATCCCATTTCCCGGCCGGTACGGAAGACCCCGCGTTCGGCCCCCCGCCCGGCTGCCCCGCCCACACCATGGGCCCCGGCGTCGGACCGGGCGGACTGCGCCGCCTGTACGGGCCCGAGGCGGAGGACCTGGGCGCGCTGTACGAGAAACTGAGGGCCGAACACGGCGCCGTCGCACCCGTGCTGCTGCACAACGACGTGCCCGTCTGGGTGGTCCTCGGCCATGCCGAGAACCTGCACATGGTCAGCACCCCCGCGCACTACGCCCGCGACAGCCGGCTGTGGACCGCCGTGCAGGACGGCACGGCGGGAGCAGACCATCCGCTCGCCCCCCACATCGCCTGGCAGCCCATCTGCTCCCACGCCGAGGGCGACGAGCACCTCAGACTGCGCGGCGCCGTCACCGGCGCCATGTCGACCATCGACTTCCGCAGCCTGCGCCGCTACATCAACCGCGCGACCCAGCGCCTGGTCAACGCGTTCTGCCCGCTCGGCAAGGCCGACCTGGTCGGCCAGTTCGCCGAGCATCTGCCGATGTCCGTGCTCTGCGAGATCATCGGCACGCCCGAGGACTACAACGACCGCATGGTGCACGCCACCCGTGACCTGCTCAAGGGCACCGACACCGCCATCGCCAGCAACGAGTACGTCATGAGCGTGCTGACCCAGCACACCCTGCGGCGCCGCGCCGAACCCGAGGACGACCTCACCAGCCACCTCATCAACCACCCGGCCCGGCTCACCGACGACGAGGTGGCCCAGCACCTGCGGCTCGTCCTCCTCGCCGCCTACGAAGCCACCGCCAACCTCATCGCCAACGTGCTGCGCATGCTGCTCACCGACCCGCGCTTCCGCGCCCAGCTCAACGGCGGGCAGATGACCGTGCCCGAGGCGGTCGAGCAGTCGCTGTGGAACGAGCCGCCGTTCAGCGCCGTCCTCGGCTACTTCGCCAAGCAGGAGACCGAGCTGGGCGGCCAGCGCATCCGCAAGGGCGACGGACTGCTGTTCGGGATCGCGCCCGGCAACGTCGACCCCCGGATCCGTCCCGACCTGGCCGCGAGCATGCAGGGCAACCGCTCCCACCTCGCCTTCGGCGGCGGCCCCCACGAGTGCCCGGGACAGGACATCGGCCGTGCCATCGCCGATGTCGGCGTCGACGCCCTGCTGTTGCGCCTGCCCGACGTCGAACTCGACTGCGACGAGAGCGACCTGCGCTGGCGCAGCACCATGTCCTCGCGCCACCTCGTCGACCTGCCCGTGCGCTTCGAGCCCAAGCCCACACAGGAGGTCACCCAGCGGCCGTCCGTGCGCGCCCTGCCCGCCCAGCGGACCCCCTGGCAGGTGACCACCGAGGAAGCCGCCGCACCGGCCACGCCCGCACCGCAGCCCCAGGCCCCCGAGTCCGTCCCGGCCGCCCCCGGGCCCGCCGCCCGGCCCGGCGCCTGGCAGCGCCTCCTGCGCTGGTGGCGCGGCTACTGATCCCCGGTGCCCCGGCCCGACCAGGTGTCGTACGCGGTCCACGCCTCCAGCGTCCGCCCGCTCACGAACCGATGGGCCCGGCCGGTGACCGGATCGGTGAACTCCAGTGTCCGCGCCAGCAGTTGCAGCGGACGCCGGAAGTCACCGGCCGGCACCGGCCCGGTCACCACGGGGTACAGCGGATCGCCGAGGATCGGCACGTCCAACGCGCTCATGTGTACCCGGAGTTGATGGGTCTGCCCGGTCCGCGGGGTCAGCCGGTAGCGCCCGAGACCGTCCCGGTGCTCGACGAGGTCGACCACGCTGACCGCGTTCGGCTCGCCCGCCACCTCCCGGGCGGCCATCACCCCGCGCTCCTTGAGGATGCGGCTGCTGACCGTACGCGGCAGACCCAGACCGGAGTCGTACGGCGCCACGGCCTCGTACTCCTTGGCGATCAGCCGGTCGCGGAACAGCGACTGGTACGCGCCGCGCTCCCCGGGCCGCACGGTGAACAGCACGAGCCCCGCGGTCAGCCGGTCGAGACGGTGCGCCGCGCCCAGCTCCGGCAGCTCCAGCTCCCGGCGCAGCCGCGCGAGAGCCGTCTCGGCGACATGGCTGCCGCGCGGTGTGGTGGCCAGGAAGTGCGGCTTGTCGGCGACCACGATGTGCTCGTCGCGGTACACCACGTCGAGCGGGAACGGCACCCGCTCCTCGTGCGGCAGCTCTCGGTGGAACCACAGGAACAACCCCGGCGCGTAGGCCTCTTCGGCGGTCAGCGGCCGTCCGTCCTCCAGGACGATCAGCCCCTCGCCGATCATCGTGTCGATGACTCCGTCGCCCGCCGCGAGCCGTTCCACCAGGTACGCCCGCGCCGTGGCCCAGCTCCCCTCGCGCGGCAGTCTGATCCGCACGGGGTCGACCCCGTGGCGCTGCGGGAGGGGAGCGGGCGGGATCCGGGGCTTGCGTCTCACCCGGTCAAGCGTACGAGGCCTCGGCGGCCTCGGGCGCCGCCGCCTTCGCCGACCGCGCCTCGAACGCCCGGTAGGCGGCGCCCGCCACCAGCGTCACGGCGAGGAACAGCAGGGTGAACCAGCGGAAGTACCAGTGCCCGCCCGCCGGGTCGTACACCGCGGCACGCGGCCACGCCAGGTTGACCGTCATGAAGAGGCCGTAGGCGAGGGCGAGCGCGTTGACGGGGACGCCCCAGCGGCCCAGCGAGAAGAGCGGGGCGCCCGTCTCGTCGGTGCCCTCCACCGCGAAGCGCCCGCGCAGCCGGCGCACCAGCAGGGGTCCGGTGACCATCGCGTAGGCGAGGTACAGCATCACGATGCAGGTGGTCCCGATCGCCAGGAACGCGTCCGGCGAGGCGAAGTTCAGGAGCAGCAGGGCCGTCGCGAGGAAGCCGACGACCAGGGCGGGCGCGGCGGGCATGCCGGTGCGCGCGTCGACCTTCGCGAGCCGGGCGGAGAAGGGGAGCCGGCCGTCGCGGGCCATCGAGAAGAGCATGCGGCCGGCGGCGGTCTGGATCGCCAGGGTCGCCACCGCGATCGCCACCACGACGTCGGCGAGCAGCGCCCGGCCCACCCCGTCGCCGAGGCTGCTGGTCAGGACGTAGCTCAGTCCGTCGACGCCGAGCCGGCCGTCGGTCAGGCTCGGGGCGGCGAGCAGCCCGCCGAGCACGATCAGCCCGCCGAGCAGACCGGCCGCGCCGAGCGCGGTGAGGATCGTACGAGGCGCGGTGCGCCTCGGGTGGTGGGTCTCCTCGCTCATCTCCCCGGCGCTGTCGAAGCCGATCATGACGTACGCGGCCATGAACGAGCCCACCATCAGCGCCCCGAACAGGCCGCTGCCGCCTCCGCCGGTGTGGAAGGTGATGCCGGGGGAGCGCTCGGAGTGGGTGAACAGCAGCACGATGATCAGGACGGCGCCGATGATCTCGGCGGTCACGCCGATCCGGTTGACCGCGGACATCACCCGGTTGTCGAGGACGTTCACCAGCGTGGTCAGGACGAGCAGGACGGCGCCCAGGACGGCCGCGTTGGCGGCGCCGTCGGGGCTGGTCGGGGCCGGATCGTCGCCGACGAGCTGGAATCCGCCCCAGATCGCGGGCAGGACCATCTGCAGCGCGAGCGCCGCCGCCGCGACCACGACGATCTGCCCGATCACCATGATCCAGCCGGCGAACCAGCCGAAGGAGGGGTTCGACAGGCGCGAGGACCACTGGTAGATCGCGCCCGAGATCGGATAGCGCGCGGCGAGTTCCGCGAAGCAGGCGGCGACCGCGAGCTGTCCGGCGAGCACGGCCGGCCAGGTCCAGAAGAAGACCGGGCCGCCGAACGAGTACCCGAAGGCGAAGAACTGGAAGACCGTGGTCAGGACGGAGATGAAGGAGAACCCGGCGGCGAACGAGGCGTACCGGCCGAGGCTGCGGTGCAGTTCCTGGCGGTAGCCGAACTCGGTCAGGGAACGGTCGTCCGGCGAAGCGGGCGGATCGGGGCGTACGTCGGAGGGGGCGGTGGTGGTCACGGCGGCACCTGCCTTCGGCGCGAAGGGTGAAGGGTGAGTGGGGGGGGCGAGCAGGATTCCTGTCGGGTGACAGAAATTAGGGAGCCCCTGTTTCCCCCGCGTGACGCGCCCGTATCACCGACGGACCCAATTCCTCACGCCCCCGCCGCCCCCGCTCCACGCCCCGCCGCCGGCCCTTCACGGGCGCGCTTTCCGCTCCGCGCGCCTCGCCTCCGGGTCTCCGCGGCCCGGACCTGCCGTCCACCACGCGCGGCCCGCCGTCCGTCCTTGGCGGGTGTGCTTTCCGCTCCGCGCGCCTCGCCTCCGGGTCTCCGCGGCCCGGGCCTGCCGTCCACCACGCGCGGCCCGCCGTCCGCCCTTCACGGGCGTGCTCGCCGCTCTTCGCGCCTCGCTTCAGGCTCTCCGCGGGCCTCTCGTCCGCCGCACGCGGCCCGGCCTCCGCCCTTCACGGGCCCAATCTCCGCCCTTCGGCCCGCGCGGCCCGCTCTCGCGGGTCCGCCGTCCGCCCTCCCCGGCCCCGCGGCCCTGTTCCTCGCGGGCCCGGTGCCCGGTGGTGCCCGTGCATACGTCAGGAGGCGGACCCGCGTCCTGCGGGTCCGCCTCCTGGGGCGTACGGGGTGGGGAGGGCCGGTGTCAGGCGGCCGGGGCCTCCTGCTCCGCCTCCACCTGGGCGTTCCACTCACGCTTCGCGGCCTGCCACCCGTCCTCGTTGTGGCCGAGGCGCCAGTAGCCGGAGATGGACAGGTCCTCGCGCGGAATCCCGCGCTCGACCCGCAGCAGACCCCGCAGTTCCTTCACGAAGGCGGCCTCGCCGTGCACGAACGCGTGCACCCGGCCCTCCGGGAACTCCAGAGCCCGTACGGCCTCAACCAGGGTCGCGCCGATGGGCCGGTCGCCGCGGTGCAGCCAGACGATCTCCGCGTCGGAGTCGATCTTCTGCTCCTCCTCGGGCCCCGAGACCTCGACGAAAGCGCGGACCGTGGCGGCGTCGGGCAGTGACTCCAGCGCGGCGGCGATCGCGGGCAGCGCGCTCTCGTCACCGGCGAGCAGGTGCCAGTCGGCGGTCGTGTCGGGCGCGTAGGCGCCACCGGGGCCCATGAAGCGGACGAGGTCGCCCGGCTGTGCCCGAAGGGCCCAGGGACCGGCGAGTCCCTCGTCCCCGTGCACCACGAAGTCCAGGGTCAGCTCACGCGTCTCGGAGTCCCAGGCGCGCACGGTGTACGTCCGCGTCACCGGCCACTGCGCGCGCGGGAACTCCTCGCGGACGCGGTCCAGGTCGAAGGGCTCGGGATAGGTGACACCGGGCGGGCCGAAGAGCAGCTTCACATAGTGGTCGGTTCTGCCACTCGTGGCGAAGTCCGTCAGGGCGTCGCCACCGAGGACCACCCGCTGCATGTGGGGCGTCAGCCGCTCGGTCCGCAGCACCTTCGCGGAGTGGGGCTTCCGGGGCTTGCGTTCCGGGCGCTCTG
This sequence comes from Streptomyces sp. NPDC096324, assembly GCF_044763015.1. Classification (NCBI taxonomy): domain Bacteria; kingdom Bacillati; phylum Actinomycetota; class Actinomycetes; order Kitasatosporales; family Streptomycetaceae; genus Streptomyces; species Streptomyces sp. NPDC096324. The sequence goes on along the minus strand of NZ_JBIWFK010000009.1, from coordinate 295,538 downwards.
CCATGACTGCCTCCTGCTCAAATAGTTAGGCTTACCTAAGTTAGCATTCCTTCCTCGGTGACACCTATGCACGAAGAGGTATCCGTCGGGTCAAAAGTGTTCAGCTAAGCCTGCAGTGTCACGAGCAGGCGGTGCAACGATCCCCCCAGACCCCAGCGCGAGGCCAGTTCCTCCAGCGCGGCGGGATCGCGCGGCGCGTGCGGCAGTGCCGTGTCCACCCCGGGGAGCGGCACGTCCCCGGCCACCTTGACGACGGTCGGCGCCACGGCGATGTACGGCCGCGACTCGTCGAGCCGCTTGCGCTGCGACGGCGTCAGCTTCGCCCTCGGGTCGTCGACCGCGGCCATGATGCCGGCCAGGTCACCGAACTCGGCGAGCAGCTTGGCGGCCGTCTTCTCCCCGATGCCGGGCACTCCGGGCAGCCCGTCGCTCGGGTCGCCGCGCAGCAGCGCCAGATCCGCGTACCCCGGACCGTCGACTCCGTACTTCTCGCGCAGCCACGCCTCGTCGGTGAGCTGGAGCGTGCCGACACCCTTGAGGGGATACAGCACGCGCACCCCCCGCGCGTCGTCGACGAGCTGATACAGGTCGCGGTCGCCGGTGACGATGTCGACCGGGCCGGCGGCACGGCCGGTGAACGTGCCGATCACGTCGTCCGCCTCGTACCCCGCGACGCCCACGCGCGCGATGCCCAGCGCGTCCAGGACCTCCTCGATGACGGGCACCTGCGGGGAGAGCGTGTCCGGCACCTCCTCCTCGTCCGGGCCGGTCTCCGTCTCCACCGCGACCCGGTGCGCCTTGTACGACGGGATCAGGTCGACCCGCCACTGCGGACGCCAGTCCGCGTCCATGCAGGCCACCAGATCGTCCGGACGGTGGTCCTTGACCAGGCGGTCGATGAACTCCAGCAGTCCGCGCACCGCGTTCACCGGTGTGCCGTCCGGGGCCTTCACGGATTCCGGGACGCCGAAATAGGCGCGGAAGTACAGCGAGGCGGTGTCGAGGAGCATCAGTCGTCGCGTCTGCAGAGTCACGCTCCGCATCATGCCGTACGCCACTGACAGTGACCTGGACCACTCCCGTGTTTGCTCCGTGTAAGCGGGGGCAGGCGCCGCCACTGACGAACGCGGTTGTGAATTCAACCGTCATCGGCAGCCGGGAACGCACGGGTCGTCCTTCCATGCGCACCCCTGCCCCGACGAGAGGCACCTGTGTCATCCAGGCTTGAGGCCGACCATCTGTACAAGGTGTTCGGAAGACGACCGGAAGCGGCGGTGGAACGGCTCCGCCAAGGGGCCGACCGTGAGGAACTGCGCGCCGACGGCACCACCGCCGCCGTGATCGACGCATCCTTCACGGTGGAACCGGGCCAGATCTTCGTCGTCATGGGCCTGTCCGGATCCGGCAAGTCCACGCTGCTGCGCATGCTCAACGGACTGCTGGAGCCCACCGCGGGACACGTGCGCTTCGACGGCCAGGACCTCACCGGGCTCAGCGCCCGCGAGCTGCGCGAGGTCCGCTCCCGGAAGATCAGCATGGTCTTCCAGCACTTCGCGCTGTTCCCGCATCGCAGCGTGCTGGAGAACGCCGGTTACGGCCTGGAGGTCCAGGGAGTGCCGGCCGCCGAACGCCGTGAACGGGCGGCCGCGGCCCTGGAACTGGCCGGACTCGCCGGCTGGGAGAAGTCCTGGCCCGACGAACTCTCCGGCGGGATGCAGCAACGCGTGGGTCTCGCCCGCGCGCTCGCCACCGACGCCGATCTGCTGCTCATGGACGAGTCGTTCAGCGCGCTGGACCCGCTGATCCGCCGCGACATGCAGGACCAGCTCCTCGAACTCCAGAAGAAGCTCAAGAAGACCATCGTCTTCATCACGCACGACCTCAACGAGGCGATGCGCCTCGGCGACCGCATCGCCGTCATGCGCGACGGCCGCATCGTCCAGGACGGCACCGCCGAGGACATCCTCGTCCGGCCCGCCGACGACTACGTCGCCTCCTTCACCCAGGACGTCGACCGCTCGCGGGTGCTGACCGCGGGCGCCGTCATGGACACGGACCTGCGTGGCGACGAGGCGGACTGCGCCTGCGAGACCGCCACGCCCGACACCCCGTTCGTGGACCTCTGCGCGATGAGCGCCCGCCTCCCGCACCCGGTCGCGGTCGTCGACAAGAAGCACACTCTCGTCGGCGTCGTCCCGCGGCAGCGGCTCCTCGGCTTCCTCGGCGACGAGCAGGGCGGCCCCCGGACCTGTCCCGGCGGACAGGACAGCGGACAGGACAAGGGGGTGAAGGCCCATGCCTAAGATCCCCTTCGGCGACTGGGTCAACGACGCGGTCGACTGGCTGCTGAACCACATGGCGTGGCTCTTCGACTTCCTCAAGACCGTCTTCACGGGCACCTACGACGGCATCGACGCCGTCCTCCAGGCACCCCAGCCGCTGCTCCTCGCCGGCATCTTCGCCGTCATCGCCTTCTGGCTGCGCGGCACTTCGGCCGGTCTGCTCACCTTCGCCGGATTCGCCTTCATCGACTCCCTCGAACTGTGGGAGGACGCGATGGTGACCCTGTCCCTGGTCCTCGTCGCGACCCTCATCGCGCTCGTCGTCTCCGTGCCCGTGGGCATCTGGGCGGCCCGGTCCGACCGGGTCAGCGCCGTCGTCCGGCCGGTCCTCGACTTCATGCAGACGCTGCCCGCGATGATCTACCTCATCCCGGCGATCCTGTTCTTCGGAACCGGCGCCTCCGCCGGCATCGTCGCCACCCTGATCTTCGCGCTGGCCCCCGGTGTCCGCATGACCGAACTGGGCATCCGCCAGGTCGACAAGGACCTGGTCGAGGCCGCCGACGCGTTCGGCACCACCCCGCGCGCCACCCTGCTGCGCATCCAGCTCCCGCTGGCCCTGCCCACCGTGATGGCGGGCGTCAACCAGGTCATCATGCTGGGCCTGTCCATGGCCGCCATCGCCGGCATGGTCGGCACCGGCGGCCTCGGCGGCGACGTCAACGAGGCCATCGGCCAGTTGAACGTCGGCCTCGGCTCCGAGGCGGGCGTCGCGATCGTCATCCTCGCGATCTACCTCGACCGCATGACCGGCGCGCTCGGCACCCAGGTCTCCCCGCTCGGCCGGCGCGCCGCGGCCAAGGCGCGCGCCGCGCGGGGCCTGCGGATCTGGTCGTACCGCCCCCGTCCCGTCGTGGCCATGGCGGGCGTCGTCGTGCTCGCGCTCGTCGCGGGCGGGATGGGCGTCCTCGGCGGTGGGGGCACGGCGGCCACCGCCGCCGACGGCGAGAACGTCGGCCAGGGCAAGAAGGTCACCATCGGCTACATCCCCTGGGACGAGGGCGTCGCCTCCACCTTCCTCTGGAAGGAGATCCTGGAGCAGCGCGGCTACCAGGTCGACGTCAAGCAGTTCGACGCCGGCCCGCTCTACACCTCGCTCGCCCAGGGCGACATCGACTTCGAGACCGACTCCTGGCTGCCGACCACACACGCCGAGTACTGGAAGAAGTACGGCAAGCAGCTCGACGACCTGGGCTCCTGGTACGGCCCGACATCCCTGGAGCTGTCGGTGCCCGCCTACATGAAGGGCATCGACTCCCTGGAGGACCTCAAGGGGCAGTCCGGGAAGTTCGGCGGCAAGATCACCGGCATCGAGTCCAGCGCCGGAATGATGGGCCTGCTCAAGAGCAAGGTGCTCAAGGCGTACGGGCTCGACAAGGAGTACGAGGTCGTCGACAGCTCCACGCCCGCGATGCTGGCCGAGCTGAAGCGCGCGTACACCGCGAAGAAGCCGATCGTCACCACGCTCTGGTCGCCGCACTGGGCCTACAGCGAGTACAAGCTGAAGAAGCTCAAGGACCCGAAGGGCGCCTGGGGCAAGGGCGACGGCGTGCACACGCTGTCCCGCAAGGGTTTCGCGCAGGACGACCCGGTCGTCGGCGCGTGGCTGAAGAATTTCAAGCTGACCGAGAAGCAGCTCACCGGCCTCGAGGCCGAGATCAACAAGGTCGGCAAGGGCAAGCAGCAGGACGCCGTGCGCGCCTGGCTGAAGAAGAACCCCTCGGTCGTCGGCGAGCTGGCCCCCGTCGAGAAGGCCGCCGCCCCCGCCGAGGCGAAGCGCCCGCTGGACGTCGCCTGGTTCCCCTGGGACGAGGACGTCGCCGTCACCTATCTCTGGAAGAACGTGCTCGCCCGGCGCGGCTACACGATCGACCTCAAGCAGATGGACGTCGGCCCGGTCTACACCGGCCTGGCCTCCGGCGACCTCGACCTCAACTTCGACGCCTGGCTGCCCCACGCCCAGTCCAACTACTGGGAAGCGCACAAGGACCACCTGAAGGACCTGGGCACCTGGTACGAACCGACCTCCCTGGAGATCGCGGTCCCCTCGTACGTGAAGGACGTCCGGTCGCCGGCCGACCTCAAGGGCAAGTCGAAGACCTTCGGCGGAAAGATCATCGGTATCGAGCCCGGCACCGGTGAGATGAACCTCCTTAAGAAGAAGGTGCTTCCGGGCTACGGCCTGGACAAGGAGTACGAGGTCGTCGACGGCTCCACGCCCGCGATGCTGGCCGAGCTGAAGCGCGCGTACGCCGCGAAGAAGCCGGTCGCGGTCGTGCTGTGGTCGCCGCACTGGGCGTACAGCCAGTACAGGCTCACCAAGCTCACCGACGACAAGAAGCTGTTCGGCGAGGGCAACACGATCCGGACCATCGCCTCGGAGGAGTTCCCGAGCCGGTACCCGAAGCTGGCCGGGTGGATCAAGGACTTCAGGATGAGCGAGGCCGAACTCGGCAGCCTGGAGAGCGAGATCAAGCAGCGCGGCCAGGGGCACGAGGAGGAAGCCGTCGCCGCGTGGCTCGACGAGCACCCGGACATGGTGGAACGCATGACTCCGCGATAGCGGACGAGCCGCGTGCCCACCGGGGCACGCGCGAGCCGTCCACGCCGGGGCGCGTCGAACGGTTCACTCCGAGGGGTGGTCCTCGTCGTCAGGGTTCTCTTGACCCGTACGACGAGGACCACCCCTCGTCGTGTCCCGGGTTCGCGGACTCCGTCCGTCCGGGCGGACGCCGGTCCGCACGCGCGGGCGACGGCTCCGGTGGTCGCGTACTGGCGTACGAGAGGGATCCGGACAACCGTGCCGCGGCGCACGACCGCACCTCACCGACGCGTTCCCGCGCCGCGGCGCGGGCCGCGTGCCCCTGTCGTTCGGGGCGTCGCCGGGCACGGTTCCGAAGGCCCGCCGCACATCAGCTCCGTGCGCGCGGACACGGCCGGCCCCGACCGCCGGCGCACGCCACTGGCCGAGACGCACCACCAACTGCGCACCAGGGCAACGGACTTCAGGATCCGATCCGGCCGTCCGAGGGTCCTGACGGGGAGTTCCGCCCTCGTGATCGGCCCTTTCGCCCCGTATGCGGGGGCGGCGGCGCCAGGCGCGCGACGGCTCGCGCGGTGGCGCGAACTGTAACCCTCACACTCCCTCGAAGTGACAGCGATGTGACGGGTCCATGAAACGGTTTGCCGAACATGCGTAGGGTGCAAACAACTCAACAGAAGCAGCGGGCCGTAAATCCGCGCGGTTCGCGGACCGACGACGCGAGGGAGGGAGCCGGAGCGATGGGCGACCACAAAGAACAGCCCCTTCGGGTGGGCGCGGCCGTACGGCGACGACGCCGGGCACTGCGGCTCACGCTCGCCGTCGTGTCCGAGCGCAGCGGCCTGTCGGTGCCCTTTCTCAGCCAGGTGGAGAACGAGCGGGCGCGGCCCAGCCGGAGTTCCCTGGAACGGGTCGCCGAGGCCCTCGGCACCACCGCCGCCGACCTGCTCGCCGCCGCCGACCCGGCGTGCAGCGTCGACGTCGTGCGCGCCGACGACGGGGCCGAGTTCACCCCCGGGGCCCACGCCCGCCCCCTGGTGCGCGGTCACCACCAGCTCCACGCCACCGAGTTCACCGGCGACCACGAGGAGGCCCGCGAACTCCAGCACCGCAACGACAAGTTGATGTACGTCGCCGACGGCGGTGTCGAGGTCGAGGCGGAGGGACGGGCGCACCGGCTGGGCCGGGGCGACACGCTCTATCTGACGGGCGGGGTGCGGCACCGCTGGCGTGCCACCGTGCCGGACACCCGGGTCGTCGTCGTCGAGGTCGCCGACCACATCGACGCCGTGGAGGACCCGCACTCCTTCGGCAAGCGCTGAGCCCCGCGGGCGACCGGAAGCCGGGCGGGGCGGGGCGGCGCGGGCGGGGCGGCGCGGGAGAGAATGGCGGGCGACAGGGGACAGGACGGCGCGGGAGAGGCGGACGGGTATGCGGGTGGTGTCCCTCGTGCCCTCGCTGACGGAGGCCGTGGCCGTGTCCGTGCCCGGCGTCCTGGTCGGCGCCACCGACTGGTGCAGCCACCCGGCGGACCTGGACGTCGCCCGGATCGGGGGCACCAAGAACCCCGACGTCGACGCCGTCGTACGGCTGGCGCCCGATCTCGTCGTCGCCAACGAGGAGGAGAACCGGGAGCCCGATCTGGCCGCCCTGCGGGAGGCGGGGATCGAGGTACTGGTCACCGAGGTCCGCGACGTGCCCGGTGCCCTGCGGGAACTGGACCGGGTGCTCGCCGCCTGCGGCGCGCGCGGCCGCCCGCGCTGGCTGGACGCGGCGGAGACGGCCTGGGCCGAGCCGGCCGCTCCGGATGGCCGCAGGACCGCGATCGTGCCGGTCTGGCGCCGGCCCTGGATGGTGCTGGGCCGGGACACCTTCGCCGGAGACGTCCTGGCCAGGCTGGGCGTCGACAACGCGTACGCGCACCACGACGAGCGCTACCCCCGCGTCCCCGTCGCCGAACTGACCGCGTCGGGCGCCGACCTCGTGGTCCTGCCCGACGAGCCCTACCGCTTCACCGCCGACGACGGCCCCGAGGCCTTCCCCGGCCTGCCCTGCGCCCTCGTCGACGGCCGCCTGCTGACCTGGTACGGCCCGTCACTCGCGGAGGCGCCTGCCCGCCTCGGCGCGGCGCTGGGCCTCGCCGACCGCTGATCCGGGCCCTCTCGGCCCGGTTCGGGACGGGCCGGCCACGGGAGCATGCCGGGCCGCCGGACCGTGGTCCCCGACCGGGAGTCCCGGTCCGGCGGCGGATCCGTTCAGTCCTCGGGCCGCCCGGACGCCAACAGCTCCCGGAGTTCGTCCATCGCCTCCCGGAGCCGGTCGGCGAACGTCCGCATCTGCGCGGCGACCGCCGACGGCGTGCTCAGGTAGAGGTTGAACCGCTCGGGCAGCAGGACATAGGCGATGCCGATGCACTGGCTGCTGGTCGACCCGAAGCCGAAGTACTGGATGTTGACGGACGGCGCGGAGCTGGTGCTCAGGTAGTCGTCGCGCATGGTCGACCAGCCCGGCGTCCGGTACAGCGCGGGCTGCTCGGTCACCCCGAGCTCGGCGCCGCGCCGGCGCTGGATCAGCTCCAGCTCCCACAGGTGCTGCTCCGGCACCTGCCCGGCCTGGCACGCCTTCGCGCGCGCCACGTGCGCCTCCGTGGCCGCCCGGAACGCGGTGCGCCGGGTGTCCGCGTCCGCCGCCGGGTCCTCCATCGCCGCCACGAAGGCCAGCATCTCGGGGGTGACGACGCGCATCGCCTCGGTCCGCCCGTGCCGGTACTGCCGGGTGGCGATCGACTCGTACGTGGCGCCCAGGTGCCCCTTGGCGCGCTGGTGGGCGAGCTGGTAGGCGGCCTGCACGAACGCGTCCGGCGAGACCCCCAGCACCTTGGCCGCGCTGCTGCCGAAGTCCGCGAACGACAACGTGCTGGTCGCGGTGTCCTCCCCGTACGCCGCGAACGCCTCGGCGGCGGAGCGCGCCTGGTCCCGCAGCGCGTCGTCCAGTTCGAACACGATCGGTTCCAGCGCGGGCAGCCCCTGGGAGCGCGCTCCGGACTGCCGGGACTGCTCCTCGGCAGGGGTGTCGAGCAGGGCGTCGGTGAAGGTGAGGATCGTCGTCCCGTCCAGCTCGCAGTGCTCGACGTTGATGCCCGCCCGTCCGTCGGCGAAGACGACGAAGGTCACGGCCTTGTCGAACCAGCGGTTGCCGCGGTCGCCGTACAGCAACTGGTCACAGGCGTCCTGGACGTCCGCGGGGGCGAAGTCCTCCAGCGCGACGCAGAACAGCGCGGTCTCGACGTCGTCGAGGGCGTCGGCGTTGCGGGGGTGGCAGGCGAGCAGGGACTCCCGGGCGGCCGCCCACTCCGCGCGGGCCATGGTGGTGAGGTGGCCCACCGAGGTGTCCGCGCCGGCCGGTTCGGCCTTCATCACGGCGCGCAGCCCCGCCTCGATGTCCTCCAGGCTGTGCGGGACACCGTCAGGACCCAGCACGTCCAGCCGGAACATGCCGCCCCGGAAGAACACCACGACGTGCCGGGCCCCGGACGGGCCGGGCCACTCCTCGGTGTAGGGCGCGCGGACGGTGTCCTGTTGCGCGCCGGGGATACGCGTGGTGGAGAACAGGAACTTGTTCTGCACCATCGACTGCGGTGCTCCCCGCTGCACCACCGGTGGAATCAGCCCCTGATCGAGCCGCCGCTTGTAGTTGAGGGCCCCGGCGACGAGCCCGGCCGCCCGCTCCACCTGCGCCTGGCCGGAGTCCCGGAACAGGAAGAAGAAGTTGGCGTTGAGCGCGATCCGGTCCCGCCGGCCCAGGTAGCGGTACGGCCAGAAGACGTCGAGCCAGCTCTGCACGCCCTCCGTCGTGTCGTACTCCTCCAGCGCGGCGTGCAGCACCCGGCCGGGGCCGCCGGGTCGGAGGAAGGCGGCGACCTCCGCCTCGGTCGCCGACCGCTCGTCGGCGGTCAGCAGCGGCGTACACCAGGCGAGAAACCTCTCGCAGCTCGCTTCCAGCGTGGGCAGCGGCACACGCGGGAGGCTGTCCTCCTGGGCGAAGGTCGCGTTGTCCGCGCCATCCTGACTGGTCTTCAACTCTGTTCTCGATTCGGATCGTCGGTACCTGTGATGTCGTACGGCCGGGAAAGGTAGAGCTGTGCGTACAGCCAGCCTTCCGCCTCCAGACCCCGCGGATCCACCCCCGCGGCCGACATGCTGTCGAGCACGAGCGCCTGCTCCTGCGGGGAGGCGAACCGCCGCTGTCTGAACACCTCGTCGACGCGGACGGTCCGGTAGCCCAGACCCGCCAACGCGCTTTCGACGGGGTCGAACGGGAACATCCGCAGCACGAAGTGCGCCATCCAGGGCCGGTGGACGCCCTGCGCCCGGACGACGCGCGTGAGCGTCCGCTCGGTGACGTAGCCGACGCAGCCCGTCGAGATCACCAGGTCCGTGCCCGAGAGCTGGGCGCGCTGCCCTGGCGTGGGCTCGCACTCCTCCAGGTCGGCGTGCACCACGTCGTCGAGGAACCCGGCCTCACGCGCGTAGGACAGCGCGCTGCCGGAGGTGTCGAGGCCGACGAAGCGGATCGCCTGCGGGGGCCGGCGCGACCGGGCCAGTTCCCGGTCGCGGGCCAGGAGGGACTCGCGGCTCTCCTCCGCGCGTTCCTCGTCGCCGTAGCGCGCGTACAGCTCGTCCATGGTCGCGTCGTACTTGAGCAGGGCGGCGTTGATCCCGTACGAGCAGCCGATGTCCAGCACCTTCGGGACCGCGACCTGCCGGGACTCCCGGTATTCCGTGATGATCTTGGCGAAGTAGGGCTTGGCCTCCTGCGGAACGCCGTAGTCGAGCGGGCGCAGCACCCTGAAGTAGGTTCGCGGATCGGGCTGGTCGTAGATGTGGTCGAGTGTGACTTTTCCGGTCACGTCGAAACGCACAGGGCTCACTCCTCCGTGGGATCGCGCAAGGGGAAACGGCCTACGGCGACTAGGTGTTCTCGCCGCCCGCCAGGGCCGAAGCGGGCGACTAGTCCAGGAGCCCGTCGCCGCGGACCGCCCGGCCCTCGGCCGCCAGGTGCTCGGGCAGCACCCGGCCGAAGAGCTGCCGGGTCCGTTCCACGCTCCCGATGACGCCGGGGCGCTCGCTGTAGGCGAATATCGCGGAGTGGCGCGCGATCTCGCCGTGCACCGGGCTCACGCGGTGCAGCGAGTAGCGCCCTTTGAACAACTGGAGATCGCCCGGTTGCAGGGGGAGGCGTCGGATCAGCCGCTCGCCCCGGCCGTCCACGACGTCCCGGACGTCGTCGAAGTTCTCGTCCCGCGCGGTCCGGATGTTCGGGCAGTACTCGAAGTCGCCGCCGGACTGCGCCTGTTGGGTGAGCATGCTCACGGTGAACTCGTTGGTGTCGAAGTGCCAGGGGTGTTCCATGCCCGGCGCGACGACGTTGAGAACCAGCCCGGAGAGCGGGTCCGCCAGCTCGTGCAGTTCCGGCAGTTCGAAGCAGCGGGCGACGAAGTCCCGGAACACCGTGTCGGAGTAGAGGCGGCTGATGAGCGAGTCCGCGGGGACGCGGTCCCGCGCGACGAACGCGTTGCCCCGCTCGAAGGTCCTGCGGCCCGGATGGTCCTCCGGCAACGCCGAGTCCACCGCGATGTTGTAGACGTTCACGGTCTCGACGTCGTGGTGCGCCCGGGGCGCGATGGCCGAGCACTCCTGCCGCAGTACATCGCGCAGCGACGGACGGATGAAGTCCGGCAGCACGGTGCAGCCGAGAGCCGACAGTTCGTGCCGGGCACGGGAGACCACGGCCTGTCCGCGGGGGCTCGTGAGTTCCGACAGGGGATAGCGGGCCATGTCGACGACCTGATCGAGCGTCAGGGCTTCCAAAGAGCGCATTCGATCCTCTCCGCACGCGGGCCGCCCGGCCGGACCCACTCTCAGCGCCTCAGCAACTCGGCTGGCACGACGGGCACTTGAAGTTCCCACAGTGACGCCGCGTTGTCTGTGACACGTCACACTGCCCAACTGTGTGCTCCAGCATGCCTCCGTGGGCTCGACACGGGCCGGGTCGCCGTGCAGGTGCCGCGGGGGTCGGCGCACCCTGAGCGGGGGCCGACCGGGCCGTTCCCGACCGGGTCCGCTCGACATGAGGCGGCTATGCCGGAAACAGCCATTGCAGCGCGGCGAGGCTCTTGTCGACGTACTTGCCCTGTTCCGTCTCGATGCCGTGTGCGAGGTCCTCGAAGACACTGCACCTGGCGTAGAACGTGGCGCGCTCGCCGAGAGCCGCGAGGTCGTCGGCGTCGGTTCGATAGCCGCTGAGGGCGGCGCGGGTGGCAGCGGGGCCGAGATCGCGGTGGAGAAGCCCGAAGTCGTAGGCCGGATCGACGATGGCGGCATCGCTCCAGTCGATGATGCCGGTCACCGTCCATGCGACCGGGTCGATGAGAACGTGTTCGATCCCCAGATCGTTGTGGGAGAACGCCGGGGTCCATTCGTCGTGCGGTGGTGCGGCCTCCAGGAACGCCTCGACGGGTCGACGGTAGGCCGCCGGTATCCGCCCGGCCACCGTCACATAGGTCTCCGCGGCCTCATGCAGCCACGCGGCCGACGGCTGGTGGTCCGCGTCCACCACACCGGCCAGCCGTTCGACCGGAACAGCGTGCAGCGCGGTGAGCAGTCCACCGAGCGGGGCGGCGATCGACGCGCCGTGGGCCGATCGCCGGTGCCGCGGTATATCCAGCAGTGGCACGCCGGGGAGCTTGCGGTACGCCAGACATCCCTGCTCCGCGACCGTGAACGCCGGTTCGGGGACGGGCAGCGGCGAGATACCGGCTACGGCGGCGAGCACGCGTGCCTCCCGGCCCACCAGCGCGGTCCGCCGTGCCAGGTCGGGCTCCTTGCTGAAGCGCACGACCAGCTCACCGTTGACCTCGTACGCCAGGTTGTCCTGGCCCTCACCGAGCGGCACGACGGAGTCGATCCGACAGTCGCGCAGGTGCCTGACCACGACGCCGTGGACGTCGGCGAGGCGGTCGCGGCCGCGACTGGTCATGTGCCGAGTATGGCACCCCTCCAGGCACGGAAAAGGGCCGGTGAAACCTGCTGGGTGATCTATGCCAGGCCGTGTTCAAGGACTCCGGAAGGTCGCTCACCATTCTGCGGATGCGCGGCGGAGCATGATCACCGACGTTGACCTTGGATACGTGGCATGTGCACACTCTGCGGGCCCGCGACGGTCGCCGGCGTGCAAGGAGGCCCCGCCATGTACGGAGATCGCGGTCACCGCGAGACCCTCGCCGCGATCGCGAGAAATCCCGCGGCGCCGGCCGACGTTCTGACCAGGCTGCTCTGCGAGGAAGCCGCCTCGGCCTGGAACACGATCGCCTGGCGCGCTCTGCCGGACGAGGTGGTCGACGCCATCGTCGCGCATCCCGACCGCAGGCTGCGGAGTGCGCTGACGGAGAACGTCTCGGTGTCGGCGGAACAACGTGCCAGGCTCGTGAACGATCCCGATCCACGCGTCCGCCTCGGGCTGGCCCTCGGACCCGGCTGGTTCCGGATCCCTACGCCACCCCTGCCCCTGGCCACTCAGCAGCGGCTGCTCGCCGACCCGGAACCGGGAGTCCGCCGAAACGCGGCCTTCTGCCACGACACCGCCCCGAGCCTGGTCGCCGGGCTTGCCGACCACCAGGACGCGAACCTCCGACAGGCAGCCTGCCGCCAGTGGACCTCGCTGTCCGAGGACACCCGAAGCCGTCTGCTCCACGACGCCGCTGACGAAGTCCGCCGAGCGGCCATGTTGGAGGCTTGCCGCGATGACGCGGCCTGCACGGACCTGCTTCTCGACGCAGGGATCGGCGGCCTCGACCGGTGGCGAGTGATCCGGTGCGGAGCCATGAGCAGGTCGACCGCCGAACAGCTCGCGGCAAGCACCGAGGAGCAGGACCGCCGAGAGTTGGCGGCCAACCTCGGCGTTCCCATCGACATCGTCAGGCCGTTGGCGAACGACGACGCGCACGGAGTCCGGCTGGCGGTCTCGGTACGCCCCGAGTTCACGGAGGCCGAACGCGCCGCCATCGATGTCACCATCAGCCCGTCCGACCGGCTCCATCCCGTCGAATGGGTTCGCCTCTGTGCTGATCCCGACGTCCTGCTCCAGTGCGCCAAGTCGGCCAGCACCCTGCTGCGGCGCAGCGCCGCCTACAGCCGGCACCTGCCTGCCGAAGCCGTCGACCTGCTCTCGAAGGACGACGACTACGCCGTACGGCTCCTCCTGTGCGAGAACCAACCGACCGTCGACGGCGAGGTCGTGCTGCAGACGTATCTCGACTGCAAGGTCATCACCAAGGGCGCTCTGCTGGGCCACCCGAACTTCCCGGGCGCGGGCAGCGCGCAACGCTTCGCCGACGACCCGAATCCAGAGCTGCGACGGCTGGTGGGGATGGACCCCGAAGCGCCCGTCGACGCTGTGACCCGGTTGCTCTCCGACCCCGACGTCCGTGTACGTGCCATGGCGGCCGGGCACCCCGCACTGCCAGTCGATCTCATCCTCGAAAGCCGCGGGAATCCGGAGACCTCCTCCAGCGCCCTCGGCAACCCGAGCCTTCCCGCGGAAGCCATGCACGCATACCTGGATGACGCGGGCATCCCTCGCTAGTCGCACCAGCTCGTCTCAGGTACGAACGGCCACCGAGTGGGCGGAGGCGTTGATCAATTCCCGGCAGGTGCGGGCCCGGGAGGCTTCATGTGGCCGGTCCGAACGCTGTCATGCGGAAGCGACCACCTCGCCGGCCATGACCTGGGGAGGGTTGGGGAGCAGTGACGCAAGGTTGTCCCGCACGAAGTCCGCGGCCCTCGAGATCGATTCCTCGGCACCGGCCCGGTCCCGGAAGACGCTGGTCGAGACCATCACCCCGTCCCCGGCGTCGATCCAGTAGTAGGCCACGAAGCCGGGGACCTGGCGCATGAGTGCCACGAACCCCTCGTTCACGAGACGTGCCGCCTCGGCCGAATCGGTCACCCCTTCGTACCGCCGGACTGCTGCGTACATCGCCAAGCTCCTCACGGCGTTGCGGGTTCGTTCTCTGCTGAGACGTCGTACCCCTGCGACGGCTGCCTGGCTCATGAGGCGTCCGGCCGTCACCTGAAGGGCCCCCTCGGGTGATCCGAACGGCGGCCGCCGGCCCGGACACCCGGCCCCGCGCATGTCTGCCACGAGAGGGCATCGACGTGGAGCAGAGCAGCCTCGGGCGGTGACTGCCCGCAGCGTGGAAGAGGCCGTGAACGGTGCTTCAGCGAGGCGCCGCGAGCAGCTTGCCGGTGAGCAGGCCGTGGGTGGTTCGGGCCGCGGCCACCGACCAGGCGGTCAGCAGGAGGGCGTACAGGGCGACGGCCAGCACCTCGAAGGCGGCCAGACCGGTGTGCCGGGCCAGGGCCTCCGCGCCGGTGACGCAGGTGCCCACCGGGAAGGTGAAGGCCCACCAGGTCATCGCGAAACCCATGCCCTGGCGGCGGGCCCGTACGACCATCGCGACGGCCAGCGCGAGCCACAGCAGCGCGAAGCCCAGCACGGGGACGCCGTAGAGCACGGCGAGGAGCGCGAAACCCTGGTCGTAGGGGGCAGGCACGACGCCGGGGGCGACGTCCGCGAACTTGCCCACCGCGGTCGTCGACTGGCCCAGCGGGCCGAGCACGAGGAACAGCGTCGGGGTGAGCGCGAGCGGCAGCGGACCCGAGGTGACGAGCCGGGCGAAGACCATCGGCAGCATCACGAAGGTGGCCACCAGGCTGATCCCGAACATCGCGACACAGGCGAGGAGCAGCGTCTCCCGCGGCTGTCCGGCCGGCAGGTGCGGAACGAGGAGGGGGCCGAGCGCGGCCGACACCATCGGGGCGACGATCGGCAGCAGCCACACGGGGGAGGCCTGTCCGGGCTCGATGCGATGCCGTACGACCATGAGGTACGGGACGGCCACGGCGGCGGTGAGTCCGATCAGCGTCCCGGCGGTGAACAGGACGGCGTCCACGGCGAGGGCCGCCGATGTCCCGATCCAGTCCCGGCCGACCAGCAGAGTGCCGCCGCCCACGGCGAGCAGGGCCATCGACAGGCAGCCGTAGAAGGGGGCCATGGCCGGGTCGAGGAGGTGCGCGCGGGCCTGGTCGCGGTGGTAGGTCCAGTGCAGGGCGCGGGCGGTGAGCAGCGAGAGCAGCAGGGCGAGCGAGAGGGCCCACACGGCGGTGCAGGCGGTGCGCAGGCCCGGGACGTCCCCGGGAAGTCCGGCTCCCGCCGTGGCCACGATCGCCGTACCCATCACGGAGGCGTACCAGTTCGGGCCGAGATGCCGGACCGCGGCGACGGCGCGGTTTGCCGGGACACGGGGGGTGTTCGTGTCGGGGACGATTCCCGCCTGATGGGCGGACAGGGGCTGGGCTGCGGTGACCATGACACCACGGTCGTCCGCCCGGGGGCTCCCCACCAGGGAGTGCGGGCCTATGACGGCATAAGCTGGCTTTATGAGCAGCAGCGCTGAGGATCGTCATGAGTAGCGGTGCTGAGGATCGGCCCGGCGCCGGGATCGCGCACCGGGTGCCCGACCTGGGTGCGCTGGAACTGCTGCTGGCGGTGGCCCGCCTCGGCAGTCTCGGGCGCGCAGCACGGGAGGTCGGGATCACCCAGCCGGCGGCCAGCAGCCGTATCCGTTCCATGGAGCGGCTGCTCGGGGTGGCGCTCGTCGACCGGTCGCCGCGCGGGTCCCGGCTCACCCGCGAGGGGGCGCTCGTCACGGACTGGGCCCGGCGGGTGGTGGACGCGGCCGAGGCCTTCGACGCCGGGGCGCAGGCCCTGCGCGACCGGCGAGACTCGCGGCTGCGGGTGGCCGCGAGCATGACCATCGCCGAGTATCTGCTGCCCGGCTGGCTGATCGCCCTGCGCGCGCAGCGTCCCGACACGGCCGTGTCGCTGCTCGCCGGGAACTCCGTCGCCGTCGCCGAGCGGCTGCTGGCGGGCGAGGCGGACCTCGGTTTCGTCGAGGGGCTCTCGGTGCCGTCCGGTCTCGACGCCACCGTCATCGCGCACGACCGGCTGATCGTGGTGACGGCGCCCGGGCATCCCTGGGCGCGTCGCCGGGCGCCCCTCGCGGCGGCGGAGCTGGCGGCCACGCCGCTCATCCTGCGGGAGGAGGGGTCCGGTACGCGTCAGGTGCTCGACGCCGCCCTCGGTGGGCTCGCCCGACCACTGATCGAGCTGTCCTCCACGACGGCGGTCAAGGCCTCCGCCGTCAGCGGCGCGGGACCCGCCGTCCTGAGCGAACTCGCCCTGGGCGAGGAGCTGTCCGCCCACCGGCTGGTGGGCATCCCGCTCGCCGACGTGCGGCTCACCCGCGCCCTGCGGGCCGTCTGGCCGAAGGGCCACCGGCCCACCGGGCCGGCCCGCGATCTGCTGTCCCTGACGCGGGGTGCGTAGCGGGACGGATTTTTTCGCCCCCTCCGCCCCTTCCCGTCCCGTTCCCGGGGGCGCTGCCCCCGGACCCCCGCTCCTCAATCGCCGGAGGGGCTGAACTTTTCCCGCCGGAGAGTTTCAGCCCGTCCGGCGATTGAGGGCGAGGCCGTCAGGCCGAAGCGGGGGGCCGGGGGCAGCGCCACCGTGGTGGGACGGGTAGGGGCGGAGGGGGCGAGCGGCGTTGGTGCGGGGCCCGGTCCGTTCAGGTCGCCGCTGTCACCAGGCCCCGCATCACCCGCACGTCGTCTCCCATTTCCGGGTGCCACTGGACTCCCAGGACCCAGGCGGAGCCGGGGAGTTCGATCGCCTCAACGGTGCCGTCGGCCGCGTGCGCCGAGGCCAGCAGGCCCGCGCCGAGGCGGTCCACCGCCTGATGGTGGTACGTCGGCACGGCGCACGGCTCCGGTACGAGCCCGGCGTACCGCGTCCCCGGTACGGGTGTCACCTCGTGGTGTCCGATGACGCCGGTGTCCTTCACATGCCCGTCGAGGTGCTGGACGAGCGTGCCGCCGAGGGACACGTTCAGGAGCTGGTGACCCCGGCAGATGCCGAGGAGCGGGGTGCCGGAGTCCAGCGCGGCCCGGATCAGGGCGAGTTCCCAGGCGTCGCGCTCCGGGGCGGGCGGGCCCGTACGCGGGGAGCGCTCGGCGCCGTACCGGGCGGGGTCGACGTCGGGGCCGCCCGCGACGACCACCGCGTCGAGCCGGGCGACCGTCTCGCGCGCCAGGTCCGGATCGTCCGGCGGCAGCATCACGGCCAGTCCGCCCGCCCGCTGCACGAGCCGCGGATAGCCGGCCGGCAGCAGCGCGGCCTCCAGCTCCCACACGCCCCAGCGCGCCCCGGCCTCCAGATACGTGCTCACACCGATCAGCGGCCTGCCCACGCGCTACTCCCTCGGATCCGGATCGCCACCACGCCCACGAACGGCGACGGCTTCCATGGCGGCAATGGCGTCCACGGCGTTCATGGCCTCCATGGCCTCCATGAGTTCCATGACGTCATGGCTTCAATGGAAAGGTCTCATACCTTTGCGGGGCGGGGGAGCGGAAACACAGAGGCTCCACGCGTCACTTCCCGCTCATGCCAGGAACCCCCGCAGCAGTGCCGCCGTGCCCGCGCAGTGCTCCCGCATCATCTCCCGGGCACCGTCCGCGTCCCCGTCGAGCACCGCCTCGACGATCGCGGTGTGCTGGCGCTGCGAATGCTCCAGATTGCGGACGAGGAGCGGGATGCAGTCGAGGAGGTCGTTGACGCCGGCGCGGACGGCCGCGTACCGCGCGGTGAGGGACGGGGAGCCGCACAGCTCGGCGAGGGTCAGGTGAAGCATGGTGTCCAGGCGCCGGTACTCGGCCAGCGGGGCGTCGTTCGTCCGCTCCAGCGCCTCGCGCAGCCGCAGCGCCTGGTCCGCGCCGAGCCCGTGCGTCGCGCACAGCCCGGCCGCGCCCACCTCCAGGACCTCGCGGAACCGCAGTACGTCCTCGATGTCGACCGCGGCGACCCGGCGGCGCAGCTCGTGCTCGCCGGGTGTGTCCGTGCGGGCCAGCACGAAGGTGCCGCCGTACCGGCCGCGCCGCGACTCGACAAGACCCTGGTCCTGGAGCACTTTCAGGACCTCGCGCAGCGTCACCCGGCTGATGCCCAGCCGGTCGGCCAACTCCCGCTCCGAGGGCAGCCGTTCGCCGCCCGGAACCAGGCCGAGCCGGACGATCTGGAGGATCTGCTCCAGTGCCTCCTCGAAGCCGTTGCCCGCCCGCACCGGCCGCAGGACCGGCGTCAGCCGGTCGTCCGTCCCACGGTCGGGTTGCGCCCGCGTCATCAGGTCGCGCCCCCTTCCCAAGCAATGGTTCTCCGCAATACCTTATGGCCCTCGGCTGACCCAAGGAGGCTTTTCCGGTGGCAGACCGCACACCCCCGCTCTCCGTCGACGAACTGCGCGTCCTCGTCGAGGCCGGTGACATCGACACGGTCGTCCTGGCCTTCCCCGACATGCAGGGGCGGCTCCAGGGCAAGCGGTTCGCCGCGGCCTTCTTCCTCGACGAGGTCCTGGAGCACGGGACGGAGGGCTGCAACTACCTCCTCGCCGTCGACACCGACATGAACACCGTCGACGGATACGCCATGTCCTCCTGGGACCGCGGCTACGGCGACTTCGCCATGCACCCCGATCTCACGACCCTGCGACGCGTGCCCTGGAACGCTGGCACCGCCCTGCTCGTCGCCGACCTCGCCTGGAACGACGGCTCCCCGGTCGTCGCCGCGCCCCGCCAGATCCTGCGCCGCCAGCTCGAACGCCTCGCCACGCTCGGCTACACCGCCCAGGTCGGCACCGAGCTGGAGTTCATCGTCTTCAAGGACACCTACGAACAGGCCTGGGACAGCGGCTACCGGGGGCTCACCCCGGCCAACCAGTACAACATCGACTACTCCGTCCTCGGGACCGGCCGCATCGAGCCCCTGCTGCGCCGCATCCGCAACGAGATGCAGGCCGCGGGCCTCACCGTCGAGTCCGCCAAGGGCGAGTGCAACCCCGGCCAGCACGAGATCGCCTTCAAGTACGACGAAGCCCTCGTCACCTGCGACCAGCACGCGATCTACAAGACCGGCGCCAAGGAGATCGCCTCGCAGGAGGGTGTCTCCCTCACCTTCATGGCCAAGTACAACGAGCGCGAGGGCAACTCCTGCCACATCCACCTCTCCCTGGCCGACGCCGACGGCACCAACGCGATGGCGGGCTCCGCCCAGGACCCCGGCGGCATGTCGGAGGTCATGCGCCACTTCCTCGCCGGACAGCTCGCCGCGCTGCGCGACTTCTCCCTCCTGTACGCGCCCAACATCAACTCGTACAAGCGATTCCAGCCCGGCTCCTTCGCGCCGACCGCCGTCGCCTGGGGACACGACAACCGCACCTGTTCGCTGCGCGTCGTCGGTCACGGCCGGTCCACACGCTTCGAGAACCGGCTGCCCGGCGGCGACGTCAACCCGCACCTGGCCGTCGCCGGACTCGTGGCGGCCGGCCTGTACGGCATCGAGCGGAAGCTGGAACTGCCCGAGGCCTGCTCGGGCAACGCCTACACCGCCGAGTACGCGCACGTCCCCACCACCCTGCGCGAGGCCGCCGAACTCTGGGAGAACAGTCCGATCGCCCGGGCCGCCTTCGGCGACGAGGTGGTCGAGCACTACCGCAACATGGCGCGCGTCGAACTGGAGGCCTTCGACGCCGCGGTGACCGACTGGGAGCTGCGCCGCTCCTTCGAACGCATGTGAGGACCCCCTTGCCGCACCCGCACGCATCCCAGCCACCCGCATCGCCATCACCCGCGTCGCACCCGTCCACCTCACCCCCGAACGGCCATGAACTCCTGGTGCTCGACCCGGCCACCGAGGAAGTCGTCGCCACCGTCCCGGCCGCCACCGCACAGGACGTGGCGGACGCCGTCGTACGGGCCGGCCGGGCGCAGGCCGGATGGGCCGCCCTCGCACCCGCCGACCGGGCCAGGCTGCTGCGCCGCTTCGCCTCCGTGGTCGACGCCCACCTCGAGGAACTGGCCCGCCTGGAGGTCCGCGAGGCCGGACACACCCTCGGCAACGCCCGCTGGGAGGCGGGCAACGTGCGCGATCTGCTCGACTACGCCGCCGGGGGAGTCGAGCGGCTGACCGGCCGTCAGATCCCGGTCCCCGGCGGCCTCGACATCACCCTCCTCGAACCGCTCGGCGTCGTCGGTGTCATCGCGCCCTGGAACTTCCCGATGCCCATCGCCGCCTGGGGCACCGCACCCGCCCTCGCCGCGGGCAACGCCGTCATCCTCAAACCCGCCGAGACGACCCCGCTCACGGCACTGCGGCTGGCCGAACTCGCCCTGGAGGCGGGCCTGCCCGAGCACCTCTTCCAGGTCCTGCCCGGCGCCGGGCCCGTCGCGGGCGACGCGCTCGTCTCCCACCCCGGCGTCGCCAAGATCGTCTTCACCGGGTCGACCACCGTCGGCAAGCGGGTGCTGGCGAAGGGCTCCGCCCTCCTCAAGCGCGTCACCCTCGAACTCGGCGGCAAGAGCCCGAACATCGTCTTCGCCGACGCCGACATCGAGGCCGCCGCCGCCTCCGCCCCCATGTCCTTCCTCGACAACTCCGGCCAGGACTGCTGCGCCCGCACCCGCATCCTCGTCCAGCGCTCGGTCCACGACCGCTTCCTCGAACTCCTCGCCCCGGCCGTCGAGTCCGTCGTCGTCGGCGACCCCTCCGACGAGCGGACCCAGATGGGCCCGCTGATCTCCGCGGCCCAATTGGAACGCGTACGGTCCTACGTCGACGCGGACGCCCCCGGCATCCGGGGCAAGGCCCCCGGGGGCCCCGGGTTCTGGTTCCCGCCCACCGTCCTCACCGGCGTCGAACCCGGCGCACGCGTGGCCGTGGAGGAGGTCTTCGGCCCCGTCGCCGTCGTGCTCCCCTTCGAGGACGAGGCCGACGCCGTCCGGCTCGCCAACGCCACCGACTACGGCCTGTCCGGCTCCATCTGGACCCGCGACGTCGGCCGTGCCCTGCGCGTCTCCCAGGCCGTCCGCGCCGGCAACCTGTCCGTCAACTCCCACTCCAGCGTCCGCTACTGGACCCCCTTCGGCGGCTACAAGCAGTCGGGAATCGGCCGTGAACTCGGCCCGGACGCTCTCACCGCGTTCACCGAGACCAAGAACGTCTTCATCAGCACGGAGGGTCCCGCACAGTGACTTCAGACACCCCCGAGACCATCTGCCGCCGCCTGGTGGGCCGCACCGCCGTCATCACCGGCGCAGCCAGCGGCATCGGCCTCGCCACCGCGCGCCGGCTCGCCTCCGAGGGCGCCCACGTCGTCTGCGGCGACATCGACGAGCAGCACGGAAAGGCCGTGGCCGCGGAGGTCGGCGGAACCTTCGTCAAGGTCGACGTGACCGACCCGGAGCAGGTCGAGACCCTGTTCAGGACCGCGTACGACACCTACGGCTCGGTCGACATCGCCTTCAACAACGCGGGCATCTCGCCGCCCGACGACGACTCCATCCTGGACACCGGCCTGGAGGCGTGGAAGCGCGTCCAGGAGGTCAACCTCACCTCCGTGTACCTCTGTTGCAAGGCCGCCATCCCCTACATGCGCCGCCAGGGCAGGGGTTCCATCATCAACACCGCCTCCTTCGTGGCTCGCATGGGCGCGGCGACCTCCCAGATCTCGTACACGGCCTCCAAGGGCGGGGTGCTGGCCATGTCCCGTGAACTGGGCGTCCAGTTCGCCCGCGAGGGCATCCGGGTCAACGCCCTGTGCCCCGGCCCGGTCAACACCCCCCTGCTCCAGGAGCTGTTCGCCAAGGACCCCGAGCGGGCCGCGCGCCGGCTCGTGCACATCCCGGTCGGACGGTTCGCCGAGGCGGACGAGATCGCGGCGGCCGTCGCGTTCCTCGCCAGCGACGACTCCTCCTTCGTGAACGCCACCGACTTCCTGGTGGACGGGGGCATTTCGGGCGCGTACGTCACACCGCTGTAGCGGAGACGGTGGGTCCGCGGGGAGGGCGGCCGCCGGTCGCGCCCGACCCGCGGACCCTGTGCGACCGGCGCTCCGAGGACGTCCTGATGCCGTGGCGAACACCGCCCGCCACGGCACTAGAGTGCCGGGATGAGCATGACGCCTCCTCCCGGCTGGTACCGCGACCCGTCGTACCCGCTCGTCGAGCGCTGGTGGGACGGAACCGCGTGGACCGACCACCGGCGTCAGCCCGAGACCCCGCAACAGCCCCTGATACAGGCCCCGTCGCCCGGCGGATCCGGCTCCGGCCGGGCCAAGGCCGTCGCCCTCGTGACGGCCGCCGTCGTCCTCGTGGCCGCGATCGTCACCGGCGCCGTACTGCTGCGCGACGACGGCGGTGACGAGGCCGCGACACGGACCGACTCCGCGACCGCGTCGCCCACCCCGTCCGACGACCCCGCACCGTCCCCGTCCGGCGCCTCGCCGTCCGCCGGTGACCCGTCCGTCGTCGTGGACGAACTCGACGGCATCACCTTCCCGGTCCTCGACGGCTGGGCGAAACCGCAGTACGTCGCCGACCACGACACGGTGCTGACGACCCCGAGGACCTACGACTGTCCGGGCGACCCCGGTCTGTGCCGGCACGGCCGGGTCGACGTCCGTACCGCGACGGCCACCGACGAGACCTCGCCGAAGGTCCTCGCCGAGGGGGACATCGAGGACGCCGCCGACAGCGCGTACGGCCACGACCTCGTCGGCAGCCGGCCCTTCCGGGGCATCACCTCCCACCGGCTGGTGAAGTCCGGCTCGGTCGCCGTCGCCGGGCGCGCCGGGTATCTCGTGCGATGGAAGGTCACGACCGGTGTGGGGCCCGGGGGCTACGTCGAGTCGCTGGCCTTCCCGTCCAGCGTGGGCTCGCAGTCCCCGGTCATCGTCCGGTTCGCCGTCGACGCCGGCGCCGACGCGCCACCGGTGGCCGACATCGACCGGATCACCGAAGGCATCCGTTCGGTGGGCCAGAAGGACGCCGGCGGCGGTGTGGGCAGCAGCATCGGCCCGTCCGACTGAACGACGCCCACCCGGCCGGAGGGACGGACAGGCGTCGGCCGGGCCGGGCGGGCGTGGTCCCGCGGATCAGAGGAACGTGTGGCCCTCGCCGCGATAGGTCGGGACGGAGGCCGTGACCGTGTCGCCCTCCACGAGGTGCAGGGTGTCGAACCGCTCGCACAGCTCACCGGCCTTCGCGTGCCGGAACCACACCTTGTCGCCGATGAGCAGATCGTCCGCCGGGGAGCCGAGCAGCGGGGTCTGCACCTCGCCGGGACCCTCCTGGGGGTCGTACGACAGTCCCTCCGGCAGATACGGGACGGGCAGCCGGTCCGCGCCCGCGGCCCCGGACGCGGGGTAGCCGCCGCCCAGCACCGTCACCACGCCCACGCCCGGCCGCCGCACCACGGGCTGGGCGAACAGCGCCGCCGGGCGTCCGCTGAAGGACGTGTAGTTGTCGAAGAGCCTCGGCACGTACAGCCCCGAACCGGCCGCGATCTCGGTGACCGCGTCCTCGGCGGCCGTGTGCTGGACGCTTCCGGTGCCGCCGCCGTTGACGAACTCCAGGTCCGGCTCCACGGCCCGGACCGCCCGGACGACGTCCGCGCGCCGCTGGGCGAGCTCCTTGCGGGCGGTGGCCTGCATCAGCCGCACGGCACGCGAGCGCAGCGGCCGTCCCGAGACCGCGTCGCCGACACCGGCGATGTGGCCCTCGTACGCCATGATCCCCACCAGCTTGAAGCCCGGGGCGCGCTTGACGGCACGGGCCATCTCGGCCACCTGGGCGGGGGAGTACAGCGGCGAACGCAGCGCCCCGACCCGGACCCGGCCGCCGAACAGCTTGAGCGAGGTGTCCAGCTCCAGGCAGACCCGCACGACCTCGGTGCCGCCCTCGCGCGCCTCGTCGATCAGACGGAGCTGCGCCGGGTCGTCGACCATCACCGTCACCGCGGCGGCGAGCTTGGGGTCGGAGGTCAGCTCGGCGTAGCCCTTGCGGTCGGCCGACGGATAGGCGAGCAGGACGTCGTCGAAACCGGACCTGGCCAGCCACAGCGACTCGGCGAGGGTGAACGACATGATCCCCGCGAAACCCTCGCGTTCCAGGACGCGTTCCAGGAGGGTCCGGCAGCGGACGGACTTGCTGGCGACACGGATCGGCTTCCCGCCGGCCCGGCGGACCAGGTCGTCCGCGTTCGCGTCGAAGGCCTCCAGGTCCACGATGGCGACGGGGGCGTCGAGGTGAGCGGTGGCCCGGTCGTAGCGGGCCCTGTCGGCGGCACGGGCAGTCATGCACGAAGACTGCCAGACTCCATTACCGCAGGGTAGGGGGACGTTCCGGGCAGATGCCCCGGGGCCTCGGACTGGTTCCCGTCCGGGGCGCGTCAACCCGTAGAGTGACGCGGACGCAGGGAGGAACGACCTTGCCCCGGCGGGCCCTGCCCGGGGTGACGGTCTTCCGGCGCGGGTATGCGTGCCCGTGGCGACCTCTCGCGCGACACGAGACGGCTCGCCGAGTCACGGGGCGTCCGACAGCCCGGTGCGAGGAAACGGGGGGTGCATGAGTACGGAAGCGCGGCGCGCCTCGAATCCCCGGCGTCCCTCCACCCCTCCGGCCGCTGCCCCGCCGGCCCCCCTGACTCCGCCGCCCCCGGCCGACCCGCCGGCCGCTCAGGCTCCGGCCCAGCCCCCGGTTCCGGCTCCGTCGAAGCCCGTCCGGTCGCCCGGACCGGACCTCTCGGCCGGGGAGGACTGGTCCGCCGAGGAACCCCCGCCGGGCGCTCAAAGTTTCCCTTCCGGATTCGGGCAGCCCGCGTCCGACGGCACTCCGTCGGCCCCGCCGCGCCCCGCGAGCCCGCCCCGCGGAACGGTCCCGTCGGTGCCGCCCCAGCCCGTACGGCCCCCGTCCGCGCCGGAACGGTCCGCCGCACCGGAATCACCGGCGCCGAGGCCCACCTCACTGGTCCGTCCGAGAGCGGCCTCGACGAGCGGGTCCGGTCCCACCGGCGCCCCCTCGCCCGGCGCCCCCTCGCCCGGCGGCCCGGCGCCCACAGGCGCGGCCGGCTCACCGGGGCGGCCCGCTTCCCGCACGCCGGCAGGTCCCGCCGCACCCGCCGCCCCGGGTTCCGCCGCACCCGCGGCACCGGAGTCCGTCTCACCCGGCAGACCGTGGTCGACCTCGGCGGGTACGCCGGGATCCGATGAGCGACGGCCGGCTTCGACGGGTTCGGGGTCCGATGAGCGACGGCCGGCTCCGACCGGTACGGGGTCCGACGCGCCCCGAGCCGCTTCCCCGAGCGCACCGGGGTCCGACCCGCGACGATCCGCGCCGACCAGTACTCCAGCCTCCGGCGTGCCCGGCTCCGTCTCGTCAGGGGCACCGGGTTCCGCGCCGCGACGGCCGGCGCCGACCGGTACGCCGGGGTCGGACCCCTCGCGGTCCGCGCCGACCAGTACTTCAGACTCCGGCGTGCCCGGCTCGGTTTCGTCCGGTGCACCGGATTCCGCCCCACGACGGCCGGCGCCGACCGGTACGCCGGGGTCGGACCCCTCGCGGTCCGCGCCGACCAGTACTTCAGACTCCGGCGTGCCCGGCTCGGTCTCGCCCGGTACACCGGATTCCGCCCCACGACGGCCGGCGCCGACCGGCACGCAGGGGTCCGCTCCGGCCGGTTCGGCGTCCTCCGGTGTGCCGCGCACCGTGGCGCCGTCCACCGGGCCGCGCCCCGCGTCGGACGGTGCACCGTCGGACCGCCCGGTCCCGCCGTCGGTGGCTTCACAGCGCTCCGCGTCGGACGCCGCTCCGCAGGGTCCCGGATCCGCGTCGCGGCCGGAGGCCCGGCGCTATCCCCACCTGCGCCCCGAGGGCCGGCCGGGGACGCCGGCCCCGCCGCCCCCCGCGGCCTCCGCACGATTCCCGGACGCCCCGCCCGCGTCCGCCGCACCGGCACGCCCCGACGGGGCGCCGCACCCCGCGGGCCCGTCGCGGCCCGGCGGAACGCAGCGCCCCGCGCCCCGCCCCGCCCGGTCGTCGCACCCCGCCGCGCCGCAGCGCCCGTCCGAGCCCCCGCGTGCCTTCGAGGCTCCGCGCCCCTCGGAGTCCGCGCCACCGTCGGAACCCGCCCGGTCCTCGGACCCGTCGCGCCCCTCCGGCGCCGCGCGGACCCCGGAGTCCGCGCACCCGGCCGGGCTCCAGCGCCCTTCGGTCCCCTCACGCCCGTCCGGGATCTCGCACCCTTCCGTCCCTTCGCGTCCCTCCGGGCCCCCGCGCTCCGCCGATCCGGCACGCGCCGTCGAGCCCTCGGGTCCGTCCCGGCGGACCGCGGCGTCCGATCGGGCTGCCGAAGCCCCGGCGCCGGTCGGAGCGGCCGGGCCTGACCTCGGTCTCGGGGAGCGGTTCGGGGAGGTCACGCGGGAGACGTGGGCCGGGCGGGACGGAGCCGGTGCGGGCTCCGCGAGCGCCCCGCCCTTCATTCCGGCCCCGTCGCCGGCGGCGCCCGCCGAGGCCACCCCGGGCGTGCGGCGCCCCTACGTCTCGTTCGCGGAGCCCGAGACGTACGGCCGCGACACCGCGCGGACGCGTCCGTTCCGCGGGCGGATCCGGCCGGGTGCCGTGACCGCCGCGACGTGCCTCGTGCTCGGACTCGGCCTCATCGGCGGCGCGGTGACCGGCAGTTGGCTCACCGGCGACGACACGGACGCACCCGGTTCGCCCGGCGCGTTCACGGCCGCCGGAGGCCTCTGGCACAGCGTCCCCGTGGACCGGCTCTTCCCGCCGACCGTGCGCGGCGACGGCGCGGGCCCCGGCGGTTCCGACCGCACCTGGACACGGATCGCCGTCGCCCCCGACACCGGCTGCGAGGACGCCTTCGACCCGCTGCTGCGCCAGGCTCTCGCCCCCGTCGGCTGCCTGCGCCTGCTGCGTGCCACCTACGTGGACGCGACCCGCAGCCATGTCACCACCGTCGGCCTGCTGTTCACCAAGGCGGACGCGGCGGGCATGACCTCCCTGAAGGCCCGCTTCCGCAAGGAGGGCCTGGACCGGCGCACCGACCTGCTGCCCCTCCCGTACGCGGCGAAGGACACCGCCGCCGAGGGCTTCGGCAAGGCGCAGCGTGCCGCGTGGACCGTGTCCGTCCTGACGGACGCCCCCGTCGTCGTGTACGCGGTCTCCGGGTTCGCCGACGGGCGTACGGTCCCGGCCCCGCAGCCCGCCGCCGAGGCGATGAAGCCGGAGGCGACCACGGCCGCGGCCCAGTCGGGCCTCGGCCATGAGGCGCGGGGCCTCGCCGACCGGGTCGAGCGAGGCCTTCGCAAGACCGTCACCTCGTCCACGGAGGAGCCGTCATGACCCGCGACGTCGGCCCCGACGGCCGCACCCGGCAGCCCCGCACGACCGGACCCGCCGGCACGACCGGAGCGACGGCCCCCGTCGGCCGCCCCCGGCGCCCGGCCCGGACAGCCCGAGGGCTCCGGCTCTCCCGCAGGTCCGGTGCCCTCGCCGCGTTCCTCGCCGCCTCCCTCGCGCTGGTGCCCTCCGCCACCGCGCACGCCGACGGCATACGTGCCCAGCAGTGGGGCCTCGACGCGATGCACACGCAGCAGGCGTGGCGCACGACCAAGGGCAAGGGCATCACCGTCGCCGTCCTCGACACCGGCGTCGACGCCCAGCACCCGGACCTCAAGGGCAATGTGCTCGGCGACAAGGACCTGGTCGGTTTCGGCGCGAGCCGTGGTGACGTGACCTGGGCCCGGCACGGCACCGCCATGGCGGGCATCATCGCCGGGCACGGTCACGGGCCGGGCCACGCCGACGGCGTGATGGGGATCGCCCCCGAGGCGAAGATCCTGCCCGTCCGCGTCATCCTCGAGGACAAGGACCCGGCCCGCTCCAAGGCCCGCAACACCCGTGGCAACGCCCTCGCGGACGGCATCCGCTGGGCCGCCGACCACGGCGCCGACGTCATCAACCTCTCCCTCGGCGACGACTCCCGTTCGGCCCACCCCGAACCCGCCGAGGACGAAGCGGTCCAGTACGCGCTGAAGAAGGGGATCGCCGTCGTCGCCTCCGCCGGCAACGGCGGGGAGAAGGGCGACCACATCTCGTACCCCGCCGCCTACCCCGGCGTCATCGCGGCGACCGCCGTGGACCGCTACGGAACGCACGCCTCCTTCTCCACCCGCCGCTGGTACGCCACCGTCAGCGCCCCGGGCGTCGACGTGGTCATCGCCGACCCGGACGACCGGTACTACGAGGGCTGGGGCACCAGCGCGGCCTCCGCGTTCGTCTCCGGCGCGGTCGCGCTCGTCAAGGCCGCCCACCCGGGTCTGTCCCCGGCGCAGATCAAGCGGTTGCTGGAGGACACCGCCCGCAACGTTCCCTCCGGCGGCCGCGACGACTCCCGCGGCTTCGGCTTCGTCGACCCGGCCGCGGCCATCAAGGCGGCCGGCCGCATCGATCCGGAGGGCGGCCCCAAGGCGGCCAAGTACGGCCACGAGTACTTCGGCACGGGGCCCGACGCCCCCGAGGACGGCGGCGGTTCGGCCGACTGGGCCGCTCCCCTCGCGGGCGCCCTGGGACTGGGCCTGCTGGTGGCGGCGGTGTTCCTGTGGCGCGGTCGCAGACCCTCGAATCCTTTCGAACGGCCCTAGCCAGCAACGCCGTTCGGGACCCTCGCACCCCCGGCCCCGGTCGCGCCGAGTCCCACCGGCCGATCCGTCGAAGGCCCGTCCTCGAACGGCCGCTCCAGG
Source organism: Streptomyces sp. NPDC096324 (assembly GCF_044763015.1). Lineage (NCBI taxonomy): Bacteria > Bacillati > Actinomycetota > Actinomycetes > Kitasatosporales > Streptomycetaceae > Streptomyces > Streptomyces sp. NPDC096324. The sequence continues at coordinate 266,890 of NZ_JBIWFK010000009.1, read as the reverse complement.
GCGGACCGTCCTCGAACGGCCGCTCCGGGTCTCCGGGTCGGCCCTCGACGGCCGGCCCTCAGTCCTCGGCCGTGTCCCGGAACGCGGACACCGCCGCCTTCGACACCGCTTCCACCAGCGAAATGCCCTTCGCCTGCGTCGAGTTGCCGTTCGACAGCGTCGCCACCAGAAAGACGTGGCCGTCGGCCGAGATCCGCCCGATGCTGTTGATGTCCCACAGCCCGGTCGTGCTGCGGGCCAGCCACCCGTTCTTCAGCGCCCAACGGGACCCGTCGCCGGCGGCGGACACCCCCCACCGCTGATCGGTCTCGATCTCGCCCATCAGCCCCTGGAGATAGGACCGCGAGGCAGCGCTCAGTTCGGAGTCGTCACCGAACACCTGGCGCAGAAGCGTGAGTTGGTCGCTCGCGGTGGTCTGGGTCAGACCCCACAGCTCCCCGTCGCCGCCCTGGGTGTCCGTCAGACCGAAGCGCTTGTTCGCGGCGTCCAGCCCGTCGGCCCGGCCGATGGAGGCCCACAGCGCGGTCGCCGACGCGTTGTCACTGTTCTCGATCATCGCGGTGGCGTTCGTCTTCTCCCGCGCGGTGAGGTGCCGGTCCGCGTCCTGCGCCTGGAGCAGCAGCGCGGCCAGGATGTTCACCTTGACGATGCTCGCGGTGTCGAAGGCCGCGTCGCCGTAGGCCGCGCTCTCGCCCGAGGCGACGTCGAGGACGGCGACCGACGTCTTCGCACCGGCCGCCACCGTCACCGACTTCAGCGCCTTGGCGAGCAGCGCGTCCCGGTCCACGGAGGGCTCCGCCACGGGTTCCACCGATGCCTCCTCGCTCCCGGCGGGCGACGCGGAGGGCGCCGCCGACGCCGCCGACGATACGACCGCGGGGCCGTCGTGCGCCTGCGCCTTCATGTACACCGTCCCGGCGGCCGTGGCGCCGACGAGGACGACCGAGGCCACCGCGGTGTACAGAAGTGGCGTGCGTCGGGAGGGCCGGGCGCGACGCCCGCGTGCTCTGTGACGGTCCATCCGGCGATGCTCGACGGCCGGGCTGTGTCGTCCGTTAGACGCGTGTGAAAGACGTGTCAGGGAAAACTGAGAAACTCATGAATCCCGTCGCCCGCGCGTTACGGGGGCCGCACAAGCGCAGCAGCATTCCCCCGATAGGGTCGGGGACCGTGGCGAACAAGAACATTCCCGACCCCGGCTTCCCCGACGACGACGGCTCCGCCGACCCCCGGCTGAGCGCCGCGCTCGCGGCCTGGTCCGCCGACCGCAAGGCCGTGCCGGCGGTCCTGGAGGCGCTCACGGGTGCCCGGCTCCTCGTCCCCGTCGTGGCGATGCTCGGTGAGGTCGAGGAGGACGAGAACGGGCTGCGCCGCGAGAAGACCAGTGACATGGCGGTGCCCACGCTCAAGGCCGGGAACCGTACGGCGCTGCCCGCCTTCACCTCCACGGATTCGCTGGCCCGCTGGGATCCCGAGGCCCGCCCCGTCGCCGCGCGCCTGAACCAGGTCCTGGAGGCCGCGGCCCACGAGAAGGCCGACACGATCGTGCTGGACCTGGCCGGGCCCGTGTCGTACGAGCTGACGGGTTCCGCCCTGCTGGCGGTCGCCGAAGGGCGTACGACCGCCGATCCGCTCGCCGATCCCTCCGTCGTCGAGGCGGTACGGGCCGCGGTCGCCGCCGAGCCCCTCGTGGCCCGCGCCCATCTCGGCCCCGGTCCGGCGGACGGCACCCTCGCGCTCGTGCTCGACCCGTCGGCCGCCCCCGCCGAGACCGCTCGCGCGGTGGCCGAGCGGCTCGCGGCCGACGAAACACTGAGGGCCCGCCTGGTGCGCGGCCTCGACCTGGCACTGCTGCCGGCCGAGGCGACGCCTCCGGGCGAGCCCCTGTACGTACGCGGTTAGGCACGCGGGCGGGTCCGTGTCCGTACGGCGGCCCGTACGGACACGGGTACGGGTCAGCCGTAGACGGGTCCCGTGTACTTCTCGCCGGGGCCCTGGCCCGGCTCGTCCGGGACGAGGGACGCCTCGCGGAAGGCGAGCTGGAGGGACTTCAGGCCGTCGCGCAGCGGCGCGGCGTGGAAGGAACTGATCTCGGTCGCGCTCGCGTCGAGCAGACCGGCGAGCGCGGTGACCAGCTTGCGCGCCTCGTCCAGGTCCTTGTGCTCGTCGCCCTCCTCGGTGAGACCGAGCTTCACGGCGGCGGCGCTCATCAGGTTCACGGCGACCGTCACGATGACCTCGACCGCGGGGACCTCGGCGATGTCGCGGGTCATGGTGTCGAAGTCGGGGTTCTGGGGAGGGGTGTCACTCATGCCTCACACGATAGGCCCCGGCGCGCGCGGTCCCGTCCACGGGAGCCCTCCGCCCGGTGAGCGGCGGTGAGGAGGCCTCCGGTTAGCGCGTACCCGGCGGAACTGCTAACCTTGTGTAACGACCGGCCGGATACTTATGTGCTCGGCCCACAAGTGGAGGCTCCGATCTCCCACCTGACCGTCCTCCGGGACGGCGGGTCACCCGGTCAGACGGCCGCCATCGTTCCGTACGGACGATGGAGTCGTCCGAATGCGCGCCCCGCGGTAGACCGCGGCGGTGCTCCGGTTGCCATGGAGCCCCGCCTGTGTCCCGTCCGGGGCATTTTTCATGCCCCACGGCGGTTGGTCAAAATGTCATCAGAGACATACGCGGCTGTCCGCCAGACCGCCGTGTGGTGCTACCGAGGAGGATCCATCAGCACCGAGCCCCGCATCAACGACCGGATTCGCGTTCCCGAAGTGCGACTTGTCGGTCCCAGCGGCGAGCAGGTCGGGATTGTTCCGCTTGCCAAGGCCCTTGAGCTTGCTCAGGAGTACGACCTCGACCTGGTCGAGGTGGCGGCGAGCGCACGCCCGCCCGTCTGCAAGCTCATGGACTACGGCAAGTTCAAGTACGAGTCGGCCATGAAGGCCCGTGAGGCGCGCAAGAACCAGGCGCACACGGTCATCAAGGAAATGAAGCTCCGGCCGAAGATCGACCCGCACGACTACGACACCAAAAAGGGTCACGTCGTCCGGTTCCTCAAGCAGGGCGACAAGGTCAAGATCACGATCATGTTCCGTGGTCGCGAGCAGTCCCGGCCGGAGCTCGGCTACCGACTGCTGCAGCGTCTCGCCACGGACGTCGAGGACCTCGGGTTCATCGAGTCGAACCCGAAGCAGGACGGCCGAAACATGATCATGGTTCTCGGTCCGCACAAGAAGAAGACCGAGGCGATGGCCGAGGCCCGTGAGGCTCAGGCGGCTCGCAAGGCGGACGCGAAGGCCAACCCCGGTCGCTCGCAGAACGCAGCCGAAGAGGCCGAAGCCGACGGTGACACCACCGAGGGCGCGCCCGCTGAGGCCGAGTCCACCGAGACCCCGGCCGAGGCGTCAGCCGAGGCCTGATCCCAGGGCCCCCGCCCCGGGATGTCAATCGATACATATGACGTTCCATCCGTGCCCGGTCCTGCGACCGGGCACCGGAACGCCACTGACGAGGAGAGAACGGCGCTATGCCGAAGAACAAGTCGCACAGCGGTGCCAGCAAGCGCTTCAAGATCACCGGCTCCGGCAAGGTGCTCCGTGAGCGCGCCGGCAAGCGCCACCTGCTCGAGCACAAGTCGTCCCGCGTGACGCGCCGTCTCACCGGCACCGCCGAGATGGCCCCGGGCGACGCCGCGAAGATCAAGAAGCTTCTCGGCAAGTGACGTACCGGCGCCCAGCGCCGTACGTCTGATCCGGGACCCAATCGATTTCGGGCCGTGTGAGTCCAACCACGGCCCCGCTACAAGGAGTTAAAAGTGGCACGCGTCAAGCGGGCAGTCAACGCCCACAAGAAGCGCCGGGCGATCCTCGAGGCGGCCTCCGGCTACCGCGGTCAGCGTTCGCGCCTGTACCGCAAGGCCAAGGAGCAGGTCACCCACTCGCTGGTCTACAACTACAACGACCGCAAGAAGCGCAAGGGCGACTTCCGTCAGCTGTGGATCCAGCGCATCAACGCTGCGGCCCGCCAGAACGGCATGACGTACAACCGCCTCATCCAGGGTCTGAAGGCCGCCAACATCGAGGTGGACCGCAAGATCCTCGCGGAGCTGGCCGTCAATGACGCCAACGCGTTCGCCGCGCTCGTCGAGGTCGCGCAGAAGGCCCTGCCGTCGGACGTCAACGCGCCGAAGGCCGCGTGACGCTGCGCCGGCTTTGGCCGATGTGACTGAAGGACCCGCAGGTTCGCCTGCGGGTCCTTTGCTGCTCACGCCGCTGCGGCCGGCCGTTCGGGTGCCGCAGGGCGGGGGCTGATCGCTCCCCCGAGTTCTCGGCTCCGCTCGAACAGGGGGGACCCCCATCGCGGCGGAGCCGCAGATCGACAGAGCCTCGCGCCCCGAAGGGGTTGCAGTCACCCCCGCTGCCATGCGAGCCGCACGGATACCGGCCGCACAGATACCGAAGGTGAACCAGAACATGGCCTCCGCCAGCCCCGAGCTGATCTCGCCCCGTTCTCCCCGTGTCTCCGCCGCGCGGCGGCTGGCCCGGCGGAACTTCCGGGGCAAGGAGCGGCTGTTCCTCGTCGAGGGGCCGCAGGCCGTCCGGGAGGCCGCCGCACACCGCGCCGACGGCACGCCCACCCTCGTGGAGCTGTTCACCACCGTCGAGGCCGCGGAGCGCTACGCCGACATCATCGGCGGCGCCCGGCAGGCCGGCGCCCGGGTGCACCTCGCCGAAGAGCAGGTCATCGCCGACATCTCGACCACCGTCACCCCGCAGGGCCTCGTCGGGATCTGCCGTTTCCTCGACACCCCCTTCGAGGACATCCTCAAGGCCCGCCCGAAGCTGGTCGCCGTCCTCGCCCACGTCCGCGACCCCGGGAACGCCGGAACCGTGCTGCGCTGCGCGGACGCCGCCGGCGCCGAGGCCGTCGTCCTCACCGACGCTTCCGTCGACCTGTACAACCCCAAGGCCGTACGCGCCTCCGTCGGGTCCCTGTTCCATCTGCCCGTCGCCGTCGGCGTGCCCGTCGAGCAGGCCGTGGCCGGGCTCAAGGACGCCGGAGTCCGCATCCTCGCCGCGGACGGCGCGGGGGAGGACGACCTCGACGACGAGCTCGACAAGGGGACCATGGGCGGCCCCACCGCCTGGGTCTTCGGCAACGAGGCCTGGGGGCTCCCGGAGGAGACCCGCGCGCTGGCCGATGCCGTCGTGCGCGTTCCGATCCACGGAAAGGCCGAGAGCCTGAACCTGGCCACGGCCGCGGCCGTATGTCTCTACGCGTCAGCCCGTGCACAGCGCGCCTCCACAGGGTGCCGCTCCGTCACCGGCAGCTAGTAGGGTGACGGGCCCGGGGGCCCTCTGTGCCGGACGAGAGGTGGGGTACGGGGATGAGTGTCGGCACGGGCGGTGCCCATGGCGCGCTGCGAGCGCGAGACGCGCGCGGCACTTCCGCGCCCTGGCACGATGACACGGCCGGAGCCGGTCCCGGCCTCGGCATAGACCCCGACGACCTGCCCGACGGGATCGTCGTCGCCGACGAACAGGGCCGGGTCGTCTGCTTCAACGCCGCCGCCGCCCGGATCACCGCGGTCCCCGCCGCCGAGGCCCTCGGCCGCCGGCTCGAAGCGGCCCTCCCGCTGGAGGACCTCGAAGGCCGGCGCTGGTGGCAGCTCACGGACCCCTACGGCGGACTCGCCATCCGCAACGGCCAGCCCGAACGGAACCTCCTGCTCCCCGGCGGCCGCGAGATCCTCGTCTCCGCCCGCTACGTGCGCACCCACCCCACCGGCCCGGTCCGCCGGGTCGTCGTCTGCCTGCGCGACACCGAGGCCCGCCGCCGCACCGAGCGCAGCCACGCCGAGCTGATCGCCACGGTCGCCCACGAACTGCGCTCGCCGCTCACCTCCGTCAAGGGCTTCACCGCGACCCTGCTCGCCAAATGGGAACGCTTCACCGACGACCAGAAGAAGCTGATGCTGGAGACCGTCGACGCCGACGCGAACCGCGTCACCCGGCTCATCGCCGAACTCCTCGACATCTCCCGCATCGACTCGGGCCGCCTCGAACTGCGCCGCCAGCCCGTCGACATCGGCGCCGCCGTCGGCCGGCACATCCAGGCCTACGTCGCCTCCGGCCAGCCCGCCGACCGCTTCCTGCTGCGCATGGAGCAGCCGCTGCCCGGTCTGTGGGCCGACCCCGACAAGATCGACCAGGTGCTCAGCAACCTGATCGAAAATGCGGTGCGCCACGGCGAGGGAACCGTCACCATCGACGTGGCACCCTCCACGTCCCCGCGCGAGCGGCCGGACGAGGAGGGCACGGCGAACGCCGTCACGTCGGTCACCGTGAGCGACGAGGGCACCGGAATCCCGGAGGAGTCCATGAACCGCGTCTTCACCCGCTTCTGGCGGGGCAGCAAGCGCGGCGGCACCGGCCTCGGGCTCTACATCGTCAAGGGCATCGTCGAAGCCCACGGCGGCACCATCACGGTCGGCCGCGCCCCCGGCGGGGGAGCGGAGTTCCGATTTACGCTGCCCGTGGGCACCCCGGCGTATCTGCTCTAGCGCCGCAGCGGCCCCCACGGGCGCCTCCGCACGGGAACACCGCGAGGACGCCCCGTCCTGGGCGGACCCTCACCCCCGTTAGACTCGGCCTTTGGCACCTTTGCGTCCACTCATCTGCGGACGATGCGTCTCCGAGTCGATGACGGGGACCCTCAGCCAGCCAACCGGAAGCACGGGAAGAGATGTCGGCACCTAATAAGTCGTACGACCCTGTAGAGGTCGAGGCCTTGAAACCGGAAGAGATCGAGCGCATGCGGGACGAGGCGCTCGCCGCCTTCGCCGCCGCCGGCGACCTCGACGCGCTCCAGGAGGCCAAGGTCGCCCACACCGGCGGCGCCTCTCCGCTGGCCCTCGCCAACCGCGAGATCGGCGCACTGCCCCCGCAGGCCAAGGCCGCGGCCGGCAAGCTCGTCGGCCAGGCCCGCGGCGCTGTGAACAAGGCCCTCGCCGGCCGCCAGGCCGAACTGGAGGCCGACCGGGACGCGCGCGTCCTGGTCGAGGAGGCGGTGGACGTCACCCTGCCGTACGACCGTGTGCCGTCCGGCGCCCGGCACCCGCTGACCACGATGATGGAGCGGGTCGCGGACGTCTTCGTGTCCATGGGATACGAGGTCGCCGAGGGCCCCGAGGTCGAGGCGGAGTGGTTCAACTTCGACGCCCTCAACTTCGGCCCGGACCACCCGGCCCGGCAGATGCAGGACACCTTCTTCGTCCAGGGGCCCGAGGGCACCCACGGCGACGAGTCCGGCGTCGTGCTGCGCACCCACACCTCGCCGGTGCAGGCCCGCGCCCTGCTCGACCGGGAGCCGCCCGTCTACGTCGTGTGCCCCGGCCGCGTCTACCGCACGGACGAGCTCGACGCCACGCACACCCCGGTCTTCCACCAGATCGAGCTGCTGGCCGTCGACGAGGGCCTGACCATGGCCGACCTCAAGGGCACCCTGGACCACATGGTCCAGTCGCTCTTCGGCTCGGACATGAAGACCCGGCTGCGCCCGAACTACTTCCCCTTCACCGAGCCGTCCGCCGAGATGGACATGCTCTGCTACGTCTGCAAGGGCGAGTCCGTCGGCAACCCCGACCGCCCCTGCCGGACCTGCTCCTCCGAGGGCTGGATCGAGCTCGGCGGCTGCGGCATGGTCAACCCGCGGGTGCTGGTCGCCTGTGGCGTGGACCCGGAGAAGTACAGCGGATTCGCCTTCGGGTTCGGCATCGAGCGGATGCTGATGTTCCGTCACAGTGTTGAAGACATGCGAGACATGGTCGAGGGTGACGTCCGGTTCACCCGGCCGTTCGGGATGGAGATCTGATGCGGGTCCCGCTTTCTTGGCTGCGGGAGTACGTCGACCTGCCGGCGACGGAGACCGGGCGCGACGTCCAGGCCAAGCTCATTTCGGCAGGCCTCGAGGTCGAGACGGTCGAGCAGCTGGGCGCCGACCTCAAGGGCCCCCTGGTCGTCGGCCAGGTGCTCACGATCGAGGAACTGACGGAGTTCAAGAAGCCCATCCGCTTCTGCACCGTCGACGTCGGCACCGCCAACGGCACCGGTGAGCCCCAGGAGATCGTCTGCGGCGCGCGCAACTTCGCCGTCGGCGACAAGGTCGTCGTGGTCCTGCCCGGCGCCGTCCTGCCCGGCAACTTCGCGATCGCCGCGCGCAAGACGTACGGCAAGACCTCGCACGGCATGATCTGCTCCGGCGACGAGCTGGGCATGGGCGACGACGGCTCCGGCGGCATCATCGTGCTGCCGCCGGAGATGGAGCCCGGCACCGACGCGATCGAGCTGCTCCAGCTCGTCGACGAGGTCCTCGACATCGCGGTCACGCCCGACCGCGGCTACGCCCTGTCGCTGCGCGGGGTGGCCCGCGAGGCCGCCATCGCCTACGGTCTGCCGCTGCGCGACCCCGCGCTGCTCGACGTACCGGCCCCGAACGCGTTCGGCCACCCGGTGCGGATCAGCGACCCGATGGGCTGCGACCGCTTCACCGCGCGCACGGTGACCGGCCTCGACCCCGACGCCCAGTCCCCGATCTGGCTGCGCCGCCGGCTCCAGAAGGCCGGCATGCGCCCGGTCTCGCTCGCCGTCGACGTCACCAACTACGTGATGCTGGAGCTCGGCCAGCCGCTGCACGCCTACGACCGCAGCCGGGTCCAGGGCACGATCGGCGTGCGCCGGGCCGAGCAGGGCGAGAAGCTCACCACGCTCGACGGCGTCAAGCGCACGCTGGACGCCGGCGACCTGGTGATCACCGACGACCGCGGCCCCATCGGCCTCGCGGGCGTCATGGGCGGTGCCCACACCGAGATCGACGACACCGAGGGCACCACCACCGAGGTCGTCATCGAGGCCGCGCACTTCGACCCGATCACCATCGCGCGCACGGCCCGCCGGCACAAGCTGGCCTCCGAGGCGTCCAAGCGCTTCGAGCGCGGCGCCGACCCCGAGGCCACCTCGGCCGCGGCCCAGCGGACCGTCGACCTCCTCGTGCTCCTCGCGGGCGGCACCGCCGACGCCGGGGTCACCGAGGTGATCGCGCCGTCCGCGCCGCACACCATCACCATCCCGGCGAACCACCCGGACAAGGTGGCCGGTGTCGACTACGGCCGCGAGACCGTCGTACGCCGCCTCCAGGAGGTCGGCTGCGACGTCTACGGGCAGGACGAGCTCATCGTCACCGTGCCGTCCTGGCGGCCCGACCTGACCGACCCGAACGACCTCGCCGAAGAGGTCATCCGGCTCGAGGGCTACGAGAACCTGCCCTCCACGCTGCCCAAGCCCCCGGCGGGCCTCGGCCTCACCGACCGGCAGCGGCTGCACCGCCGGGCCGGCCGTGCGCTGGCCGGCGCCGGTTACGTCGAGGCACCGAACTACCCGTTCATCGGCGAGCACGTCTTCGACCAGTTCGGCCTCGCCGCCGACGACCCGAAGCGCAAGGTCGTCAAGCTGGTCAACCCGCTCTCCGACGAGGAGCCCGCGCTCCGTACGACGCTGCTGCCGGGCCTGCTCCAGGCCCTGCGCCGCAACGACGGACGCGGCAGCCACGACCTGGCGCTCTTCGAGACCGGTCTGGTCTTCCACCCGCGGGAGGAACTGCGTGTCGCCGGGCGGCTGCCCGTCGACCGCCGTCCCACCGACGAGGAGATCGCGTCCCTGACCGCCGCGCTTCCCGCGCAGCCCCGGCACGCCGCCGTCGTCCTCGCTGGCGCCCGCGAGCAGGCCGGCTGGTGGGGCAAGGGACGTCCGGCCGACTGGGCCGACGCGATCGAGGCCGCACGCGTCCTGGCCCGCGAGTCGGGGACCGAACTCCTCGTCCGCTCGGGTCAGTACGGGCCCTGGCACCCGGGCCGCTGCGCCGAGCTCGCGGTCGTGGTGGACGGCGCGGAGCAGATCGTCGGGTACGCCGGTGAGCTGCACCCCGGTGTCCTGAAGACGCTGGGCCTGCCCGCGCGCACCTGCGCGATGGAGCTGGACCTGGACGCGCTGGAGCGGGCGAGCTCGGGCCACCCCAAGGGCCCGAAGATCTCGACCTTCCCGGTCGCCACGCAGGACGTCGCCCTCGTCGTCGACAAGAGCGTCCCGCACGCGGACGTCGAGGCGGCCCTGCACGAGGGTGCCGGTGAACTCCTCGAGTCCATCCGGCTGTTCGACGAGTACGAGAGCGCCCAGCTCGGCGAGGACAAGAAGTCCCTCGCCTACGCGCTGCGGTTCCGTGCCGACGACCGCACGCTGACCGTCGACGAGGCCTCCGCGGCCCGCGACGCGGCGGTGGCGCTCGCCGCGGAGCGCACGGGCGCCGTGCTGCGCGGAGCCTGACGGCTCACCGGATCGCGCCGGGGAACCGTGCGCCGTGTTCGCGGACCGTTCCGCGACCGGGGCGCGCGGTTCCCCGCTCCCGTTCTCGGGGGTACCCGGGCCCCTGAGCGGGGTTTTCCGGACCCCTGAGCGGGGTTCCCCCGGCCTCTGCCTGCATAAATGCGGCTGTCCGAAGACACCTCACTCATTTGGGTGACATGTCCTGGTGACCCTGCCCGGCCGGGTCGGCGCTCGACAGAATCGGAGCGGTCTCTCCGAGGCCGTCTGCGCTGTCAGTGCCTATTGGGGGGCCAATCGGCATGATCCGTAACAAGGCTGGGGCTCCCCGCAGGGCGACGCTCCAGACGCATTCGCGGAACCCGGCCAGAGCGGTCCCCGGACCGCGCCGTTGCCGTGACCGGCTGAGGGCCGGATTCGACCGTGCGGTACGCGGTCGCAGATCACGCGCAGGATTCCTCCGCGAGGACTGCGGACGCGGCCTCCTCGGCCACCGGGTCCCGCGCGCCACCGACCGGCCGCCGCTGCGCCGGGCGGTGAACCTGGGGCTGCCCGCGGTCTGGGGCGCGCTGGCGATCTCGTACAAGATGGCCTGTCCGCTCGCGCAGGAGAACGGGCTCGGTGCCCACGTCGTCACCAGCGCCGTCTTCTTCGCGGTCGGAGCCGGCCTGATGGTCCACGTCAGACGAGCGCTGCTGCGCGAACTCCGGCAGATCCGCAGAATCGCGGGAGCCGCGCAGAACGTCCTGCTGCGCCCGTTGCCGCCGCGCATCGACGGACTGGACATCGCCGCCGCCCAGCTCTCCGCGGACCACGGTGCGAGCATCGGTGGCGATCTGTACGAGGCGATCGCCACCGAGCACGGCGTGCGGGTCGTGATGGGGGACGTCCGCGGGCACGGACTGGGGGCCATCGGCACGGTCGCCGCCGTCCTCGGCAGCTTCCGCGAGGCCGCGCACGACGAACCCGAACTCGGCGGCGTCCTCAGAAGACTCGAGCGGGCGCTGGCCCGGCACCTGCGCGAGCGGGACCGGGCCGAACACGCCTTCGCCGGGCCCGAGTCCGACCACCACGCCGCCGAGGAGTTCGTCACCGTCCTGCTCCTGGAGATCCGCGGGGACGGCGAGGTGCACGCCCTCAACTGCGGCCACCCCTGGCCGTATCTGCTGGCCAGGGGCCACGTCCGGCCGTTCGTACACGCCGAACCGCTGCCCCCGCTCGGGCCGTTCCCGCTGCCCGCCCGCCTGCCGGCCGAATCCTGCGGCCGGCTCCGGCCCGGCGAGGGGCTCTTCCTGCACACCGACGGCGCCGAGGACGCCCGGGACGCCCGGGGCCGGTTCTTCCCGCTGCTCCCGGCACTCGCGGCGGTCGTACGCGACGGACCCGTCGAACCGCAGGCCGTGCTGCGCGCCGTGTTCGCCGGCCTGCTGCGCCACACCGGCGGCCGGCCCGACGACGACGTGGCCCTCCTGGTCCTGCACAACGACCGCCGCCCCCTCGCCCTGAACCACGGCCGTGTCTCCCAGCACGTGCCCCGCTAGGCCGTGTCCGTGACGTCCAGGCCGCCCGGCCGATCCCGGGAACGACCGGCCACGGGACCCACTCCCGGACGTCCGGAGTCCCGCGGCCGACCCGGCCGGACCGGCTCTGCCGTCCGCCCGGCCACGGAGTGTCGGGCAGGCGGCCGGGCGGACGGCGCGGAGCGGGCCGCCGTACTGTACGAGGGGGAGCCGGCGGCCCGGCCGGCCTCTTGCGAGGCATTTCAGTCAACCGGTGCGAAACTCTCCGCGACAGCGAGCGCACAGCGCGGATACGGGCATTCCCATCACACCCCGTGTGAAAGGGGACGCACTACTCTCTCTGGTGCGGTCGGGAGAGGTCGCCTCTCTCTGGTGCGGTTGGGGAGAGGTCGCCCGGCGGCGCCGCCGGCAACGAGCCACTCGGGGGGCCTCCCATGCAGCCCAACACTCTGCTCGACGCGATCCTCGACGAGGCGGGGATCTCGCACGCGGGACTCGCGGCCCACGTCAACCAGGCGGGCCGGGCCCGTGGTCTGGCCCTGCGCTACGAACACACCGCCGTGGCACGGTGGTTGAAGGGCCAGCGACCGCGCGGACAGGTGCCCGACCTGATCTGCGAGGTGCTCGCGGGACGGCTGCACCGGCCCGTCACGCTCGACGACATCGGACTCGGGGTCCCCGGCGAGCCCTCCACCCCGCACGCCGGCTCGCTCTCCGGCTTCGTCGAACGCGCCACCGCCCTGTGGCGCTCGGACGAACAGCAGCGCCCGCACATCCTCGGCGCCCCGGCCGTCACCGGAACCCCCGCCGTGATGCCCGTGTGGGAGTGGGAGAACCCGCCCGAGGACGTGGACGTCTCGCGCGGCGGCCGCCATCAGGTCAGCATGGCCGACATCGAGATGCTGCGCGCGGCACGGGCCCACTACGAGCAGATGTACCGCAAGGCCGGGGGCATGGCGACCCGCACCCGGATCGTCGGCTTCCTCAACTCCGAGACCGCGCCCCTGCTGCGCGGCAGTTACACCGACGCCACCGGGCGCCAACTCCACCGCGCGACGGGCGGGTTGGTGGCCATCGCCGGCATCTGCGCCTACGACTCCGACGCGCACGGACTCGCCCAGCGCTACTTCCACCAGGCGCTGCGCCTGGCGAAGGCCAGCGGGGACAGGGGACTCGGCGCCTACGTCATAGCCCTGCTGGTCAACCAGTCGCTGTTCATGCGCGAGTACCGGCAGGCGGTCGCCTTCGCCGAGGCCGCGCTGCGCGCCGCGGGGCGCCACATCACGCCGGCGCTCGCCTCCGACCTCTACGCCATGCAGGCGAAGGCGTACGCGCACCTCGGCGACGGCAGCAGCGCACTGTCCTGCATACGGCGTGCCGAGCAGGCCGCCGAGCGCATCCGGCGTGGTTACGAGCCCGACGAGACCGGCTATGTCCAGCCGGGACTGGTCAACGTACAGGTGGCGGAGGCGCTGCTCAGCCTCGGCGACCTGGTGGCCGCCGCGGAGCACGCCGCGGCCGCCGTCGACAATCCGGCGCACGACCGGGGCCGGGTGCACCGGCTGGCCATGCTCAGCCAGATCGAACTGCGCCAGGGCAACGCCGACAAGGCGGTGGCGACGGCCGTCCAAATGGCGGAGCAGGCACGGGGAATGGAGTCCCAGCGGCTGCGCGACAGACTGCGCGCGGTACGCGAACACCTGGTGCGCAGCGGCTGTGCGGGGACGACCGAGGCCGCTGAACTCATCGACGGCGCACTGCGCGTACCGCTGTAGGAGCGGCCCGGCACATTCCCTCGTTCACCGCCGCCGTGCTGCGTCCCGACCCCAGTGAGCCCTGCTGTCGGGACCCGGCTGCTGCGATATTGCCTTCACTCGGCGGAAGGTGGCAGAACCGTGCAGTGGACGAAACAGAACGAACAAACTGTGTATGAAAACCGCTGGTTCAGCGTCAATCTCGCAGATGTGGAGCTGCCGGACGGGCGGCACCTCGATCACTTCCTGATACGGCTGCGGCCCGTCGCCGTGGCCACGGTGGTGAACGAGGCCAACGAGGTGCTGCTGCTGTGGCGGCACCGCTTCATCACCGACAGCTGGGGATGGGAGCTGCCGGCGGGCGTCGTGGAGGACGGCGAGGACATCGCCGTGGCGGCGGCCCGCGAACTGGAGGAGGAGACCGGCTGGCGGCCGGGACCCCTGCGGCATCTGATGACTGTCGAGCCCTCCAACGGGCTCACCGACGCCCGGCATCACATCTACTGGGCCGACGAGGGCGCGTACATCGGACACCCCGTGGACGACTTCGAGTCGGACCGCCGGGAATGGGTTCCCCTCAAACTCGTTCCCGACATGGTCGCCCGCGGTGAGGTCCCGGCCGCCAACATGGCGGCCGCACTGCTGCTCCTGCACCATCTCAGGCTCGGACAGGACGTGTTGCCCTGATCGGCCCCCGGCGTCCCGGCGCTAGTGGCCGAGAGCCTGCCAGACCGCCACGGCCAGGGCGCCCACGGCCGCGACGACGGCGACGGTGGGCAGTGGCCAGCGGGTGTGTTCGAGCGCGACGATCCGTGTGCTCAGGTCATCGAGATCCTTGGCCGTCTGGTCGTCGCGCTGGGTGAGCAGCGCCAGTCCTCCCTCGATGCGGGTGAACCCCACTTCGAGCGACCGGCGTAACTCCGCGATCTCCCTCGGTGCCGCGGGATGCTCGGGGTCGGCGGTCACGAGTCCGCTCCTTTCCGTGGTCGGCACATCCCTGTGTCTGCGCACGGAAAGTCAACTCGCCTGGTGGGCGCGTGGGGAGAGTGTGCGCCGGGCATATGCGAGCCCGGTGCGCACACGGCGTGTGAACAGCGCGGGCCCGGCACCGCGAAGGGTGCCGGGCCCGCGCGAACTCCGCGAAGCGGAGCGGGTGTTCAACCGGTGGCCGGCAGGTCAGCCGTAGGTGTAGAACCCGGAACCGGACTTGCGGCCGAGGCGGCCGGCGTCGACCATGCGCTGGAGCAGCGGGGGAGCGGCGTACAGCGGCTCCTTGTACTCCTCGTACATCGAGAACGCGACCGAGGCCACCGTGTCCAGACCGATCAGGTCGGACAGCTTGAGCGGACCCATCGGGTGGGCGCAGCCCATCTCCATGCCGTTGTCGATGTCCTCGCGGCTCGCGATCCCCGACTCGAACATCCGGATCGCGGACAGGAGGTACGGGATCAGCAGCGCGTTGACGACGAAGCCCGAGCGGTCCTGGGCGCGGATCGCGTGCTTGCCGAGCGCCTTCTCGGCGAAGAGCTGGGCGCGGCCGATGGTGCCCTCGGAGGTGGTCAGCGCCGGGATCAGCTCCACGAGCTGCTGCACCGGGGCCGGGTTGAAGAAGTGGATGCCGATGACCTGGTCGGGACGCGAGGTCGCGACGGCCAGCTTCACCAGCGGGATCGAGGAGGTGTTGGAGGCCAGGATCGCGTCCGGCCTGGTCACCACCTGATCCAGCACCTGGAAGATCTCGGTCTTCACCTGCTCGTTCTCGACGACGGCCTCGATCACCAGGTCACGGTCGGCGAACTCGCCGAGGTCCGTGGTGAAGCTCAGCCGGTCCTGGGTGGCCTTGAGCTCGTCCGCGGAGATCTTTCCGCGCTCGGCCGCCTTGGAGAGGGAGGAGAAGAGCCGGGTCCGGCCGATCTCCAGGGCTTCGCCGGTGGTCTCGGCGACCTTCACGTCCAGTCCGGCGCGGGCGCACACCTCGGCAATGCCCGCTCCCATCTGGCCGCAGCCCACCACTCCGACGCGTTCGATGTCGGTCACATCGTCCCCTTCGCTGATCCGCACTGCCTGGCAGGTCGTCCGTTGTTCGGGCCCTGCTCCGAACGTGCACGTTACTCCCAAGTATCGATGATCGATCGTCGGGGTGGTGCATGCTGTGTCCCGATACGGCACGTAACCGGACGGATTCGCGACGTGAGGGGTACGGACATGGGGCGACTGCCACGCCGGGCGTTCGCGGCGGCCGCGCTCGCGACACTGTCGGGGTTCGGCACGGCGGGGGACGCGGCGGCCGCCCAGGACACGGCCGCGTCGGGGAGCGCGACGGCCCCGGCCGCCATGCGGGGCATGTGGCTCGCGACCGCCTCGAACCGCGACTGGCCCTCCCGAACCGGCCTGAGCCCCGCACGCCAGCGCGCCGAGCTCCTCGGCCACCTGGACACGGCCGTACGCCTGCGCCTGAACACCGTGATCCTCCAGGTCCGTCCCGCCGCCGACGCCCTGTGGCCCTCGCCGTACGAGCCGTGGTCCCGATACCTGACCGGCGTCCAGGGCGAGGATCCCGGCTGGGACCCGCTGGGCACCGCGGTGCGCGAGGCCCACGCGCGCGGTCTGGAACTGCACGCCTGGTTCAACCCGTACCGCGTCTCGGGACAGCCGGACCCGCGCAAACTCGCGGCCTCCCACCCCGCGCGTCTCCACCCGGACTGGATCGTGCGGTACGGCGGGAAGCTCTACTACAACCCCGGGCTGCCCCCCGTCCGCACGTTCGTCCGGGCCGCGATGCTCGACGCGGTGCGCCGGTACCCCGTCGACGGCGTGCACTGGGACGACTACTTCTATCCGTACCCGGTGCGGGGCGAGCGCTTCGACGACGACGCGGCGTACGCCGGGCACGGGGCGGACTTCACGGACAGGGCGGCCTGGCGGCGCCACAACGTCGACCTGCTGGTGCGGGAGATGGCGGAGGGCATCAGGAAGGTCCGGCCCGGGGTGCGCTTCGGCATCAGCCCCTTCGGCGTCTGGCGGAACGCCTCGACCGACCCGCTCGGCTCACCGACCCGGGCCGGCATCGAGACGTACGACGATCTGTACGCCGACACCAGGAAATGGGTCGCGCGGCGCTGGGTCGACTACATCTGCCCCCAGCTCTACTGGAACATCGGCTTCGCCGCCGCCGACTACGCGAAGCTGCTGCCCTGGTGGGCGGGGGTCACCCGCGGCACGGGCGTCCAGCTCTACGCGGGCGAGGCGCTGTACAAGGCGGGCGACCCGGCGCAGCCCGCGGCCTGGCAGGACCCGGCCGAACTCTCCCGCCATCTCACCCTCGCCCGCCGTCACCCCGAAGTGCGCGGGCATGTGTTCTTCTCGGCCTCGGAGACCGGCGCCGACCGGATCGGCGCGATGGCGCGGGTCGTCGCCGACCACTACCGGCAGCCGGCGAAACCCCCGCGCTGAGCGTCCGCCGGCCTCCCGGCGCCCGTCCGGGTCGTCCTACTGCGGCGGCATCTCCCGGTGACGGATCTCGGAGTCGGGGCCCGGCGAGCACACCGCCTCGTGACCGTCCTCGAACCGCACGCGGTAGGGGGGCGAGCCTTCCGATCCCATGACCTCGGTGATCTCCGCGACCTTGTCGTGTTGGCCGACGGTCCGGCCGTGCTGCACCAGCTTGTCGCCTTTGGTTGCGTGCATCTGAACGGTCTCCTCGCCTGTACGGGAGCAACGGTTCCTGGCCTTGGGGCCGAGGCCCGGGGGGCGCGCCGCGCGGCGCGCCCTGCGGGCGGTTCAGCCCCGTGCGCGCTGGGTCAGAGCGATGCAGACGAGGACGGCGGCCGCCGTCAGGGGTGCCGCCGGGGTGAGCCGCTCGCCCAGGAGCAGTACCGACCACACCAGTGTGAGCAGCGGCTGGGCGAGCTGCAACTGGCTGGCCTTGGGAATCCCGATCGACGCCATCCCCCGGTACCAGACGACCAGGCCGAGGAACTGCGAGCCGACCGCGACCCACAGCAGCCCGGTCACGCTGTGTGCCGTGAGATGCACCGGTTCGTACGACAGCGCCACCAGCGCGCCCGGAACGCTGAGCGGCAGACACAGGATCAGGGCCCAGCCGATGACCTGCCAGCCCGGCATCACCCGGGCCAGCCGGCCGCCCTCGGTGTAGCCGGCCGCGCAGATCAGCAGGGCCCCGAAGAGATAGGCGTCCGCGCCGGTCAGGGCGCCGCCGCTCTGCTGCACGGTGAACGCGATCACGGCCGCCGCGCCCGCGCAGGCCGCCACCCAGAACGTCCGTGACGGCCGCGCGCCGGTGCGCAGTGCCGAGAACAGCGCCGTCGTGAGCGGCAGCAGCCCGACGACGACGGCCGCGTGGGCGGTGGTCGACGTCCGCAGCGCGAGCGTCGTCAGGAGCGGGAAGCCGAGGACGACCCCGGCGGCGACGACGGCGAGGCCCGCCAGATGCCGCCGGTCGGGCCGGGGGACCCGCAGCGCGAGCAGACAGCCGCCCGCGACGACCGCCGCGAGGACGCAGCGCACGGTCACCAGTGACCAGGGGCCGAAGCCCTCCAGGCCCCAGGCGGTCGCGGGGAAGGTGAGGGAGAAGGCGGTGACACCCAGGGCCGCCTGAACGGTGCCCGGGCGGCGGTTCGCCGGAGCGGGGCCCGCCGGAGCGGGGCTCCGGGACGGGACGGAGGCCGGGGCCTCGACGTCGGCGCCGACCGCTATCCCGGTCCGCTCGATAGCGCTACTCTGTGCTCTCATGCAAGAGCGTAGCAGTGTGGGCGATCTGGCGGAACGGCTGCGACAGGAGCTGAACCGCTACTCGCCAGGTGGAAAGCTGCCGTCCAGCCGGGCACTCGTCGAGCGGTTCCGTGTGAGCCCGGTGACCGTGTCACGCGCGCTGGCGCAGCTCGCCGCCGAGGGGCTCGTGGTCACCCGGCCCGGCGCGGGCGCCTTCAAGGCCCGGCCCCGGCCCGCCCTCACCTCCACCGGGGACACCTCCTGGCAGGAGGTCGCGCTCAGCGCGGACACCTCGCCCGAGTCCGTCCCGCGCACCGTGGACGCCTCCGGCGTCCTCGTCTCGCTCGCCGCGCCGGCACCCGGAGTCGTCGAGTTCAACGGCGGCTATCTGCACCCCTCGCTCCAGCCCGAGCGGGCGATGGGCGCGGCCCTGTCCCGGGCCGGCCGCCGCCCCGGGGCCTGGTCCCGGCCGCCCATGGAGGGACTGCCCGAACTGCGCGAGTGGTTCGCGCGCGGTATCGGCGGGGCGATCGGCGCCGCCGAGGTGCTGGTCGCGGCCGGCGGCCAGACCGCCCTGACGACAACCCTGCGCGCGCTCGCGCCGCCCGGCGCCCCGGTCCTGGTCGAGTCGCCCACGTATCCGGGAATGCTGGCCATCGCCCGGGCCGCCGGTCTCCGCCCCGTACCGGTCCCGGTGGACCCCGACGGGGTGAAACCCGAGCTCCTGGCCGACGCCTTCAAGGCCACCGGCGCCCGCGTCTTCGTCTGCCAGCCGCTGTTCCAGAATCCGACCGGCGCCGTGCTCGCGCCCGAGCGGCGCGGCGAGGTGCTGCGCATCGCGCGGGAGGCCGGGGCCTTCGTCGTCGAGGACGACTTCGTACGCCGCCTGGTGCACGAGGACGCCGGCCCGCTGCCGCGTCCACTGGCCGCCGAGGACCCGGACGGCGTCGTGGTGCACGTCGGCTCCCTCACCAAGGCGACCTCGCCGAGCTTCCGGGTCAGCGCCCTCGCGGCGCGCGGCCCGGTGCTGGAGCGGCTGCGCGCCATCCAGGTCGTCGACACCTTCTTCGTGCCGCGCCCGCTCCAGGAGGCCGCGCTCGAACTCGTCGGCTCACCGGCCTGGCCGCGTCATCTGCGCACAGTTTCGGCCGAGTTGAAGGCCCGTCGGGACACCATGACCGCCGCTCTGCGGCTGCGCCTGCCCGAACTCGCCCTGCCCCACGTCCCGTTCGGCGGCTACCACCTGTGGGCGCGGCTGCCCGACGGCACCGACGAGTCCGCGTTCGTCGCCGCCGCCCTGCGCGCGGGGGTGGCCGTGACCCCCGGCCGCCCCTACTACAGCGCCGAACCCCCCGCCGCCCAGATCCGGTTGAGCTTCGCGGCGGTGGCGGGGACGGAGGAGATCACGGAGGGCGTACGACGACTGGCGGCGGCGTACGACGAGGTACGGACCTGAGCGGACGCGACCCGACTCCGCGACCCGGGGAACCGCGGCGCCGCGTCGGCGGGAGAACCGGATCCGGGGCGCCCGCACAGCGGACGCACAGACCACTGGCCGATGTTCTGTGCATATTCGGATACTCAGGGTGACACCCTTGACCTGCGGAGGTGGGCGCTCCACGATCTGCGCATGCATCTTCGGGTCACGTTCGTCGCCGCAGCGCGAAGCTCCGCGCTGCTGGCGGAGCGCTTCGAGGACGACCGGCCGCTGGACCAGGCGGGGTGGGAGGAAGCACAGCGCGCCGCCGCCGGGCTGCTGCCGCTGGCGGCGGCCGAGCTGCGCTACTGCGCTCCGACACCCCGCAGTCGGGCCACCGGTGACGTCCTCGGCTACGCCCCGCTGGTCCAGCTCGCGCTGCGTGACTGCGACATGGGCCGATGGCGGGGCTTCACCCTGGGCGAGGCCATGGCCCGTGAGCCCGAGGCCGTGGACTCCTGGCTCTCCGATCCACGCTCCACACCCCACGGCGGTGAGAGCCTGCTGACCTTCATCGCCCGGGTCGGCGCCTGGCTCGACACACGGCCCGGGGAGGACGGCGGAAGCATCGTCGCGGTGGCCGAGCCGTCGGTGGTGCGGGCCGCGCTGGTCTACGCGCTGAAGGCGCCGCCCTCGACCTACTGGAACATCGATGTCCGTCCCCTGTCGGCGATCACCGTGACGGGCCGGGCGGGCCGCTGGAATCTGCGCGTCGACGGGGCGCCCGCTCAGGTCGGGCGCGTGTAGCCGGTGGTCAGCACCAGGTCCTTCGCGGGCCCCCGCACCCGCCAGACGGAACGCCAGTGGTTCTCGTCCCGCACGGTGAACTCGCCCCGGTAGAGGTCCGCCGCGCACGGATGGTCGGCGACGTACCGCCCGCCCGTCAGGTCCAGGTCGTGGAACGGGCGGCCGTCGGCGAACCGTACGAGCGCGGTCCCGCGGGTGGGGCCCGGCAGGAACCGCAGTGTCCGCTCGGCGGGCCGCGCGACGCCCTGCCACACGAACGTGCCCGACTCCCGGTGCAGCAGCCCGCCGTCGTTCAGCGGCCCGAAGACCGTCGTGCCGGTGAAGCGGCCCTCGGCGTCGTTCGCGAGGTCCCGTACGGTGCGTTCGACCCGCCAGCTTCCGGCCAGGTACGTCAGCACGTCCTCGACCGGCCAGAACTCGCCCACGTCAGGAAGCGCGGCGGGGCTTGCCGCGCTTCGCGCCGCCCTTCGGGCCGCCGTTGCCGCTCCGGGGGTTCTTGGCCGTGGCCCTGCCGCCGCCCTTGCCGGGTGCGGGCTTGCGCCGGGCGCCGCCGCCCGCGTCCGACTTCCGGGAGGCGGCCTTCGCGGCCTTCGCCGCGCCCTTCTGCTGGGCGGCGGGCGGGGTCTGGGAACGCCCTCGCGTGCTGTTGACCGTGCGTCCGCGCACGATGCCGATGAGGTCCTCCACCAGATCGGTCGTCCGCTCCTCGGGCCAGGCCAGCGCGACCCGCGACTCGGGGGCGTCGGTGACCGTCCGGTAGGTGAGGTCCTTGCGGTGGTGGAGCCGGGCGAGGGACTGCGGCACGATCACGACGCCGATGCCCGCCGCGACGAGTTCCACGGCATCCACGGTCTCGGCGGGCCGCTCCAGCGCCGGCCTGCCCGGCAGCCGCTCCCAGTCCAGCGGGTCGTCCTCGGGGTGCAGCACGATGTCGTCGGCGAGGTCCTCGCCGCTGACCTGCTCGACCGCCGCCACGATGTGGTCCTTGGGGACCACGACGACCGTCGTCTCGGTGTAGAGGGGGATCGCGCTGAGATCGGTCCCGTCGACCGGCAGCCGGACGAAGCCCGCGTCGGCGTCGCCGCGCCGCAGGACGTCGTACACCTCGGCGGCGGACACCGGGACGAGGACCAGGGAGACGTCGGGCAGGCGCTCGTTCCAGATCCGCACCCACTTCGAGGGTGTCACCCCCGGAACGTAGGCGAGCCTGAACGAGGGGGGTGCTTCGGAGCCGGTCACCCCGTCAGATTACCCGGCGTGGCCGTCGACGCCGTACCGGCGATGGTCGGCGGGGGCCCGAGCGCTCGATACCCTTGACCCCATGAGTTCGCACCAGACCGCCCAGACCATGAAGCCCGCCACCGCGGCGAAGAAGCTGGGTGTGTACCTCGAGGCCACCCCCGCCGAGTTCCAGGAGGGTGTCGTCTCCCGTGCCGAGCTGAACGCGCTGCAGACCGACCCGCCCACGTGGCTCCAGGAACTGCGCCGCACCGGCCCGCACCCGCGGCCCGTCGTCGCCGCCAAGCTCGGCGTCTCCATCGCGGGACTCGCCCGCGGCGGCGTCAGCGAGGCCCTCACCACCGAGCAGATCGAGGCGCTGAAGACGGAGGACCCCGAGTGGCTGCGGCGTGAGCGCGCCACCCAGGCGGAGGTCCGCAAGGAGTCGGCGCGCATCAAGCAGAAGAACGCGGACCGGAACGCCGGCTCCTGACCGAAGGCGCCCCGCCGGTGCCGCCACCGGGCGGCACCCGGGCACCCCGCGGATGGCTCAGCCACCGGCCCCCGGGGTGCCGTGGCCGTCGGAGCCGGGCGCTCCGGAGCCGCCCGCGCCGGGCGGGGAGCTCTGGCCGGCCGAGTTGCCGAACGCCTTGACCAGCAGGTAGATCACCGCGCCCGGCGGGATCAGGAAGATGACGACGGGGAACTGGAACGTGCCCGTCGTCTGATGGGCGACGTACCACCCGTAGCAGGCGAGGAAGATCCCGCCCAGAGCGGCCCAGGCACGGTTCTTGACCGAGTTGCCGGGTACGAAGGCCGCTCCGATCAGGATGATGCCCGACAGGACGGCGAAGATCTCGTACGCGCTCCAGTGAGCGGACGACGACGATGACACGGGCGGTCCTCCAGAGGTTCTCGGGGCGGGTCAGGGGCGCCTGAGCGAGGTCACGCTCATGACGGTCAAGGGAGTGGGGAGCGCGCCCGAGCCGAGGGTGGCGGCGAGCTGCTCGGCCGACTCCCGGGTGAAGCTCCCGTAGATGTCGGCGGTGCCGCCGTCGAGCCGCCGGCCGACGGACGGGGCGGAGATCACGGAGCCGTCCAGGACGACGGCCATCCGGTTCCGCGGCGCGGCGTTCGTGGCCAGGCTCCTCGTCATGCCGGAGAACTGCCGACCACCGACGGAGTCGAAGTCCAGCCGGACGATCCAGCCCGGGACCCGCTTGTCGCGCACGGCCACCGCCGAGATCACGTGGACCCCCTCCACGGCCGTCGGACCCAGGATGAACTTGGCGTGCGCCGCGGATCCGTCACCGGTGGTGCCGCAGGCGACGACGGCGTGATCCGCGGGGGCCTCCCGCCGTGTCGCGATCCTCTCCTGTGTCGAGCAGCCGAGCGCCGCGTAGCGTGCCTGGAGCGCCGCGTCCGGCGCGTTCCCCTCCGCCGGCACCGGCGCCGGCGCCGCGCTCGCGCTCGCCGACCCGGCGGCGCGGGGGAGCAGCCCGTCGGTGACGGCACGACCTCGTGTGGGGTCGGCACTGGCCGAGGGTGTCGGCGTCGGCGTCGTTCCGACCGTCTCCTCGGCCAGGACGGGGCGGAAGCCGAGGTGCCCGGACATGCCCAGTCGGGTCAGCTGATCCACGTCGGCCGCACGGCCGGTGACGGTGACCCCGTTGCCCCGGGTGTCGACCCGCACGTCCTTGAGCTCCAGCGCATCGGCACGTGCCCGCATGCGGTCCGCGGTCCGGCGCAGGCGCTCGGCCCCGAGCGGTGAGGCCTCGGAGAAGGTCACCACCGTCCGGCGGGAGTCCCCCGCGGCGGAGGCCGAGGCCCCCGGCGAGCGGTCGGCGGATCCGGAGCCGGACACGGAACAGCCCGCGAGCGTGACCGCGACGGCGCAGACGAGGAGAGCCCTGTGCGGGGCCCGGGGGAGAGGCATGCGGGGGATGGTTCCAACCGACGGCCCCCCGCCGAGAGGGATGCCACCCTTTGACCGGAATTCATCCGGCGGGTGCGCTCTGTTACTCCAGATTCGATCGTGTGATGCGCGAGTGGGGAGTGCGACGGTGACGGGTATACGTCTTCGGTGACCGTCGTCCGCGCCGGTCGCACGGACCCGGGTGTCGTCGCCCCCTCACGCCGGGCGATGCCCCCGGCCGGCCATCGCGGAGGATTGCATAAACGTGCAGCGAAACGTATAGTCATGCCATCCAAGAGGAGGGTTCCATGGCGATGCGTGCGGCGGTGGCGGGAGCGAGTGGATACGCGGGCGGGGAACTGCTGCGTCTGCTGCTGGCACACCCCGAGATCGAGATCGGCACCCTGACCGGCAACTCCAACGCGGGCCGGCGGCTCGGCGGCATCCAGCCCCATCTGCTGCCGCTCGCGGACCGCGTCCTCACCGAGACCACCGCCGAGGCGCTGCGCGACCACGACGTGGTGTTCCTCGCGCTGCCCCACGGCCAGTCCGCCGAGGTCGCCGAGCAGCTCGGCGCCGAGGTCCTCGTCGTCGACATGGGCGCCGACTTCCGGCTGACGAACCCGGCCGACTGGGAGCGGTTCTACGGCTCCCCCCACGCCGGGACCTGGCCCTACGGCCTCCCCGAACTGCCGGGTGCCCGCGCCGCGCTGGAGGGGTCCAAGCGCATCGCGGTACCCGGTTGCTACCCGACGGCCGTCTCGCTCGCCCTGTTCCCCGCCTACGCGGCCGGACTGGCGGAGACCGAGGCCGTGATCGTCGCCGCCTCCGGCACCTCGGGTGCCGGCAAGGCGCCCAAGGCGCACCTGCTCGGCAGCGAGGTCATGGGGTCTATGAGCCCCTACGGCGTCGGCGGCGTCCACCGGCACACCCCGGAGATGATCCAGAACCTCTCCGCCGCCGCCGGGGAACCCGTCACCGTCTCCTTCACCCCCACCCTCGCGCCCATGCCCCGCGGCATCCTCGCCACCTGCAACGCCAAGGCGAGGCCCGGCGTCACCGCCGAGTCCGTCCGGGCCGTCTACGAGAAGGCCTTCGCCGACGAACCCTTCGTCCACCTCCTCCCGGAGGGGCAGTGGCCCGCCACGGCGTCCGTCTACGGTTCCAACGCCGTTCAGGTCCAGGTCGCGTACGACGCCGCCGCGCACCGCATCATCGCGATCAGCGCCATCGACAACCTGACCAAGGGCACCGCCGGCGGTGCCGTCCAGAGCATGAACCTCGCCCTCGGCCTTCCCGAGGAGCTGGGGCTTTCCACGATCGGAGTCGCACCGTGAGTGTCACGGCAGCACAGGGATTCACCGCGGCCGGCGTCGCCGCAGGGATCAAGGAGAACGGCAACCCGGACCTGGCCCTGGTGGTCAACACCGGGCCCCGCCGCGCCGCCGCGGGCGTCTTCACCTCCAACCGTGTGAAGGCCGCGCCGGTCCTGTGGTCGGAACAGGTCCTCAAGAGCGGCCGCCTGGACGCGGTCGTCCTCAACTCGGGCGGCGCCAACGCCTGTACGGGACCCAAGGGCTTCCAGGACACCCACGCCACCGCCGAGAAGGTCGCCGAGGCCCTCGGTGACATCGGCGCGGGCGGTGTCGCCGTCTGCTCGACCGGCCTCATCGGCGTCCTGCTCCCGATGGACAAGCTCCTCCCGGGCATCGACCTGGCCGTCGCCCAACTCGCGCCGCACGGCGGCGAGAAGGCCGCCATCGCCATCAAGACCACCGACACCGTGCACAAGACGGCCGTTGTCGCCAAGGGCGGCTGGACCGTGGGCGGCATGGCCAAGGGCGCCGGCATGCTCGCGCCGGGCCTGGCCACCATGCTGGTCGTCCTCACCACCGACGCGGACGTGGAGGGCGCGGACCTCGACCGGGCGCTGCGCGCGGCCACCCGTACGACCTTCGACCGCGTCGACTCCGACGGCTGCATGTCCACCAACGACACCGTGCTGCTGCTCGCCTCCGGAGCCAGTGAAGTCACCCCGGACCAGGCGGAGTTCGCCGAGGCGGTCCGAGCGGTCTGCGACGACCTGGGCCAGCAGCTCATCCGGGACGCCGAGGGCGCGAGCAAGGACATCAAGGTCGAGGTGATCAACGCCGCGACCGAGGACGACGCCGTCGAGGTGGGCCGCTCCATCGCCCGCAACAACCTCCTCAAGTGCGCCCTCCACGGCGAGGACCCCAACTGGGGCCGCGTCCTGTCCGCGATCGGCACCACCCGGGCCGCCTTCGAGCCCGACCGGCTCAACGTCGCCATCAACGACGTGTGGGTCTGCAAGAACGGCGGGGTCGGCGAGGACCGCGACAAGGTCGACATGCGCTACCGCGAGGTCCACATCGTCGCGGACCTCGCCGCCGGCGAAGCGACCGCCACCATCTGGACCAACGACCTCACCGCCGACTACGTCCACGAGAACAGCGCGTATTCCTCATGAGCAACACGACCCGCAAGCACACCGCTCTGCCCAAGGCGCAGATCCTCATCGAGGCGCTGCCCTGGCTGACCCGGCACCGAGGCAAGACCGTCGTCGTCAAGTTCGGCGGCAACGCCATGATCGACGCCGAGCTGAAGGCCGCCTTCGCCCAGGACATCGTCTTCCTGCACCACGCGGGCCTCAGGCCGGTGGTCGTGCACGGCGGCGGCCCGCAGATCAGCTCCGCACTCGACCGGCACGGCATCGTCAGCGAGTTCAAGGCGGGCCTGCGCGTCACCACCGAGGACGCGATGGACGTCGTCCGCATGGTGCTGGCCGGACAGGTCCAGCGCGAACTGGTCGGACTGCTCAACGAGCACGGACCGCTCGCCGTCGGCCTCACCGGCGAGGACGCGCACACCATCACCGCCACCAAGCACCGGCCCAGGATCGACGGCGAGTTGGTCGACATCGGGCGGGTGGGCGAGATCACCGCGATCGACACGGGCGCGATCGAGGCCCTGCTCGCCGACGGCCGCATCCCGGTCGTCTCCTCGATCGCCCGGAGCCAGGACGACGGACATGTCTACAACGTCAATGCTGATACGGCGGCTGCGGCACTCGCTGCCGCGCTGGACGCCGAGACCCTCATGGTCCTCACGGACGTCGAGGGTCTCTACGAGGACTGGCCCGACAGCGACGAGGTGATCAGCCGCCTCACCGCCTCCCAGCTCGAAAAGCTCCTTCCCGAGCTGGCCAGCGGCATGGTGCCGAAGATGGAGGGGTGTCTGCACGCCGTACGCAACGGCGTCACCACCGCCCGAGTCATCGACGGCCGGGTCCAGCACTCGATCCTGCTGGAGATCTTCACCGACGAAGGCATCGGCACGATGGTCGTGCCGGACGACGAGGAAGCGGGGGACGCCGAATGACCGGCAGTGCGACGAACGCGGAGCTCACCGAGCGGTGGCGGGGCGCGCTCATGGACAACTACGGCACCCCCCGACTGCCGCTCGTCCGCGGTGCCGGGACCAGGCTGTGGGACGCCGACGGCAACGAGTACCTCGACTTCGTCGGCGGCATCGCGGTCAACGCCCTCGGACACGGCCACCCCGCGATCGTCGAGGCCGTGAGCCGGCAGATCCGCTCGCTCGGCCACGTCTCCAACCTCTTCGTCGCCGAACCGCCCGTCGCCCTCGCCGAACGGCTCCTCCAACTCTTCGGCCGCGAGGGCCGGGTGTACTTCTGCAACTCGGGCGCCGAGGCCAACGAGGGCGCGTTCAAGATCGGCCGGCTGACCGGCCGGACGCACATGGTCGCCACCACCGGCGGTTTCCACGGCCGGACCATGGGCGCCCTCGCGCTCACCGGCCAGACCGCCAAGCAGACGCCCTTCCTGCCGCTGCCCGGCGACGTCACGCACGTCCCGTACGGCGACGCGCAGGCCCTCGCCGAGGCGGTCACCGAGGACACCGCGCTGGTGATCATCGAGCCGATCCAGGGCGAGAACGGCGTGGTCGTACCGCCCCCCGGCTACCTGAAGGCGGCCCGCGCCATCACCGCGGCCCACGGCGCGCTGCTCGTCCTGGACGAGGTGCAGACCGGAATCGGCCGCACCGGCCACTGGTTCGAGTACCAGGCCCACGAAGGCGTCCTGCCCGACATCGTCACGCTCGCCAAGGGCCTCGGCGGCGGACTGCCGCTCGGTGCCACCGTCGCCTTCGGCCGCGCGGCCGGGCTGCTGGAGCCGGGCCACCACGGCACGACGTTCGGCGGCAACCCGGTCGTCTGCGCCGCCGGGCTCGCCGTGCTCGACACCATCGAGTCCGAGGGGCTCCTGGAGAACGTGAAGCGCGCCGGTGAGAAACTGCGGGACGGGATCGAGGGTCTCGGCGACGGTTCCGGCCATCCGCTGATCGACCACGTCCGGGGTGCCGGGCTGCTCCTGGGTATCGTGCTCACCGAGCCGCTCGCGCCCCAGGTGCAGCAGGCGGCTCAGGACGCCGGTCTCCTGGTCAACGCGCCCGCCCCCGATGTCGTACGGCTGATGCCGCCGCTGAACCTCGGCGACGACGAGGTGGACGCGTTCCTCCGGGCCCTTCCCGGCATCCTCGACGCAGCCAACGGGGACGGGTGATCCCGGGAAATGGGACGACGACGATGAGTCAGGCGCAGGACCACGAGCACGCAGGGCCTGCCGTGCCGCAGACCCGCACCGCACGCCACCGCCGGATCGTGGACATCCTCAACCGGCAACCGGTGCGCTCGCAGAGCCAGTTGGCGAAGCTTCTCGCCGACGACGGGCTGAACGTCACCCAGGCGACGCTCTCCCGGGACCTCGACGAGCTGAACGCGGTGAAGATCCGCAACAACGACGGCGACCTCATCTACGCGGTGCCGAGCGAGGGCGGTTTCCGCACCCCGCGCGCACCGCTGGGGGAGTCGGCGAAGGAGGAGCGGATGCGCCGGCTCTCCTCGGAGCTGCTGATCTCCGCGGAGGCCTCGGCGAACCTCGTGGTCCTGCGCACCCCGCCGGGCGCCGCGCAGTTCCTCGCGTCGGCGATCGACCAGGCCGAGCTGCACGACGTCCTCGGCACGATCGCGGGGGACGACACCCTGATGCTGATCAGCCGCGATCCGACGGGCGGGCAGGCGCTGGCCGATCATCTGCTGCGGCTGGCCCAGAACGATCACTGACACGTACGACGGTGGAGGCGCACCCCGCAGCGGGGTGCGCCTCCACCGTCGTACTCCCGCCCTCCCGGGGTGAGGTCGGCGTCGCTCACCCCAGGCGCCGGGCGAGGCCTCCCGTGCAGCGGACCTCGTTGCCCGCCGTGATGAGCAGCGCCTCGACGTCCGGGAGCGACTCCAGCCAGTCCAGGCCCGCCCGCGAGCCCATCGCGAAGGCGGCGGTCGCCCAGGCGTCCGCCCAGGTCAGCCGGGGGGCCACCACGGTCACGGCCACCAGGTCGGTGACCGCCGGCTTCCCGGTGCGCGGATCGACGATGTGGGCGCCGCGTTCGGCGGTGCCCGAGGTCGCGACGGCCAGCTCGTCGGCGCCGGCCGCGGAGACCACCGCGGCGAGGGCGCCCGGGCGGAGCGGGTCGGACACGCCCACCCGCCAGGGGCGGTGCGGCGCGGGGACGCCGCGGAGCTGGACGTCGCCGCCGCCGTTGACGCTCACTCCGCTCGCCCCCGCCGCGGCGAGACCGAGGGCCGCGCGCTCGGCCGCCCAGCCCTTGACGATCCCCGTGGGGTCGAGCCGCCCCTCGTAACGCGTGCTGAACCAGCCGTCGCTGGCCCGTTCCGCCTCGGCTCCCAGCTCCAGGACCTCGGCGACCTGCGGGTCGCACTCCTCGACGGTGATCTCTCCACGTGCCAGCCGCGAGATCTGACTGTCCTCGCGGTAGGTGCTGAACACCTCGTCGACGCGGTGCAGTTGGGCGACCGCCTCCTCCAACGCCGTCCGCACGGCGCCGGGTTCGCCGCCGCGCACGTCGAAGGAGAAGACCGTGCCCATCACCTCTTCGGCGTGGCGCAGCTCCTGGGGCGCGTCCTGCGCGGGCTCAGACACCGGCCTTGTCCAGGGCCGACTGGAGGGACTTCTTGTAGCCCTCGCTGGTGTAGGTCGCGCCGGAGACGCTGTCGATCTGGGCGTTGCCCGCCGCGACGGCTTCCTGGTTGAGCTTGGGGACGGCGAGTTCGGTCTTCTGGGTGCTGGTCCCGCCCGAGGGCGCCTGGACCGCCTCGGCCTTGGTGATCTTCTTGCCTTCGAGCGTGAGCCGGACCTGGACCGGTCCGTACTGGGTGTTCGTCGCGGCCCCGGTGACGACGCGGGCCTGCGCGGCCGGTGCCGCGGGCGATGCCCCGGCCGCGCCCGAGGACCCGGAGGTCCCCGACGCGCCGCCGGCGGTCTTCGCCTTGTCGAGGGCCGACTGGAGGGACTTCTTGTAGCCCTCGCTGGTGTAGGTCGCGCCGGAGACGCTGTCGATCTGGGCGTTGCCCGCCGCGACGGCTTCCTGGTTGAGCTTGGGGACGGCGAGTTCGGTCTTCTGGGTGCTGGTCCCGCCCGAGGGCGCCTGGACCGCGTCCGCCTTGGTGATCTTGCCGCCGCTCATGGTGAGCCGCACCTGGACCGGACCGTACTCGGTCCGCACCACGTCACCGAGGACATTGCCGGCACCCGCCTGCTCGGCGGCGCCGCCCTGGGCCGCCCCCTGGGCGGCCCCCGTCTGCTGGGGCGCGGCGCCGGCCTGCGCCGACGCGGCGGCCGGGTCGGACGCCGGCTTGAGCGCCAGCAGCAGCACGATCCCGGACACGGTGGCGGCGCTGGCCAGCATGAAGCGGCGGATGGGGTGATTCTTCTTCATCGTTCCTGACTCCCGTCGCTCACATCTCGAACGACTCGTGATGGATGCGGCGGGCGGGGACCCCCGCGCCGCGCAGTGCCGCGTACACCTCCTGGGCGAAGCCGGGCGGCCCGCACATGAAGACGTCGTGGTCGTCTATGTCGGGCAGCTTGCGGCGCAGGGAGTCCGCCGAGATGTCCGGGCGTTCGCCCTCGGGGCTGTTCACCGCGTACATGAGCCGCGCCCCGCGTTCCTTGGAGATGGCGGCCAGTTCGTCCCACAGGGCCAGGTCCTGGGTGGTGTTGGCCCGGTAGAGCAGCGTGAGGTCGCCGGACGCGCCGGGAAGGGTCTCGAACAGCGTCCGCATCGGCGTGATGCCGACGCCGCCCGCCACCAGGAGCACCTTGCCGCGGCTGCGCTTGCCGGCGGTCAGCGCGCCGTACGGGCCCTCGGCCCAGACCCGGGTGCCCGGCTCCAGATCGCGCAGGGCGGCACTGTGGTCGCCGATCGCCTTCACGGTGATGCGCAGCATGTTGGGGCGGGGCGACGCCGAGAGGGAGTACGGGTGGGAACTGAAACGCATCCCGGGCGCCAGGAAGCGCCAGCGGAAGAACTGGCCGGCCTCCGCGCCCATCCGGTGCAGCTTGCGTCCGCTGATCAGCACCGACACGATGCCGGGCGTCTCCTCGATGACCGCCTGGACCCGCATCTGGTGCTTCAGGTTCAGCCGGATCGGAGAAAGGATTCGGTACCACAGGACCAGGGCGGTCACCGATCCGTAGAGCCCGTACCAGACCGTCTTGGCGAGGGGCTCGACCGCGAAGTCGTTGCCGGTGGAGAGCTGGTGCCAGAACGTCAGGAACACCGCGGCGTACGTCAGCAGGTGGACGTGGTACCAGGTGTCGTACGGGATCAGCCGGCGGAGCCAGCCCATGGAGATGAACCCGATGAGCACGAGCAGACCCGTGCCGATCGCGGCCTTGCCCATGTCGGGAAGCTGGTTGACCGAGTCGACGGTCTGCTGCACGATCCCGCCGAGCCCCTTGCCGGACTGCAGGGCGTAGCCCCACATCGTCAGGAAGAGATGGGCGAGGACCATGCAGATGGTGTAGCGGCCGGTCATCGCGTGCCAGCGCGCCACCCGGTCGGAGCCCACCCGGCGTTCAAGGGCGGGGACACGGGCCATCTGGAGCACCACGAGGGCCATCAGGTATCCGGCGAGCAGCCCGGTGATCCGGCCGGCGTTGAGGATCCTGCTGTTGTTGTCCGCGATGGACGGGGTGTTGTTCCACCACAGCCACAGGACCGCGGCTGCGCCGGCCCAGACGGCGATCAGCAGCGGGACGGCGGGCGAGCGGCGAGGGCGGATTCGGCGCATGGTCTGGCGCCGCGCGGCGCGACCACCGGCGATCGTGGACACGGTTCCTCCGTGTTCGTCCTGGAGAGACGGGGTGAGGGGAGTGGCCCCCTGGCCCAGAGATACGGTCCACGACGCCCGTGCGTTCAGAGGCCTGCCGAGTCGAGTGCGGACTGGAGTGACTGCTTGTATCCGTCACTCGTGTACGTGGCTCCGGACACCGAGTCGATCCGGGCGCTCTGCGCTGCCAGCGTCTCGCGCCTGAGCGTGGGAATCGCGTAACTGTTGATCTCCTGGTCCTTGGGATTGCCGGAAGGATAGACGATCGCCGTGGACTCGGTGATCTTGCCGTTCTTCACGGTGACGCGCACCTGGACCGGACCCCAACGGGTCTGCACCGCATCGCCGGTGACGGTCCTGGTCCCCGTGCTCCCCGACCCGCCGGACGTCCCCGAGGAGCTTCCGGAGGAGTCCCCGGACGAGCCTCCCGGGGACGAGGTGGAGGATCGACCCACGGACGACGAGGCGTCGGCCGCCGTCGGCGCCGTGTGCGGCTTCAGCGACAGCAGCAGGACGAAACCGGTGACCGTGGCGGCGGCCGCCAGCGTCACCCGGCGCAGCGGACGGTTCTTCTTCAGGGCGTGCACGGCGGCCTCACAGCTCGAACGACTCGTGGTGGATACGGCGGTCGGGGACACCGGCTGCGCGCAGTTCCCCGTACAGGTCCCGGGCCATCGCGGGGGGCCCGCAGAGATAGACGTCGTGCTCGGCGATGTCCGGAACGGCCTCGCGCAGGAACCCTGCCGTGAGCCGCGGGCGGCTGCCGTCGGCGGAGTTGAGCGCGTACAGGACCCGGGCCCCGCGCCACCGCGCGATGTCCTCCAGTTCGCCGCCCAGTGCCAAGTCCTCGGCCGTGCGGGCCCGGTAGAGCAGCGTGACCCGGCCGGGCAGTGTCTCGAACAGGGCCCGCAGCGGTGTGATGCCGACGCCGCCCGCGATCAGCAGTGCCTTCGACGACGTACTCCGGTCGGATGTGAGCGAACCGTAGGGGCCCTCCGCCCAGACCCGGGTCCCGGGACGCAGCATCCCCACGGCGGCACTGTGGTCACCGAGCGCCTTCACCGTGATCCGCATCCGGTCCGGCCGGGGCGGCGCCGACAGCGAGTACGGCGTCGAGGTCCAACGCAGTCCGTCCGCGAGGAACCGCCAGCGGAAGAACTGGCCCGCCCGCGCGTCCAGTTCGTCCAGGCGCTCCCCGCCGACCACGATGGAGAAGACCCCGGGCGACTCCCGGTGCACGGACTCCACGCGCAGCCGGTGGCGCAGGTTGAGCCGCACCGGGGTGAGCAGCCGGAACCACACGACGAGCGCGGCCGTACCGAGGTAGAGGGTGTACCAGGCGAACCGGGCCGCCGCGTCGCCGACGAAGTCGGAGCCGAGCGCGAGCTGGTGGAAGAAGGCCAGGAAGACCGCCACGTACGTCAGCAGGTGCACGTAGTACCAGAACTCGTGGCTGATCCGGCGGCGGGCCGCGCGCGCCGAGGTGATCCCGACGGCGAACAGGATGAGCGTGCCGATCGTCGCCTTGAGCATGTCCGGATAGTCGAGGACCACGCTCAGCGTCTCGTCCACGACGCCGGACCCGTCCTGGGCCGCGTAGCCGAAGAGGATCAGTGTCACGTGCGCGACCAGCAGGCAGATCGTGTACCGGCCGGCCATGGCGTGCCAGCGGGCCACCCGGTCGGAGCCCACGCGCCGCTCCAGGAGCGGGACCCGGGCCATCAACGCCACCAGGACGGCACAGGCGTACCCGCACAGCAGACCGGCGATCCGCCCGGCGTCCGTCAGCCAGCCGGCCAGGCCCACCACCGACCGTGTGTCGGCCCACCACAGGGCGAGGGCACCGGCCGCTCCCGCCCACAGCAGGGCGAGCAGTGGCCCGGCGGGCGAGGGCCGGGGCCGCCCGCGCCCTCGTGTCGTGCGCGGGTCCGCCGCCCGCTCGTGCACCGTGGTCATCCGTCCGTCCTCTTTCCGTCGGTCCTTCTTTCCCGCGGTCCGGAAACTGTGCGTCGTGAACCTCTGAGGAGTCTCTGAACCGGAGTCCTCGGAGCGGACTCACAGGAAACTCAGAGCGGGTCCTCGCCCGGAGGCGGCTCGGCGCGGGTCCTCGCGCCGAGGCGACTCAGAGGAAACTCAGAGGCCGCGCGGAGGGAGGGGACCGCCGGGAGGAGCGATGCTGGAGGACGACATGAACGCTCCCACCCCAGACCCACGCGCTTCCCAGGACCCAGGCGCTCGCCCGGACTCAGGCGCTCGCCCGGACTCAGGCGCTCGCCCGGACTCAGGCGCTCGCCCGGACTCAGGCGCTCGCCCGGACTCAGGCGCTCGCCCGGACTCAGGCGCTCGCCCGGACCCAGGCACTCCCCGGTATCCCGGCACCGGCACTCCCCGCAGGGCGCCCTCGCTCACCCGGCCCGACGGCACCCCCGTGCGCGTCCTCGTCGTCGACGACGATCCGGACCTGGCCGAGGTCCTGTCCGGCGCGCTGCGCTACGAGGGCTGGGAGGTCCGTACGGCCTGCGACGGCGCCTCGGCCGCCGCCGCGGCGCGCGAGCTGCTGCCCGACGCCGTAGTCCTCGACGTGATGCTCCCGGACACCGACGGCTTCGCCGTGCTGCGCGACCTGCACAGCGTGCTGCCGGGCGTCTGCGTCCTCTTCCTCACCGCCCGGGACGCGGTGGAGGACCGCATCGCCGGCATCACGGCGGGCGGCGACGACTACGTCACCAAGCCGTTCAGCCTGGAAGAGGTCGTCGCCCGGCTGCGCGGGCTGCTCCGCCGCGCCGGGATGGCCCGGCGCGTCGACGAGGGCCCGCGGCTCGTCGTCGGGGACCTGTCGATGGACGAGGAGGCCCGGGAGGTGACCCGGGG
Source organism: Streptomyces sp. NPDC096324 (assembly GCF_044763015.1). NCBI lineage: Bacteria > Bacillati > Actinomycetota > Actinomycetes > Kitasatosporales > Streptomycetaceae > Streptomyces > Streptomyces sp. NPDC096324. Next base: position 232,051 of record NZ_JBIWFK010000009.1, on the reverse strand, counting down.
AGGCGACCTGATCGAGCTGTCGCCGACCGAGTTCGAGCTGCTGCGCTTCCTCATGCGCAACCCGCGCCGCGTGCTCAGCAAGGCACAGATCCTCGACCGCGTCTGGTCGTACGACTTCGGGGGCCAGGCCCATGTCGTCGAGCTGTACATCTCCTACCTGCGCAAGAAGGTCGACGCGGGCCGGGAGCCGATGATCCACACGGTCCGGGGCGCCGGATACGTCATCAAGCCCGCGGCGGCCCGGTGAGTCCGGAGACGCGGGACCGGGCCGATGCCGGGCGCCGGACCGGGGCAGGGCGCCGGTGGGCCGGGCCCGCGGCGGCCGTGCGCACGCTGCCGAGGCCCCGCACGATGCGCGCCCGCCTCACCGCCGGCCTCGTGGTGCTCCTGGCACTGAGCTGCGCGGCCGTCGGCGTGGCCGCGGTCTACGAACTGGACGGCTTCCTGACCGGCCGCCTCGATCAGCAGCTCCAGGAAGCGGGCCCGCGGTTCCCGGCGAGCCTGGAACACGGTGCGGCGAACCCCTCGGGCAAACCGTCCGACCACGACGGCGACGAACACGGCGACACCCGGCGTCAGTCCACCGGTACGTTCGGAGCACGCCTGGTCGGCGACGACGTCACCAACGCCGCCGTCGTGCCGCCGGGCTCCGGCACGGCCGTCCGCAACGTGGATCCGACCGCCCACGACGAGGCGGTCCTCGCCGCGGTGCCGGTGGACGGACGGGCCCACACCGTGTGTCTCTCGGACCTGGGCGGCTACCGCGTCCTCGCGACCGCGGGCAAGGACGGTGACGTGCTGATCACCGGACTGCCCACGGAGCCGGTCGACGCGGCCGTCCACCGGCTGGAACTCGTCGCCTCCCTGGTCTTCGGCGTGGCCCTCGTGGTCGCCGGAGTCGCCGGGGCCCTGTGGGTGCGCTGGTCGCTGCGACCGCTGAACCGGGTCGCCGCGACCGCCACCCGGGTCAGCGAACTGCCGCTCGCCAGCGGTGAGGTGGCCCTGCCTCCACGGGCGCCCGAGTCGGACTCGCGCAGCGAGGTGGGCCGCGTCGCCGGCGCCTTCAACCGCATGCTCGGCCATGTCGAGGACGCGCTCACCAAGCGGCACGCGAGCGAGGAACGGCTGCGCACCTTCGCCGCCGACGCCAGCCACGAGCTGCGCACCCCGGTCGCCTCGGTCCGCGGCCACGCCGAGCTCGCGCTGCTGCATCCCGGCCCCGTGCCCCCGAAGGTGACGCGCGCCCTCGAACGGATCGCCGCCGAGTCGGCGCGCATGGGCGAGATGGTCGACGACCTGCTGCTGCTGGCCCGCCTCGACGCCGGCCGTCCCCTGGAACGCCGTCCCGTCGACCTCACCCGTCTCGTCCTCGACTCGGTCACCGACGCCCGCGCGGCGGGCCCCGGTCACCGCTGGGTGCTGGAACTGCCGGAGGAACCGGTGACCGTGACGGGCGACGCCCACCGGCTCCAGCAGGTCTCGGCCAACCTGCTGGCCAACGCGCGGGTCCACACGCCGGCGGGCACCCGGGTGACGGTGTCCCTGCACCGTGCCGGAAAGGAGGCCGTGCTGAAGGTCCACGACGACGGCCCCGGGGTTCCCGAGGACGTGCGGCCGGGCGTCTTCGAGCGCTTCACCCGGGCGGACCGCCGCCGCGCCGACGTCTCCGGCAGCGGAGCCGGCCTCGGCCTGTCGATCGTCGCCGCCGTGGTCGAGGCCCACGACGGCACGGTCACCCTGGAGAGCGGCCCGGGGTCGACCACGTTCACGGTCGCGCTCCCGGCGTCCTGAACGCGGGGAGCGGTCCCCGGGGGTCCTGCCCCGTCGGCCGGCCAGAGCTCCGGCGGGCCCGCCGGAGCCTCGGCACGGTCAGTACCGCGTCACCGCCGTGGCCCCGCCGGTCGTGCCGATGGCGATGTGGGGTCGGCGCGCGGGGTCGGCCCACGCGAGGATCCGCCGCATCGCGTCCGCCGGCACCGACACGCAACCGGCGGTCGGCCCGCTCCCGTCGACATGCAGGAAGATCCCCGCGCCCCGCCCCCGTACGGGCCGGTCGTAGTTGAACCCGATGACCACGGCATACGCGTACTGCTTGTCGTAGGCGGCCAGACGCTCGGACTCCTCGGCCCGGCAGTCCGCGGGGCGCGGCTCGGTCCACCGGTTGTACGACCGGGAGGTGTTGTCCTGGCACCACCAGGAGTCCCGGTTCACCCGGCGGTACGGCAGGGAGGTGCCGTCCGGCGCAGCCCGGGTCCCGAACGCGTACGGCAGCTCGTACAGCCCCGTGGGTGTCGTGTTCGTGCCCTGGCGCCTGGCCTTTCCCTCGACGAGTCCGCGCGCCCCGAACCGCGCGGGCGCGGAGCCGGCCCGCACCCAGCGCCCGCCCCGCAGGTCCCACCAGGTGAGGGTTCCCGAGGTCGCGTTCGCGTGGGGTGCCTCGGCGGTGAGGAGCTGACCGCCGCCGCCGGTGTCGGCGAGCCGTGCGGGCAGCACGGCGACGGGCGGCGGCCCGCTCGGGGCCAGAGCGAGCAGGGACACGGACGCGAGGGCGGCGGCTCCGAGGCGCATGGCTCAGACCGTACTGGGGGGCAACGGCAGCGGCAGCCCGGGAAGTCCGTCCAGGCTCGTCGCGATGTGCTCCTTCTTGGTGAAGTACGCGCTCAGCGAGGCGTCGTCCTCGCGCGCGAAGCGCCTGCCGTGCAGGTCGCGGTCCTCCTCGTAGGACATGAAGGGCACCGCGTAGCCGCAGGAGTCGCGGACGAGTTCGGCGGTCACGACGATGATCGCGCGCAGCCCGTGCAGGGTCGCGTCGATGCCGTCGAAGTGGGTGAGGAGTTCGGCGAAGCGAGGGTCGTCACGGAAGACCGGTTCGCCGCGGCCGTGCACCCGGACGATGTTGGGCGGGCCCTGGAAGGCGCACCACATCAGGGTGATCCGGCCGTTCTCGCGCAGATGCGCGATCGTCTCCGCGGTGCTCCCGGCGAAGTCCAGATACGCCACGGTCAGTTCGTCGAGAACGACGAACGAGCCGGTGAGCCCTTTGGGGGAGAGGTTGACCGTGCCGTCCCCGGACAGGGGCGCGGTCGCGGTGAAGAAGAGGGGCTGGGCCTCGATGAACGAGCGGAGGCGGCCGTCGATGCGCTCATAAGTCTTTCCCATGTCTAACGATTATTGGGGAAAGCCTTTCGCCTGTCTAAGGGATTGCGGGTTCCGGCGGCGTCGTTCAGGGGCACCGCCGGAACCCGCGGACCGCCCCGGCCCTTGCCGGCGGGGTGGTCGCATCACGGGTCAGGTCACTTGGTGAGCGTGCAGGCGGCGAGGGTGTCCAGGCCGGTCGGCTTGGCGGCGGTCCGGCCGATGGAGATCGCGATGCGGTCGATGGTGGAGACGCGCTTGTCCTTCAGGGGGCCGAGGATCGCGTTCTGGACGAAGTTCGGGCCGCCCTGTCCGACGGTGTCGACCAGTCGCTTGTTGGCCTCGGCGATCTGGGTGTTCAGCAGGGCGAGGTTGCGGTCGACCTCGGCCTTCGCGGAGGCCGGGACCGCGGGCAGCTGCGAGGCGACGTCCGGGCAGGTGATCGTGCCCGCGGCGGTGGCGGCACCCGTTCCCGAGCCGGCCCCGCCGGCCTGCGCGGTGGCCGGCGCGCTCGGCGCGGTGGCGCCGGTGCCCGCACCACCTGCGTCCGCGCCTCCGGTGTTCAGGGTGCAGGGCGCGAGCGCGTCCAGCCCCTGCGGCTTGGCGGCGGTGCGGCCGATGGCCGTCGCGATCCGGTTGACGGTGGCGACGCGCTTGTCCTTGAGCGGGCCGAGGATCGCGTTCTGGACGAAGTTCGGGCCGCCCTGTCCGACGGTGTCGACCAGTCGCTTGTTGGCCTCGGCGATCTGGGTGTTCAGCAGGGCGAGGTTGCGGTCGACCTCGGCCTTCGCGGAGGCCGGGACCGCGGGCAGGCTCGGGGCGACGGCCGGGCAGTTCACCGTGTTCGCGGCGGCCTTCGTCGTGGCGTTCTGCGCGTTGCCGTGCGACTCGCCCGCAAGGGCGCTGCCGGCGATCACCGCCGCGGACAGCATCACGGCGGAGGCTCCGCCGATCATCACGACGCGCCGCTTGTTGTACTTCGGAAGAGCCCTGGACATGCGGAATCCTCACTGGGGTCGGGGGTGGACGACCGCCCGGCGTTCGGCCGGTCGGTCAACGTCCGTGTGCCTGCCGTGCGTGAACGCGGCGCCTGCGTTCAGCGGGAGGTACGCGGAAACGATTACGAGTGTTCAACCCTCGGTGAAGATTCCTCGGCCGAGCGTGCCGGGGCGAGCCGCGATTGACGAACCATGCAGAGTGCTGCATACTCATGCATGTCAGCGAATGCACTGTTGAGGAGAATCCCGTGACCGAGCGCGTCGTACTCGCCTACTCAGGCGGTCTGGACACCTCCGTCGCCATCGGCTGGATCGCCGAGGAGACGGGCGCCGAGGTCATCGCCGTCGCGGTCGATGTCGGCCAGGGCGGCGAGGACCTGGACGTCATCCGTAAGCGCGCCATCGCGTGCGGCGCCGTCGAGGCCGAGGTCGCGGACGCCAAGGACGAGTTCGCCGACGAGTACTGCCTCCCGGCGATCAAGGCCAACGCCCTCTACATGGACCGCTACCCGCTGGTCTCCGCCCTCTCCCGGCCGACGATCGTCAAGCACCTCGTCGCCGCCGCCCAGAAGCACGGCGCCACCACGGTCGCCCACGGCTGCACCGGCAAGGGCAACGACCAGGTGCGGTTCGAGGCCGGCATCGTCGCCCTCGCCCCCGACCTCAAGTGCATCGCCCCGGTCCGCGACTACGCGATGACCCGGGACAAGGCGATCGCCTTCTGCGAGGAGAAGCAGCTCCCGATCGCCACCACCAAGAAGTCCCCGTACTCCATCGACCAGAACGTCTTCGGGCGCGCGGTCGAGACGGGCTTCCTGGAGGACATCTGGAACGCCCCGATCGAGGACATCTACGAGTACACCTCGAACCCGGCCGAGGCCCGCGAGGCCGACGAGGTGATCATCACCTTCAAGCAGGGTGTCCCGGTCGCCATCGACGGCAGGCCCGTCAGCGTCCTCCAGGCCATCCAGCAGCTCAACGAGCGGGCCGGCGCCCAGGGCATCGGCCGGATCGACATGGTCGAGGACCGGCTCGTGGGCATCAAGTCCCGTGAGGTGTACGAGGCCCCGGGCGCGATCGCGCTGATCACCGCGCACCAGGAGCTGGAGAACGTCACGGTCGAGCGTGAACTCGCCCGCTACAAGCGGCAGGTCGAGCAGCGCTGGGGCGAACTGGTCTACGACGGCCAGTGGTTCTCCCCGCTCAAGCGCGCCCTGGACGGCTTCATCGACGAGGCCAACCAGCACGTCAACGGCGACATCCGGATGACCCTGCACGGCGGCCGCGCGGTCGTCACCGGCCGGCGCTCCGACACCTCGCTCTACGACTTCGACCTGGCCACGTACGACACGGGCGACACCTTCGACCAGGCCGCGGCCAAGGGCTTCATCGACATCTACAGCCTGTCGTCGAAGATCGCCGCCAAGCGGGATCTGGCGTAAGCGGTACGGCACTTGGCGCGGACCGCGTCGTGTCCGCCGCCTCGGAGCCTCCCGAGCACTAGCCTTGCAGCCGCCTCCTCACGCACGCGTGGGGAGGCGGTGGCACATCCACACCTTTCGAGGAGTAACGCAAGTGAGCAGCAACAGCGGTGACGTCCGGCTCTGGGGCGGACGGTTCGCCGACGGTCCCGCCGAGGCCCTGGCCAAGCTGTCCGCGTCGGTCCACTTCGACTGGCGCCTCGCGCCGTACGACATCGCCGGTTCGCGTGCCCACGCGCGCGTGCTGCACAAGGCGGGCCTGCTCACCGAGGACGAGCTCACACGCATGATCGGGGGCCTCGACCTGCTGGAGTCGGACGTCGCCGACGGCTCCTTCGTGGGCACCATCGCCGACGAGGACGTCCACACCGCCCTGGAGCGCGGCCTTCTCGAGCGCCTCGGCCCCGACCTCGGCGGCAAGCTCCGCGCCGGCCGCTCCCGCAACGACCAGGTGGCCACGCTCTTCCGGATGTACCTGCGCGACCACGCCCGGATCATCGGCGGTCTGATCGCCGACCTCCAGGAGGCGCTGATCGGTCTGGCGGAGGCCCACCCGGACGTGGCGATGCCGGGGCGCACCCACCTCCAGCACGCCCAGCCCGTGCTGTTCGCGCATCACGTCCTGGCCCACGTCCAGTCCCTGTCCCGGGACGCGGAACGGCTGCGCCAGTGGGACGAGCGGACGGCCGTCTCGCCGTACGGCTCCGGCGCCCTGGCCGGCTCCTCCCTCGGCCTGGACCCGGAGGCGGTGGCGAAGGACCTCGGCTTCGAGCACGGCAGCTCGGCCAACTCCATCGACGGCACGGCCTCCCGCGACTTCGTGGCCGAGTTCGCGTTCATCACCGCGATGATCGGCGTCAACCTCTCCCGGATCGCCGAGGAGATCATCATCTGGAACACGAAGGAGTTCTCCTTCGTCACCCTCCACGACGCGTTCTCCACCGGCTCGTCGATCATGCCGCAGAAGAAGAACCCGGACATCGCCGAGCTGGCGCGCGGCAAGTCGGGCCGTCTGATCGGCAACCTGACCGGGCTGATGGCCACGCTCAAGGCACTGCCCCTCGCGTACAACCGCGACCTCCAGGAGGACAAGGAGCCGGTCTTCGACTCCTGCGACCAACTGGAGGTCCTGCTCCCCGCGTTCACCGGCATGATGGCCACGCTGACCGTCCACCGCGAGCGCATGGAGGAGCTGGCCCCGGCCGGTTTCTCGCTCGCCACCGACATCGCCGAGTGGCTGGTCCGGCAGGGCGTGCCGTTCCGTGTCGCGCACGAGGTCGCCGGTGAGTGCGTCAAGGTCGCCGAGGCGGAGGGCAAGGAGCTGGACGAGCTGACCGACGAGCAGTTCGCGAAGATCTCGGCGCACCTGACGCCGGAGGTCCGGTCCGTCCTGAACGTCCCCGGGGCCCTCGCCTCCCGTGACGGCCGCGGCGGTACGGCGCCGAGCGCCGTCGCCGTCCAGCTCGCCGAGATCAAGACGGACGTCGCCGCCCAGCAGACGTGGGCGACGGCCAAGCGGAAGTAGTACCGCGGCGGCGCCGTTTGCCCCGCCGGAGCGGTGTCGGCGCCGCGACGGGCGCACTCCGCCCGCCGCCGCGGTCCGCGGGCCGGGAAGCGGACACGGACTGCGGGCGGGAGCAGGTGCCGTACGACGGAGGGTGTCGCGGGTTACGTTGGCCGGGAGCCGCAAAGGAGCCGACCGAACGGAGCCGCGATGCCCTTCGCACGTCTCGCCTCAGCCACGACTCCCACCGCCCACCTCGGCCTGGGACTCGCCGCGGTGGGCCGCCCGGGCTACATCAACCTCGGGCGCGAGGAGGACCTCCCCGCCGATCGGAGCGTCGAGGCACTGCGCGAGCGCACCAGTGAACTCCTCGAAGCCGCCTACGCCCAAGGCGTGCGCTACTTCGACGTGGCCCGCTCCTACGGCCGCTCGGAGGAGTTCCTGGCCGGCTGGCTCAGCGGTCGCCCGGAGGTCGACGACGTCGTCGTCGGCAGCAAATGGGGCTACACGTACACGGCCGACTGGCGCACCGACGCCGAGGCGCACGAGGTCAAGGACCACGGCCTCGCCACGTACGAGAGGCAGCGCGCCGAGACCGCGGAGCTGCTCGGCGACCGGCTCGACCTCTACCAGATCCACTCGGTGACCCCCGACAGTCCGGCCCTCACCGACAAGGAACTGCACGCGGCCCTCGCCGAAGCGGCCGCCGGGGGCCTGTCGATCGGCTTCTCCACCAGCGGGCCCGCGCAGGCGGAGGCGATCCGCGCCGCGCTCGCCGTCACGGTCGAGGGCGAGCCGCTCTTCCGTACCGTCCAGTCCACGTACAACGCCCTGGAGACCTCCGCCGCCCCGGCGCTCGCCGAGGCGCACGACGCCGGGCTCACGGTGATCGTCAAGGAGGGTGTGGCCAATGGCCGGCTCGCCGGGCCGCACGCGCCGGAGGCGCTGCGCGCCGTCGCCGCCGAGACGTCCCTCGGCTGTGACGCGGTCGCCCTCGCGCTGATCCTTCGGCAGCCCTGGGCCGGCGTCGTGCTCTCGGGGGCGGCCACCGCCAACCAGCTCGCCTCCAACCTGCACGCGGCGGTCGTCGACCTCGACGACGACCAGCTCTCCCGGCTGTCCGCCCTGGTGGAGGAACCGGGGGCGTACTGGGAGCGACGCGGGCGGCTTCCCTGGCACTGAGCGCCCCCGGAGGACGCGAGTGTGAGACACGTACGCCCCGCATGAGACATCAGTGTCTCATCTGCGGTACAGTTGTCTCATGGCTGTCGACCGTGATCACGTGCTGCGCAGCGCAGCCGCCCTGCTCACCCGCAAATCCACCGCGACGATGGACGAGGTGGCGAAGGCTGCCGGGATCAGCCGGGCCACGCTGCACCGCCAGTTCGCCGGCCGTGACGCGCTCGTCCGCGCGCTGGAGGCGCTCGGCATCGAGGAGTGCGAGGCCGCTCTGGACGCGGCCCGCCTCGACGAGGGCACCGCGCAGGAGGCCGTGCGCCGCCTGGTGAGGGAACTGGAGAAGGCGGCCGGACTGCTCGCCTTCCTCTATACGGAGAACCAGCTCTTCGAGGGTGACGGGCAGCACGAGGGCTGGGCCCGGCTCGACGCCCGGATGGCCGCGCTGTTCCGGCGTGGCCAGGAGAGCGGCGAGTTCCGCATCGACCTCAGCCCGGCCTGGCTCACCGAGGCCCTCTACGGACTGATGGCCTCGGCGGCCTGGGCCGTCACCGAGGGCCGCGTCGCCGCCAAGGACTTCCACCACATGATCGTCGAGCTGCTGCTCGGCGGCGCGCTCAGGAGAGAGGAACCATGACCAGCACCCTGCGGCCGGCGACGGTGACGGAGACGCCGAAGCGTCCGGGCCGGTGGCTCGCGCTCTGCGTCCTCGTCCTCGCCGTGCTGCTGGTGACCGTCGACGCGACCGTCCTCGGTCTCGCGACCCCGTACATCAGTGAGGACCTCGAACCCTCGGGCACCCAGCTTCTGTGGATCGGGGACGTCTATTCCTTCGTCATCGCCGGCCTGCTCGTCTCCATGGGCAGCCTCGGCGACCGCATCGGCCGCAAGAGGCTGCTGCTGGCGGGCTCCACGGCGTTCGGCCTGATATCCGTGCTCAACGCCTATGCCACGACACCCGAGATGATGATCCTGGCGCGGGCGCTGCTCGGCGTCGCGGGCGCGACCCTGATGCCCGCCACCCTCGCCCTGATCCGCAACATCTTCCACGACCCGCGCGAGCGCAGCCTCGCCATCGGCATCTGGGGCGCGACGGCCTCCGCGGGCACGGCGGTCGGCCCCGTCGTCGGCGGCTTCCTTCTCGAACACTTCTGGTGGGGCTCGGTCTTCCTCATCAACCTTCCGGTGATGGTGGTCCTCGTCCTCGTCGGGCGCAGACTGCTCCCCGAGTCGAAGAGCCCGAACCCCGGCCCCTGGGACCTGATCAGCGTGACGCTCTCGCTCGTCGGTGTGATCGCGGTGGTGTACGGGGTGAAGGAACTCGCCGCGCACGGACCGTCCGGCGAGGCCTTCGCCGCCGGTCTGCTGGGAGCGGGCGCCCTCTTCTGGTTCGTACGCCGCCAACTGACGCTTCCCACACCGCTGCTGGACGTCCGGCTGTTCCGCAACCGCGGGTTCTCCGGCGCGGTGCTCGCCGACCTGTTCACCGTGCTCGGCATGTCCGGGCTCGTGTTCTTCCTCTCCCAGTACCTGCAACTGGTCCAGGGCCGAGGTCCGTTCGAGGCGGGACTCGCCGAAGTACCCGCGGCCGTCGGCGCGGTGGCGGCCGGTCTGGTCGCGGGACGGGTCGCGCGGCGCTTCTCGGTACGGACCGTCGTGTCCGGCGGGCTCGCCGCGGTGGGCCTCGCGCTCGGCGCGCTCACCGTGCTGGACCGGTCCACCGGCTATCCGCTGCTCGGCGCGGCCCTGCTCGTCGTCGGTGTCGGCGCGGGCTTCTCGTTCACCGTCACCGCCGACGTCATCCTCTCCGCCGTGCCCAAGGAGCAGGCGGGCGCCGCGTCCGCGGTCTCCGAGACGGCCTACGAACTCGGCGCGGCTCTGGGCATCGCCCTGCTCGGCTCCGTCGTGACCGGCGTCTACGCGGGCTTCACCGGCCCCGCGGGCACCCCGGCCGCGGCGCACGACTCGCTCGGCGGAGCGGTGGAGGCCGCCGGAGGCCTGCCCGAGCACACCGCAGAGACGCTGCTCACCGCTGCCAGGGAGTCCTTCGTGGACGGTCTGGCCCTCGCCTCCGGCGCGGGCGCCGCCGTCCTGCTGGCCACCGCGGTCGCGGCCTGGTTCCTGCTCCGCGGCCAGAAGCTGGAGGCGTAGTCGCGCGGGAACGGGGACCTGGCGGGAAGCACGGGGTCCGCCGGAACGGGAATCCGGCAACGGACGGGTGGCCGCGCCGGAGCGGGCACCCCGGTCGAGGCGCCGGGTCCGCCGGGGCGGGACCCCGGCGCCGGGCGCGTGACCTACCGGACCGGGGACCCCGGTGGGAGACACGGCGTAAAAGGGTGGGCTCCGACCGGAAACCTCCGGTCGGAGCCCACCCTCCTACCTGGTGTGCCGCCTCGCTAGGCGGCCTTCGCCTTGGTGGCGTACATGTCGACGTACTCCTGGCCGGACAGCCGCATGACCTCGGTCATCACGGAGTCGGTCACGGCGCGCAGCACGTACCGGTCGCGGTCCATGCCCTCGTAGCGCGAGAACTCCATGGCCGGCCCGAAGCGGACCGTGACCTTGCCCGGACGCGGCATGCCCGCGCCGCCCGGCTGGAGCTTGTCCGTGCCGATCATCGCGAACGGGACGACCGGGGCGCCGGTCATCAGGGTGAGCCGGGCGATGCCGGTGCGGCCGCGGTACAGGCGGCCGTCGGGGGAGCGGGTGCCCTCGGGGTAGATCCCGAAGACCTTGCCCTCCTCCAGGACACGGCGGCCGGTCATCAGCGCGGCCACGCCGCCGTTGGCGCCGTCCCGGTCCACCGGGATCATGCCGACGCCGGTGAAGAACCACGCCATCAGCCGGCCCTTGAGGCCCTTGCCCGTGACGTACTCGTCCTTGCCGATGAAGAACACCTGCCGGTCGCAGACCAGCGGAAGGATCATCGAGTCGATGAACGTGAGGTGGTTGCCGGCCAGGATCACCGGCCCCTTGCCGGGGATGTGCTCGACGCCCTCCACCCGTAGGCGGAACATCAGGCGCATGATCGTTCCGAGCACTGCCTTGATGAGCGCGAAGCGGGACAACGGGCCCTCCGGTGTCAAGGGATCGGTATGGAGTCTGTGCAGGTGAGGACCATACTCGCGGTTCCCGGTCGATTGCACATCGGGTTCATCGACCGGATACGCACTGTTGACCTACGTTTACCTGCGATTGCGTGCCCGTGAGCGGTGGACACCGGGGTCGTCCGGTGTGACGGACATCGCGCACGGGTACCGGCGAACGGGTGAGCGCACGGCGAAGGGCCGTGCGCCGGTCTTCGCCTCACGCCTACCCCCGACCGCCCGGCCGATGCCGACGGACCGTCAAGTTCCGCATCCCGCCGTGGAGCCGAGGTCACCCACTGTTCCGCCGCGGGCCCCCCTCCCGTCACACGGGGGCACCTACGATCGTCCCGCTTCGACAGGCAGGCACCTACGGCGGGAGGACGCTCATGGGAGCGCAGGAGTCGAACGGTCAGGAGCGGGGCACGGCGCGGCGGACGCTGCTCTCGGCCGCGGTGCTCGGGGCGGGCGGAGCGGCCCTCGGCCTGCCCGGCACCGCGAGCGCGGACGAACGTCACGGAGGCGGCGGCTACCGCGGCCTGCCCCGACCGACCGTCATCGGTCACCGCGGGGCCAGCGGCTACCGGCCGGAGCACACCTTCGGCTCGTACCAGCTCGCCCTCGACCTGGGTGCCGACGTCGTCGAGGCCGGTGACCTGGTGCCCACCAAGGACGGTCACCTCGTGTGCCGTCACGAACCGGAGATCGGCGGGACCACGGACGTGGCCGCGCATCCCGAGTTCGCCGACCGCAGGACCACCAAGACGCTCGACGGCGTCCCCACCACCGGCTGGTTCACCGAGGACTTCACGCTCGCCGAGCTGAAGACCCTGCGTGCCGTCGAACGCATCCCGGCCAACCGTCCGCACAACACCCTCTACGACGGCCGCTGGGAGATCCCCACCTTCGAGGAGGTGCTCCGCTGGCAGGACGAGCAGACCCGCAAGCGGGGCAAGCAGGTCTGGATCTACCCCGAGACCAAGCACCCCACCTACTTCCGGGCGCTCGGTCTCGGCCTGGAGGAGCGGGTCGCGAAGCTGCTGCGCAAGTATGGCAAGGACAGGAAGGACTCGCCGGTCATCCTCCAGTCCTTCGAGCCGAGCAGCATCCAGCGGCTGGACAAGCTCGTCGGCAACCCGCTCGTCGTCCTGCTGTCGGCCGCGAACACCCGCCCCTGGGACTTCGTCGCGACAGGTGACCCCCGCACGGTCGCCGACCTCGTCACGCCCGCGGGCCTGGAGTGGATCGCCTCGTACGCGCAGGGCATCGGCCCCACCCTCGACCTGGTCATCCCGAAGGACGCGGCCGGCAACCTCACCACCGCGACCACGCTCGTCGCCGACGCGCACCGGGCGGGTCTGATCCTGCACCCGTACACCATGCGCAACGAGAACCCCTTCCTGCCCGCGAACTTCCGCAAGGGCACCGCCGCGGACGCCTACGGGGACCCCTTCGGCGCCTTCAAGGTCTACTTCGAGACGGGCATCGACGGCGTGTTCTCCGACAACGCGGACACCGCGGTGCTGGCCCGCGCGGACTTCCTGAAGCGATGACTCCACCGCCCCGGCCCGCCCGCGGACCGGGGCACGGAGCGGGACAGGAGCACGGAACGGGACAGGAGTACGGAGCGGGAGCGGGGCAGGTGTCCGCCCTCCGTCAACGGACGAACCGGTCACCCCGGATGGGGTGAGAAACGGCCGCCCCGGCAACCTCGCGCCGGGGCGGCCACGTCGTGCCGCACATGACGCACGAACTGCTCACCACCCTGCGCCCGCTGCTGACCGCCGAGGCGTCGGCGGAGGCCCATGCCTCCGGCGCCGAGCGGGGCGACCTGGAACAGGCCGTCTGGCTACGGCTGCTGGAACGACTGGAGACGACGGGACCGCCCGCCGACCCGCGGGGTTGGGTGCGCCGGGCCGTCCGCGCGGAGGCCCGCCGCTGCCGTCGCAGGGCAGGCGCCGAGCAGCCCTACGCCACCGAACCCGCCGACGACGGCGCCGGCCCGGAACAGCGGGCGATGGCCGCCGTCCGACGGAGCGAGCTGCACGAGGCGGTGCGCCGGCTGCCCGGCCGCTGCCCCGGTCTGATGGCCGCCCTGCTCTCCCCGGCGGACCTCACGTACCGGGAGATCGCAGGCGAGTTGGGTATCTCACAGGGCAACCTTGGTCCGGAACGCTCCAGATGTCTTGGATGTCTTCGGCGATTGCTGACGCCGGAGGTTGCGGCCCGCTGACGACGGGGATAGGAGTGGGGGACGACCGGTGGAACAGGTGAGCGGGAGGCATGCACACATGGGCATGAGCGTGACCATCTCGGCGGCGACCGAGCAGGATGCGGAATCGATCCTGAAGCTGCAGTACCTCTGTTATCAGAGCGAGGCCGAGCTGTACGGCGACTACGGCATCGAGCCCCTCACACAGCCGCTCGACTCCCTCAGGGCGGAACTGGCGGGCGGCACCGTACTGGTGGCCCGGCTCGGCGACGAGGTGGTGGCCTCGGTACGCGGCGCCGTCGACGCCGACGGCACGGCCCGCATCAACAAACTCATCGTGCACCCGCGTATGCAGCGGCACGGCCTGGGCGGACGTCTGCTCGACGCCATCGAGGCACGCCTGGGCGGCGAGGGCGCGGCCAAGTCCTTCCAGCTCTTCACCGGCCACCGCAGCGAGCGCAACCTGCGCCTGTACCGCAAGCACGGCTACGCCCCCGTCTCCCAGGAGCGGGTGGGTGAGCGCATGACGCTGGTGACCCTGGCCAAGGGCGCCGACGCCGGCGTGTACGCCACCAGCGCCTGAGCGCCCACGCCCGACCGGCTTCCGGCCGGAGCCGTCAGTTGCCGTTCGTACGCGCCTTGCGCAGCCAGTACATCGCCGAGAGCGGCAGCAGGACCGGGATGAAGAGATAGCCCATGCCGTAGTCCGACCACACCGTGGCGTCGGGGAACGCGGACGGCTCGGCCAGCGTCCAGGTCCCGACGATCAGTACGCCCGCGAGCTCGGCGGCGCAGCACACCAGCGCCGCCCTGCGCGCCGTCTCGCCGCCGCGCACGAGCGAGTACGTGATGAACCCGTAGACGAGACCGGCGACCGCGGACAGCGAGTAGGCGAGCGGCGCCTTGTCGAACTGCGTGGAGATCTGCACGGCCGACCGTGAGACGGCGCCGACCACCATCACCCCGTACAGCCACACCAGCAGGATGCCCGGGCCGCTGATGAGCCGCGCGCGCTTCGTGCCGGCGGACGCCTGGGCCGGGGCCCCGCCCTGTTCGTCGCGCATGTCCTGAGTCACCGGCGTGTTCTCCTCCGTGGCCGTCATCTCAGCCTCCCCAGATGTCGTAGAGCCGGACCTCGAGCACGGCGAGGACGATGCCGCCGGCCGCCACCGTGACCGAGCCCCAGCGGGTGCGCTCCGCGAGCGACATGAATCCCGCGGCGGGAATGCAGGCGAAGGCGCCGATCAGATACGCCACGAAGATGGTCGTGCCCTGGTCCGGCTTCTCGCCGCGCGCGAGCTGGACGACGCCGATCACGAGCTGGACCAGCGCGAGCACGCTCACCACGGCCATGCCGATGAAGTGCCAGTCCTTGGTGGGCTGATCGCGGTGGGCGGCCCAGCCGCACCAGGCGGCGAGCGCGAGCGCGGCGACAGCCGTCGCGACCGTCAGGGCATCAAACATGCCGTGACCCTATTACGGGCCAAAAGACCTGATGCGCTCGCCCCCGGAGTGCCCCGCGGGCCACTGCCCGCCGCGCTCCGGGCGGGCCGCGCCGCGGGCCCGGCCACCGTGGTGTTGGCCACAACGCGCCGGGCCGGTGAACTCGCCGCCCACCTCCTGGCCGAGGGCCCCTCTCCCTTGTCCGTACGGGTGACGGACGACGGAGTCGAGCTCTTTGTCCGGGGCTGAAAGTGACCACCACTGTCCATCGCTGTCCGCTATTCGGACAGCAATGGCGGTCCCCGCCCCCCTGTCTGCTTTACTTCCTTCCATGACCACGACGAGCGACCGCATCCTTGCGACCGAGGCGACCATGACGCCCGGTGCTCGTTGTATGTGTCGAATGTGCGCCTGCTAGAGGGCCCTCGCACCACCGCCTGATCCCGCGCCCCGAAGCGGGATCACCGCGCCCAGTGTCCGTACCGCGTACGTGACCGGGCTGCCCCGCGCACACGTTCTCCTTCCGGTTCCATCGCCATCGCGAGAACCGTGCCGCGTTCCGACCGCATGCACCCGTGCCCGGCGCACACCCACGCCCCGCACTCGACAGTGACGGAATTCTCCAGTGATCACGACAACGGGCCTCACCAAGGTCTACCGCTCGCGCGGCCGTGAAGTGACCGCCCTCGACGGCGTCGATCTGCACGTCCGCGAAGGCGAGGTGTTCGGCGTCATCGGCCAGTCCGGTGCCGGCAAGTCCTCGCTCATCCGCTGCGTGAACCTGCTGGAGCGTCCCAGCTCCGGCACGGTCACCGTCGACGGCCGGGACCTCACCGCCCTCGCCGGGCGCGGTCCGCGCGCCGGCCGGGAGCTCCGTCAGGCGCGCAGCCGGATCGGCATGGTCTTCCAGCACTTCAACCTGCTGTCCTCGCGGACCGTCCAGGAGAACGTCGAGCTGCCGCTCGACATCCTCGGCCTCTCCAGGAGGGAGCGCGGCCACAAGGCCCTCCAGCTCCTCGACCTGGTCGGCCTGTCCGACAAGGCCAAGTCCTACCCGGCCCAGCTCTCCGGCGGTCAGAAGCAGCGCGTCGGCATCGCCCGCGCGCTGGCCGGCGACCCGAAGGTGCTGCTCTCCGACGAGGCGACCAGCGCCCTCGACCCGGAGACCACCCGCTCGATCCTCCAGCTCCTGCGTGACCTGAACCGCCAGCTCGGTCTGACCGTCCTGCTCATCACCCACGAGATGGACGTCGTCAAGACGGTCTGCGACTCGGCCGCGCTGATGGACGACGGCCGCATCGTCGAGTCGGGCACCGTCAGCGAACTCCTCGCGACGCCCGGCTCCGAACTGGCCGCCGCGCTGTTCCCGGTCAGCGGCACCGCCTCCGGCGAGGACCGCACGGTCATCGACGTCACCTTCCACGGCGAGTCGGCCACCCAGCCGGTCATCTCGCAGCTCTCGCGCACCTACAACATCGACATCTCGATCCTCGGCGCCGCGATGGACACCGTCGCCGGCAGGCAGGTCGGCCGGATGCGCATCGAACTGCCCGGCCGCTACGAGGAGAACGTCGTGCCGATCGGATTCCTGCGCGAGCAGGGCCTGCAGATCGACATCCAGGGGCAGCAGCCCGAACTGGTCAAGGAAGGTGCCAAGTGAGCTGGTCCGAGATGCAGCCGCTGCTGTCCGAGGAGTGTTGGAACACGCTCTACATGGTCGGCTGGTCCACCCTCATAGCGATCGTCGGCGGCCTGCCGCTCGGTGTCCTGCTGGTGCTCACGGACCGCGGGGGCCTGCTCCAGAACGTCGTCGCCAACAAGGTCGTCGGGCAGGTCGTGAACATCGCCCGCTCGATGCCGTTCATCATCCTGATGGTCGCGCTCATGACCTTCACGCGGTGGGTCACGGGCACGACCATCGGCCGCGACGCCGCCATCGTGCCGCTCGCCATCGGCGCGATCCCGTTCTTCGCGCGGCTGGTCGAGACGGCCGTGCGCGAAGTCGACGGCGGGCTCGTCGAGGCCGTGCAGGCGATGGGCGGCAACACCTGGACCGTCGTCCGCAAGGTCCTCGTCCCCGAGTCGCTGCCCTCGCTGATCTCCTCGGCGACCACCACGATCGTGGCCCTCATCGGCTACTCCGCGATGGCCGGCACCGTCGGCGCCGGCGGACTCGGCGACCTCGCCATCCGCTACGGCTACCAGCGCTTCGAGACCGAGCTGATGTGGATCATCGTCGCCATCCTCGCGGTGGTCATCTCGGCCATCCAGTTCGCCGGCGACTACGCGGCCCGGACCCTGGACCGCCGCGGCGGCCACTCCGGCCCCGCCCCGAAGCTGCGCCTGCTGAAGACCCGCCGGCCCGCCGCCGTGGACGTCGGCGAGGCCGTCTGAACAACCGGGGACCCTCGCCCGGTCCCCGGCCCCATCCGCAGATTTCCCCGTCCACCCCACGGCGGGGCGCTCCACCCCTCAGGAAGGCACTTTTCGTGCGTAACACTGCCAAGATCACCACCGCCGTCCTCGCCGCCGGAGCCCTCACCCTGGGTCTCTCCGCCTGCGGCTCCGACAAGGACTCCTCCTCGTCCTCCGACTACAGCGGCCCGCTCGTCGTCGCCGCCAGCCCGGTCCCTCACGCCGAGATCCTGAACTTCATCGAGAAGAACCTGGCGAAGAAGGCGGGACTCGACCTGGAGGTCAAGGAGTTCCAGGACTACATCGTGCCGAACACGGCCACCGAGGACGGTTCGGTCGACGCCAACTACTTCCAGAACCAGCCGTACCTCGACGACTTCAACAAGAAGCGCGGCACCCACATCGTGCCCGTCGTCACGGTGCACCTGGAGCCGCTCGGCCTCTACTCCCACAAGGTGAAGAGCGCCGACGCCCTGAAGAGCGGCGCGACCGTCGCGGTGCCGAACGACGCCGTGAACGAGGCGCGCGCCCTGAAGCTGCTCGCCTCCAACGGGCTCATCACCCTCAAGGACGGCGCCGGCAACGAGGCGACCCCGCAGGACATCGCCAAGAACCCCAAGAACCTCAAGTTCAAGGAGGTCGAGGCGGCGCAGACCCCGCGCTCCCTGGACGACGTGGACGCCGCGGTGATCAACGGCAACTACGCCATATCGGCCGGCCTCAAGCCCGCCAAGGACGCCCTCGTCCTGGAGTCGGCGACGAACAACCCGTACGGCAACTTCCTCGCGGTCAAGAAGGGCAACGAGAACGACCCGCGCGTGAAGAAGCTCGCCAAGCTCCTCACCTCGCCCGAGGTCAAGAAGTTCATCGAGGACAAGTACGCGGGTTCCGTCATCCCCTCCTTCAAGTAGGCAGGTGCCGGGCCGATTTGCGGCCCGCGGCCCGACTCGTCACCGCACGGGGTCCACTCCATTACCCGGAGTGGACCCCGTTGTGCCGTTCAGTGGTTTCATGCTGCATGCTGGGCAGTTCAGCGGACCCGACGGTACATCAGGTCCGAAGTCCCCGACGGTTACGGAGCGTCGCATGACGAGCACCTTCCCCGACATCTCCATCAGCACGGAGCGGTTGGTCCTGCGTGCGCTCGACGAGGACGACGTGCCCGCGCTGACGGAGATGATGAACGACGAGATGGTGGCGGCCTGGACGTCGATCCCCCAGCCGTTCACCGAGGACGGCGCCCGCGACTGGATCGCCGACTACGCCCCCACGGAACGCTCCCGGGGGCGTGGACTCGACCTCGCCGTCACCGAGTTCCTCACCCAGCGCCTGGTCGGTGTCATCCAGCTCGGCAAGACCAACTGGCGGGTCAGGTCCACCGAGCTGTCGTACATCATCGCCCCCTGGGCGCGCGGCGAGGGCTACGCGTCCGAGGCCGCGCTCGCCACCGCCCGCTGGCTCTTCCGCGACCAGAAGTTCGAGCGCGTGGAACTGCGCACGGCCGCCGGCAACACCGCCTCGCAGCAGGTGGCCCAGAAGATCGGCTGCATCAGCGAGGGTGTGCTGCGCAACGCCTGCATAGCGCGCACCCGGACCGAGGACGGCACCTGGGTCGACCTGCGCACCGACTTCATCGTGTGGAGTCTGCTGCCAGAGGACCTCGACGGCATGGACGGCCACCTCACGGACACGGGCGGCTTCGCCTCCTTCAACGACTGGAACTGAGGGGCCGGCCGGCCGCACTCCGGCCCGCGCGGGAGGCCCGCACCGGCGAACGGGAGCCGTCGTGGCGGGGCGTGCACGGCCACGGCGGGGCGTGAACGGTCATGACGGGCGTGCACGGCCACGGCTGGTCGTAAGCGGTCACGACGGGTCGTATACGGTCGGGCCGAGTCACATGGGTGTACGGCGGTCAGCTCAGCGGATACCGGTCGCGCCGATCCGGTCGCGCGACCCGGGCCGTCGTCCGGGCCCCTCGCCCCAGCACAGCGGGGTCACTCCCGCGCCACGCCGACCGCCACACGCCCGCCGCACCGCACCGGGGTACCCTCACCAAGCCCGCCCGGGCTGCACCTGAGACCCGCGAAGACCTGTCTGGAGACTGACGACGATGGCCGACCGGGTCACGGTGATCGGCTGGGACGGCTCGCCGCCGACCGTCGCGGCGCGCGCCGCTCTCGGTGCCGCCACACTGGTGGCCGGAGCGGCCCATCATCTCGACCTCCCCGAAGTGCCCGAGGGCGCCGAGCGCGTCCGTCTCGGCAGCGTCGGCCTCGCCGCCCGCCGCATCGCGAGCCACCGGGGCACCGCCGTCGTCCTCGCCGACGGGGACCCCGGATTCTTCGGAGTCGTACGCACCCTGCGCGCACCCGAGTTCGGCCTGGAGGTCGAGGTCGTCCCCGCCGTCTCCTCGGTGGCCGCGGCCTTCGCCCGCGCCGGAATGCCCTGGGATGACGCACAGGTAGTGGTCG
This sequence comes from Streptomyces sp. NPDC096324, assembly GCF_044763015.1. Classification (NCBI taxonomy): domain Bacteria; kingdom Bacillati; phylum Actinomycetota; class Actinomycetes; order Kitasatosporales; family Streptomycetaceae; genus Streptomyces; species Streptomyces sp. NPDC096324. Next base: position 212,130 of record NZ_JBIWFK010000009.1, on the reverse strand, counting down.
CACACAGCCGCACCCTGCGACGCGCGGTGAATGTATGTCGAGCCCACACCAAGGTTGCCGTCCTCACCTCACCGGGCGCCGGACCCGCCGAACTCGGACTGCTCCTCGAAGGGGTGCACCGCACCTTCGTCATCTGCGAGGAACTCGGCACCTCGCGGGAGCAGGTCACGATCCTCACCTCCGACAAGGCGGCCGACCACACCTGGCGCGACCCGAACGTCGTGATCGTCATCGGCGGCTTCGTGGCCGCGGCCGAGGGCGGCTGGATCGCGGGCCGGGAGCCCGCCGGCGGGCCGCGCGGCTGGGCGCTGCCCGCGCGGGCGTACGGCGGCGCGCTCGGCGAGGGCGAGACGGATCTGCTGCGCGCCGCCCAACTCGCCCGGCTGGGACCGCGCGTCGGCGACCTCGTCTGGGACATCGGCTGCGGCAGCGGCGCCTTCGCCACCGAGGCCGCCCGCACCGGCGCCGCCGTCATCGCGGTCGACCGCAGTCCCGGCTCCTGCGCCCGCACCGACCACTCGGCCCGCCGCTACGGCGTGCAGATGCAGATCGTGCACGGCAGCGCCCCGCACGTCCTCGAGGACCTGCCCGAACCCGACGTCGTGCGCGTCGGGGGCGGGGGCGCGGCCGTCGTCTCCGCGGTCGCCGACCGCCGTCCCCAGCGGATCGTCGCGCACGCCGCGACCCGTGACGCCGCCGAACTCATCGGCCGCGATCTGAGCGAGCACGGCTATGACGTCGAGTGCGCGCTCATTCAGTCCGTCGAACTCGATACACGGGCTTGGACGGAGAAGGAGCGGAGCGTCGCGTTCCTGCTCAGCGGCCGTCTGCCGGATCGCGCCCCGTGATCCTGTTGTCGTACCGCGCGCGGTAGGCTGGCCGATCGTTGTACCGCTCCCGGGGGTCGGCCTTTCGTAGGTCAATGTCCGGAAAACCCGCCCGTTTTGAGGCGTGTGTGGTACGGCGGAACCCGGAGGACGCGCAACGTGGCGCAGTCCACAGCGGGCTCTCGCGGATCACGCTGTCGCGAGGGCGGGATGACCGGGACAATGCCTGTTAATGGCTTTGTCGTCTTTGTTGGCCGGTCGTACGTGCCGCTGGGCACGCACGCTCGTTCTTCACTGTGGGGCGGTCGGTGCGCCGTTCCGGGCGAGCTGGACTTTGGAGCACTAACCGATGGGCGAGGGGTACGCATGACCGACACCGGCCAGGTCCCGGGCGAGGGAATGCCGGAGAGCGCAGGCATGGTGGAGCAGCCGGGCGTCACCACACCGGGCGTGTACACCTACCTCGACTCTCCCGAGAGCCCCGTCGAGGAGGACGACCTCCTTCTCCTGCCGGGCGCGCCCGGTGCCCAGGGTGCCTGGGGCAACGAGGTGCCGCCGCCTGCTCCGATGCCCTTCGCGGACGAACCCGGCCCGCACGAGACGGACGGGCGCGACACCGGTGCGATCGACCTCGGCGCCGTGCGCGCGCCGAGCCCGGTGCCCGTGCCCCAGCCGGTCCCGCAGTCCGTGACGCCACGCCGTCCGCTGCACCTCGGCCCGCCCACCCCGGACGGTTCCTCCAGCCCGGTGCGTTCACTGGCCGACCGCGGTCCCGCGGGCGCCCGCCCGACCACCATGGCCACCCCGGTCACTCCGCTCCGCCAGGCCGGTCCGGCGACCGTCGGCCCCGAGTACCTGGACGTGCCCCCGTCCGGCGACGCCCTGCCGCAGGCCGCGGCGCCGTGGGGGACCGTGCCCGTCGGTGGCGCGGCCGCGGAAACGGTCGGCCCCGAGACGCCGCTGCCCGAGGCCGTGGTGAGCGCGGAACCCGTACTCGTACCGGGTCCCGAGGTGCCGCAGGCCGCCGAGGCCGAGCAGGTGCCCGGCGCCATGGCGGCACCCTTCGTCCCCGACCCGGCCCAGGTGCCGGGGGCCGACGGCGTGGCGCTCGACCTCCAGGACCAGGCGGACGGCCCGGCTCCCGAAGCCGATTCCGCGACGGACGGCTCGGCCGCCCCGGGGATTCCCGTCGCCCCGCAGTTCCAGGACGTCGCCGAGGCCCCGGTCACGCCGGACATCGCCGACCTCGCGGCACAGGCCGACGTCGCCGCGCCCGGGCCCGAGGACGTACCGGCGCAGCTCACCGAGGACGCCGGGCACGCCCTGCCCGCGCAGTCGTTCGCGCCGGTCGAGGACCTGGCGCCGGCCGAGGACCCCGCCGCGCAGGTCCCGGCGCAGCCCGCGGGCCAGGACACCCAGGCGGCCGGCCCGGCCGTCCCCGACCTCAACGAGGCCGGGTTCGCGGAGCCCGCCGTCCAGATGCCGGAGCCCGCCGTCCCCTTCACGGACGAAGCGTCCGCGTCCGGCGGCGAGCAGCCCCTCGGCGCCCCGGCCGCCCACGCCTACGAGATCCCGGAGTCCGCCCTGTCGGCGCTCTCCGCGCGCTCGGCGGAAGCCTCGCTCGGCGGTCAGGAGCTCGCCCTCGACGCGGTCCAGGCCCAGCAGTTCACCGACCGGCTCGCCGCCGCGGAGAACGGCGCGGCGCCGACCGAGGACGGTTCCCTCGCCCACGACGGCGCCGTCCTGTCCGCGCCCGGCGTCATCGACCCGCAGGCCGTACCGGTCGGCGTGGCCGCGCACGGCGAGGCCGCCCACCCGGTCACCGGCGACCCGCAGCACCCGGCGCAAGGCGACCAGCACCCCGAGAGCGCCCCGGACACGGTGGGCGTCCCCGGATTCCCCGGCGCGCCCCTCGTCCCCCAGGCCGACCGGAGTCTCGGCGGATTCGTGCCCGTGGACGGCACGGTCCCCACGACCGCGCACCTGGCCCCGACCCCGCCGCACGGCATGACCGTGGCTCCCGCGCCCGACGAGGAGCAGCCGTTCGCGCAGGACGCCCCGGCCGTGGCACCCCTCCCGGCCGAGGAGATTCCCACGGCGGAGGCCGAGCCGATCGCCCAGGCGTCGGTACCCGCCCCCCGGGAGGCGGAGACCGGCCCCGAGGTCATGCCCGTGGCGGAGCAGCTCACCACGGAACCGCTCACCGCGGAACCGTTCACCGCGGAGCCGGAGCCCGTGGCCGCACAGCAAGCGGAGGACCTGCACACTCAGGTCGCCGACCAGGAAGAGAGCACGGCCGTGGTGGAAGACGTACGCGAGTCCACCGGCCCGGCGGCCGCCGGCTTCAACGACGCCGAGCGCGAGGCCGTCCTGCGGGTGATCCGCGAACGCCGTGACATCCGCAACGGCTTCCGCAGCGACCCGATCCCGCACGACGTGCTGCTGCGCGTCCTGGAGGCCGCGCACACCGCGCCGTCCGTCGGCCACTCCCAGCCCTGGGACTTCGTCGTCATCCGCTCCGCCGAGACCCGGCGCAGCATGCACGAACTCGCCCAGCGCCAGCGCGAGGCCTACGCCCAGTCGCTTCCCAAGGGCCGGGCCAAGCAGTTCAAGGAAATGAAGATCGAGGCCATCCTCGACACTCCGGTGAACGTCGTCGTCACCGCCGACCCGACCCGTGGCGGCCGCCACACCCTCGGCCGGCACACCCAGCCGCAGATGGCCCCGTACTCCGCCGCGCTCGCCGTCGAGAACTTCTGGCTCGCCGCCCGCGCCGAGGGCCTCGGCGTCGGCTGGGTCAGCTTCTTCGACGAGCGGGAGATGGTCCGCGCGCTGGGCCTGCCCGAGCACCTGGAGGTCGTCGCCTACCTGTGCGTTGGGTACGTCGACGAGTTCCCGGAGGAGCCCGAGCTGATGCAGGCCGGCTGGTCCAAGCGCCGCCCCCTGTCGTGGGTCGTGCACGAGGAGACGTACGGCCGCCGCGCGCTGCCCGGCGAGGAGCCGCACGACCTGCTCGCCGAGACGGTCTCCAACATCCGCCCGCTCGACGCCAAGGCGCTCGGCGAGGCGTGGGAGCGCCAGAAGCGGATGACCAAGCCCGCGGGCGCCCTCGGCATGCTGGAGATCATCTCCGCGCAGTTGTCGGGCCTGTCCCGGATGTGCCCGCCGCCGATCCCGGAGCCGGCCGCCGTCGCGATCTTCGCCGGTGACCACGGTGTCCACGCGCAGGGCGTCACCCCCTGGCCGCAGGAGGTCACCGGCCAGATGGTGGCCAACTTCCTCGGCGGCGGCGCGGTCTGCAACGCGTTCGCCAACCAGGTGGGCGCCGAGGTCTGTGTCGTCGACGTGGGCGTCGCCTCCGACCTGCCCGCCACGCCGGGCCTGCTGCCGCGCAAGGTCCGGGCCGGTACCGCCGACATGACCACCGGTCCCGCCATGACCCGGGAAGAGGCCGTCGCCGCGCTGGAGGTGGGCATCGAGACGGCCCGCGACCTGGTGGCCGCGGGCAACAAGGCACTGCTGACCGGCGAGATGGGCATCGCCAACACGACCGCGTCGGCCGCCCTGATCTCGGTGTTCACCGGTGCGGACCCGGCCGAGGTCACGGGCCGCGGCACGGGCATCAACGACGAGACCCTGGCCCGCAAGACCGAGGTGGTCCGGCGTGCCATCGAGTTCCACCAGCCGGACCCGGCGGACCCCATCGGCGTCCTCGCGGCGATCGGCGGCCTGGAGCACGCCGCCATGGTCGGCCTCCTCCTCGGCGGCGCGTCCCTGCGGACGCCGGTGATCCTGGACGGCGTCAGCGCGGGCGCCGCCGCGCTGGTGGCCCGCGCCATCGCCCCCGAGGTCCTGGCCGCCTGCATCGCGGGCCACCGCAGCGCCGAACCCGGCCACGTGGCCGCCCTGAACAAGCTCGGCCTGCGCCCCCTGATCGACCTCGACCTGCGCCTCGGCGAAGGCACCGGCGCCCTGCTCGCCCTGCCCATCGTGCAGAGCGCCGCGCGGGCGATGCACGAGGTCGCGACGTTCGACTCGGCCGGGGTGACCGAGAAGTAGATCCCCGGCACCGATGGGGTGGGGTGGGCAGGCGTTCCGACCTGCCCGCCCCACCCTCGCCGTAGTCTGGATTCCTACCGAAGAACCCCACGTCAGGGCCGCTCCAGAGCCGCAGCGCCCACCGCACCGCCTGCCCGTACGAGGAGCCGCACCGCCATGGCCGAACACCCCGCATATCCGGTGGGCCTCCGCCTCGCCGGCCGTCGCGTCGTCGTCCTCGGCGGCGGCCAGGTGGCCCAGCGCCGGCTCCCCGCGCTCATCGCGGCGGGCGCGGACGTCCACCTCGTGTCCCCGCAGGCGACCCCGTCCGTCGAGGCGATGGCCGACGCGGGCGAGATCACCTGGACCAGGCGCCCGTACGAGGAGGGCGACCTCGCCGACGCCTGGTACGCGCTCATCGCCACCAGCGACCCGCGGGCCAGTGCCGAGGCCAGTGCCGAGGCCGAGCGCCGGCGCGTCTGGTGCGTCCGCTCGGACGACGCCGACGCGGCGACGGCCTGGACCCCGGCCACCGGCCACAGCGAGGGCGTGACCGTCGCCGTCCTCACCACGGAGGCCAAGGGCCGCGACCCCCGCCACACCGCCGCCATCCGCGACGCCGTGGTCGAGGGACTGCGCGACGGCACGCTCGTCGCGCCGCACCACCGCACCCGTACCCCCGGCGTCGCGCTCGTCGGCGGCGGCCCCGGCGACCCGGATCTGATCACCGTCCGCGGACGCCGGCTGCTGGCCGAGGCCGACGTGGTCATCGCCGACCGCCTCGGCCCCCGCGACCTGCTCGCCGAACTCCCGCCGCACGTCGAGGTGATCGACGCGGCGAAGATCCCGTACGGCCGGTTCATGGCCCAGGAGGCCATCAACAACGCGCTCATCGAGCACGCGAAGCAGGGCAAGTCCGTCGTCCGGCTCAAGGGCGGCGACCCGTTCGTCTTCGGCCGTGGCATGGAGGAGGCCCAGGCACTCGCCGAGGCCGGGATCGCCTGCACGGTCGTCCCCGGCATCTCCAGCTCGATCTCCGTGCCGGGCGCCGCGGGCATCCCGGTCACCCACCGGGGCGTCGCCCACGAGTTCACCGTGGTCAGCGGCCATGTCGCCCCGGACGACGAGCGTTCCCTCGTCGACTGGCCCGCCCTCGCCAAGCTGCGCGGCACCCTCGTCGTCCTCATGGGTGTCGACAAGATCGGCCGGATCGCCGACACGCTCGTGGCGCACGGCAAGCCCGCCGACACCCCCGTCGCCCTCGTCCAGGAGGGCACGACCGCCGCACAGCGCCGCGTCGACGCCACCCTGGCCACCGTCGCGGACACGGTGCGCGCCGAGGACGTGCGGCCGCCCGCCGTCATCGTCATCGGCGAGGTCGTGGACGTCGGCCCCGGACTTCCCGAGTAACCACGGGTAACCCAACCCGTTCCCAGCCGTTGGCACCGCACCCAGGACAAGGCAGTATCACCCTGTGGCCGATCTCATCACCGTCGAGAACCCCGACGACCCGCGTCTGCGCGACTACACGGGCCTGACCGACGTGGAACTGCGCCGCAAGCGCGAACCCGCCGAGGGCCTGTTCATCGCCGAGGGCGAAAAGGTCATCAGACGGGCCAAGGACGCCGGCTACGAGATGCGCTCGATGCTGCTGTCCGCCAAGTGGGTCGACGTCATGCGCGACGTCATCGACGAACTCCCGGCACCCGTCTACGCGGTCAGCCCCGAGCTCGCCGAGCAGGTCACCGGCTACCACGTGCACCGGGGAGCGCTCGCCTCGATGCAGCGCAAGCCACTGCCCACGGCCGAGGAACTGCTGCGGACCGCGCGCCGGGTCGTCGTCATGGAGTCGGTCAACGACCACACCAACATCGGCGCCATCTTCCGCTCCGCCGCCGCGCTCGGCATGGACGCGGTCCTGCTCTCCCCGGACTGCGCCGACCCCCTCTACCGCCGCTCGGTGAAGGTCTCGATGGGCGCCGTCTTCTCGGTTCCGTACGCCCGTCTGGAGACCTGGCCCAAGGGCCTGGAGTCGGTCCGCGACGCCGGGTTCAACCTGCTCGCCCTCACCCCGGACGAGAAGGCGAGGTCCCTCGACGAGGCCGCCCCGCACACGATGGACCGGGTCGCGCTGATGCTCGGCGCGGAGGGCGACGGGCTGTCCACCCGGGCCCTGATGGCGGCCGACGAATGGGTCCGCATCCCCATGGCCCACGGCGTCGACTCCCTGAACGTCGGCGCGGCGGCCGCGGTCGCCTTCTACGCGGTGGCGACGGGCCGGCCCACGAGCTGAGAGCCGCGCTCCGAGGGGTGCCCCGGGGTGTCGTGGGGTGCCGTCCTCCGGGTGCCGTCGGGACCGGATCAGATGAAGATCGGTCCGGTTCCGAACGCGACCCCTAGCCGTCGTTGTGCAGCGCGCTCCGGTACGGACGGCCGATCGCGTCGCCCACCGCCAGGGCCCCGGACGCCGACCGTGCGTGCTGTACGCCGCCCCGCGGGCCGTCGTCGAGTCCGCGGGACGGACCCTGGCACCCCTGGGCCGCCGCGATACCCAGCGCGACCAACAGCGTCACCACCACGAACACGAAGAGCCGCTGGCGCAGCAGCCGCGGATTGGCGGGCCGCCGGCCGGTGCCGGTGGTGCGCTGACCGGGCCGTCCGGCGCCACTGCGCGGGGCGGGCCTGTTGCCGGTGCGGCCGGTGTTGCGGACGGGCGCCGGACGCGAACCCGACCGCGATCCGCCGTTCGTCCCGCCGGTGCGCGGCGGGGGAGTGGCCCCCCGCGGCGGGGGAGTGGTCCCCGGCCGTCGCTGGGTGCGCTGTTCGGCGTACTGCTCGGCCAGGCGGCCCGTCGGCCGGTCCGGATCAGAGCGGGGAGCGGGCGGCCGCGCGTCCACCATGCCCTGGGCCTCGCGGGCCGCGATCTCCTTGAGCCGCAGGGACAGTTGGAGGGTGCTGGGCCGTTCCTCGGGGTCCTTGGCCAGGCAGGCCCGGACGAGCGGGGCGAGCGCGTCCGGAACCCCGTGGAGCTGCGGCTCCTCGTGCACCACGCGGTAGAGCATCACCTCGGAACTGCCCTGCCCGAAGGGTGAGTCCTGGGTCGCCGCGTACGCGAGGGTCGCCCCGAGCGCGAACACGTCCGTGGCCGGGGTGACGGCGACACCGCGCACCTGCTCCGGCGCCAGGAAACCCGGGGAGCCGACCGCCGTGCCGACGTGCGTGAGCGTGCTCGCCCCGGTCGCCCACGCGATCCCGAAGTCGATGATCCGCGGCCCCTTCGGGGACAGCAGGATGTTGGACGGCTTGAGGTCACGGTGGACCACCCCGGCCTCGTGCACCGCGACCAGACCCTCCGAGAGGGCGGCACCGACCGCGGCCACGTCGGCCGCCGACAGCGGACCCTCCTCGGCGACCTTGTCGTGCAGGGAGGGGCCGGGCACGTACTGCGTGGCGAACCACGGACGCTCCGCCTCCAGGTCCGCGGCGACGAGCCGCGCCGTGCATCCGCCCCTGATCCGCCGTGCCGCCGAGACCTCGCGCGCGAACCGGGAACGGAACTCCTGATCCTCCGCCAGATCAGGCCGGATCACCTTCAGTGCGACCCGCTGGCCCCGCCGGTCGGAGCCCAGGTAGACAACACCCATACCCCCCGCGCCAAGCCGTCGGTGAAGCCTGAACGAGCCGACGACACGCGGGTCCTCGCGCCTCAGGCGCATCATCGCCATGTCCATCCCCGCTGCCCGGTCCGTTTGACGAGCCACAGCTTACGTTTCCGCGGCCGGGTGCGCGCAGAGGCCGCGCCCTCTCGTCCCGATCGATTGTCAGTGCCGGGTGGGAAACTTGAGAGGTGGTCAGGGAGCGTGCGAACAGTGCCTCCTTGACCTGCTCTTGATCCCAACCATCCATCGCTGAAGGGGGATTGAGCCCGTGAGGGGTGACCGCGTGGAGATAGTCGTGGACGCAGGGGACACGACGCGTACGTACGAGGTGGTGGCGAGCAGGGCGGGTCGCCGGGTGGAGACGGCGGTGCGCCGAGGTGTGGTGGAAGTGAGCGAAGTCACTCGAAACGGAACAGTGGTACGGACCGCCCGCTTCATGGCGACTCGGGTGCTGGCGCTCGTCGAGCAGCCGGTTCCCCGGGAGGACAGCTCGGAACAGTAGGGGCACATCGGACGTCCCCTCCGGGAAGACCCCGAGACCTGGGTCCGCGTCTCCACCCACGGTAGTACTCCGCAGGTCACGGCTCATCCTCCGGGAGGCCCGGCAATCGGTACGAGGGCATGACGACCCGTCGTCGTCGCACGCCTAGATTTGAGGTCAAGCGGCGGGTGCAGCACTCGTCCCCCGAGGTCAGACACCCGCCGCTGCCAGGCACGACAGAATCTCGGTCAGGAGAGGGACCATGGCCCACACGGCACCGCGGACAGAGCTCCGCACGCAAGGACGCAAGGCGTACACCGCCGCGTTCGGCACCCGTCAGGGCCGGCGCCACCCCTTGGTGGCGACAGCGATGGTCCTTCCTCTGGCGGCCCTGCTCGTGGTCGTCTTCGGCGGCTGGGACGCGGTGGTCACACAGGCGTCGTCCGTGGGCGTGATGCTGGGGCGCTGAGCGGCGCCCCAGGCCCGGAAGAGCGGTCCGGGCGGGGACATCCGGCCATGAAACCCCGTGGGGACGGGGGTGCGGCGGACGGCAGGAAGATGCCCGCGCAGCTGGGGAGCTGCGCGGGCATCTCTTTTTCGCGTCCGGCGTCCGGAGTCTGGCCTCTGGTGCCGCGTGCCGCGTGCCGCGTGCTCCGTGCCGTCCGGCGCCGGCGCCGGGGCGGCAGGCTCTCTTGCTTCGGGGCGGGTCCGCGCCCGAGACCGGCACGCCCCGGCGGCCCGCACGCCGCGCCACGGGGCCGCCCGTGGGGACCGGGAGCCTCGGGGTGGGGGAGAGGAGCCGGCCGAGCGCCCGAGGCTCGGCGCCTTCCGCCTCGTACCGAGCCCCGCTCTCCCCGGCCGAAAGGGCACCGAGCCTCGGTGCCACCTGATCCGAACGGCAGGACCTGGGGTTGGTCGCCTGATCCGCCTGGCAGGCCCCGGGGTCCAGGTGTCGGGGGCCGGCTTCGGGTGGCTACCCTCACCGGCAGGTGCCGGCGGACGTCGTACGGGCCCGTCGTCCAGCTCAGGGGGATCCGTGACCGCAACCAGCCTGCCTGCCGCGCTCGCCGCCGCGGCGCGCGGCGCGGCGCACCCGGCGGCGGCTGTGCCCGGTCCCCGCGGAACCTGTTCCTGCGGCGCCGAGGACACCCTCCTCGCGGACCGCGACGACGGCACCGTGGTCCGCCACGGCGGCATCGTCGCCAAGGCCCACGCCCCGGACACGGAACCCCACGCGCTCGCGCTCCGCGTCGCCGCGGCCACACGCCTCCCCGGCATCCTCCTGCCACCGGCGGACCCGGCACCCGCCGGCCTCCTCGGCCGCCGGGTGACCCTGTGGCCGTACGGCGCTCCCGTCGACCCCGACGCACCCGACGCGGCTCCCTGGGAGGCGGCCGCGAACCTGCTGGCCGGGCTGCACCGGACTCCCGCCCCGGACGGGCTGCCGCCCATGCGGGGACCCGTCAAGGCCGCCCGCGCGATGGCCCGGATGCGCGCGGCCGGCCCGCACCCGGCCGCCGCCCCGGTCCTGCGGGCCTGGGCCGCGCTGCCCGCCTGGGCACGGGCCGAGGCCCCCATGCCCGACGCCACGACCCTGTGTCACGGTGACCTGCACCTCGGCCAGCTCGTACGCCACCCCGCTCCGGACGGTCCCTGGCTCCTCATCGACGTCGACGACCTGGGTGTCGGCGCACCGGCCTGGGACCTGGCCCGCCCCGCCGCCTGGTACGCCTGCGGGCTGCTGCCGCCGGACGAATGGCTCCGCTTCCTGAACTCCTACCGGGCCGCGGGCGGTCCCGCCGTCCCCGCCGACGGTGATCCCTGGCCCGCCCTGGACGTCGCGGCCCGCGCCCTCACCGTGCAGACGGCCGCCCTCGCGGTCGCCAAGTCCGTCGCCGCGGAACGGCCGTTGGACGAGGTGCAGCAGGCCGTGGTCGACGCCTGCGACCGAATGAGTGCCGTCCCGCCCGAGTTGACCCGAGGATTCGCGACGTAGGCTGCAACCGACCGAAGCCGGGCGGTGTCTGTCCTGGCGGAAGCAGTACCGACCGGCGAGGAGTTGAGCCGAGCATGCAGTGTCCGAAATGCCATGCGCAGATGCACACGTACAACCGCAATGGCGTCCAGATCGAGCAGTGCAGCGGCTGCCGCGGCATCTTTCTCGACTACGGCGAGCTGGAGGCGCTGACCCGCGTCGAGTCGCAGTGGTCCCAGCCCGCGCCGCCGCCCCAGGCCGCCCCGCAGGCGTACCCGTCCGCGCCGGCCCCCGCGTGGGGTGCCCCGCAGCACGGCGGCCACGGCGGCCACTACGGCGGCCACGGCGGCCACCACCGGCACAAGAGCTTCGGCCACATGCTCTTCTCCTCCTGAGCCACCCGAAGGGGCCCCTCCCGAAACGGAGGGGCCCCTTCGGCGTGTCCGGGTCCCGTGGGTCAGGTCACACAGGTCCGTCCGGGGGGCCGGAGCACGACGAAGCCCCCGGTCGTCGAGACGACCGGGGGCTTGCTTGTGCGCGATACTGGGATTGAACCAGTGACCTCTTCCGTGTCAGGGAAGCGCTCTCCCGCTGAGCTAATCGCGCAGGTCACGCGGCCGAAGCCCCGCTTGCTGCTGGTACTGCGTGCGCGATACTGGGATTGAACCAGTGACCTCTTCCGTGTCAGGGAAGCGCTCTCCCGCTGAGCTAATCGCGCGGGGATCCTCGCGGATCGGGTCCTTGCGGACCAGTGGACGATACTGGGATTGAACCAGTGACCTCTTCCGTGTCAGGGAAGCGCTCTCCCGCTGAGCTAATCGTCCTTGGAGGTGGAGACGGGATTTGAACCCGTGTAGACGGCTTTGCAGGCCGTTGCCTCGCCTCTCGGCCACTCCACCAGGAGTGCGGGTTCGGGAAGATCCCCCACTTCCTGCGAGCGGACGACCAGGTTCGAACTGGCGACCTCAACCTTGGCAAGGTTGCGCTCTACCAACTGAGCTACGTCCGCTTGTCGTTTCCGTTTCGCTTGCGCGTCCCGGCGACGAGTTGAACTCTAGCGGATTCCCGGGCCAGCACAAAAACGCGTTTGTGCAGCGTGCTGCGGTCTGTCCCCCCGAGGACATGGTCAGGGCACTCGCGGGACACCCGCCCTAGACTCGTCTGCGTGCTCGACCTCCCTCCTCTCGCCCGCTTCGGCGGCCTCGTCGCGACCGGTCTCCTCGATGTCACCAGCGATCCCGCGGCCCTGGACTCGACCGGCTTCTGGGCCGTCTCGGCCGACTTCGAAGGACGTCTGACCTGCGCCCGCTTCCGCGACGTACGAGAGGAGCCGGTGCCCGCCCCGGTGCCCGGACGGTGGCACGGCCCGGCGGCCGGTGACTGGACGTCGTCCCTCGACCACGCCGCGTACACCGCCGGTGTACGACGTATCCGGGAGCACATCGCGGTCGGCGAGGTCTATCAGGCGAACCTCTGCCGCGTGCTCTCCGCGCCCGTCCCGGCCGACGCCGACGTCGACGCGCTCACCGCCCTGCTGGCCCGCGGCAACCCGGCACCGTACGCGGGAACGATCCGGCTGCCGGACCACGGCGTCGAGATAGCCACCGCCTCCCCGGAACTCTTCGTGCGCCGCGCGGGCCGCTCCGTCGAGTCGGGACCGATCAAGGGCACCGGACGCACCGAGGCGGACCTCCTGGACAAGGACTACGCCGAGAACGTGATGATCGTGGACCTCGTCCGCAACGACATCGGCCAGGTCTGCGCCACCGGCACCGTGACCGTGCCCGACCTGTGCGTCGTCGAGAAGCACCCGGGGCTCGTGCACCTCGTCTCCACCGTCAGCGGCGAACTGCGCGAGGACGTCGGCTGGCCCGGGCTGCTCGCCGCGGCCTTCCCGCCCGGCTCCGTCACCGGCGCTCCGAAGTCCAGCGCCCTGCGGATCATCGACGCCCTGGAGACCGCGCCCCGCGGCCCGTACTGCGGAGGCATCGGCTGGGTCGACGCCGACCGCGCCACCGGCGAGCTGGCCGTGGGCATCCGCACCTTCTGGATCGACCGCGCCGACGGTGTCCTGCGCTTCGGTACGGGGGCCGGCATCACCTGGGGATCGGACCCCGAGGGGGAGTGGCGGGAGACCGAGCTGAAGGCGTCCCGGCTGCTCGCGGTAGCGTCGGGAACGTACGACGCGGGCGACGGGACCCTCACCGACTGACCCGGTTGCGGGGACGGACGACGCGGGGACCGGGGCCGGAACGCCGTGCCGGACCACGCGTCCGGCACATTCACATGCGAGGTAGGACCAGTGAAGCTTTGGCTCGACGGCGGGCTGCAGGACATCGAGGCCGCCCGTGTCTCCGTCTTCGACCACGGGCTGACCGTGGGTGACGGCATCTTCGAGACCGTGAAGGCGGTCCACGGCCGGCCCTTCGCGCTGACCCGCCACCTCGACCGGATGGCCCGCTCGGCACGCGGCCTCGGTCTGCCCGAGCCCGACGTCGACGAGGTGCGCCGCGCCTGCGCCGCCGTCCTCGAGGCCAACCCGATGCCGCTCGGCCGGCTCCGCATCACCTACACCGGCGGTCACGGCCCGCTCGGCTCCGACCGCGGAGAGCACGGTCCGACCCTCGTCGTCGCTCTCGGCGGCTCGGCCCCGCGCCCCGACTCCACGGCCGTCGTCACCGTCCCCTGGACCCGCAACGAGCGCGGCGCCCTGACCGGCCTCAAGACCACCTCGTACGCCGAGAACGTCGTCGCCCTGGCCCGCGCGCGGGAACACGGCGCGTCCGAGGCGCTGTTCGCCAACACGGTGGGCCAACTCTGCGAGGGCACCGGGTCGAACGTCTTCGTCGTCCTCGACGGCGAGATCCACACCCCGCCGGTCGCCTCCGGCTGCCTCGCCGGCATCACCCGCGCCCTCGCGGTCGAATGGACCGGCGCCAAGGAGACCGACCTGCCGCTGGACGTCCTGGAACGCGCGGACGAGATCTTCCTGACCTCCACCCTGCGCGACGTGCAGGCCGTGCACCGGGTCGACACGCGCGAACTGCCGGGCGCGCCGGGCCCGGTGACCGCCAAGGCGATGCGCGTCTTCGACGAACGGGCCGGGGACGACCTCGATCCCTGACCGGGCACGGCGGGCCACCGGCCGCCTGTCGCGGGGCACTTCGAGCGGCGGTCGCCGCGCCATTCGAGCGACCCGCGCCGGGTAATTCGGCTGACGACCCGGTCGCCAGCGGGTACAACACCCCTGATGACGACGACACTGCGGCCGACCGAGCCGCTCCATCGCGCCGCCGACGGGACCCTCTCACGCCGCTACCAGGTGTGCGTGAACAGCCGTCCCGTCGGCCGGGTCCACCTCGCCACGGAACTCGGCGCGGGACCGCCCGCCGCCAGGATCCACGAGCTCCGCATCGACGAGCCGGACCGGGGCAGGGGCCGGGGCACCGTGGCCGCGCTGGCCGCGGAGGAGGTCGCGCGCGGGTGGGGCTGCCGGCAGATCGTGCTGACCGTTCCCGGCGACGCCACCGCGGCCCTGGCACTCACCAGGGCGCTCGGCTACGTCCCGCGCAACCGGATCATGGAGAAGGCGGTCGACGGCTCCGCGCTCGTCCTGCCCCCGGGCAGCGCCGACCGTCCCATGACGCGGGACGAGTACGAGATCTGGGACCGGGTGGGCAGACAGCGGTACGCCGAGGACTGGATCCGGCGCGGGCTGCCGGAGGCCGAGGCGCTCGCCAAGGCGGACCGCGACTTCGGCGGCGCGCTGCCCGAGGGCCCGGCCACCGCGAACATGTGGCTGAGCGTCCTGGAGCACGAGGGCGTCCCCGTGGGCGAACTCTGGCTGGGGCGCCGGGGCGGACAGGCCTTCGTCTACGACGTCGGGGTCCGCGCCGACCAGCGCGGCCACGGCCACGGCCGGACGCTCATGCGGCTCGCCGAGGTCCGGGCCACGGCCGCCGGACTGGACCGCATCGGGCTCAACGTCTTCGCGGGAAACACCCCGGCCGAGCGGCTCTACGAGTCACTCGGCTACGAGACGACGGCGTACCACCTGTACAAGACGCTGCTCTAGGCGGGACGCGGTTCTGTCGCGGGCGCGTCGAGGCTCCCCCGACACGGTCTTGTCCGGGCTCGTACGAGGCCTTGTTCAGGCCTGTTCGGCGAGGAGCCGGTCGGTGATCTCCTCGATCCGCTCGCGCAGTCCCTCCTGGCTCTTGCCGCCGTCCAGGCGTTCATCGCCGATGACGTACGTCGGGGTGCCGGTGACACCGATCGCCTTGCCCTCGGCCTGGTCCGCGTCGACGATCAGGATGTGCCGTCCGTCGATCAGGGCCGTGTCGAACTCCTCGGCGTCCAGGCCGAGTTCCCGGGCGACCTCGATCAGGAAGGCTTCGCCGCCCTTGCGGTCCAACTCCTCGACGCGACCGAGTACGGCCTCCACGTACGGCCAGCCGCTGCCCTGCTCGGCGGCTTCCTCGGCGGCCTGGGCGGCGGCGAAGGCGTGCTTGTTCTTCTCCAGGGGGAAGTGCCGCAGCCGCAGCTCCAGGCGGTCGCCGTAGCGGGCGCGCAGCGCGCCCAGGTCGGCGAGAGCGCTCCGGCAGTCGGGGCACTGGAGGTCGCACCAGACGTCCAGGACGACGGGGGCCGGGCGCGTGGCGGAGGAGGCGGAGAAGTCGTTCATGGATCCAGTCTCCCAGTCCGGTGCGGCGCAGGTTCCACCAGTCCGGCGCGGGAGTGGCTTCACCGGCGGTCCGGTGCGGGTCGGGGGCACCGGGACCTGAGGAGGACGGCGACCCCGAGATGTCCCTGAGGTCTGCCCGGACCGTGGCATACCGGGCATGGGGCGGTGCAGGATGGAAGGGATGAGGAACGTGCCGCACCGAGCCCTGCCTGGAGGACCGGAATGATCGCAGAGACCGTCTGCTCCGCCGTCTCCGTCGCCGGCCTGGGCATCGCCGCGGTGACGGCGTACCGCAAGCGTTTCCTGGCGGCCGCGCGGATCGCCGCCTACTCCCTGGTGCCGATCGGCCTGGTCATGACCGGGGTGGTCGGCTGGCTGGCCGACACCGCGTTCAGCCCGACCGCCTGGGCCGGCTTCATCGTGCTCGGCGGCGCCTGGGCGCTGTTCATGATCACTCGTGCCGTGGAGCGGCGCGGCGGTGGGACCCGGAAGGAGCGCAAGGCGGCGAAGGCCGCCGCGCAGCGCGAGGCGGCGGCGCCCGCGGCCTCGGCCCCCTCGCTGGGCCCGGGCGCCGGGCTCGGCTCCCGACCGGCGTCGACACCGCGGGCGACGGGCTCCGGGGACGACTTCAGCGACATCGAGGCGATCCTGAAGAAGCACGGCATATGACCGGCAGAAGCGACACAAGATCACAAGCGTGACGCAGGGAACGCGCGGAACCGTTCACGTTCGGGCGCGGTCGTCACATCATCCAGCGAACTCCCATATATTCCGGGCGTGTTGATCGCGAAGCGGGTGCTCTCTGCGTCATCATCGCCCGCGAGATGCTGGACACAACAACGAGCGACACCGCTGCTCCGCCCGAGGAGCGGCGCGGTTGTCTCTTCGCGCTCTCCCAGCCGCCGCTGATGATCTTCCTTGCGGTGATCGGCTGTCTGCTGCTCATGGCTTCGCTGCACGACCTGCTGCTGCTCTGAGCTGTACACGGAGCCCCTGGCGTCACCCGCCGAGGGCTCCGTCAGTCCGGCAGTCGTCAGCCCGGCTGTCTGTCTGTCCGACCGTCGGTCCGGTCGTCCGTCGGTCCGGCTGTCCATCGGCGCGGCTGTCCGGCCTTGGGGATTGCTCGCCTCCGGAGGCCATACGGTCGGCTGCTCGCGATCGTCAGCCGGCGGCTTCCTTGCGGCGCGCCCGGTAGGCGGCCACGTGGAGGCGGTTCCCGCAGGTGCGGCTGTCGCAGTAGCGGCGGGAGCGGTTGCGCGAGAGATCGACGAAGGCCCGTCGGCAGTCCGGAGCCTCACACCGCCGCAGCCGGTCCTGCTCCCCGGCGACGACGAAGAAGGCCAGCGCCATGCCGCAGTCGGCCGCGAGGTGGTCGGCGACCGAGGCGCCCGGCGCGAAGTAGTGGACATGCCAGTCGTAGCCGTCGTGGTCCGTCAGCCGGGGCGTGGTGCCGGCGGCCGCGACCAGTTCGTTGATCAGTGAGGCGGCGGTCCGCGGATCGTCGGCCGCGAAGATCCCGGCGAACAGGCCCCGAACGTCCTGTACGGCGGCGAGATCGCGCTCCGACAGCACCCCGACATCGCTGATCTCGTGCTTTCGTACGAAATCGGCGAGGGACGGCACATCGGCGAGCCCGTCCGCCGTCTCGTCCTCCGGCGCGGTGTTCACCAGATCCACCACGGCGTCGAGTGCGCACCGGGTGTCGTGGGTGATCAGCACGTTTCGCTCCCTGGCCTGGGGGTCGGGCGAGGGCGCCCGCCCGATGCTGGCCGATGGTAGTGGCTTCCCGGCGCGACCGAGACGGGCGTGGGGGCGGGAGTGCGTGCGTGGGGGCGCGAGCTACGTGCGTGGGAGGTGTGGGGACGCGCAGCGGCGCCGCCACCGCGAGACATGCGCGGTGCCGACGCCGGTGGCTTCCCTATGCGGTTGTCTAGGCCCGAGCCGTCTCCCCGAGTGGACGGCGCCGGGCGGCTCTGTCGTGACGCGTCAGCTCTCGGCCAGGATGTGTGAGAGCTCCGTGTCGAGATCGAAGTGCCGGTGTTCCGTGCCCGGCGGCACGGCTGCGTCCGTTCGCTTCAGGAATGACTCCAGGGCCCTCGCGGGGGCTTCGAGCAGGGCTTCACCCTCTGGGGAGCTCAGGGCGATGCATACGACGCCCTGGCCGTGGCTCCGGGACGGCCAGACTCGGACGTCGCCGGTACCGGTGGGCCGGTGCAGGCCCTCGGCGAGGAGGTCGCGGGCGAACACCCACTCGACGGTTTCCTCGGCTCCGGTGTGGAAGGTGGCGTGCACGGCATAGGGATCGGCCGTGTCATACCGCAGTCCTGCGGGTACAGGCAGTGAGGACTCGCTCGACACAACGAGGCGCAGGTGCAGCTCGCAGCTGACCGTGGTGTTCATAAGCGCCAGGGCCTTTCGCTCAGTGTGCGCTCGGGGATTCGCACGTCGGCGAAATCGACATGCCACCTACGGTGCCGTTGTAAACCCCTCTGAGGGTTTTGCATGTCTTTATGTAACTCATCCGGCCGAGGGCGCGATCTCCGGATAGGGCCATTCCGGTGACTGGTTTCTCTCGGGTAGGGTTTGGTCGTATGAATACGGGGAGTGACGAGTCGGGCGAGGTCGCCACGGCGGGCGACGGGGCGAACAATGAGCGAGCGCTCGGTTCGCGTGCGCCTGAATACATCAAGGCTCGGCGTGCGCTGCACGTGAGCTGGCAGGTGGGCGTTTTCGTGGTCGGGCTCGCGGTGGTCGCTGCGGGTGTGGTCATGCTTCCGCTGCCGGGGCCCGGGTGGCTGGTGATCTTCGGTGGCATGGCGATCTGGGCGACCGAGTTCGTCTGGGCGCAGCTCGTGCTGCGCTGGACGAAGCGCAAGGTCACGGAGGCCGCCCAGCGGGCGCTCGATCCGAAGGTCCGGCGTCGCAACATCATCCTCACCACGGTGGGGCTGGTGATCGTCGCTGTACTGGTGGGGGTGTATCTGTGGAGGTTCGGGCTGGTGATGCCGTGGAACATCACGGAGTGACCTGGGCACCCCCTGACATGGGGTAATGTTCTTCCTGCGCCCGGGCGATTAGCTCAGCGGGAGAGCGCTTCGTTCACACCGAAGAGGTCACTGGTTCGAACCCAGTATCGCCCACACGTAGGAAGAAAGGCTCCGGCCCACGACACCGTGGACCGGGGCCTTTCTCGTTGTCCGCCGTCGCGGTGTCGGTCCGGTGGGTGGGTCGGGGCCGTGCCGGTGCATCAGCCCGTCGCCGTTGGACGGAGATGTGGCCGTCGGTGGCGACGGGCATCGATGTACCGGCACGGCCCCTCGCGCCGGATGCCGGTTGCGGGTGCGTCGTGGCTTGCGTGAGGTTCAGCCTCTCCGGCGTTTGAGGAGCGGGGTCTGGGGCGGAGCCCCAGGTGTGGGTCGGGTAGGGGCGGAGGGGGCGAAGAGTCCCTCACCCTCACGCTCCGTTTCCCCCGGCTCCGCCGACACCCCGTCAGCACCCTTCACGGGAGTACGTTTTCGGCCGCGGCGGCGGATCGTGCCGCCGGGCCCGGATCGTTCGGTGGGCCGACCGCGCGGGCCCGACCTGCGTACTCCTGTGCGAATGCGCCGGCGGGGGCGCGGTGGCCGGCGCGGCGGGATCGGAGCGCCGCACATCAATTCCTGCCCGAATCATTGACGCACCCGAAGCGCCTCCGTACCTTGTGCCAGCAAGCGCTTACTTGAAACGATTCATGCAGGCGGCGGCGACGGTGCGGGGAGGCCTGGCAGTGGGGAACAGCGGGAGGGTCGAGAGGCGGACGGTGCTCAAGGCGGCCGGAGCCTCGGTGGTCGCGTCGGGGCTGGCCGCGACGGCCGGCTGCGGTGGGGGCGAAAGCGGCGCCGGGGACGGGACGGTGACGATCCGTTACGCCTGGTGGGGTGCGGACGAGCGGGCGAAGCGGATCAACCGGTCCATCGCGCTCTTCGAGAAGAAGTATCCGAAGATCAAGGTGCAGACGGACTTCCAGGATTATGCGGCCTTCTGGGAGAAGTTCCAGACGCAGGCCGCCGGCGGAAATCCGCCGGACGTATTCCAGAACGCCGTCGGATTTCTGCGGAAGTACGACAAGCGAGGGATCCTGTTCGACCTCAAGTCCCAGATAGACGCCGGAAATCTCAGCCTGAAAGGCTTCCGCGCCGGGGTCGAGAAGGTCGGGCAGGTCGACGGAAAGCAGCTCGGAATTCCCGTCGGATCCAACACCATGTCACTTGTCATAGACGAGAAGGTGTTCGAGAAGGCGGGCGTCACGCCGAAGCGGGGCTGGACCTGGGACGAGTACTTCGCCGCGCTCAAGAGGATTCACGACACGCAGAAGGTGGCGGGCGACACCGGCTACTTCAGCATCATGTACCTGTACGACCTCTACCTCCGGCAGAACGGCAAGGCGTTCTTCACCGAGGACGGACTCGGTTTCGACGAGGCCGATCTGACGGAGTGGTGGACCGATGGCTACAACCGGGTGAAGGCCGGCATCATCACCGATCCCCAGCGGGTCGAACAGGACAAGCCCAAGTCCTCCCTCTCGGCGGGTCACGCGGCCTCCGAGTTCACCTGGGACAACTTCACCGTCCGTTATACGGCCGAGGGCGACAGCAGTTACGGTCTGGCACCGATCCCGACGACCGACGGCAAACAGACCGGCCAGTACCTCGCCTCCCTGATGCTCAGCGCTTCCGCACACACGAAACACCCCAAGGAAGTCGCCCAGTTCATCGATTTCATGGTCCACGACCCCGAAGTCGGCAAACAGATGGGGTACGACCGCGGGATCCTCGCCACCACCGAGCAGTTCGACGCGTTCCAGCCGTCCGACGCCCCCAGCAAGGCCATCGCGCGGTACGAGCAGGACGTCGCCGCGGCCGGTGTGCTGGGCGTCATCACCCCGCACCCGGCAGGTGCGGACACCGTCGAAGCCGCCTTCCTGCGCGTCGGCGGCGACATGTCGCAGGGCACCACCAAGGTCTCCGACGCGGTGAAGCAGTTCTTCTCCGAGGCGAAGACCGCCCTCGCCGTCTGATGGGAACCGCCGTGACGCTCGTCAAGGACTCCCCGCCCGACGCGGCGCAGCCACGGCTCGCCGCCCCCGGCGCCGCCGGGCGGCGGCGACGCGGGGAGAACCTCGCCGGCTATCTCTTCATGTCGCCCTGGATCGCGGGCTTCCTGCTGCTGACCGCCGGCCCGATGGCCGCCTCCCTCTACTTCGCCTTCACCGACTACAACCTCTTCGACGCGCCGCGGTGGATCGGCTTCGACAACTTCACCACCATGTTCGACGACCCCCGGTGGCAGAAGTCCGTCGAGGTGACGGCCAAGTACGTCGTCATCGGTACGCCGCTCAAGCTGCTGCTGGCGCTCGGGGTGGCCCTGCTCCTCGCGCGGAGCCGCCGGGGCCAGGCCTTCTACCGGGCCGCGTTCTACGCCCCCTCACTGATCGGCGCGAGCGTCTCGGTCGGCTTCGTCTGGCGCGCGCTGTTCTCCGACGACGCCGTCGTGGACCGTACGCAGTCCCTCCTCGGCTTCCCCGCGGGAGGCTGGGTCGGAGATCCGGACCGGGTGCTCTACAGCCTGGTGGCGCTCACCGTCTGGCAGTTCGGCGCCCCGATGGTCATCTTCCTGGCCGGGCTCAAACAGGTGCCGAAGGAACTGTACGAGGCGGCGGAGGTGGACGGGGCGGGACCGCTGCGCAGGTTCTGGAGCATCACACTGCCCATGATTTCCCCGGTGCTGTTCTTCAACGTGCTCCTGGAGACGATCCACTCGTTCCAGATCTTCGGTTCGGCGTACGTGGTCTCCAACACCACCTGCGGACCGGCCGACGCCACGCTCGTCTACACCTGCTACCTCTACCAGAAGGGCTTCAGGGAGTCCCAGATGGGCTTCGCCTCCGCCATGGCCTGGATGCTGCTCCTCGCCGTCGCCCTGGTGACGGCCGTCCTCTTCTGGTCGCAGAAGCGCTGGGTGCACTACGAGGAGGACACCCGATGAGCGGCGTCACCGGCCGGGCGCCCGGACCCGGCACCCTGGACACCCCGGGTCGCGCGCCGGGACACGCGCGGACGCCGGGGCGCGGGCGCGTCGGCTCGCTCGTCTGGCACATCGGGGCCCTGCTGATCCTCGGGGTCGTCCTCTACCCCGTGCTCTGGGTCGTCGGCGCCTCCTTCAAGCCGAGCCGCGAGATCATCGGCAGCCTGGAGCTCTTTCCGACCGGCCCGATCCTGGCCAACTTCGAGGGACTGGCGGACGGGATCGCCGACATCTCGATCGCCACCTTCTTCCAGAACTCCCTCTTCTACGCGCTCGGTTCCGTCGCCGGCATCCTGATCTCCTGCTCGCTGACCGCGTACGCCTTCGCCAGGATCCGTTTCGCCGGGCGGAACGTGCTGTTCTCGCTGATGATCGGCACGCTCCTGCTCCCGTATCACGTGCTGCTCATCCCGCAGTACGTGATGTTCCAGAAGGCGGGGCTGGTCAACACCTATGTGCCGTTGCTGCTCGGAAAGTACCTGGCCACCGAGGCGTTCTTCGTCTTCCTCATGGTGCAGTTCATGCGCAACCTGCCGCGCGAACTGGACGAGGCGGCACGGCTCGACGGCTGCGGGCATCTGCGGATCTACTGGTCGATCGTGCTGCCGCTGTGCCGTCCGGCCCTCATCACCAGCGCCATCTTCACGTTCATCAACGCCTGGAACGACTTCATGGGCCCGCTGATCTACCTCAACGAGCCCGGCAAGTACACGGTCTCGCTCGGCATGATGATGTTCCGCGACCAGGAGGGGGTCGCGAACTACGGCGGCATGATCGCGATGTCGCTGGTGGCGCTGCTGCCCGTGCTCCTGTTCTTCCTCGCCTTCCAGCGGTATCTGATCGACGGCATGGCGACCTCGGGACTGAAGGGCTGAGCATGACCGTCAACCGGCCGAGGGCCCGCGCCGGGGCGAAGGCCCGCCGGACGCCCCGCGAGTCCGTCCTCGCCGAGCGGTACGCCCTCTTCGCGGAGTGTCTGCTGACCGGTGTGTGGATCGCGGTGGCCTCGCTGCCGCTCGTGACCGTTCCCGCCGCGTTCGCGGCCGGCGCGCGGCATCTGCGCCGGCGCACGGCGCACGAGGGCGGCGGACGGCGGGAGTTCGTGGCCGACTTCCGGTCGGCCGTACGCGGCGGCTGGCTCGTCGGCGTCGCCGGCTGGGCCGGGGCGGTTGCCGTCCGGGTGGACGTCCTGGCCGTACGCGCCGGAATCCCCGGAGGGCCGCTCGTCGGGGCCGTCGGGCTCCTCGCGCTGATCGGGGGAGCCGTCGCGATGCTGCGCGCGGCCGCGGTCTGGGAGCCGGGAGCCGCCTGGCGCGCGCTGCTCGCGGACGCCGGACGCCGTACCGTCCTCGATCCCGCCGGGTCCTTCCTGCTCGTCGGGGGACTCGCCGTGGTCGTCTGCTCCGCCGTTCTCGTCACGCCGCTTGCGGTGCCCGTCCTGGGGGCCGTGGCCGCGGCGGCCGTCGCCGTCGAGGAGCGCCGTCGCCGGCGCCGCTGACCGTGTACTCCCGCGGGCCGGAGCGGGAAGCGCCCGGCCCCGCTCCGTCGCGTCTTCATGACTGTCATGCCCCTGACCATCCCGTAAGGAAAGGAAAGGCCATGTCGCCCCTTCCCCGCAGGTCCCTCCTCAAGGCGGCCGCCGTCGCCGGAGCCGCCACGCAGGCCGGCTGGGTTCTCGGAACCCCGAACGCGCGGGCCGCGTCGCAAGCGGAGGCCGCCGACGCGGACCCCGTCGGCCTCGACTGGCTGGAGGACGGCGGCCTCGGCGCCGCCCCCGGCTCCACGGTCGGTGTGCCCTGGCCCCGAGGCGCGTACCGGCCGGACCAGACGTTCGCGCTCACGGACGCCGACGGCACGGCCGTTCCCGTGCAGTCCTGGCCCATCGCCCACTGGCCGGACGGCTCCCTCAAGTGGAGTGCCCACGCGATGAGTTCGGGCGCGGGCCCGTTCACGCTGACCCCGGGGGAGGCCGCCGCGCCGGAGCGGAAGGTCACCGTCACCACGAGCGGCGGGGTCGTCTCCGTCTCGACCGGGGTCATCACCGTGAAGATCGGCAGAAGCGGCTCCGCACTGGTCAGATCCGTGACACGGGGAACGACCGAGATCGCCGCGAACGGCCGCCTCGTCCTGATCCGCCGGCCGGAGATCGAGGACGGGGACCAGGGCACCGTGAAGTCCGAGCGCTTCGAGAGCGCGATCTCCGCGACCGAGGTCGAACAGGACGGCCCGGTGCGCGCCGTCGTCCGTATCGACGGCAAGCACCGCAAGGGCGCCCGGAGTTGGCTGCCCTTCTCGGTCCGCCTGTACTTCTACGCGGGCGCCGACTCCTTCCGCATGGTGCACACGATCACCTTCGACGGGAAACAGGAACCCGGGAAGAGCGGCGGGGACTTCGTGGCCGGGCTCGGCGTCCGCTTCGCCGTGCCGATGCGGGACGCCGCCTACGACCGGCACATCCGCGTCGGCGGCGACGGAACGGGCCTGCTGCGCGAGGCCGTCCAGGGAGTCACCGGACTGCGCCGCGACCCCGGAGCGGCCGTCCAGGCGGCCCAGTTCGCCGGCGAGAGGCTCGCCGACCCGTCCACCTGGGACCAGCGGGTCACCACCCGGCTCGCGTACATCCCCCGGTGGGGCGACTACACCCTCTCCCAGCTCTCCGCCGACGGTTTCACCCTGCGCAAGCGCACCGGGAAGGGGCACGGCTGGATCGCCGCGGGCGGCGGCCGGCGCGCCTCCGGCTTCGGCTACGTCGGCGGGCCGAGCGGCGGACTCTCCTTCGGCCTGCGGGACTTCTGGGAGAAGTTCCCCGCCCAGCTCGACATCCGCGACGCCCACACCGACGAGGCCGAGGTCACCCTCTGGCTCTGGTCGCCCGAGGCACAGCCCATGGACCTGCGCTTCTACCACGACGGCATGGGCCAGGACACGTACGCGGAACAGCTCGAAGGCCTGAACATCACCTACGAGGACTACGAGCCGGGTTTCGGCACCCCGTACGGCATCGCCCGCACCTCGGAACTGCTCTTCTGGGCCAACGAGTCGACCCCCGCACCCGAGAGGCTCGCCGAACAGATCGGCGCCGTCCGCGTGCTGCCGCAACTCGCAGCTCCTCCAAGGCAGTTGATCAAGGCGAAGGTCTTCGGTCCGGGTCTCTACTCCGAGCCCGACCGCTCGACACCCGCCAAGGCGAAGATCGAGGACCACCTGGACTTCCTCCTCACCTACTACAAGGAGCAGGTGGAGATGCGCCGTTGGTACGGCTTCTGGGACTACGGCGACATCATGCACTCGTACGACCCGGTCAGGCACCAGTGGCGCTACGACGTCGGCGGCTACGCCTGGGACAACTCCGAACTGTCACCGGACCTGTGGCTCTGGTTCGCCTATCTGCGCAGCGGCCGCGCGGACGTCTTCCGCTTCGCCGAGACGATGACCCGGCACACCGGTGAGGTCGACGTCTACCACCTGGGCCGGTGGGCCGGCCTCGGTACCCGGCACGGGGTGCAGCGCTACGCCGACAGCGCCAAGCAGCAGCGCATCGCCAACACCACGTACCGGCGCTACTACTACTTCCTCACCGCCGACGAACGCGTCGGCGACCTCATGCGCGCCAACGTCGACTCCGACGAGACCTTCCTCGCCCTGGACCCGCTGCGCAAGATCCGCACGGAGCCGTACACACCGGACCGGCACGCGCTGTCGATCGGCTTCGGCACGGACTGGAGCGGGCTCGTCTCGGCGTGGCTGACCGAGTGGGAGCGCAAGGGGCCGCAGTGGGAGAAGGCCAGGGCGCGGGTGCTGTCGACGATGGAGACCATCGCCGCGCAGCCCAACGGATTCGTCCAGGGCTCCGGACTGTACGACCTCGACACCGGCCGGTTCGCCGTCGCCGCCGCGCCAGTGGTCGGCGTCTCGCACCTGTCCGCCGTCTTCGGCCTGAACGAGCTGTGCGCCGAACTCATCGATCTCGTTGACATGCCCGCCTTCAAGGAGGCGTACCTCGACTACTGCCGCTACTTCAACGCCACCAAGACGGAGCAGGCGGCCCGGTACGGCACCGACTTCGGCACGCTGCTGCTGTTCCAGGGCCATTCGCGCCTCGACGCGTACGCCGCCGTCCAGACGGGCGACGACCGGCTCGCCACCCGCGCCTGGGCGAAGTTCTACGGCTCCGACGGCTACACCGAGTCCTCGCCCTGGAGGACGGAGAAGCTGAGCGGCCCGGTCACGCTGGTGCCGGGCAGCGAGGCCGGCTGGGTCTACACGAACGACACGGCGCTCTACGGCCTCGCCGCCATCGAGAACCTGGCGCTCCTCGGGGACCGGATGCCCTCATGACCGGTCCCCGGGAGACCGGCTTCTAGTCCATCCTCCCCAGCACCTCCCGCACCCGCCGCGCGTCGCGGATCCGCTGCTCGTACGTGGCTCCCAGAGCGAGCAGCAGCAGACCGGCGAGTGCGGGAGGCGTCCAGCGGGGGAGCGCGTCCACCACCTGCACGATGTACGGGGCGAGTTCGTGCAGGGCGTCCAGGACGAGCACCGTGCCGCCCACCACCAGCGGAGCCTGGAGCCGGTGCCGGGCACCCAGCAGGGTGACGGCGAGCGCCGCCGCGCCCAGCAGCAGCGGACGCGGCCAGTGACCGTCGCCCCACGCCGCGAACAGGCTCGGCACGAGCGTCACGGTCAGGCCCGGCGCGTACGCCGTCCACGAGGACACCGAGCTGTCCGAGCGGCGCCTGAACGCGCCCAGGAGCAGTGCCGGAACCGTCACCGGCAGGGTGTACGCCTCGGGGGAGCCGACGCCCCAGGACGCGAGCCGCACCCAGGAGGCCAGCACGAACAGGGCGGCGGCCGCGTGGCCGACGGCGCGCCGGTCCTTCCGTACGGCCGTGCCCGCGGCGATCAGGCCGCACAGGGCCAGGACCATGGCCAGCAGGGCCGGTTCGGCCACCGCGAGCGAGACGGCGAGCAGCCCGGCCAGCGCACCGGTGATCTCGATCGACACGGTCGTCGGCACGTCCTCGGTGCGCGGGGCGAGCAGCGCGGCGACCACGGGCACGACCAGCACGAGCAGCGCCGTGTGCTGGGGCTGGAGGCCGAGGGAGGCGCCGGCCGCACAGGCGAGGGCACTCGCGTACCCGAGCGCCGCGGGCGCCGCCACCGGGCCGAGGCCGGGCCGCAGCGAGGCCGCCGCGAACAGGGCGGTCAGCGCGGCGAGCACCGTCAGGGTCGCGCTCTCGGAGGCCAGCGCGAGGAAGGCGAGACTGAGGGAGGTGAGCGGGGCGAGCACGAGCGCCGTCAGTCGGGGGCCGGTCCGGCGGGCGTACCCGAGCAGGGCCGCCGTGGCGAGCCCGTGGACGGACAGCGCGGCCGCGTAGGGGAGTTCGAGGGTGGCCGGGAGGACGAGCACCGTCGCCCACGCCAGGGTGAGCGCACCGGCCACGGCGTACGGACGCCAGGCGGCGGCGCGGACGGCCACCACCAGGACCGCGGCGACGAGCGCGAGCACGAGCGGTGCCGTGACCGCGTCGGCGGGCCAGGGCAGGTTGTTCGTCACCGCGTCCCGCGCGTCCGACGGAGCGCCGGACCAGACGGAGCCCGCCCGCCCGACCGGTCCCAGCAGCGTGATCACGACCACGGGCAGCGCCCAGGCCACGGCGAGCGCCCCCACACAGCCCGAGGCCAGGGCGATCCCGCGGCGCACCGGCGCGGGAAGGCCCGCCCCGGCGACGGCGAGGAGGGCGATCGCGCAGGCCAGATGACCGGGGACCGTCCACGCGTCCGGCAGGGACGTGCGCAGCAGCCCGCCGAACGCGACGACACCGGTCAGCCCCCCGGCCGTCGCGATGCCCGTCGCGGTGTTCGTGCCCAGGCCCGGCTTCGGGGCGCCCCACGCCGCCGTCAGCGCGACCGAGGCGGCGAGGAGGAGGAGCGCCGCCGCACGGGCGGCGGCGCTCGGACCGGCGGCCGTCCAGGACAGCCAGCCGGCCGCGAAGGTGCCCCAGCCGCCCAGGCCGTACGCCCCGACGGCGGCCACGGCACGGACGGAGCGCACGGGAACCCGCAGGGCGAGCGCCGTGTCGAGCGCCGCCGTGACCAGCAGCGCGGCCGTGACGGCGTACGCACCCGCGGAGGCGGCCACCGCCCACAGCAGCAGCGGCAGCTGCGCGGCGACCACGGCGGCGGGCAGCGGCAGCCGCAGCGACGGACGCGCACCGGGGCCGGCCGCCCGGAGCGGCGCGCCGAGCGCGAGGCCGTACGCGGCCCACACCGCGGCCAGCACCGCCGAGGCGAGCGCCGCGTAACCGACGCCGTCCGTGCCGGGGAGCGCCACCGCGTACAGGGCGTACGCGTCCAGGACCGTCAGGACGAGCCCGGTGCCCGCGAGCGTCTCGGCCGTCGAGCGCAGTCCGCGCCGCAGCAGGGGCACGGGAGCGCAGAGCGCGGCCAGCGTCACGGCGCCGAGCACCAGGGACCGGCCCGTGATCCCCAGGTGGCCCCAGCCGACCAGGGTGAACGCGATGGCGGCGACGGCCAGCAGGATGCCGCCGAGGAGGAGGAGCGCGTTCTGCACTCCTGGTGCGGTGGTCTCGGGCCGCCGGGACCCGGGCGCCGGGGACGCGGTCCGTACGGGCGCCGCCGCCTGGAGCGCGTGCACCAGCCAGGCGCGACGGGTCAGCAACACGGCGCGGCGTGCGTCGAGTTGCCGCAACTCGGTGTCCAGGAGCCGCAACTCGTCGGCCGGGGACGGGATCTGGGTCATGGTTCGGAGTGTGGTCCGGGTCACGCCCGCGGACATGAGCGCGCGTACTCACGCCGTACTCAGATCCGGGGGCATGCTCAGGAGGTACTTCCGGTACCTCGGCCGCGTCGGCACACTCGGGTCCATGGACTGGACCCACTACCGCTTCCACGCCGTGTGGGAGCTGCCCGCGCGGCCGCCGGACGTCTACGCGGTCCTGGAACACGCCGAGACCTACCCGCGCTGGTGGCCCCAGGTGCGCGAGGTGACCCCCGTCGACGAGCACAGCGGCGTCATCCGGATCCGCTCGGTCCTGCCGTACGACATCACCGTCACCGCACACGCGGCGCGCCGGGACCCGGCGGCCGGCGTCCTGGAGATCGGCATGTCGGGTGATCTCGACGGCTGGGCGCGCTGGACCTTCGACGCGGCCGGCCCGGGAACCCGTGCCCGGTACGACCAGGAAGTGCACGTCAACACGCCCCTGCTGCGGCGGCTCGCCGTGCCGGGACGCCCCTTCTTCCGCGCCAACCACGCCCTGATGATGCGCGCGGGGGAGCGCGGACTGAGGGCTCATCTCACAACGGTTTGAACCGCACCCGCCGGGACCTGTATGGTTCAGTCCGTTCCCGGGCGATTAGCTCAGTGGGAGAGCGCTTCGTTCACACCGAAGAGGTCACTGGTTCGAACCCAGTATCGCCCACCCGGAGAAGACCGGTCCGTCATCGACGGACCGGTTTTTCGTTGTGCCGTTGTGCCGACGCCGGCGCGCCCGGTCGGGCCGTGCCCGCTCGCTCGGGCAGCGCCCGCTCAGGCCGCCGCCTGCAGATCCGGGCGCAGTGGCCACGCCGGATCCACCGCCTCCGGTGAACCGCTGCGCGCGAACCAGGCCTGCAGCCCGCGCGCCTGCGCCGCGTGCCACACCGCCTGGAGCGTGTGCAGCTCGGACGGCGACAGCCGCTCGAGACGGGCCGCGAAACGGCGCCCCACCGCACGGACGACCTCCATCGAGGCCAGCGCGTCGGCCGCCGCGTCGTGCGCGCCCTCCAGCGGCACCTCGTAGTGCGCGCACAGATCCGTCAGGGTGCGGCGGCCCTTGCGATAGCGGTCCAGATGCTTGTCGAGGACGCGCGGATCGAGCACGCGCAGCGACGCCGACTCGAACCAGCGGTCGAGGGACGAGGCTCGGTGCCTGCGCAACTCCCGGTCCAGCAGCGTCAGATCGAACGGGGCGTTCATCACCACCAGCGGCCGCCCCGCCGTGGCCTGTTCACTCAGCTCCCGCGCTATCTCCTCCATCACGGGCGACGGCCAGCGGCCGTTGCGCTGCAGATGTTCGTCCGTGAGCCCGTGCACCGCCGTCGCCCCCGCGGGCACCGGCACTCCAGGGTTCACCAGCCATCGGGTCACCCGCGGACGGGCTCCCGGGGCGTCCTGGACGACGACGGCGGCCGACACGATCCTGTCGGTCTCGACGTCCACGCCCGTGGTCTCCGTGTCGAACGCGGCCAAAGGGCCTTCGTACCAGCACGTCATACGTACACAACTCCTCGTTCACCCACGGCAGCTGACGTACCGTCTTCTGCCCGTTTGGTGATACCCGGCCCGTTTGCGCCGTACGCCGGAAGGAGACAACAGAGGTACGGGTCTTTGCAGTTCAGCGACCCGTCGCGGGGATACATCACGTCTGGAAGGCTGTTGGACTCATGGCACTCGCGCAGCCCGAACGGGGCGGGCTGCTGCCCCAGCGGACGGCACCCCATCGCGGCTCACTCGCCACCACCGCCTGCATGGAGACCTTGCAGGTGGGCTACTTGCACGCCGTCGCGGCGGCCGCGGGCTGTTCACTGTCCCAGCCGTTTCCCGACAACGGCATCGACTGGCACGTCAGCCACAGCGCCCCCGGGCACACGGTCGACGACGAAGTCACCATCAAGGTGCAGCTCAAGTGCACGTACCAGATCCCGCCCAACCCCCCGGGGCCCGCCTTCTCCTTCACGCTCGACAACGAGCACCTGGCGAAGCTCGCGCGCACCCCGGTCTCGGTGCACAAGATCCTGGTCGTGATGCTCGTGCCCAGATCCCAGGACGACTGGCTGCGTGCCAGCCACGACCGGCTCGACCTGCGGCACTGCTGCTACTGGATCAACCTCGCCGGACACGCCATCACGGGCCGGCGCCGGACCACCGTCCGGATCCCGACGGCCCGGATCTTCGACGACCGGGCCCTGTGCGAGATCATGACGCGGGTCGGGACGGGAGGCAGACCATGACACACCGCCCCATCGACGAGGCGCTCCGGCCGGTCAGGCCGCACCCCGCCGAAGCCTTCTGGAACGATCCGCCGGCGCCCGACCAGGTGGACCCGGCCGTGCTAGGCGCGCTGCTGCGGCGGCACGGCTGGCAGCGGCGCGGGGGAGCGGCCGGGCGGTACGGCAGGTGGACCCCACCCGGGCCCGGGGGCGGCGGCACCAGCCTTCTGGTGCCGGAGAACCGGGCCTTCCCCGACAGCGACGACCTCCTCGGCGAGGCCCTCGTCGCGCTCTCCCGCAGCGGCTCCCCGGCCGCGCGGGACGTACTCGTCGCGCTCGCCGTGCCCAGCGACGAGATCCACTGGTGGCGGGACGTGCCGACCGGTCCCGTGGGCGCGGCGCCCTGGACGGTCGAGGAACAGACCCGCGGGGCCGCCCGCCAGATGCTGCTCGCCGGGGCGCTCGCCGCGCACGCGCGTGCCGGCTACTACGGCGCCCGGCACCGCAGAGCGGCCACCGCCTCCCTGGAGAACGTCCTGGTCGGCGCGGAACCGGGCGGGCGGGGCCTCACGGCTTTCGTTCCCGTCACCTCCGGCCGGCCCCTCGCCGTACGGCTGCACGAGGCGCTGTGCGCGGCCCGCGAGGCCATCGACTACCAGCGGGCCACCGGCGGCATGGACGCCTTCGACGCCGCCGTCGAGGCGGGCGCCAGCCATGAACTGATGGAAGCCCTGGTGACCCTCGTCCGGGGCACCGAGGGCGCCCGCGTCACCGTCGAGTGGTCACCCGCCGCGGGCGTCCCCGAGGGCGGCACGCATCCCGCGGAGCCCGTCGAGTTCTCGCCCGGCGACCTGCCCGTCCTGCGCGAGGCCGGGGCCCGCTATCTGCGCGAGGAACCGTCCGTGCCGGTGCGGCTCACCGGTGCCGTGGTCCGGATGCGCCGGTCGGGTCCGCGCGGGGCCGGCACGGTACGGCTGCGGGTCATCGCCGGCGCCGAGGTCCCGCATGTGCGGATGACCCTCGACGAGGAGGCGTACCGGATAGCGGGCCAGGCCCATCTGGTGGGGCTGCCCGTGCGGGTGCACGGCCGCCTGGAGAGCCGCGGCGGCTTCCGCAGGCTCACGGACGCCACCGGTGTCGTACCCGTCCAGGTGGACGAGGCCGAACGGGACCGGCTGATGAAGTCGCTCCAGGAGAATCTGGACTTCTTCGAGGAGGCCTGCAACGAGGACTGAGGGCACCCGCGCGGGGAGGGCCGGGCGCGTGCGCGGCGAGGGCCGGGACCCGTGTCCGGCGCGGACCGGGGCGCCCTGTCCACAACCGTTTCGCGGAGGGGACCCCGGGCTCGGTAGGATTCGGGGCATTGCCATGCCATCCCGTATGTGGTGTGGCACCCCTTCAGTCAGGAGAGACCGGTGTCAGACGTCCGTGTGATCATCCAACGCGATTCCGAGCGGGAAGAACGTGTGGTGACGACGGGCACTACGGCCGCCGACCTCTTCACCGGCGAGCGCACCGTCGTCGCGGCCCGTGTCGCGGGCGAGCTGAAGGACCTCGCGTACGAGGTGCGGGACGGCGAGGAGGTCGAGCCGGTCGAGATCTCCTCCGAGGACGGCCTGAACATCCTGCGCCACTCCACCGCGCACGTCATGGCCCAGGCCGTGCAGGAGCTCTTCCCCGACGCCAAGCTGGGCATCGGCCCGCCGGTCAAGGACGGCTTCTACTACGACTTCGACGTGGAGAAGCCCTTCACGCCCGAGGACCTCAAGGCCGTCGAGAAGAAGATGCAGGAGATCCAGCGGCGCGGGCAGCGCTTCTCCCGCCGTGTCGTCACCGACGAGGACGCCCGCGAGGAGCTCGCGGCCGAGCCGTACAAGCTGGAGCTCATCGGCATCAAGGGCGCCGCCTCCACGGACGACGGCGCGAACGTCGAGGTGGGCGGCGGCGAGCTGACCATCTACGACAACCTCGACGCCAAGACCGGCGAGCTGTGCTGGAAGGACCTCTGCCGCGGTCCCCACCTGCCCACCACCCGCAACATCCCGGCGTTCAAGCTGATGCGCAACGCCGCCGCGTACTGGCGCGGCAGCGAGAAGAACCCCATGCTCCAGCGCATCTACGGCACCGCCTGGCCCTCCAAGGAGGAGCTGAAGGCGCACCTGGAATTCCTCGCCGAGGCCGAGAAGCGCGACCACCGCAAGCTGGGCAACGAGCTGGACCTGTTCTCCATCCCGGAGCAGATCGGTTCCGGCCTCGCCGTCTTCCACCCCAAGGGCGGCATCATCCGCCGGGTCATGGAGGACTACTCGCGCCGCCGGCACGAGGAGGAGGGCTACGAGTTCGTCTACACCCCGCACGCCACCAAGGGGAAGCTCTTCGAGACCTCGGGCCACCTGGACTGGTACGCCGACGGCATGTACCCGCCCATGCAGCTCGACGAGGGCGTGGACTACTACCTCAAGCCCATGAACTGCCCGATGCACAACCTGATCTTCGACGCGCGCGGCCGCTCGTACCGTGAACTGCCGCTGCGCCTGTTCGAGTTCGGCACCGTGTACCGGTACGAGAAGTCGGGCGTCGTGCACGGCCTGACCCGCGCCCGGGGCTTCACCCAGGACGACGCGCACATCTACTGCACCAAGGAGCAGATGGCGGACGAGCTCGACAAGACGCTCACCTTCGTCCTGAACCTCCTGCGCGACTACGGCCTCACCGACTTCTACCTGGAGCTGTCCACCAAGGACCCGGAGAAGTTCGTCGGCTCGGACGAGATCTGGGAAGAGGCCACCGAGACGCTGCGCCAGGTCGCCGAGAAGCAGGGCCTCCCGCTGGTCCCGGACCCGGGCGGCGCCGCCTTCTACGGCCCGAAGATCTCCGTGCAGGCCAAGGACGCCATCGGCCGTACCTGGCAGATGTCGACCGTGCAGCTCGACTTCAACCTGCCCGAGCGCTTCGACCTGGAGTACACCGGCCCCGACGGCTCCAAGCAGCGCCCGGTCATGATCCACCGCGCGCTCTTCGGCTCCATCGAGCGCTTCTTCGCCGTGCTCCTGGAGCACTACGCGGGCGCGTTCCCGGCGTGGCTGGCGCCCGTCCAGGCGATCGGCATCCCGATCGGCGACGCGCACGTGGAGTACCTCCAGAAGTTCGCCGCCGAGGCCAAGAAGCAGGGCCTGCGCGTCGAGGTCGACTCGTCCTCGGACCGGATGCAGAAGAAGATCCGCAACGCGCAGAAGCAGAAGGTGCCCTTCATGGTCATCGCGGGCGACGAGGACATGGCCGCCGGCGCCGTCTCCTTCCGCTACCGCGACGGCTCCCAGGAGAACGGCATCCCCCTCGCCGAGGCCATCGCCAAGATCGCGAAGGTCGTCGAGGAGCGCGCCCAGATCTGACCCGGCCGGCAAGCCTCGGCCGAGACGACAGCCCCCGGGAAGCTAGCTTCCCGGGGGCTTCTCGTCGCCCTCCCGCGAGAACCGCTGCAACAGCCACGAGGAGAACGACCCCGTCACCGCGCCGAGCAGTCCGAGACCGCACGCCATCATGGCGACCGCGATCGTCCGCCCCCTCGGCGTCACCGGCGTCACATCCCCGTACCCGACCGTCGCGAGCGTGGAGGCGGCCCACCACACCGAGTCGCCGAAGGTGACGATCGTCGCGTGCGGCGCCCTGTACTCGGCCTGGTAGACGGCGAGGGCGCCCGAGAAGCCGAGCAGCAGGACCGAGAGGCTCGCGTAGAAGATCACCCGTGAGTACAGCGGGAGGTGGGGCTCTCCGCGGCGCCGCAGCACGGAGTCGTAGAGCTTGACGACCCGCAGCGGCCGCAGCAGCGGCAGGACGAGCACCACGGTGTCCAGCAGGTGACGCCGGACGAACCGCCGGCCCTGCCCGCTCAGCCGCCAGCGCACCAGGTAGTCGGCGAGGAACACCGCCCAGATGGCCATGACCAACGAGACACAGGCCTCGCGTACGTCCTCGGGCAGATCGTGCCCCAGGACGTGCACCGCGTACCCGGCGAGGAACAGCAGTGACCCGATCGCCAGCGGCACCTCCGTGCGGCGCTCCCAGCGGGTCATCGGGCTGTCGTCGTCCATGGCCACAGCTTGGCCGCAGGCTCCTTTGCCCGGCACCCGCCGACACGCCGCGAACGGGCGAAGCAATATGCTGCAACACATGACGAGTGAGCCGGAGCAGCAGATCGGAGTGGGAACGCAGGACGCGTTCCAGCGCCTTTGGACGCCCCACCGGATGGCCTACATCCAGGGCGAGAACAAGCCCACCGGCCCGGGTGCCGACGACGGTTGTCCGTTCTGCTCGATACCGGCCAAGTCCGACGAGGACGGGCTGATCGTGAGGCGCGGGGAGCACGTGTACGCCGTGCTCAACCTCTACCCGTACAACGGCGGGCACCTGATGGTCGTGCCCTACCGGCACGTCGCCGACTACACGGACCTCACGGGGCCGGAGACGGCCGAGCTCGGTGAGCTGACCAAGCAGGCCATGACCGCCCTGCGTACCGCCTCCGGCGCGCACGGATTCAACATCGGCATGAACCAGGGGACGGTCGCGGGCGCCGGCATCGCCGCCCATCTGCACCAGCACATCGTGCCCCGCTGGGGCGGCGACACCAACTTCATGCCCGTCGTCGGCCACACCAAGGTCCTGCCGCAGCTTCTCGCGGACACCCGCAAGATGCTGGCGGAGGCCTGGCCCAGCGCGTAGCCCCGGTCCGGGGTGCCCACCCGTCGGGCGCCCCGTCCGTCGCCGCCTCCGGGCCCGTCCGGCCTCGCGGCTCGTCCGGGCCCGCACCGCGCGAGGCCTGGGCGGGACGCCCCCGCCCGTGCGTCCGCGTGCCCGCCGCGCAGGCCGCGTGCCCGGCCAGCGGCTACGCGTCGTACAGGTCGGCCTTGCGCGGCGAGAGATCCTGCACCGCCGTGCTGAGGAACGACGAGCGGTTGCCGAACTTCTCCGTGTCGACGCCGTTCTCCGCGAGGACCTTGATCGCCGCCGAGTGCACCACGCGCAGCACCGGCGCCGCCGCCCGCAGCGCGTCGTCCGCCATGAAACGGTGCCGCCACGGCTGATCGGCCCAGGCGTGCCGCAGCCCGAAGGGCTCGGGCAGCGCCAGACTTCCGCCGACCCAGTTCAGCAGCGGCGGATACCAGGTGAGCGGCGCCCGCGCCGCGAGTCGCACGACCTCGTCCGCGGTGACCAGCGGCAGGCTCACCTTGCGGGTCTCCCAGAACTTGACGGCCTTCGCGACCTCCTTGGTGGGAGCCTCCGGCTTGCTGGTGAACAGCGGATTCACCGGACCCAGCGCGTGACCGGTCACCTCGATGCGCAGCGTCTGGTGCAGCACGGTCACCGTGATCATCATGGTGATGACCAACTGGCCGTCCCAGAGCGTCCACTGGACCCCGAGATAGTGCCGGTCCCCGCTGCCGAACTGCTGCTTGTTGCAGATGTCCTGCACGGCGTGCGTCTTGATCGTGTACGCGTCCACATCCGTGCCGCCCGGCCGGGACACCGCCTTCGCGCCCTCGCCGATCGGGGTGACGATCCAGTGCTTTATCGAAGGCGCCGGAAAACCACCGGTGTTGAGCGGGCCGCGCTCCAGCATGCGCAACTGGTCGTGGACGTTGCGGATGACGTCCCAGCTCCGGAACGGATGGATCTCCTTCTTCTCGTCCAGCGCCACCAGGTCCTCGGCGAGCTGCCAGCTCCCCCAGCGGGTGCCCATGCCGAGTATGCCCTTGGGGCCCGCGTAGAAGACCGAGTTGGACTGCTGCTCAGCGGTGAGCCGGGCGAGCGACTGGCGCAGTTGCTCCGCCGCCGTCTCCCCGGGGCTGCCGGGAACCGCCTCGGGAATCTTCGCGCCGATGCCGCCGCCCGACAGCAGGCTGTCCCAGCGCTCCCGCAGATCCTTGGCGGTGCGCTCGCAGATCCGCTTCGCCCACAGCCAGCCCACGACCGGGAGGACCACCGCGGCCCGCGCGTACCAGGCCCAGAAGCCGGTGAACGGCATGCGGACGAGGAAGAGGACGGCCAGGGCGCCGACCGCGAGCAGGAGCGTGGTGCCGAGCGCGGAGCCCCGCCTGTCCGTGCGCTTGGCGATCTGCGTACGGATCTGAAAGGCCATCAGCCACACCAGCAGCCCCGGCAGGAACAGCAGTCCGCACAGCACCATGACGGCGGAGAGCCAATTGTCGCGCTCCCGGCGGATGTTGGTGGCCGCGAGACAGTGCTCCACGACGACCTGCGGCTCGGTGCCGAAGGACTGGATCAGCGGAGCGCGGCCCTTGCCCAGCATGCGGGCCGTGACGGCACCCGCGAAGGCTTCCCCGAGATTCGGCGCGAACAGCTTGATCCGGCCGGCCTTCACCGTGGACTGGTGCCATTCGTTGTCGGCCTTGAGGATCTCCTCCATCGGACTGTCGCGGTACGCGGCCGAGGCCAGGGCGAACGTCGCCGCCGTCTGCCCCGCGGAGCCCGTGAGCGGCACCTGCGCCCCGGGAGTGAAATCGAAACCCTCGAATGCCACTTCCGCCCCCATCGCCGCCGCACCCGCTCCTGCGGCCTTCCCGACTTCGGTGTCCCGCACACCTGTTGATCAGGTCTTCGTCTTGATCAGTTCTCAGAGTATCGGCCGCGGCCGACATCCGTCGGTGGACGGCCGAAGCCGCCCACCGACGGATGAAACCCCCGCCGGAGTGCCCGGGGCACCCCGGCTCTCAGGTACCCGCTTCCTGTTCGCGGAGCCGCTCGGCGATGTGCTGCGGCATGGGTTCGTGCCGTGCGTAGGACCGGTCGAAGCGCGCGGTGCCGTGCGAGACGGACCGCAGGTCGACGGCGTACCGCCCGATCTCGATCTCGGGCACCTCGGCGCGCACCAGCGTGCGCCCGCCCGCCGCCTGCTCGGTGCCGACCACCCGGCCGCGTCGTCCCGACAGGTCGCTCATCACCGGACCCACGTAGTCGTCGCCGACCAGGACGGTCACCTCCGCCACCGGCTCCAGGAGATGGATCGTGGCCTCACGGGCCGCCTCGCGCAGCGCGAGCGCGCCCGCCGTCTGGAACGCGGCGTCGGAGGAGTCCACGGAGTGCGCCTTGCCGTCCTTCAGCGTGACGCGCACGTCGATGAGCGGATAGCCGGCGACCACGCCCTTGGCCGCCTGGGCGCGCACCCCCTTCTCGACGGAGGGGATGAACTGCCGGGGCACGGCGCCTCCGACGACCTTGTCCACGAACTCGATGCCCGAGCCGTTCGGCAGCGGTTCGACCTCGATCTCGCAGATCGCGAACTGGCCGTGCCCGCCGGACTGTTTGACATGGCGGCCGCGCCCGGTGGACGGGCCGGCGAACGTCTCGCGCAGGGACACCTTGTGCGGCACCACGTCGACCTGCACGCCGTAGCGGTTGCGCAGCCGTTCCAGGGCGACGTCCGCGTGCGCCTCGCCCAGGCACCACAGGACGACCTGATGGGTGTTCTGGTTCTGCTCCAGGCGCATGGTGGGGTCCTCGGCCACGAGCCGGCCGAGCCCCTGGGAGAGCTTGTCCTCGTCCGCCTTGCTGTGCGCCTCGATGGCGAGCGGGAGCAGCGGGTCGGGCATCTGCCACGGCTCCATCAGCAGCGGGTCGTCCTTGGCCGAAAGGGTGTCCCCGGTCTCGGCGCGGCTCAGCTTCGCCACACTGGCGAGGTCGCCCGCGATGCAGTGGGTGAGGGCGCGCTGCTGTTTGCCGAACGGCGCGGACAGGGCGCCGATCCGCTCGTCGACGTCGTGGTCCTCGTGCCCGCGGTCGGTGAGCCCGTGCCCGGAGACGTGCACCGTCGCGTCGGGGCGAAGGGTTCCGGAGAAGACGCGGACCAGGGAGACCCGGCCGACGTAGGGGTCGGACGCGGTCTTCACGACCTCCGCGACCAGCGGTCCGTCCGGGTCGCAGGCCGTCACCTCGCGGGGTGCGCCGTCCGGTGTGGTCACGGCGGGCGCCGGGCGCTCCAGCGGGGTCGGGAAGCCGCCCGTGATCAGTTCGAGGAGCTCGACCGTGCCGAGCCCCTGCCGGGCTCCCTCGGCGGCGGGCGCGGCGGCCAGTACGGGGAAGAAGCTCCCGCGGGCCACGGCCCGTTCGAGGTCCTGCACGAGTGTCTTGAGGTCGATCTCCTCGCCGCCGAGGTAGCGGTCCATGAGCGTCTCGTCCTCGCTCTCGGCGATGATCCCCTCGATCAGCCGGTTGCGGGCCGTCTCGATGAGCGGCTGCTGCTCGGGTCCCGGGTCCGCCTCCTTGCGCTCCCCGGAGGAGTAGTCGAACAACTGCTGGGTGAGCAGGCCGATCAGGCCGGTGACGGGCGCGTGCCCGTCCGGTCCCGCGGCGCCGTGCAGCGGGAGGTAGAGCGGCAGTACGGCGTCGGGGTCGTCCGCGCCGAACGCCCGGGCGCAGGTCGCGGTCATCTCCTCGAAGTCCGACCTGGCCGATTCGAGATGGGTGACCACGATGGCCCGCGGCATCCCGACGGCCGCGCACTCCTCCCACAGCATCCGGGTCGAGCCGTCCACCCCGTCCGAGGCCGAGACGACGAAGAGGGCCGCGTCCGCCGCTCGCAGACCGGCCCTCAGTTCGCCGACGAAGTCGGCGTAACCGGGTGTGTCGAGAATGTTGATC
Organism: Streptomyces sp. NPDC096324; assembly: GCF_044763015.1. Classification (NCBI taxonomy): domain Bacteria; kingdom Bacillati; phylum Actinomycetota; class Actinomycetes; order Kitasatosporales; family Streptomycetaceae; genus Streptomyces; species Streptomyces sp. NPDC096324. Next base: position 172,754 of record NZ_JBIWFK010000009.1, on the reverse strand, counting down.
TTGAACCCGTCCCAGTCGACGGGCACCAGGGAGAGCTGCACCGAACGCTGCTGCCGGTGCTCGATCTCGTCGTAGTCCGAGACGGTGCCGCCGTCCTCCACGCGGCCCGCCCGGTTCACCGCTCCCGCCGTCAGCGCGAGAGCCTCCACCAATGTCGTCTTGCCCGATCCGCTGTGGCCGACCAGCACCACATTCCGTACGGACGCGGGGTGGTCGGCCGCCGTAGCCCTGCCGGCGGCTCCGGGGTGTGTATTCGCCTTGTCGCCCATGGCCTTGCCTCCCGTGCACGGTGAGGTCTCTGTGGGCGCGGGACATGCCGGGGCCGCGTGCGGCGGCTCCGGTGACGCCCGCGGTCCTTCGAGCTTTGCACTCGCGTCACTGTGCGTCCATACAAGGGACGCGATCCCGCCGTGACACCGGCGGCATCGGGTCGTGACACGGGGGGCGGGTGCCCGGCCATCGCACAAGCGCACGCGTGGCTACGATGGGCCAGCCGACGGCCAGCAGGGGCCGCCCGGCGACACCGACCCTCGGGAAGGCCATGCTGAACAAGTACGCGCGTGCATTCTTCACGCGTGTCCTCACACCGTTCGCCGCGTTTCTCGTCCGCCGGGGGGTGAGCCCCGACACGGTCACCCTCCTGGGCACCGCCGGAGTCATGGCGGGCGCGCTGGTCTTCTTTCCCCGGGGCGAGTTCTTCTGGGGAACGATCGTCATCACGCTCTTCGTGTTCTCCGACCTGGTCGACGGGAACATGGCGCGCCAGCTCGGCCGCTCCAGCCGCTGGGGCGCCTTCCTGGACTCCACGCTCGACCGGGTCGCCGACGGCGCGATCTTCGGCGGCTTCGCGCTCTGGTACGCGGGCAACGGCGACGACAACGTCCTGTGCGCCGTGTCGATCTTCTGTCTCGCCAGTGGCCAGGTGGTCTCGTACACCAAGGCACGCGGCGAGTCGATCGGTCTGCCGGTCGCGGTCAACGGTCTCGTCGAGCGCGCGGAGCGGCTGGTGATCTCGCTGGTCGCCGCCGGCCTGGCGGGTCTGCACACGTTCGGTGTGCCCGGCATCCAGGTGCTGCTGCCCATCGCGCTGTGGATCGTCGCCGTCGGCAGCCTCGTCACGCTGATCCAGCGGGTCGTCACCGTGCGCCGGGAGGCCGCCGAGGCGGACGCCGAGGTCGCCGCCCAGAACAGTGAGGCCACCTCGTGACGAGCCTGCGCGACAGGCTGGTCGACGGCGCGTACGCCTTGGGCTGGGGCGTCGTCAAGAAGCTTCCCGAGCCGGTCGCCGTGGGCCTCGGCCGCACGATCGCCGACATCGCGTGGAAGCGGCGCGGCAAGGGGGTCCGGCGCCTGGAGAGCAACTACGCGCGCGTGGTGCCGGACGCGACGCCGCAGCGGCTCGCGGAGCTCTCCCGGGCCGGCATGCGCTCGTACCTGCGCTACTGGATGGAGTCGTTCCGGCTTCCCGCGTGGAGCGAGGAGCGGGTGACGAACGGGTTCGAGGTCAAGGACGTGCACCACCTGACCGACGGGATCGCCTCCGACCGGGGCGTCATCCTGGCCCTTCCGCACATGGCGAACTGGGATCTCGCCGGCGCCTGGGTCACCACCGGACTGAAGACGCCGTTCACGACCGTCGCCGAGCGCCTCAAGCCCGAATCGCTGTACGACCGTTTCGTCGCCTATCGCGAGGGCCTCGGCATGGAGGTCCTGCCGCACAGCGGGGGTGCCGCGTTCGGCACGCTGGCCCGGCGGCTGCGCGAGGGCGGGCTGATCTGCCTGGTCGCCGAACGGGACCTGTCCGCCTCGGGCGTCGAGGTGGAGTTCTTCGGCGAGACGACCCGGATGCCCGCGGGACCGGCCCTGCTCGCCCAGCAGACCGGCGCCCTCCTCCTGCCGGTCACGCTCTGGTACGACGACTCTCCCGTGATGCGCGGTCAGGTGCATCCGCCCGTCGAGGTCCCCGAGTCGGGCAGCCGGGCCGAGAAGACCTCCGTCATGACACAGGCGCTGGCCGACGCCTTCGCCGACGGCATCGCCGAGCACCCGGAGGACTGGCACATGTTGCAGCGGCTGTGGCTCAAGGACCTCGACGCCGGGAAGGCTCCCCGCGAGGGGTCCGACGCGCAGGATCCCGAGAAGAGGGCCTCGTGAGGATCGGCATCGTCTGCCCGTACTCCTGGGACGTCCCGGGCGGCGTCCAGTTCCACATCCGCGACCTGGCCGAGCACCTCATCGGTCTGGGGCACGAGGTCTCCGTCCTCGCCCCCGCGGACGACGACACACCCCTGCCCCCGTACGTCGTCTCGGCGGGCCGCGCGGTCCCGGTCCCGTACAACGGCTCGGTGGCGCGGCTGAACTTCGGCTTCCTGTCGGCGGCCCGGGTACGGCGCTGGCTGCACGACGGCACCTTCGACGTGGTCCACATCCACGAGCCGTCCTCGCCGTCGCTCGGCCTGCTCACGTGCTGGGCGGCCCAGGGGCCGATCGTCGCGACCTTCCACACCTCGAACCCGCGCTCCAGGGCGATGGTCGCCGCGTACTCGATCCTCCAGGCCGCCCTGGAGAAGATCAGCGCGCGGATCGCGGTGAGCGAGTACGCCCGGCGCACCCTGGTCGAGCACCTCGGCGGGGACGCGGTCGTCATCCCGAACGGCGTCGACGTCGACTTCTTCGCCCGCGCCAAGCCCAAGCCCGAGTGGCAGGGCGACACCATCGGCTTCATCGGCCGCATCGACGAGCCCCGCAAGGGCCTGCCGGTGCTCATGAGGGCGCTGCCCACGATCCTGGCCGAGCGTCCCCGGACACGGCTGCTGGTCGCCGGGCGCGGCGACGAGGAGGAGGCCGTGGCGTCACTGCCCGCCGAGATGCGCTCGCGCGTCGAGTTCCTCGGCATGGTCAGCGACGAGGACAAGGCCCGTCTCCTGCGCAGCGTCGACCTGTACGTCGCGCCCAACACCGGCGGCGAGAGCTTCGGGATCATCCTGGTCGAGGCGATGTCCGCCGGGGCGCCCGTGCTCGCCGCGGATCTCGACGCGTTCGCCCAGGTCCTCGACCAGGGCTCGGCGGGCGAGCTTTTCGCCAACGAGGACGCGGACGACCTGGCCGCCGCCGCGCTGCGGCTGCTGGCCGACCCGGACCGCCGCGCCGTCCTGCGCGAGCGGGGGAGCGAGCACGTACGGCGCTTCGACTGGTCCACGGTCGGGGCGGACATCCTGGCCGTGTACGAGACGGTGACGGACGGCGCCGCCGCGGTGGCCACGGACGAACGCACAGGCCTCCGGGCCCGCTTCGGCCTGGCCCGAGACTGACGGCCACCGGGCCGCCGGAACCAGGGTGTGCGGTGAACCGGGGTCTGCGGTGGACCGGAGCCTCGGGTGGACCAGGGTCTCCAGTGAGCCAGGGTCCCCGGTGGACCGGAGCTTCCGGTGGACCGGGATTTCCGAGGCCCGGGGCCACCGGCTCCAGCCTGACCTGACCTGACCTGACCTGACCCAGCCCGGTTCCGGTCTGCTGCCCTGGCTCGGGTCCGCCCCGGGCTGACCTGGCCCCCGGCCTGGCCCGCGAGTGACACCAGCGGGGCCCGCCCGACCCGTGCGCGGCCCCGTGCGCCGGCTCGCCCCGTACGCGGCCCCGGTGGAGTGGTGATCGGCACGGGTAGCCTTGCCGCCCGTGACCGCAACCCTCATCTGGATCCTCGTCGGCCTCGTCGCGATCGGCCTCTACCTGAGCTGGACCGCCGGGCGTCTCGACCGGCTGCACGCCCGTATCGACGCCGCCCGCGCCGCCCTCGACGCGCAGTTGCTGCGCCGGGCCTCCGTGGCGCAGGAGCTCGCCACCTCCGGGGTGCTCGACCCGGCCGCCTCGATCGTGCTCTACGAGGCGGCGCACGCGGCCCGGCAGGCCGAGGAGGAACAGCGCGAGGTGGCCGAGAGCGAGCTGAGCCAGGCATTGCGGGCGGTCTTCGGGGAGACCCAGCAGGTCGAGGCCGTGCGCGAGGTGCCCGGTGGTGAGGAGGCGGCCGGCGAGCTGGCCCAGGCCGTGCGCCGGGTGCCGATGGCGCGGCGCTTCCACAACGACGCCGTACGCGCCGCCCGCGCCCTGCGCCGGCACCGCAAGGTCCGCTGGTTCCGCCTCGCGGGCCACGCCCCGTTCCCCATGGCCTTCGAGATGGACGACGAGCCCCCGACGGCCCTGGCGGACCGCCCGACGAGCTGATGGACACGGGAGGGCGGCAGGGAAAACGATCCACCGCCTCCCCATTGGCCCTTGCAGTGGACTGGTCGCGTCGCGTTTCCTCGGAGCTGCAGAAATCCCCTTTCCCCGAGTGAGGTCAACCCGTGTCGAGCACCCTCCCCAACTCCGCCGAGAACACCGCGATCGGTACCGCCCGTGTGAAGCGCGGCATGGCCGAGCAGCTCAAGGGCGGCGTGATCATGGACGTGGTCAACGCCGAGCAGGCGAAGATCGCCGAGGACGCCGGCGCCGTGGCCGTCATGGCCCTGGAGCGGGTTCCCGCCGACATCCGCAAGGACGGCGGAGTCGCCCGGATGTCGGACCCGAACATGATCGAGGAGATCATCGAGGCGGTCTCCATCCCCGTGATGGCCAAGTCCCGCATCGGCCACTTCGTCGAGGCCCAGGTCCTGCAGTCCCTCGGCGTCGACTACATCGACGAGTCCGAGGTCCTCACCCCGGCCGACGAGGTCAACCACTCCGACAAGTTCGCGTTCACCACCCCCTTCGTCTGCGGCGCCACCAACCTGGGCGAGGCCCTGCGCCGTATCGCCGAGGGCGCGGCCATGATCCGCTCCAAGGGCGAGGCCGGCACCGGCAACGTCGTCGAGGCCGTCCGCCACCTGCGCCAGATCAAGAACGAGATCGCCCGCCTGCGCGGCTTCGACAACAACGAGCTGTACGCCGCCGCCAAGGACCTGCGCGCCCCGTACGAGCTCGTCAAGGAGGTCGCCGAGCTCGGCAAGCTGCCGGTCGTGCTGTTCTCCGCCGGTGGTGTCGCCACCCCCGCGGACGCCGCGCTCATGCGCCAGCTCGGCGCCGAGGGTGTCTTCGTCGGCTCCGGCATCTTCAAGTCCGGCGACCCGGCCAAGCGCGCCGCCGCCATCGTGAAGGCCACCACCTTCTACGACGACCCGAAGATCATCGCGGACGCGTCCCGCAACCTCGGCGAGGCCATGGTCGGCATCAACTGCGACACCCTCCCCGAGACCGAGCGCTACGCCAACCGCGGCTGGTAGTCGCATGAGCACTCCTGTCATTGGCGTCCTGGCCCTCCAGGGCGACGTACGGGAACACCTCATCGCCCTGGCCGCGGCGGACGCCGTGGCCAGGCCGGTGCGGCGGCCCGAGGAGCTCGCCGAGATCGACGGCCTGGTCATACCCGGCGGCGAGTCCACCACCATCTCCAAGCTGGCGGTCCTCTTCGGAGTGATGGAGCCGCTGCGCGAGCGGGTCCGCGAGGGCCTGCCCGTCTACGGCACCTGCGCGGGCATGATCATGCTCGCCGACAAGATCCTCGACCCGCGCTCGGGCCAGGAGACCATCGGCGGCATCGACATGATCGTGCGCCGCAACGCCTTCGGACGGCAGAACGAGTCCTTCGAGGCGGCGGTCGACGTCGAGGGTGTCGAGGGCGATCCCGTGGAGGGCGTCTTCATCCGCGCCCCCTGGGTCGAGTCCGTGGGCGCCGAGACCGAGGTGCTCGCCGAGCACGGCGGCCACATCGTCGCGGTACGCCAGGGGAACGTGCTCGCCACCTCGTTCCACCCGGAGCTGACCGGCGACCACCGTGTGCACGGCCTGTTCGTCGACATGGTCCGGGCGAACCGGACAGCGGCGTCCTAGTAGGATCTGGGGGTCCCCTCAGGCTCCGCGAGCCGGGGGAGTTCGTCCAGGTTGGGTTACGCGAAGGAGACAGGCAGATGTCCGGCCACTCTAAATGGGCTACGACGAAGCACAAGAAGGCCGTGATCGACGCCAAGCGCGGCAAGCTCTTCGCGAAGATGATCAAGAACATCGAGGTTGCCGCCCGCACCGGTGGCGCCGACGTGTCCGGCAACCCGACGCTGTTCGACGCCATCCAGAAGGCGAAGAAGAGCTCGGTCCCGAACAAGAACATCGACTCCGCGGTCAAGCGCGGCGCCGGTCTCGAAGCCGGTGGCGCCGACTACGAGACGATCATGTACGAGGGTTACGGCCCGAACGGTGTCGCGGTGCTCATCGAGTGCCTCACCGACAACCGCAACCGCGCCGCCTCCGACGTGCGCGTCGCCATGACCCGCAACGGCGGCAGCATGGCCGACCCGGGTTCCGTGTCGTACCTCTTCAACCGCAAGGGCGTCATCGTCGTCCCCAAGGGCGAGCTGTCCGAGGACGACGTCCTCGGTGCCGTGCTCGACGCGGGCGCCGAGGAGGTCAACGACCTCGGCGAGGCCTTCGAGGTCCTCTCCGAGGCCACCGACCTGGTCGCGGTGCGCACCGCGCTCCAGGGAGCCGGCATCGACTACGACTCCGCCGACGCCAACTTCGTCCCGACCATGCAGGTCGAGCTCGACGAGGACGGCGCCCGGAAGATCTTCAAGCTGATCGACGCGCTGGAGGACAGCGACGACGTGCAGAACGTCTTCGCCAACTTCGACGTCAGCGACGAGGTCATGGAGAAGGTCGACGCCTGACCGAGGGCTTGCTCGAAGCGACGGGCCGACGGGACACCCCCCGTCGGCCCGTCGCTGTGTCAGTGGCACCCGATAGCCTGCACGAACTGGGGAGACCCCCAGCGACGACCGGCTGGATCGAAGGAGGCCCGGGTGCGGGTGCTGGGTGTTGACCCCGGGTTGACCCGGTGCGGTGTCGGGGTGGTGGAGGGAGTCGCCGGGCGGCCCCTGACCATGCGCGGCGTCGGAGTCGTCCGCACCCCGGCGGACGCCGAACTCGGCCTGCGCCTGGTCGCCGTCGAGCAGGGCATCGAGCAGTGGCTCGACGAGTACGAACCCGAATACGTCGCCGTGGAGCGGGTGTTCAGCCAGCACAACGTCCGGACCGTGATGGGCACCGCCCAGGCCAGCGCCGTCGCCATGCTCTGCGCGGCCCGCCGCGGCATCCCCGTCGCGCTGCACACCCCGAGCGAGGTCAAGGCCGCCGTCACCGGCAGCGGCCGCGCGGACAAGGCCCAGGTCGGCGCGATGGTCACCCGCCTGCTCCGGCTCTCCGCGCCGCCCAGGCCCGCCGACGCGGCGGACGCCCTCGCGCTCGCCATCTGCCACATCTGGCGAGCCCCGGCCCAGAACAGACTCCAGCAGGCCGCCGCGGCGATCGCGCCCGACCGGGCCGTCGCGCAGAACAGACTCCAGCAGGCCGCCGCCGCGCACGCCTCCCACCAAGCATCGAAAGGCCGTACCGCATGATCGCCTTCGTCAGCGGCCCGGTCGCCGCCCTCGCCCCCGACTCCGCGGTCGTCGAGGTCGGCGGCATCGGCATCTCCGTCCAGTGCACGCCGGGCACGCTCGCCGGGCTCCGCACCGGACAGCAGGCCAGGCTCGCCACCTCCCTGGTCGTCCGCGAGGACTCGCTCACGCTGTACGGCTTCGCCGACGACGACGAGCGCCAGGTCTTCGAACTGCTCCAGACCGCGAGCGGAGTCGGCCCGCGCCTCGCCCAGGCGATGCTCGCCGTGCACGCCCCCGACGCCCTGCGCCGAGCCGTGTCCACCGGTGACGAGAAGGCGCTCATCGCCGTCCCCGGCATCGGCAAGAAGGGTGCCCAGAAGCTGCTGATCGAGCTCAAGGACCGGCTCGGCGAACCGCTCGGCCCCGGCGGCCCGGCCATCGGCACGGCGGTCACCACGAGCTGGCGCGACCAGCTCCACGCCGCGCTCGTCGGCCTCGGGTACGCGACCCGTGAGGCCGACGAGGCCGTCGCCGCGGTCGCCCCCCAGGCCGAGGCCGCCGAGGGAACCCCGCAGGTCGGCCAGCTCCTGCGAGCCGCCCTGCAGACCCTGAACCGAGCACGCTGAACGACCCCGGCCCCCGGGCCCGGCGCGTGCCCCGGTGCGGCCCGCGGCCGGGTCACCGCCGACCGCCCCACCACCACGAGACCGCGAGGCACCACCGATGAACTGGGACGACACGACAGACGAAGCCGCCGACGAGCGGCTCGTCGGACCCGCCGCCGAGCGGCTGGTGCGCTCGGTCGCCGACGGCGAGGACCAGGCCGTCGAGGCCGCGCTGCGCCCCAAGGACCTGGACGAGTTCATCGGCCAGGAGAAGGTGCGCGAGCAGCTCGACCTGGTCCTGCGGGCCGCCCGCGCGCGGGGGGCCACCGCCGACCACGTCCTGCTCTCCGGAGCCCCCGGTCTCGGCAAGACCACCCTCTCCATGATCATCGCGGCCGAGATGGGCGCCCCCATCCGCATCACCAGCGGCCCCGCCATCCAGCACGCCGGAGACCTCGCCGCGATCCTCTCCTCCCTCCAGGAGGGCGAGGTCCTCTTCCTCGACGAGATCCACCGCATGTCCCGGCCCGCCGAGGAGATGCTCTACATGGCGATGGAGGACTTCCGCGTCGACGTCATCGTCGGCAAGGGCCCCGGAGCCACCGCCATCCCGCTGGAGCTGCCCCCGTTCACCCTGGTCGGCGCCACCACCAGGGCGGGACTGCTGCCCCCGCCGCTGCGCGACCGCTTCGGCTTCACCGCGCACATGGAGTTCTACGAACCCGCCGAGCTGGAGCGCGTCGTCCACCGCTCCGCCGGTCTCCTGGACGTCGAGATCGGCGCCGAGGGAGCCGCGGAGATCGCCGGCCGCTCCCGCGGCACGCCCCGCATCGCCAACCGCCTGCTGCGCCGCGTCCGCGACTACGCGCAGGTCAGAGCGGACGGGATCATCACCCGGGAGATCGCCTCCGCGGCACTGAAGGTCTACGAGGTCGACGCGCGCGGTCTCGACCGGCTCGACCGCGGGGTGCTCGAAGCCCTGATCAAGCTTTTCGGCGGCGGTCCTGTCGGATTGTCCACACTCGCTGTCGCTGTGGGGGAGGAGCGTGAGACCGTGGAGGAGGTCGCCGAGCCCTTCCTCGTACGAGAGGGACTCCTCGCCCGCACTCCCCGTGGCCGGGTGGCGACACCCGCGGCATGGGCGCATCTCGGCCTCACACCGCCACGCCGGTCAGCCGGCGGAAACGGACAAGAGGACCTGTTCGGGGCGTGACGGCGTGCGTACGCACCGGGGCAGGAACCCCGGTGCCATGCTGAGCGTTGTTCCCTGAGTGCGGACTCGCTTAGACTCCGCCGATGCCGCCCTAGGCGACGGCACACACCCCCCATGCATACCCCCATCCAGCAGGCCGCTCACCTGGTGCGGTCGAAGAAGGAAGTTCCGACCCGTGAGTCTCGTGACCCTCCTCCCGTTCATCGTGCTCATCGGGGCCATGTTCCTGATGACCCGGTCGGCCAAGAAGAAGCAGCAGCAGGCGGCTTCCATGCGCAACGAGCTGCAGCCCGGCTCCGGCGTGCGCACGATCGGCGGAATGTACGCCACCGTCAAGGAGGTCAACGAGGACACGATTCTCCTTGATGCCGCCCCGGGTGTGGACCTGCTCTTCGCGAAGAACGCGATCGGTGCCGTCCTCACGGACGACGAGTACAACCGCATCGTCCACGGCGTCGAGCACGACCTGAAGGCCGACGGCACCGTCGTGCCGGACGACGCCTCCTCCCTCACCGAGACCGACGAGCCCGCCGCCGACGCCTCTTCCGACGCCTCCGACGACAAGCCCCTCGACCTCGGCAAGAAGGATCTGGCCGACAAGCCGGTCGAAGCGGCCGTCGAGCCGAAGGCCGACGAGACCGTCGCCGACGAGGCGGAGTCGAAGAAGACCGACGGCGGGACCGAAGCGAAGTAGTCACGAACCGGGAGCACGGCGCGATCCGCTCGCGCCCCACACCTCCCGGGACGTGCTGTTCTCGCACGGAGTCCCGACACCATGGCATGGCCGTCCACGCGCTCACCCGGCGCAGGGCGGCCCGAGAGGGAGTACGAGAAGGTGGCAGCACCGAAGAAGGGCCGGAGCGCGAGCGCCCAGAGCAGGCCGGGGCGCTCGCTGGCCCTGATCCTGATCGCCATCGCGGCGCTCACCGGAGGGATGTTCGCTTCCGGGCAGACCACTCCGCGTCTCGGCATCGATCTCGCCGGCGGCACGAGCATCACGCTCACGGCGAAGAACGAGCCGGGTCAGCCCAACGCGATCAACAAGACCAACATGGACACCGCGGTCGACATCATGAACCGCCGTGTCAATGGTCTCGGTGTCTCCGAGGCCGAGGTTCAGACCCAGGGTTCCGACAACATCATTGTCAACATCCCCAAGGGCACGAACTCCGAGCAGGCCCGTAAGCAGGTAGGCACCACCGCCAAGCTGTACTTCCGTCCCGTTCTGGCCACCGAGGCCTCCGGGCCCGAGGCGGCGGCCACCCCGACGCCGAGTGCCTCCAGCAGCTCCTCCGCCACGTCCGGGGACAAGGCGACCTCGTCCTCCTCGTCCTCCGCGACGCCGTCGGCCTCCGCGACCACTCAGGGACGCGTCGTCAGCGACGCCCTGAAGGCGGGCTCCTCGCCGTCCGCGAGCGGCACCCCGAGCTCCTCGGCCTCGCCCTCCGCGAGCGCGTCGCCGTCCGCGAGCGTGGACCCCGCGACCGCCAAGCTCCAGGCCGCGTACGCCGCGCTCGACTGCAGTGACAAGGCGGTCCGCGCCAAGGCCGGCGCCGACGCCAAGCCGACCGAGCCGACCGTGGCCTGCGGCCAGGACAAGAACTCCTCCGGCGTGTGGCAGAAGTACGTCCTCGGCCCGGCCGAGGTGGCCGGCACGGACATCAAGAAGGCCGGCGCGGTCTTCGACACGCAGAGCGCCGCGGGCTGGAAGGTCACCATGGACTTCACGTCCGGTGGCTCCAAGAAGTTCGCCGCCATCACCGGCAAGCTCGCCCAGAACCAGCAGCCGCAGAACCAGTTCGCGATCGTCCTCGACGGCCAGGTCGTCTCCGACCCCTCCGTGGCCCAGTCGCTGAGCGGCAGCGCCGAGATCTCCGGCAGCTTCACCCAGACCGAGGCCCAGGACCTGGCCAACATGCTGAAGTACGGCGCCCTGCCGCTCAGCTTCAAGGAGTCCAGCGTCACCACGGTGACCGCCGCGCTCGGTGGCGAGCAGCTCCACGCCGGTCTGATCGCGGGCGCCATCGGCCTCGCCCTGGTCGTCCTCTACCTGGTGATCTACTACCGGGGCCTGTCGGCCATCGCCATCGCCTCCCTGGGCGTCTCGGCGATCCTCACGTACGTGCTCATGGCGCTGCTCGGCCCGGCCATCGGCTTCGCGCTGAACCTCCCGGCCGTCTGTGGTGCGATCGTCGCGATCGGTATCACGGCGGACTCGTTCATCGTGTTCTTCGAACGCATCAGGGACGAGATCCGCGAGGGCCGCACCCTGCGTCCGGCCGTCGAGCGCGCCTGGCCCCGTGCCCGTCGCACCATTCTGGTCTCCGACTTCGTGTCGTTCCTCGCCGCCGCGGTGCTCTTCATCGTCACCGTCGGCAAGGTCCAGGGCTTCGCGTTCACCCTCGGTCTGACCACGGTGCTCGACGTCGTCGTGGTGTTCTTCTTCACCAAGCCGCTGATGACCCTCCTGGCCCGCAGGAAGTTCTTCGCGGAGGGTCACCGCTGGTCCGGTCTCGACCCGAAGCGACTGGGCGCCAAGCCGCCGCTGCGCCGCACCCGTCGCGCGTCCGCCCCCGTCGACACGAAGGAGGCGTGAGATGTCGAAACTCGGCACCCTCGGCGCCCGGCTCCACCGCGGCGAGATCGGCTACGACTTCGTCGGCAAGCGCAAGATCTGGTACGGCATCTCGATCCTGATCACCATCACGGCCATCCTCGGCCTGACGGTGCGCGGCCTGAACATGGGCATCGAGTTCCAGGGCGGCGCCGTCTTCACCACCACCGGGAGCAGCAGCGTCTCGGTGAGCCAGGCCGAGACGTTCGCGGAAGAGGCCTCCGGCCACGACGCGGTCGTCCAGGGGCTCGGCAAGGGTGGCCTGCGCATCCAGATCGCCGGCATCGACACCGACAAGTCCGACACGATCAAGCAGAAGCTCGCCGCGGACCTGAAGGTCAACCCCGAGGACATCAACGCCGACCTCGTCGGTCCGAGCTGGGGTGACCAGATCGCCAACAAGGCCTGGGAGGGCCTGGCGATCTTCATGGTCCTCGTCGTGATCTACCTGGCGATCGCCTTCGAGTGGCGCATGGCCATCGCGGCCCTGGTCGCCCTGATCCACGACATCACCATCACGGTCGGCATCTACGCCCTGGTCGGCTTCGAGGTCACCCCGGGCACCGTGATCGGTCTGCTCACGATCCTCGGTTACTCGCTCTACGACACGGTCGTCGTCTTCGACAGCCTCAAGGAGCAGACGAAGGGCATCACCAAGCAGACCCGCTGGACCTACAGCGACGTCGCCGACCGCTCGATCAACAGCACCCTGGTGCGTTCCATCAACACCACGGTGGTCGCGCTGCTGCCGGTCGCCGGCCTGCTGTTCATCGGCGGCGGCGTGCTCGGCGCCGGCATGCTCAACGACATCTCGCTGTCGCTGTTCGTCGGTCTCGCGGCCGGTGCGTACTCCTCGATCTTCATCGCCACGCCGCTCGTCGCCGACCTCAAGGAGCGCGAGCCGGAGATGAAGGCCCTGCGCAAGCGGGTCCTCGCCAAGCGCGCCCAGGCGGCCGCCAAGGGCGAGTCCCTGGAGCCGCAGGCCGCCGAGCCGGCGTACGAGGACGACGAGGCGGACGACGTCACCCCGGCGGTCGTCGGCCCGCGCAACCAGCCCGCGTCCCGCACGCGCGGCCGTGGCCGGCCTTCGGGGAAGCGCCGATGACCGGCATCGAAGAACTGCTGACCAGCCGGATCCGTGACGTGGCCGACTACCCGGAGCCGGGAGTGATGTTCAAGGACATCACCCCGCTCCTGGCCGACCCGGCCGCGTTCGCCGCCCTGACCGGCGCCCTGGCGGACATCGCCGTGCGCAACGGCGCCACCAAGATCGTCGGTCTGGAGGCCCGCGGCTTCATCCTCGGAGCCCCGGTCGCCGTCCACGCCGGGATCGGCTTCATCCCCGTGCGCAAGGCGGGCAAGCTCCCGGGAGCGACCCTGTCGCAGGCGTACGACCTGGAGTACGGCTCCGCCGAGATCGAGGTGCACGCCGAGGACCTGAGCGGGGCCGACCGCGTGCTCGTCGTCGACGACGTCCTCGCCACCGGCGGCACCGCCGAGGCCTCGCTCCAGCTCATCCGCAGGGCGGGCGCCGAGGTCGCGGGCGTCGCCGTCCTGATGGAGCTCGGCTTCCTGGGCGGCCGCGGCCGCCTGGAGCCGGCACTCGCGGGAGCTCCCCTGGAGGCGCTCCTGACGGTCTGAGGACCGCGCGGGGTACCCGGGGGCTTCGGCTCCCGGCAAGGCCCCCGAAAGGCCTGAGGCACCCGTAGGACACCCTGGAGGCGGGCCCGGAGGAATCCGGCGCCCGCCTCCGGCGTTCTCCCTGGCGAGGCCACCCACGGCGGCCGACAGCGAGTCCGGCGCGAAGGATCGCTACCATGGGGTTTCCGGAGCCTGACCGGGGGACCCGGATCGCGCACGAGGAGCCCTCTTGCCAGACGAGGCCCAGCCACTCGCCCCCAGCGCGGAACGCCTGGGGCGAACCGCCTCCACCCAGCCCGAGCCCGCCTCGGGCGCCGCGGAGAAGCCCGCGCTGAACGGAGCGAGCGGGCAGGTCGAGCACGCCCAGTCCGCGCCCGACGGAACGGCGGCCGAGGCGTCGCGTCCCAAACCGGCCCCGCCCGAGCGCGCCGCGAACACCCCGGCGGTCCGGCCCGCGGCGGCGCAGCCCACCCGCTCCGGTGGCTCCTCCAACCGCGTCAGGGCCCGCCTCGCCCGTCTCGGCGTCCAGCGCTCGAACCCGTACAACCCGGTCCTCGAACCGCTGCTGCGGATAGTGCGCAGCAACGACCCCAAGATCGAGACATCGACGCTCCGGCAGATCGAGAAGGCCTACCAGGTCGCCGAGCGCTGGCACCGGGGCCAGAAGCGCAAGAGCGGCGACCCGTACATCACGCACCCGCTCGCCGTCACCACCATCCTTGCCGAACTGGGCATGGACCCGGCGACACTCATGGCCGGCCTCCTGCACGACACGGTCGAGGACACCGAGTACGGCCTGGACCAGCTCCGCCGCGACTTCGGCGACTCCGTCGGCCTCCTCGTCGACGGCGTCACCAAGCTGGACAAGGTCAAGTTCGGCGAGGCCGCCCAGGCCGAGACCGTGCGCAAGATGGTCGTCGCCATGGCCAAGGACCCGCGCGTCCTGGTCATCAAGCTCGCCGACCGGCTGCACAACATGCGCACCATGCGCTATCTCAAGCGCGAGAAGCAGGAGAAGAAGGCGCGCGAGACCCTGGAGATCTACGCGCCGCTCGCCCACCGCCTGGGCATGAACACCATCAAGTGGGAACTGGAGGACCTCGCCTTCGCGATCCTCTACCCCAAGATGTACGACGAGATCGTGCGCCTGGTCGCCGAGCGCGCCCCCAAGCGCGACGAGTACCTCGCCATAGTGACCGACGAGGTCCAGTCCGACCTGCGCGCGGCCCGCATCAAGGCGACCGTCACCGGCCGCCCGAAGCACTACTACAGCGTCTACCAGAAGATGATCGTCCGCGGCCGTGACTTCGCGGAGATCTACGACCTGGTGGGCATCCGCGTCCTCGTGGACACCGTCCGCGACTGCTACGCGGCACTCGGCACCGTGCACGCGCGATGGAACCCGGTCCCCGGCCGGTTCAAGGACTACATCGCGATGCCGAAGTTCAACATGTACCAGTCGCTGCACACGACGGTCATCGGCCCCAACGGCAAGCCCGTCGAACTCCAGATCCGTACGTTCGACATGCACCGCCGCGCCGAGTACGGCATCGCCGCGCACTGGAAGTACAAGCAGGAGACCGTCGCCGGGTCCTCCAAGATCCGCACCGACGTGCCCCGGGCGGCCAAGGGCAGCGCCGGCCAGGACACCGTCAACGACATGGCGTGGCTGCGCCAGCTCCTCGACTGGCAGAAGGAGACCGAGGACCCCAGCGAGTTCCTGGAGTCCCTGCGCTTCGACCTGTCGCGCAACGAGGTCTTCGTCTTCACGCCGAAGGGCGACGTCATAGCGCTTCCGGCCGGTGCGACACCGGTGGACTTCGCGTACGCGGTCCACACGGAGGTCGGCCACCGGACCATAGGAGCACGGGTCAACGGACGCCTCGTGCCGCTCGAGTCCACCCTGGACAACGGCGATCTGGTGGAGGTCTTCACCTCCAAGGCGGCCGGCGCGGGCCCCTCCCGCGACTGGCTCGGCTTCGTGAAATCGCCGCGCGCCCGCAACAAGATCCGCGCGTGGTTCTCCAAGGAACGCCGCGACGAGGCGATCGAGCACGGCAAGGACGCCATCGCCCGCGCGATGCGCAAGCAGAACCTGCCCATCCAGCGGATCCTCACCGGCGACTCCCTGGTCACCCTCGCGCACGAGATGCGCTACCCCGACATCTCGTCGCTGTACGCGGCGATCGGCGAGGGCCATGTCACCGCCCAGAGCGTCGTCCAGAAGCTCGTGCAGGCACTCGGCGGCGAGGAGGCGGCCACCGAGGAGATCGACGAGGCCGTACCGTCCGCGCGGGGCCGGGGCCGCAAGCGCCGCAGCAACAACGACCCCGGTGTGGTCGTCAAGGGCGTCGACGACGTGTGGGTCAAGCTCGCCCGCTGCTGCACGCCGGTGCCGGGCGACCCGATCATCGGATTCGTCACCCGCGGCAGCGGCGTCTCGGTCCACCGCAGTGACTGCGTGAACGTCGACTCGCTCTCCCGCGAACCCGAGCGCATCCTCGAGGTCGAGTGGGCGCCCACCCAGTCCTCGGTCTTCCTGGTCGCCATACAGGTCGAGGCCCTGGACCGGTCCCGGCTGCTGTCGGACGTCACCCGCGTCCTGTCCGACCAGCACGTCAACATCCTGTCCGCGGCCGTCCAGACCTCCCGCGACCGCGTCGCCACCTCCCGGTTCACCTTCGAGATGGGCGACCCCAAGCACCTGGGACACGTGCTGAAGGCCGTACGGGGCGTCGAGGGCGTCTACGACGTGTACCGCGTGACATCGGCCCGCAGGCCCTCCGAGGCCTGACACCGGAGACATGCGAAGGGGCTCCCGTACGGTGCGTACGGGAGCCCCTTCACATGGGTGCGGCGGATATCAGCCGCCGAACTCCTGAAGACCCTTCAGCGCCTGGTCCAGCAGCGCCTGACGGCCGTCCAGCTCCCGCTGGAGCTTGTCGGCCTTCGCGGTGTTGCCCGCGGAGCGCGCCGTCTCGATCTGGCCCTGGAGCTTGTCGACGGCGGCCTGGAGCTGACCGGTCAGACCCTCGGCACGCGCGCGTGCCTCCGGGTTCGTCCGGCGCCACTCGGTCTCCTCCGACTCCTGGAGAGCCCGCTCCACCGCGTGCATCCGGCCCTCGACCTTCGGGCGGGCGTCGCGCGGCACGTGGCCGATGGCCTCCCAGCGCTCGTTGATGGAGCGGAAGGCCGCACGGGCCGCCTTCAGATCCCCCACCGGGACGAGCTTCTCGGCCTCCTCGGCCAGCTCCTCCTTGAGCTTGAGGTTCTCCGTCTGCTCCGCGTCGCGCTCGGCGAACACCGAACCGCGCGCCGCGAAGAACACGTCCTGGGCGCCGCGGAAGCGGTTCCACAGGTCGTCCTCGTGCTCGCGCTGGGCGCGGCCCGCGGCCTTCCAGTCGGCCATCAGCTCGCGGTAGCGGGCCGCCGTCGGGCCCCAGTCCGCCGAACCGGAGAGCGACTCGGCCTCGGCGACCAGCTTCTCCTTGGTCTTACGGGCCTCCTCGCGCTGCGCGTCCAGCGACGCGAAGTGCGCCTTGCGCCGCTTGGAGAACGCCGAGCGGGCGTGCGAGAAGCGGTGCCACAGCTCGTCGTCCGACTTGCGGTCGAGTCGCGGCAGCCCCTTCCACGTGTCCACCAGCGCGCGCAGCCGCTCACCGGCCGCCCGCCACTGGTCGCTCTGCGCCAGCTCCTCGGCCTCGACGACCAGCGCCTCCTTGGAGTGCCGCGCCTCGTCGGACTGCTTGGCCCGCTGGACCTTGCGTTCCTCACGGCGCGCGTCCACGGTCGCCACGAGCTTGTCCAGCCGCACCTTCAGCGCGTCCAGATCACCGACCGCGTGGTGGGCGTCCACCTGCTCGCGGATGTGATCGATGGCGGTCTGGGCGTCCTTCGCCGACAGGTCGGTGGTCTTCACTCGCTTTTCGAGGAGGCCGATCTCGACAACCAGGCCTTCGTACTTGCGCTCGAAGTAGGCCAGCGCCTCATCAGGGGTGCCTGCCTGCCAGGAGCCGACGACCTGCTCGCCGTCGGCCGTACGCACGTACACGGTCCCCGTCTCATCGACGCGGCCCCACGGGTCGCTGCTCACAGCGCCTCCTCCACATGATGCCTGCGGGGGGCTTCGGAGCCCCCTGGCATCGTCCACAGTTTCGTCACGGCCAACATAGGCGACCGGCGGGGCGGCTGTCCGCATCCCGCGCGACCGAAATTCAGCAGCGTACGGTCAGGATTTCGTCACGGTCAGCTTGTTGACGACGACAGTCGCGTTCGGCGCGCCGTCGCCCTGGCCGGTGCTCTCGCCGGCGGCCGCGATCTTCTTGAGCACCGTCATGCCGGACGTGGAAATAGTTCCGAACGGTGTGTAACTGGGCGGAAGCTGACTGTCCTGGTACACCAGGAAGAACTGGCTGCCGCCGGTGTGCTTCTGGCCGGTGTTGGCCATGGCGATCGTGCCCGCCGGGTACACGTTGCCCTTGAGCGTCTTGTCCTTCAGATTCTCGTCCGGAATCGTGTAGCCGGGACCGCCGCTGCCCTGGCCCGTCGGGTCACCGCACTGCAGGACGTAGATCCCGTTGGTGGTGAGCCGGTGGCACTTGGTGTGGTCGAAGTAGCCCTTGCCGGCGAGGAAGGCGAACGAGTTCACCGTGTGCGGGGCGGCCGACGCCTTGAGGGCGATGCCGATGTCGCCACAGGTCGTCGCGATCTTCATGGAGTAGGCGGCGGACGTGTCGATGGTGACCGCCGGCTCCTTCTTCCACGTGAGCGACTTCACCGCGCCCTCGGCCGGCTTCTCGCACGGATCGGGCGCCTTGCTCGTCGGCGTCGCGCTGGGCGTCGCCCCGGCCGCGCTCGCCTTCTTGTCGTCGCTCTTGAAGAGCCCGGTCGCGTAGGCCGTCGCACCGCCCGCGACGAGCACGCCGACGACCGCCGCGATCACCGCGTTGCGGGTTTGGGTCCTCCGTCGAGCGGATGTGCGGCGCTGCTGCTGTCGCAAGAACTTCTCCCGGGCGAGCTGACGCCGCCGCTGTTCCTGGCTGACCACCGGATTTCTCCTCGTGCGTCTCGTACGTCGAGTGGGACGCGTGCGTCGCCTGAGCCGATCGCCCGCGTGTGCCCCGTACCGTATATGGGTTGGCTGAGGAATCGGCAGCGCCGGTAGGCTCTGATCCACAGCCACCCGCCCGTACGACACTCGCGCGTACGCCACCACGAAGGACGATCGTGCTCATTGCCGGGTTCCCCGCCGGGGCCTGGGGGACCAACTGTTACCTGGTCGCCCCCGCCGCGGGTGAGGAGTGCGTGATCATCGACCCGGGCCATCAGGCCGCCCAGGGAGTCGAGGAAGCGCTCAAGAAGCATCGGCTCAAGCCCGTCGCGGTCATCCTCACCCACGGACACATCGACCACGTCGCCTCGGTCGTCCCGGTGTGCGGAGCGCACGACGTTCCGGCCTGGATCCACCCCGAGGACCGGTACATGATGAGCGACCCCGAGAAGGCGCTCGGACGGTCCATCGGAATGCCGCTGATGGGCGAGCTGACCGTGGGGGAGCCCGACGACGTGCGGACGCTGACCGACGGCGCCGAGCTGAAGCTGGCGGGCCTCGACCTCTCCGTCGCGCACGCGCCGGGCCATACGAAGGGGTCGGTGACGTTCCGGATGCCCGAGGGCGCGGACATCCCGTCCGTGTTCTTCTCCGGGGATCTGCTCTTCGCCGGCTCCATCGGACGCACCGACCTGCCGGGCGGCGACATGGACGAGATGCTCGACTCGCTGGGCCGCGTGTGCCTGCCGCTCGACGACTCGACCGTGGTGCTGTCCGGCCACGGCCCCCAGACGACCATCGGCCAGGAGCGCGCCACCAACCCGTATCTGCGGCAGGTGGCCGCCGGCCTGGGAGCGGACCCGAACTCCGCTCCTCGACGAGGAATGTGACCAGACTTCCGTGAGCACCTTCAGGGCCCCCAAGGGCACGTACGACCTCATTCCGCCGGACAGCGCCAAGTACCTCGCGGTCCGCGAGGCCATCGCGGCCCCGCTGCGCAACTCCGGCTACGGCTACATCGAGACGCCCGGTTTCGAGAACGTCGAGTTGTTCGCCCGCGGTGTCGGTGAGTCCACCGACATCGTGACCAAGGAGATGTACGCCTTCGAGACCAAGGGCGGCGACAGGCTGGCGCTGCGCCCCGAGGGCACCGCCTCCGTGCTGCGCGCGGCCCTCGAGGCCAACCTGCACAAGGCGGGCAACCTCCCCGTCAAGCTCTGGTACTCGGGCTCGTACTACCGCTACGAGCGTCCCCAGAAGGGCCGTTACCGCCACTTCTCCCAGGTGGGCGCCGAGGCGATCGGAGCCGAGGACCCGGCGCTCGACGCCGAGCTCATCATCCTGGCCGACCAGGCGTACCGCTCGCTGGGCCTGCGGAACTTCCGCATCCTGCTGAACAGCCTGGGCGACAAGGAGTGCCGTCCCGTCTACCGGGCCGCGCTGCAGGACTTCCTGCGCGGCCTGGACCTCGACGAGGAGACGCTGCGCCGCGCGGAGATCAACCCGCTGCGCGTGCTCGACGACAAGCGCGAGGACGTTCAGAAGCAGCTCGGCGGGGCACCGCTGCTGCGCGACTACCTGTGCGACGGCTGCAAGGCGTACCACGAGGAGGTGCGCGACCTGATCACGGCCGCGGGCGTCTCCTTCGAGGACGACCCTAAGCTGGTGCGCGGTCTGGACTACTACACGCGGACCACGTTCGAGTTCGTGCACGACGGTCTCGGCTCGCAGTCCGCGGTCGGCGGCGGTGGCCGTTACGACGGGCTGTCCGAGATGATCGGCGGCCCCGAACTGCCGTCCGTCGGCTGGGCGCTGGGCGTCGACCGTACGGTGCTGGCGCTGGAGGCGGAGGGTGTGGAGCTCGAACTCCCCGCGGCCACCAGTGTGTTCGCGGTGCCGCTCGGGGAGGAGGCGCGCCGGACGCTGTTCGGCGTGGTCACCGAACTGCGCAGGGCCGGTGTCGCCGCCGACTTCTCGTACGGCGCGAAGGGGCTCAAGGGCGCGATGAAGAACGCGAACCGCAGCGGCGCCCGCTTCACGATCGTCGCCGGTGAGCGGGATCTCGCCGAGGGCGTCGTACAGCTCAAGGACATGGAGTCCGGGGAGCAGACGGCGGTCGCGGTCGACACGATCGTGTCCGAACTGCGCTCGCGCCTGGGCTGATGAGGCCGCTCCCGTCCCGGTGGGCCACCCACCGGGACGGGAGCGCCGGCCGCCCGACGGCCTCCGGCGTTCCGGAGTCTCAGCCGTCGCGCCGGTTCCTCCAGCGGAACGTCAGCAGACACAGCAGCAGTCCGCCGACGCACCACGCCCCCAGCACCAGCGCGATCCGCCCGAACTCCCAGTCGCCCGCCTGCTCCAGGACCTTCGCGGAGTCGGGCAGGAACACCCCGCGCAGCCCCTGGCACATCCACTTGAGGGGGAACAGCGCGCCGATGTTCAGCATCCAGTCCGGGATGGTGTCGACGGAGATGTAGACGCCGGAGATGAACTGGAGGACGAGGAAGGGGAGGACGACCACCGATGTGGCGCTCTTGCCCGACTTCGGGACCGAACTGATCGCGATGCCGAGCAGGGCGCAGGCCGTCAGACCCAGGACGAAGATCCAGCCGAAGTCCGCCCACTTGCCGGGATCGGAGGGCAGGTCGACGTCGTACAGCGTGGTGCCGACGGCGAGCAGGATCGCCGTCTCCAGGGCGCCGGTCACCAGGACCAGCCATATCTTGCCGAAGAAGTACGCGGCCGGCGGCATCGGTGTGCCGCGCAGCCGGCGCAGCACCTTCTCGTCCCGTTCGATGGCGATGGAGATGCCGAGGGACTGGAAGCTGGTCGACATGATGCCCGCGGCCATCATCGCGGGGACGTAGAGCTGGGAGGCCGTGACGCCCGCGCCCTTCACGTCGTCGCTGAAGATCGACGCGAACAGGAACAGGAAGACGACCGGGAAGGCGAACGTGAACACCACCTGGTCCCGCTGGCGGAAGAACTGCTTGAGCTCCAGTCCGCCGCGGCGCAGTCCGAGCCCCCAGGCGCCGGGCGGCCGGCCGGACGCGTTCTTCGTGTCCTGCCGTACGTCGGTCGTGGTCATCGCGCGTCCTCCAGGCCGGTCAGTCGCAGATAGACGTCCTCGAGGGTGGGGCGGCTCACCCGCAGTCCCGGGATCTCCCCGTCGAAGCGGCGGATGAGCTCGGCGACCGTCTTCGTGGGTGTGTCCGTGCGTTCGCCGCGCGGGCTGCCGTCGGCCTCCGTCCATTCGACCGTGGCCTCGCTGCCGAACCGCTCGCGCAGCGCGGCCGGTTCGCCCTCGGCGACGACCCGGCCCCGCGCGATCACCGCCAGCCGGTCCGCGAGAGCCTCGGCCTCCTCCAGGTAGTGCGTGGTCAGCAGGATGGTCGTGCCCTCGTCGGCCAGCTTGCGGATCAGCTCCCAGAACTGCCGTCGCGCCGCCGGGTCGAAGCCCGTGGTCGGCTCGTCCAGGAGCAGCAGCTCGGGCCCGCCGATCACCCCGAGGGCGACATCGAGCCGCCGGCGCTGACCGCCCGAGAGCGACTTGATCCTGCTGCCCGCCTTCGCCTCCAGGCCGACCAGACCGATGACCTCCTCGGGGTCACGAGGATTCGGGTAATAGCGGGAGAAATGCCGTACCGTCTCGCCCACCGTCAACTCGGCGGGCGCGGATTCGTCCTGCCAGACGATTCCGACGCGTGAGCGCCACGCGCGCGTGGCCGTCGCCGGGTCCGAGCCGAGCACGGACACCTCGCCCGCGTCCCGCCGGCGATTGCCCTGGAGGATCTCCACGGTGGTGCTCTTGCCCGCTCCGTTGGGTCCGAGCAGGCCGAACACCTCGCCCTGCCGGATGCCCAGATCGATGCCGTCGACCGCGGTCACGTCCCCGTACTGCTTGCGCAGCCCCCGTACGTCCACCGCGAGCCGATCCGCGTGAGTTGTCATGCGGACGAGCATCTCCCCGAACCGAACCTTCCGGGGCGACCGTGCGTACCTTCTTATGTCCACCGAACGGTGGACGGCCGGGCGGGTGCGGCACAATGAGCCTGCCCGCAGGCCCCTCGAAACTACGGAAACGGCGTGATGAACAAGACGACAGTCAAGGACGTCCCGACCGGTCAGGAAAGCCCTGCCGCCACCCCCGCGCGGACGGCCGGCGGCAGCCGTGCCCTCGCGGTGCTGCTGGTGATCACGGGCGCGGCCGGTCTCCTTGCCGCGTGGGTCATCACGATCGACAAGTTCAAGCTGCTGGAGAACCCGAACTTCGTTCCGGGCTGCAGCCTGAACCCGGTCGTCTCCTGCGGCAACATCATGAAGAGCGAGCAGGCCTCGGCCTTCGGCTTCCCGAACCCCATGATGGGGCTCGTCGCCTACGGCATCGTGATCTGCGTCGGCATGAGCCTGCTCGCCCGGGCGACGTTCCCGCGCTGGTACTGGCTGACCTTCAACGTGGGCACGCTCTTCGGCGTCGCGTTCTGCACCTGGCTCCAGTTCCAGTCGCTGTACCGGATCAACTCGCTCTGCCTGTGGTGCAGCCTGGCCTGGGTCGCCACGATCATCATGTTCTGGTACGTGACGTCCTTCAACGTCCGTAACGGCTTCCTGCCCGCCCCGGGCTGGCTCAAGGGCTTCTTCGGCGAGTTCACCTGGGTCCTGCCGACGCTGCACATCGGCATCATCGGCATGCTGATCCTGACCCGCTGGTGGGACTTCTGGACGAGCTGACGGGCCCGTCGTGACCGGCCCGGCCACGGCCCGGGAGGGATTGTCGGTGGTGTGACATAGGGTTTCGGACGTGGAGCCCGACCTGTTCACCGCCGCCGCGGAAGAGCGCCAGGAGAAGGACCCGTCCGGCAGTCCCCTGGCCGTGCGGATGCGCCCGCGCACCCTCGACGAGGTCGTGGGGCAGCAGCATCTGCTGAAGCCGGGCTCTCCCTTGCGCAGACTCGTCGCCGAGGGGAGCGGCGGCCCGGCCGGACCGTCCTCGGTGATCCTCTGGGGCCCGCCGGGCACCGGCAAGACGACCCTCGCGTACGTCGTCTCCAAGGCCACCGACAAGCGGTTCGTGGAACTCTCGGCGATCACCGCGGGCGTCAAGGAGGTGCGGGCGGTCATCGAGGGCGCCCGCCGCGCCACCGGCGGCTACGGCAAGGAGACCGTCCTCTTCCTGGACGAGATCCACCGCTTCAGCAAGGCCCAGCAGGACTCCCTGCTCCCGGCCGTGGAGAACCGCTGGGTGACCCTGATCGCCGCGACCACCGAGAACCCGTACTTCTCGGTGATCTCGCCGCTGCTCTCCCGCTCCCTCCTGCTGACCCTCGAACCGCTCACCGACGACGATCTGCGCGGCCTGCTGCGCCGGGCGCTCACCTCGGAGCGCGGCCTCAAGGACTCCGTGGCCCTGCCCGGCGACACCGAGGACCATCTGCTGCGTATCGCCGGAGGCGACGCCCGCCGTGCCCTGACCGCCCTGGAGGCCGCGGCCGGCGCGGCGCTCGACAAGGGCGAGCCGGAGATCACCCTCCAGACGCTGGAGGCGACGGTCGACCGCGCCGCCGTGACGTACGACCGCGACGGCGACCAGCACTACGACGTGGCGAGCGCCCTCATCAAGTCCATCCGCGGCTCCGACGTGGACGCCGCCCTGCACTACCTGGCCCGGATGATCGAGGCGGGCGAGGACCCCCGCTTCATCGCCCGGCGCCTGATGATCTCCGCCAGCGAGGACATCGGCCTCGCCGACCCGAACGCGCTGCCCATAGCCGTGGCGGCCGCGCAGGCCGTCGCGATGATCGGCTTCCCGGAGGCCGCGCTCACGCTCAGCCACGCCACCATCGCCCTCGCGCTGGCCCCGAAGTCCAACGCCGCGACGACCGCCATCGGCGCCGCGCTGGAAGACGTGCGCAAGGGACACGCGGGTCCGGTGCCGGCCCATCTGCGCGACGGGCACTACAAGGGCGCGGCCAAGCTCGGGCACGCCCAGGGGTACGTGTATCCGCACGACCTGCCCGAGGGCATCGCGGCCCAGCAGTACGCGCCCGAGGAGCTCACGGACCGGGAGTACTACACCCCGACCCGGCACGGCGCCGAGGCGCGGTACGCCGACGCGGTGGAGTGGACCAGGAAGCGCCTCGGTAGAGGGCGTTCCTGAGCACCCTGTACGATGTCTCGAAGCACTGCGTCCCGTGCCGGCTCCGGTCGGCACCACCAGAACGGGACAAGCAGTCGGAGCCCCCGCCTCCACGGGGGGATTCCAGGAGCGTCGCGCACCGTCGAAGGTGTCGCGGGCAACCCATCACCACCCGGATCTCCGGGACCGGTCGGTGGGTCACTCGCGTGCTGCACGTATGTGCCCAGACCCAGGAGCGGCTGCCCGCCCCGTCCCCGTGGATCTCCACAGCGGCGAGGAGGGTTTCCCGGGCTGCGGATTGCGACCTCCCCTAACCCTGGTGAAGCCGTATTCGCATCAGAGACATGAGGTGTTTGGTTCATGGCGAACCAGTCCCGCCCCAAGGTCAAGAAGTCGCGTGCCCTCGGCATCGCGCTGACCCCGAAGGCCGTCAAGTACTTCGAGGCCCGCCCCTACCCGCCGGGCGAGCACGGCCGTGGCCGTAAGCAGAACTCGGACTACAAGGTCCGTCTGCTCGAGAAGCAGCGTCTGCGCGCGCAGTACGACGTGTCCGAGCGCCAGCTCGTCCGCGCCTACGAGCGTGCCGCCAAGACGCAGGGCAAGACCGGTGAGGCTCTGGTCATCGAGCTGGAGCGTCGTCTCGACGCGCTGGTCCTTCGTTCGGGCATCGCCCGCACGATCTACCAGGCCCGCCAGATGGTCGTCCACGGCCACATCGAGGTCAACGGCGGCAAGGTCGACAAGCCGTCGTTCCGTGTCCGTCCCGACGACGTCGTGATGGTCCGCGAGCGCAGCCGCAGCAAGACGCTGTTCGAGGTCGCCCGTGCCGGTGGGTTCGCCCCCGACGGTGAGACCCCGCGCTACCTCCAGGTGAACCTCGCCGCCCTGGCCTTCCGCCTGGACCGTGAGCCGAACCGCAAGGAGATCCCGGTGATCTGCGACGAGCAGCTCGTCGTCGAGTACTACGCCCGCTGATCTTCCGACAGCGGACGCGGTACCACCTGCGCGTCTTCGTCAGCCCGTCGTCTCCCCGCCCTTCGAGGTGGGCGAGACGGCGGGCTTTCGCACATCCGGGGGCAGTCTGCGCGGCGAGGGCACCGCACCGAGCGGCGGCACCCCGGCCCCGCCCAGCGCCCGGGCGACCGCCACGTCCTGCCCGAGCAGCCCGCCCGCCCGTACGCACTCCTCGTACCGCTCGTCGCCCAGCTCCTGCCGGGCGAGGGCGGCGCAGCGCTCGTGCGGCGCGTTGTAGTACGCCGAGCCGAACAGCGGCAGCCCCACCGAAGGCCACATGCGCGACGCCGCCCCCTGGAGCACCGCGGCCTCGGCCGCGTCGCCCTCCATCACCGTGACCAGGGCGAGCAGTTCGACCGCGAGCACGGCGCCGAGCAGATCGTGGAAGCCGTGCGCGATGCCGAGGCCCTGCTCCAGCAGACCGCGCGCCCGCGCCTGATCGCCCTCGGCCTGGGCCTGGTACGCGAGGACGTACAGCGCGTACGCCAGCGCCCAGCGCTCCCCGTGGTCCTCGCAGACCCCGCGGACGTCCTCGCACAGTTTCACCGCGCCCGCCATGTCGCCCTGGAAGGCGAGCGCCATGGCCAGTTCGATCTGGCCCATCAGCACATTGCTGTTGAGTTCGCCGATCTCGTGATAGCGGTCCAGCGCCGAGCGCAGCAGCTTCTCGGCGCGCGCCATGTCGTCCGTGACCAGGGCCAGACAGCCGGTGCGATGCTCGGCGTACGCGACCGCGACGGCGTTCTCGCAGCGCTCCGCCTCGTCGCGGCACTCCTGGAGCGCGGACAGTGCGGGCACCGAGTCCCCCTGGAGGACCGCCACATAGCCGAGCACCCACAAGGCCTTCAGCCGTGACTGGTCGCGGTCGCCGTCGAGCTCGACACTGCGCTCCAGCCAGTGCCGCCCCTCCGAGAGGCGGCCGCAGCCGACCCAGTAGAACCACAGGGCGCCCGCCAGATACTGGCCCAGATGCGCCTCGTCGGGTTCGCCGAGCGAATACTCCAGCGCGCAGCGCAGATTCGGCAGTTCCGTCTCGACGCGCACCGCCACCTCGGCCTGCCGCGGCGAGAACCAGTCGAGCTCGCACCAGGTGACCAGGCCCATGTACCAGTCGCGGTGGCGACGGCGCAGCCGCTCCGCGTCCCCCGTCGCCGTCAGCCAGTGCGCGCCGTAGGCCCGCACCGTGTCCAGCATCCGGTAGCGCACACCGGCCGCGGTCTCCTCGCGCGAGAGCACGGACTGCGCGAGCAGCTCGCCGAGCACGTCCAGGACGTCGTCGGCGTGCAGTCCGTCCCCGCTGCACACGTATTCCGCGGCCTCCAGGTCGAACTGCCCGGCGAACACCGACAGGCGTGCCCACAGCAGCCGTTCTCCCGGGGTGCACAGTTCGTGGCTCCAGCCGATCGCCGTCCGCAGTGTCTGGTGCCGCGGCGGCGCGTCGCGCACACCGCCGGTCAGCAGCCGGAACCGGTCCTCCAGACGGGCGAGCAACTGCGCGGGGGAGAGGGCGCCGACGCGCCCCGCCGCCAGCTCCAGCGCCAGCGGGATCGCGTCCAGTCGCCGGCACAGCTCCAGGACGTCGGACGCGTTCCCCTCGTCCAGCACGAAGCCGGGCACCCGGGCCGCCGCCCGGTCCGCGAACAGCTCCACCGCCTCCGTCTCGGCCAGCGGAGCCAGCGGGAACACCCGCTCGCCCGCGATCCCCAGCGGTCTGCGGCCCACGGCCAGCACCCGCAGTCCGGGCGCCCGCCGCAGCAACTCGCCCACCAGCGGGGCACTCACGTCGACCAGGTGCTCGAAGCCGTCCAGGACCAGCAGGAGCCGGCGCCCGGCGACATGGTCGAGCAGCACCCGGCGCGGCGGCTTCGCCGTGTGGTCCGTCAGACCGAGCGCCTCGGCCACGGCGTACTCGACGAGTCCCGGGTCGCGCACCGCGGACAGATCCACGTGCCACACCCCGTCGCGCGGGTCCGTCCCCGCCGCCGCGTGCGCGGCGAACCGGGACTTGCCGACGCCTCCCATACCGGTCACGGTCACCAGGCGGACCGCCTCCAGCGCCTCGGCCAGCCGCGCGAGCTCCGCGGAGCGCCCCACGAACGCGTCGAGTTCCAGGGGCAGATTGCCGGGTACCGCAGGACCGGAGTGTCGACCGGGATGAGAACGCTGCATGAGATACGGAGCGTACTGACCCGTTAGCGCTCCGTACAATCGGTTCGCGCAACTCCACACTCCTGAGCGGATAAATGCGGTACGGAGCCCCGGCCCCGGCGCGATAGGCTCGGGCGACGACTTTTCGATGTTCAGGCACACAGTCAGGGAGCGGGTGCACAGTGTCCGGTGGTGAGGTGGCCGGGATCCTGGTGGCCGTCTTCTGGGCGATCCTGGTCTCCTTCCTCGCCGTCGCACTGGTGAGGCTGGCCCAGACGCTCAGGGCGACCACCAAGCTCGTGGCGGACGTGACCGACCAGGCCGTCCCGCTCCTGGCCGACGCCTCGGCGGCGGTGCGCTCCGCGCAGACGCAGATCGACCGGGTCGACGCCATCGCGTCGGACGTCCAGGAGGTCACGTCGAACGCCTCGGCGCTGTCGACGACCGTCGCCTCCACGTTCGGCGGCCCGCTGGTCAAGGTCGCGGCGTTCGGGTACGGCGTGCGCCGGGCCATCGGAGGCCGTCGTGAGAATGTGCCCGAGAAAGCGTCCCGGCGTACCGTGATCGTGGGCCGCGCCGTCCCGCCCACGCGGCGGGGAAAGCGGAAGAAGGACTGACGCAGCGATGTTCCGCCGTACGTTCTGGTTCACCGCGGGCGCAGCCGCGGGTGTATGGGCCACCACCAAGGTCAACCGCAAGCTCAGGCAGCTCACCCCCGAGAGCCTCGCGGCGCAGGCCGCGAACAAGGCGATCGACGCGGGTCACCGCCTCAAGGAGTTCGCGCTCGACGTCCGCGACGGGATGGCCCAGCGAGAGGCCGAACTCGGCGAGGTGCTCGGTCTGAACGCGGACCCGGATCCCGAACTGCCCACCCAGCGCCGTATCGCAGCGATCGGCGGCGCCGAGCAGTCCGGCGACAACAAGCAGATCAAGTACATCGACAACACGACGTACACGTACAACCGGAATGAGGACCACTGATGGAGTCGGCTGAAATCCGCCGCCGCTGGCTGAGCTTCTACGAGGAGCGCGGTCACGCCGTCGTCCCTTCGGCGTCGCTCATCGCGGACGACCCGACTCTGCTCCTGGTCCCCGCCGGCATGGTCCCCTTCAAGCCGTACTTCCTCGGTGAGGTCAAGGCCCCCTGGGCGCGCGCCACCAGCGTGCAGAAGTGCGTGCGCACGCCCGACATCGAAGAGGTCGGCAAGACCACGCGCCACGGCACGTTCTTCCAGATGTGCGGCAACTTCTCCTTCGGCGACTACTTCAAGGAAGGTGCCATCACCTACGCCTGGGAGCTGCTCACCTCGCCCCAGGACAAGGGTGGTTACGGCCTCGACCCCGAGCGTCTGTGGATCACGGTCTACCTCGACGACGACGAGGCCGAGACCATCTGGCGCGACAAGATCGGCGTCCCGGCCGAGCGCATCCAGCGCCTGGGCAAGAAGGACAACTACTGGTCCATGGGCGTCCCGGGCCCCTGTGGTCCGTGCTCCGAGATCAACTACGACCGCGGTCCGGAGTTCGGCGTCGAGGGCGGCCCGGCCGTCAACGACGAGCGCTACGTGGAGATCTGGAACCTGGTCTTCATGCAGTACGAGCGCGGCGAGGGCATCTCGAAGGAGGACTTCGAGATCCTCGGCGAGCTGCCCAGCAAGAACATCGACACCGGCCTCGGCCTGGAACGCCTCGCGATGATCCTGCAGGACGTGCAGAACCTGTACGAGATCGACACCTCGATGGCCGTCATCAAGAAGGCCACCGAACTGACCGGTGTCGAGTACGGCGCCGCCCCGGACTCCGACGTCTCGCTGCGCGTGGTCACCGACCACATGCGCACCTCCGTGATGCTCATCGGTGACGGCGTGAGCCCCGGCAACGAGGGTCGCGGCTATGTGCTGCGCCGCATCATGCGCCGCGCCATCCGCAACATGCGGCTGCTCGGCGCCACGGGTCCCGTCGTCAAGGACCTCGTCGACGTCGTGATCGAGATGATGGGCCAGCAGTACCCGGACCTGGTCAGCGACCGGCAGCGGATCGAGACCGTGGCCCTCGCCGAGGAGGCCGCCTTCCTCAAGACGCTGAAGGCCGGCACGAACATCCTCGACACGGCCATCACGGACACCAAGGAGACCGGCGGCACGGTCCTCGCCGGCGACAAGGCCTTCCTGCTCCACGACACCTGGGGCTTCCCGATCGACCTCACCCTCGAAATGGCCGCCGAACAGGGCCTGTCGGTGGACGAGGACGGTTTCCGCCGCCTGATGAAGGAGCAGCGGGACAAGGCCAAGGCCGACGCCCGCGCCAAGAAGTCCGGCCACGCCGACCTCGGTGCCTACCGTCAGATCGCCGACGCCGCCGGTGAGACCGACTTCGTCGGGTACGACGGCACCGAGGCCGAGTCGACGATCGTCGGCATCCTCGTGGACGGCGTCTCCTCGCCGGCCGCCACAGAGGGCGACGAGGTCGAGATCGTCCTCGACCGCACCCCGTTCTACGCCGAGGGCGGCGGCCAGATCGGTGACACCGGCCGCATCCGGGTCGACACCGGTGCCGTCGTCGAGATCCGCGACTGCCAGAAGCCCGTCCCGGGCGTGTACGTCCACAAGGGCGTCGTCCAGGTCGGCGAGGTCACCGTCGGCGCCAAGGCCCAGGCCGTCATCGACGTACGCCGTCGTACGGCCATCGCCCGCGCCCACTCGGCCACGCACCTGACGCACCAGGCGCTGCGCGACGCCCTCGGCCCGACGGCCGCCCAGGCCGGCTCCGAGAACCAGCCCGGCCGCTTCCGCTTCGACTTCGGCTCCCCGTCCGCCGTCCCGACGGCCGTGATGACGGACGTCGAGCAGCAGATCAACGAGGTGCTCGCCCGGGACCTGGACGTGCACGCCGAGATCCTGAGCCTGGACGAGGCCAAGAAGCAGGGCGCCATCGCCGAGTTCGGCGAGAAGTACGGCGAGCGCGTCCGCGTCGTGACCATCGGCGACTTCTCCAAGGAGCTGTGCGGCGGCACCCACGTGCACAACACCTCCCAGCTCGGCCTGGTCAAGCTGCTCGGCGAGTCGTCCATCGGCTCCGGCGTGCGGCGCATCGAGGCCCTGGTCGGCGTCGACGCCTACAACTTCCTGGCCCGTGAGCACACGGTCGTCGCCCAGCTCCAGGAACTGGTCAAGGGCCGTCCGGAGGAGCTTCCGGAGAAGGTCTCCGCCATGCTCGGCAAGCTGAGGGACGCCGAGAAGGAGATCGAGAAGTTCCGCGCGGAGAAGGTGCTCCAGGCCGCCGCCGGACTCGTCGAGTCCGCCCAGGACGTGAACGGCGTCGCGCTGGTCACCGGCCAGGTCCCGGACGGCACGGGCGCCGACGACCTGCGCAAGCTGGTCCTCGACGTGCGGGGCCGCATCCAGGGCGGACGGGCCGCCGTCGTGGCCCTGTTCACGGTCGTGGGCGGTAAGCCCCTGACGGTCATCGCCACCAACGAGGCCGCCCGCGAGCGCGGTCTGAAGGCCGGCGAGCTGGTCCGCGGCGCCGCCAAGACCCTCGGTGGCGGCGGTGGCGGCAAGCCGGACGTCGCCCAGGGCGGAGGCCAGAACGCGGCCGCCGTCGGCGAGGCCATCGACGCGGTCCGGCGCCTCGTCGCCGAGACGGCCAAGTAAGGACCGCGGACATGCGCAGAGGACGTCGGCTCGCGATCGATGTCGGGGACGCCCGCATCGGGGTCGCCTCGTGCGACCCCGACGGGATCCTCGCGACACCGGTGGAGACGGTCCCGGGGCGCGACATCCCGGCGGCGCACCGCCGGCTGCGGCAGCTCGTCGAGGAGTACGAGCCGATCGAGGTCGTCGTCGGGCTCCCTCGCTCCCTCAAGGGGGGCGAGGGCCCTGCCGCGGTCAAGGTCCGTGCCTTCACCCAGGAGCTCGCGGAAGGGATCGCTCCTGTTCCGGTACGGCTCGTGGATGAGAGGATGACCACGGTCACGGCCAGTCAGGGACTGCGCGCCTCGGGCGTGAAGTCGAAGAAGGGCAGGTCGGTCATCGACCAGGCGGCAGCCGTCGTGATCCTGCAGCAGGCCCTGGAATCCGAACGGGTGTCAGGCAAGTCGCCCGGCGAGGGCGTCGAAGTGGTCATGTGATCGCGATACGGTAACGTTCCGCCCGATGCGGTGGTGTTCGAACAGCCGTCGCACAGTAAAGAGGCGGACGGGAGCCGGGCCAGACGAGCCGGCCGCTGCCGGCTCGCGGCTCGTAGGGGATCGATGACTGAGTATGGCCGGGGCCCTGGCTCCGAACCGTGGAATCCGGAGGACCCGTTGTACGGGGACATCGGATGGGGCGGACAGGCCGCAGACGGCCAGTCCGCCTACGACGGCGGCCAGCCGCAGCACTATCCGCAGCAGCAGGGCGACTGGGGCCAGGGGCAGCAGTACCAGGGCCAGCAGCAGTACCCGACGCAGGGCCAGAACGGGCAGTATCCGGGCCAGCAGCAGTACCAGGGCCAGCAGTACCCGGGCCAGGGGCAGGGGCAGCAGCAGTACCCCGGTCAGGGGCAGCAGCAGTATCCGGGACAGGAACAGCAGTACCAGGGCCAGGGGCAGCAGCAGTTCAACGGCCAGGGCCAGCAGTACCCCGGTCAGGGTCAGCAGCAGTACCAGGGTCAGCAGCAGTTCAACGGCCAGGGTCAGCAGCAGTTCAACGGCCAGGGTCAGCAGCAGTATCCCGGTCAGGGTCAGCAGCAGTACCCCGACAGCGGCACCGGCGCCCAGCCGCAGGTGCCGTACACGGCCGATCCCGCCGACCCCTACGCGGGCCAGTACGCGGCCGAGCAGCCGGACTCCTACAACACCCCGGACGCCTATCCGCCGCCCGAGCCGCCGGCCCGGCGCCGTGCCGAGCCCGAACCCGAGCCCGACTGGGACCCGGGACCGGACCAGGGCGAGCACGCCTTCTTCGCCGGTGACGACGATGACGACGACTTCGACGAGGACGACGACCCGAAGAAGCGCCGGGGCCGCGGGGACCGCAAGGAGCAGCGCGGCGGCGGCAAGGAGCGCGGCGGCAAAGGCAAGAAGCGCCGCAGCGGCTGTGCCTGCCTGGTGGTCGTCATGGTCTTCGGCGGAGGTCTCGCCGGCGCCGGGTATTTCGGCTACCACTACTACCAGAATCGTTTCGGCGCGGCTCCCGACTTCGCGGGCGAGGGGACGGGGCAGGTCCCCGTCGAGATCGGCAAGGGCGAGGGCGGTTATGTCATCGGCCAGAAGCTGAAGGCTGCCGGTGTCGTCAAGAGCGTGGACGCGTTCGTGTCCGCTCAGGCGGAGAATCCCAAGGGCAAGTCGATTCAGGCCGGCGCCTATCTTCTGCGCAAGGGAATGTCGGCCAAGAGCGCCGTCGAGCTGATGCTCGACCCCAAGAGCCAGAACAACGTGACCGTGCCGCCCGGTTTCCGCAATGCCCAGGTCTACTTGGCGATCGACGCGAAACTCGGACTCGCCAAGGGCACGACGAGCGCCGTCGCGAAGAAGAAGTACAAGACCCTCGGGCTGCCGAGCTGGGCGAACACCAACAAGGACATAAAGGACCCCCTGGAGGGGTTCCTCTACCCGCTCACGTATCCCGCGGCCAAGGGCATGAAGCCCGAGGCCGTGCTGAAGAGCATGGTCGCGCAGGCCGACAAGAAGTACGCGGCGATGGGGCTCGTGGCGAAGGCGAAGGCACTCAAGCTCGACGACCCGCTCCAGGTGGTCACGGTCGCGAGCCTGGTCCAGGCCGAGGGCAAGACGCACGACGACTACCGCAAGATGGCCGAGGTCGTCTACAACCGTCTGAAGAGCACCAACACCGAGACCAACCAGAAGCTGCAGTTCGACTCGACCTTCAATTACCTGAAGGGCCAGAGCAAGATCAATATCGGCGAGTCCGAGATCAACAGCAATCCGGACCCGTACAACACGTATTACCACCGTGGTCTGCCGCCCGGTCCGATCGGCAATCCGGGCGACGACGCCTTCCGGGCGGTGTTCAATCCCACGAAGGACGGCTGGTTGTATTTCGTGGCGACCGACGGCCAGAACAATACGGAATTCGCCAAGACGCTGGCCCAGTTCGAGAAGCTCAAGGACAAATTCAATGCCAGCTCGGGCAACTGACGCCTCCCGGGCGGCCGTGCTCGGTTCACCGATCGCGCACTCCCTCTCGCCGGTGCTGCACCGGGCCGCGTACCGGGAACTGGGCCTCGGTGAGTGGACGTACGACCGCTTCGAGGTCGACGAGGCGGCGCTGCCCGCCTTCGTCGAGGGCCTCGGACCGGAGTGGGCCGGGCTGTCGCTGACGATGCCGCTCAAGCGGGCCGTCATGCCGCTGCTCGACGGGATCAGCGAGACGGCCGCCTCCGTCGAGGCGGTCAACACCGTCGTGTTCACCGAGGACGGGCGGCGCGTCGGCGACAACACCGACATCCCCGGGATGGTCGCGGCGCTGCGCGAGCGGGGGATCGAGCAGGTCGACTCGGCCGCCGTTCTCGGCGCCGGCGCCACCGCCTCCTCCGCGCTGGCCGCCCTCGCGAGGATCTGCACCGGTGAGGTCGTCGCGTACGTGCGGAGCCCGGAGCGGGCCGCCGAGATGCGCGAGTGGGGCGAGCGCCTCGGCATCGAGGTGCGTACCGAGGACTGGGCCGACGCCGAACAGGCGCTGCGGGCGCCCCTGGTGATCGCCACGACTCCGGCCGGGACCACGGACGCGCTGGCCTCCGCCGTTCCGGGGAGCCCCGCGACCCTCTTCGACGTGCTGTACGACCCCTGGCCGACCGATCTCGCGGCGCGCTGGTCCGCGTACGGCGGAGCCGTGGTCGGCGGCCTCGACCTCCTCGTGCACCAGGCCGTGCTCCAGGTGGAGCAGATGACCGGACGGCAGCCGGCCCCCCTGGGTGCCATGAGGGCAGCGGGGGAACACGCGCTCGCTTCCCGTGACGTCCGCTGACGTCCGCAGGGGCGGGGCGCGGGGCGCAGGGTTCAGTCAGGTACATGAACGGCGCGCCCACTGGCGTCCGGCGAGGGCGGGATCTTCGCGTTCGTCCTGATGTTCATGCCCGACCGGGTGCGGTTCACGGTGCTCGCGATGATCGTGCCCGCCGTCCTCGGGGCGCGCTGAGCCCGCCGTCCGTGTCCGGCCGTCCCGTCTGATGGACCTGAGGCCGGGTCCCATGTCCGGACGTGGGAGGATCTGACATGGCGGGCCAGGGCCGCGCACCCGGTCGCGCCGTCGCCGTACGCGAGCACACGTGTACGCAGCAGCAGTACCCGGGCGCGAGGATGAGGAGCACCGTTGAGCAGGTTGCGCTGGCTGACCGCGGGGGAGTCCCACGGTCCCGCACTTGTCGCGACGCTGGAGGGTCTTCCCGCCGGCGTGCCGATCACCACGGAGATGGTGGCGGACCACCTCGCCCGGCGGCGCCTGGGCTATGGACGCGGTGCCCGGATGAAGTTCGAGCTCGACGAGGTCACCTTCCTCGGCGGCGTGCGCCACGGCCTCACCCTCGGCTCCCCGGTCGCGGTCATGGTCGGCAACACCGAATGGCCCAAGTGGGACCAGGTCATGTCGGCCGACCCGGTGGACCGGGAGATCCTCGACGGTCTCGCCCGCAACGCCCCGCTGACCCGCCCGCGGCCCGGCCACGCAGACCTCGCCGGCATGCAGAAGTACGGCTTCGACGAGGCCCGCCCGATCCTGGAGCGCGCCTCCGCCCGCGAGACCGCGGCCCGCGTGGCGCTCGGCGCCGTCGCCCGCTCGTACCTGAAGGAGACGGCCGGCATCGAGATCGTCTCCCACGTCGTCGAACTCTGCGCCGTGAAGGCCCCGCAGGGCGTGTACCCCACCCCGGCCGACGTCGAGAAGCTCGACGCCGACCCGCTGCGCTGCCTCGACGCCGACACCTCGAAGGCGATGGTCGCCGAGGTCGACCAGGCCCACAAGGACGGCGACACGCTCGGCGGCGTCGTCGAGGTCCTCGCCTACGGCGTTCCCGTGGGCCTCGGCTCCCACGTGCACTGGGACCGCAAGCTCGACGCCCGTCTCGCCGGCGCCCTGATGGGCATCCAGGCGATCAAGGGCGTCGAGGTGGGCGACGGCTTCGAACTGGCCCGCGTGCCCGGCTCCCAGGCCCACGACGAGATCGTCGGAACGCCCGAGGGCATCAGGCGGACGTCGGGCCGCAGCGGCGGCACCGAGGGCGGCCTGAGCACCGGCGAACTGCTGCGCGTCCGCGCCGCGATGAAGCCGATCGCCACCGTGCCGCGCGCGCTGGCCACCGTCGACGTCGTCACCGGCGAGGCCGCCAAGGCCCACCACCAGCGCTCCGACGTCTCCGCCGTGCCGGCCGCCGGCATCGTCGCCGAGGCCATGGTCGCCCTCGTCCTCGCGGACGCGGTGGCCGAGAAGTTCGGCGGCGACTCCGTCACCGAGACCCGCCGCAACGTCCGGTCGTACCTCGAGAACCTGGCCATCCGGTGACCGCTCCACGGCTGGTCCTGGTCGGGCCGATGGGGGTCGGGAAGTCCACGGTGGGCGCGCTCGTCGCCGAGCGGCTCGGCTGCGCCTACCGGGACACGGACGACGACATCGTGGCCGCCGAGGGCCGCACCATCGCCGACATCTTCGTCGACGAGGGCGAGCCCGCCTTCCGCGCGATCGAGAAGCGGGCGGTTCGGGCGGCACTCGCCGAGCACGACGGCGTCCTCGCCCTGGGCGGCGGTTCGGTCCTCGACGCCGACACCCGCGCGCTGCTCGCGGGCCACCAGGTCGTCTACCTCTCCATGGACGTCGAGGAGGCGGTGCAGCGCACCGGCCTCAACGCCGCCCGGCCGCTGCTCGCCGTCAATCCGCGCAAGCAGTGGCGCGAGCTGATGGAGGCACGTCGCCACCTGTACACCGAAGTCGCCCGCGCGGTCGTGGCGACCGACGGCCGTACCCCCGATGAGGTCGCCCAAGAGGTCCTCGACGCACTGGAGTTGAAGGAAGCATGAGCGAGGCTGTGACCCGAGTCCAGGTCGGCGGCACCGCGGGCACCGACCCCTACGAGGTCCTGATCGGCCGTCAGCTTCTCGGTGAGCTCGGCGGGTTGATCGGTGACAGGGCCAAGCGGGTCGCCGTGATCCACCCCGAGGCGCTCGCCGACACCGGTGAGGCGCTCCGCGCCGACCTGGCGGAGCAGGGCTTCGAGGCCGTCGCCATCCAGGTGCCGAACGCCGAGGAGGCCAAGACCGCCGAGGTCGCGGCCTACTGCTGGAAGGCGCTCGGCCAGTCCGGCTTCACCCGGACCGACGCCATCGTCGGCGTCGGCGGAGGCGCCACCACGGACCTCGCCGGTTTCGTGGCCGCGACCTGGCTGCGCGGCGTCCGCTGGATCGCCGTCCCCACCACCGTGCTCGCCATGGTGGACGCGGCGGTCGGCGGCAAGACGGGCATCAACACGGCCGAGGGCAAGAACCTCGTCGGCGCCTTCCACCCGCCCGCGGGCGTGCTGTGCGACCTGGCCGCGCTCGACTCGCTGCCGGTCAACGACTACGTGTCCGGGCTCGCGGAGATCATCAAGGCCGGCTTCATCGCCGACCCGGTGATCCTGGAGCTCATCGAGTCCGACCCCGAGGCGGCCCGCACGCCCGCGGGCCCGCACACCGCCGAGCTGATCGAGCGTTCCGTCAAGGTCAAGGCCGAGGTCGTCTCCGGGGACCTCAAGGAGTCGGGGCTGCGCGAGATCCTCAACTACGGCCACACGCTCGCCCACGCCATCGAGAAGAACGAGCGCTACAAGTGGCGGCACGGCGCGGCCGTCTCCGTCGGCATGCACTTCGCCGCCGAACTCGGCCGCCTCGCGGGCCGGCTGGACGACGCGACCGCCGACCGGCACCGCACGATCCTGGAGTCCGTCGGTCTCCCGCTGAGCTACCGCTACGACCAGTGGCCGAAGCTCGTGGAGAACATGAAGGTCGACAAGAAGTCCCGGGGCGACCTGCTGCGCTTCA
Organism: Streptomyces sp. NPDC096324; assembly: GCF_044763015.1. Classification (NCBI taxonomy): domain Bacteria; kingdom Bacillati; phylum Actinomycetota; class Actinomycetes; order Kitasatosporales; family Streptomycetaceae; genus Streptomyces; species Streptomyces sp. NPDC096324. The sequence continues at coordinate 134,921 of NZ_JBIWFK010000009.1, read as the reverse complement.
TCGTCCTCGACGGACTGGCCAAACCGACCGTCCTGGAGGGCCCGGATCCGGCCGTCCTGCTCGCCGCGTACGGCGAGGTCGGCGAGTAACAGGCGCCCCCCGCGAGGCCGTATGGCCCGAAGGGCACCTGCTCAGCCCGTTTTGCCTCTCCTCACCGGGCACTTCGCACCGTCCCCGGCCGTTCACACAACGGCGGCCGGGGAAGGTACCGTTCGGTAGCGACGGGACCGGCGTCCCGCCGCTACGCGCACATCGCCTGTACGAGACGGAGTGGCACCGGATGCAGCACGCAGTGGGGGCTCCGCTGCCGCCCCACCAGCCGGGGCAGGGGCCGGCCGCCGCATGGTCGCCGGCCGGACAGTACCCGGGGCAGCAGGGCCCGGCGCCCGCTCCCGGCTTCGCCGGAGGGCCGGTGCCGCCCGGCGCGCCACCCGCCCAGGCGCCGCAGCATCACCTGCCACCGCATCAGATGCCCCCGCAGCATCCGTCGGCGATGCCTCCACAGCACCCGTCGGCGCAGCCGCCGCACCCGCCCGTGCCGCCCGCGCCGGACACCACCGGGCACGTGCGGCTGCCTCCGGGCGTCTCGGTCGCCATGCCGAGCCCGCCGCCCGCCACGGGCGCGCCCGACCCGGCGGCGACCACGCTCGCGATCCTGCTCATCGGCCCCGCGGGCGCCGGGAAGACCAGCGTCGCCAAGTACTGGGCGGACCACCGCCGGGTGCCCACGGCGCACATCAGCCTCGACGACGTACGCGAATGGGTGCGCTCGGGCTTCGCCGACCCGCAGTCGGGATGGAACGACCATTCCGAGGCGCAGTATCGTCTCGCCCGCCGCACCTGCGGCTTCGCCGCCCGCAACTTCCTGGCCAACGGCATCTCGTGCATCCTGGACGACGCCGTCTTCCCGGACCGGCCGGTCGTCGGCCTCGGCGGCTGGAAGCGGCACGTGGGCCCCGGTCTGCTGCCGGTCGTGCTCCTGCCTGGCCTGGAAGTGGTCCTGGAGCGCAACGCGGAGCGCTCGGGCAACCGCAGGCTCAGCGACGAGGAGGTCGCGCGCATCCACGGCCGCATGGCGGGCTGGTACGGCTCCGGGCTCCCGATCATCGACAACTCCCAGCTCGACGTGGCGGCCACGGCCCGCGTCCTGGACGACGTCCTGGCACGCTCCATCGCCAGCCCGCCGCAGTGGTGAAGGTGCCCGGCGCGCAGCGGTTCTGACGCGTTCCGGCTCGCTGCACAGGTGAAACGGTTCGCCCCTGGGCGGTGTCCCACGGGTTCGGCCCCGGCGGCGCCGTACGGATCGGCGCGCCGTGGTGCCGAGGGGATTCGGCGCGGCCCCGTGGCCGTCCGTCCGGACGCCGGACTACCCGTCCGGCCCTCTGGACCGGCGACATCCGGCCACCGCTCGTAGGCTCGGGTTCATGCCAGAGGTGTACGCGACCCGCAGAGAGCGGCTCCGGGAGCGTTGTACGGCGGGCGGCAGCGCGACGGCGCTCGTCACCCGGCCCGCCAACGTGAGGTATCTCGCCGGTGCCGCGCCGCTCGGCGCGGTGCTGCTGCTCGGCGGCGACGAGGACATGCTGCTGTGCGCGGGACCGCCGTCCGGCGAAGCCACGGAAGGGCGCCCCGACGAGGCGCTGGAGGTCCGGGTGCTGCCCCGGGCCGGAGGCGATCCGGCCGTCGCCGCCGCCGGACTGGCGGCCGATCAGGGCGCCGAGTCCCTCGCGGTCGAGGAACACCACCTCACCGTGACCCGGCACCGTGCCCTCGGCTCGGTCGCGCCGCGGCTGCGGCTGGCCGACCTGGGCGGAGCGGTGGAACAGCTCCGGGTGATCAAGGACGAGGAGGAGATCTCCGCCCTGCGCATCGGCGCGGAGATCGCCGACCAGGCGCTCGGTGAACTCCTCGAATCCATTCTCGTGGGCCGCACGGAACGCCATCTCGCGCTGGAGCTGGAGCGCAGACTCGTCGACCACGGTGCCGACGGGCCCGCCTTCGCGACCTCGGTCGGCACGGGCCCGAACTCGGGACGCCGCGGCCACCGGCCCACCGACCGGCGTGTCGAGGAGGGCGACTTCCTCTCCGTCTGTCTCGGCGCGACCTACCGCGGCTACCGGTGTGAGATCGGTCGTACGTTCGTGATCGGCACCTCGCCGGCCGACTGGCAGATCGAGCTGTACGACCTCGTCTTCGCCGCCCAGCGCGCCGGCCGGGAGGCGCTGGCACCGGGTGCCGCCTACCGGGACGTGGACCGCGCGGCCCGTCAGGTACTGGACTCCGGGGGCCATACCGAAGGTCTTCCGCCCCTGACGGGGCACGGTGTCGGGCTCGAAATCGACGAGGACCCGCAGCTTGCCCCCGCGGCCATGGGTAAACTGGACGCTTGCGTGCCGGTCACCGTCGAACCGGGGGTCCACCTTCCGGGCCGGGGCGGTGTCAGGATCGATGACACGCTCGTCGTACGCCCCGAGGCGGACGGCGGACCCGAGCTACTCACCATCACGACCAAGGAACTGCTCGCGCTCTAGCCTCCGGGCTACGCGCGTGCGCCGGGGTCGTCCACGTCAGTCCAGGAGATTCCGCAACCGTGGCTTCCACGAACGACCTCAAGAACGGCCTGGTGCTCAAGCTCGACGGAGGCCAGCTCTGGTCCGTCGTCGAGTTTCAGCACGTCAAGCCCGGCAAGGGCCCGGCCTTCGTGCGCACCAAGCTGAAGAACGTGCTCTCCGGCAAGGTCGTCGACAAGACGTTCAACGCCGGCGTCAAGGTCGAGACGGCCACGATCGACAAGCGCGACATGCAGTTCTCCTACATGGACGGCGAGTACTTCGTCTTCATGGACATGGAGACGTACGACCAGCTCATGGTCGACCGCAAGGCCGTCGCCGACGCCGCCAACTTCCTGATCGAGGGCTTCACGGCCACGGTCGCCCAGCACGAGGGCGAGGTGCTCTTCGTCGAGCTGCCGGCCGCCGTCGAGCTGGTCGTCCAGGAGACCGAGCCGGGCGTCCAGGGCGACCGCTCCACCGGTGGCACCAAGCCCGCCACCCTGGAGACCGGTCACCAGATCCAGGTCCCGCTCTTCATCACCACCGGTGAGAAGATCAAGGTCGACACCCGCAGCAGCGACTACCTCGGCCGGGTGAACAGCTAACCGTGGCTGCCCGCAACACGGCCCGCAAGCGCGCCTTCCAGATCCTCTTCGAGGGCGACCAGCGCGATGTGGACGTTCTGACGGTCCTCGCGGACTGGATCCGGCACTCCCGGTCCGACACCCGGCAGCCGCCGGTCAGCGAATACACGATGGAGCTCGTGGAGGGCTACGCCGTCAAGGCGCGGCGCATCGACGATCTCATCGCGCAGTACGCCGTCGGCTGGACGCTGGACAGGATGCCGGTCGTCGACCGCAACATCCTGCGCCTCGGTGCCTACGAGCTGATCTGGGTCGACGAGACCCCGGACGCCGTGGTGCTCGACGAGGCCGTGCAGCTCGCGAAGGAGTTCTCCACGGACGAGTCGCCCTCGTTCGTGAACGGCCTGTTGGGCCGGCTGAAGGACCTGAAGCCGTCGCTTCGCCGCGACGAGGACTGACCGCCGGCGGCAGCCGTAACCGGTACGGCCCCGCGGGGACGTACGGACACGCCGGAGGGCCCGCAGCGACATGCTGCGGGCCCTCCGGCGTTCCCGCGCCCACGGGGACCCACGAGGGCGCCCCAGGCCCGCAGAACGGATTCTCCAGCCCCGCGGAACGGACGCAGAAAGCCGCCGGGGTGGCCGGAACCATCAGGTTCCGGCCACCCCGGCGGCACGTTTCTGCTGAGCTGTCCTAAGGGATTCAGCCCTCGTCGTGGGCGACCGCGCGGCGCGCGTCCGCGTCCAGCACGCCCCAGCTGATGAGCTGCTCGGTCAGGACCGAGGGGGACTGGTCGTAGATCACGGCGAGGGTGCGCAGGTCGTCCTGGCGGATCGACAGCACCTTGCCGTTGTAGTCGCCGCGCTGCGACTGGATCGTCGCCGCGTAGCGCTGCAGCGGGCCCGCCTTCTCGGCCGGCACGTGCGCGAGCCGCTCAAGGTCGAGGACCAGCTTCGGCGGCGGCTCGGCGGCCCCGCCCGGAGTGGTACCCGGCAGCAACTCCTGGACCGGGACCCCGTAGAAATCCGCCAGCTCGGCAAGACGCTGCACGGTGACGGCGCGGTCGCCGCGCTCGTACGAACCGACCACGACCGCCTTCCAGCGGCCCTGCGACTTCTCCTCCACGCCATGGAGGGAAAGGCCCTGCTGGGTGCGGATCGCGCGGAGCTTGGCCCCGAGCTGTTTGGCGTATTCGCTGGACATATAGCTCCCCGGACGCTGTATCAACGTGCGGCTCCGCCGCGCGGCTGGTGACTCACTGTGAGGTTACGCAGCGTTACACTCCCCCGTCAAGCCGAAGGATTTTCGACCGCTCCCGGGCGGGCGTCACGGCGGGGTGGCTCAAACCGATGTGATCAGCCACGTCGCCGGGCTGGTACCGTTGATGGCGCAAATCCGACGTCCTTTAATGATCCGTCCCGTGAGGCGGAGAAGGAGGTCCGTTTCCCATGGACACCCAGCACGACAAGCAGCACGACGAGGCCGAGGCGCGGCCCGTTCTGGAAGCCCCCGACATCGCGCGGGTGCTGACCCGCATCGCCCACGAGATCGTCGAACGCGCCAAGGGCGCCGACGACGTGGTGCTCCTCGGCATTCCGACCCGCGGCGTCTTCCTGGCCCGCAGGCTGGCCGACAAGCTCGAAGAGATCACCGATCGCAAGATCCCGGTCGGATCCCTCGACATCACGATGTACCGCGACGACCTGCGCATGCACCCGCCGCGCGCGCTGGCCCGCACCGAGATCCCCGGTGACGGCATCGACGGCCGTCTCGTCGTCCTCGTCGACGACGTGCTCTTCTCCGGCCGCACCATCCGCGCCGCACTCGACGCGCTGAACGACATCGGACGCCCGCGCGCCGTGCAGCTCGCCGTCCTCGTCGACCGGGGCCACCGCGAACTGCCCATCCGCGCCGACTACGTCGGCAAGAACCTCCCCACGTCGTTGCGGGAGACGGTCAAGGTCCAGCTCGCCGAGGAGGACGGTCGCGACACCGTGCTGCTCGGTGCCAAGCGGACCTCCCCGGGCGAGCGTCAGTAGCACTCCGGCCCACGCCGCGATGTGCGCTCCCGCGCGCCCGCATGCCCGAATCCTCCCTGAACTTCCTTACGGAGCCTGACAGATGCAGCGTCATCTCATCTCGGCCGCCGACCTCACCCGCGACGACGCCGTCCTGATCCTCGACACCGCCGAGGAGATGGCCCGGGTCGCCGACCGGCCGATCAAGAAACTGCCGACCCTGCGCGGCCGCACCGTCGTCAACCTCTTCTTCGAGGACTCGACCCGCACCCGGATCTCCTTCGAGGCCGCCGAGAAGCGCCTCTCCGCGGACGTCATCAACTTCACCGCCAAGGGATCGAGCGTCTCCAAGGGCGAGTCCCTCAAGGACACCGCCCAGACCCTGGAGGCGATGGGCGTCGACGCCGTCGTCATCCGGCACGGCGCCTCCGGAGCCCCCTACCGGCTCGCCACCTCCGGCTGGATCGACGCCGCCGTCATCAACGCGGGCGACGGCACCCACCAGCACCCCACGCAGGCCCTGCTCGACGCCTTCACCATGCGCCGCCGGCTCGTCGGCCGGGACGCCGGGCTCGGCCAGGACCTGTCCGGCAAGCGCATCACGATCGTCGGCGACGTCCTGCACAGCCGCGTCGCCCGCTCCAACGTCGACCTGCTGCACACCCTCGGGGCCGAGGTCACCCTCGTCGCGCCGCCCACCCTGGTGCCGGTCGGCGTCGAGAACTGGCCCTGCGAGATCTCGTACGACCTCGACAGCACCCTCTCCAAGTCCGACGCCGTGATGATGCTGCGCGTGCAGCGCGAGCGGATGAACGCGGCGTTCTTCCCGACCGAGCGCGAGTACTCGCGTCGCTACGGGCTCGACGGTGAACGAATGGCGAGAATGCCGGAGCACGCCATCGTGATGCACCCCGGCCCGATGGTCCGCGGCATGGAGATCACCGCCGAGGTCGCCGACTCCGAGCGCTGCACAGTCGTCGAGCAGGTCGCCAACGGTGTCTCCATCCGCATGGCCGTCCTGTACCTGCTCCTGGGCGGCAACGAGCCCGCCGTCACCCACACCCGTACCGAGGAGAAGTAAGACCATGAGCAAGATCCTTATCCGTGGTGCGCGGGTGCTCGGCGGCGAGCCGCAGGACGTCCTGATCGACGGCGAGGTCGTCGAGGCCGTCGGCACCGGCCTGTCCGCCGAGGGCGCGGAGGTCGTGGAGGCCGACGGCAAGGTGCTGCTGCCGGGCCTGGTCGACCTGCACACGCATCTGCGCGAGCCGGGCCGCGAGGACTCCGAGACCGTGCTGACCGGCACCCGCGCGGCGGCGAGCGGCGGCTTCACGGCCGTGTTCGCCATGGCCAACACCTTCCCGGTCGCCGACACCGCCGGCGTGGTCGAGCAGGTCTACCGGCTCGGCCAGGAGCACGGCTACTGCGACGTGCAGCCGATCGGCGCCGTCACCGTCGGCCTGGAGGGCAAGAAGCTCGCCGAGCTCGGCGCCATGCACGAGTCCGCCGCCGGCGTCACGGTCTTCTCCGACGACGGCAAGTGCGTCGACGACGCGGTGATCATGCGCCGCGCGCTGGAGTACGTGAAGGCCTTCGGCGGCGTCGTCGCCCAGCACGCCCAGGAACCCCGCCTCACCGAGGGCGCCCAGATGAACGAGGGCGTCGTCTCCGCCGAGCTCGGACTCGGCGGCTGGCCCGCGGTGGCCGAGGAGTCGATCATCGCCCGGGACGTCCTGCTCGCCGAGCACGTCGGCTCCCGTGTCCACATCTGCCACCTGTCGACCGCCGGATCCGTCGAGATCGTCCGCTGGGCCAAGTCCCGCGGCATCGACGTCACCGCCGAGGTCACCCCGCACCACCTGCTCCTCACCGACGAACTGGTGCGCTCGTACAACCCGGTCTACAAGGTCAACCCGCCGCTGCGCACCGAGCGCGACGTGACGGCGCTGCGCGAGGCGCTCGCCGACGGCACGATCGACATCGTCGCCACCGACCACGCGCCGCACCCGCACGAGGACAAGGACTGCGAGTGGGCCGCCGCCGCCATGGGCATGGTCGGTCTGGAGACCGCGCTGTCCGTCGTGCAGCAGACGATGGTCGAGACCGGACTGCTCGACTGGGCCGGCGTCGCCGACCGCATGTCCGTGAAGCCCGCCGCGATCGGCGGGGCCACCGGCCACGGACGCCCCGTCTCGGCAGGTGAGCCCGCCAACCTCACGCTCGTCGACACGGCATACCGTGGGAGCGTGGACCCCGCTGGCTTCGCCTCGCGCAGCCGCAACACCCCCTACGAGGGCCGTGAGCTGCCGGGCCGGGTCACCCACACCTGGCTGCGGGGCAAGGCCACCCTCGTCGACGGGAAGCTCGCGTGACACCTCACCTCTCCATCGCCGCCGCCCAGAAGTCCGCGGAAGTGACCGACTGGTCCGCCCGGATCGGCTGGCTCGTCGGCCTCGCCCTCTTCGTCGCGCTCGTCTACTGGCTGATGCGCGAGGGCTGGAAGTGGCGCGGCACCCTCCAGGGCGACCTGCCCGAGCTCCCCACCGCGCCGGAAGACCCCGGCCCGGCCAGACTGAGCATGAGCGGCCGCTACCACGGCTCCACCACCGCCGGGCAGTGGCTCGACCGCATCGTGGCGCACGGCCTGGGCACCCGCAGCCGGGCCGAGCTCACCCTGACGGACGCGGGTCTCGACGTCGTACGCCCCGGAGCGGACGACTTCTTCATCCCGGCCGCGCAGCTTCGCGAGGCCCGGCTCGACAAGGGCATCGCGGGCAAGGTCCTCACCGAGGGCGGACTCCTCGTCGTGACCTGGGCGCACGGCGACCGGCTCCTCGACTCAGGATTCCGCTCGGACCGCGCGGCCGAGCACAACGAATGGGCCGACACCCTGAACGACATGATCAACAAGACGGAAACGGAAGGCGCACGATGACGACCTCCACTCAGGGGAACGCCTCACAGAAGGAAAAGGCGCTTCCCGCCGTACTCGTCCTGGAGGACGGCCGGGTCTTCCGCGGCCGCTCCTACGGGGCCGTGGGGGAGACCTTCGGCGAAGCGGTGTTCTCCACCGGCATGACCGGCTACCAGGAGACCCTCACCGACCCGTCCTACCACCGCCAGGTCGTCGTGATGACCGCCCCGCACGTCGGCAACACCGGCGTCAACGACGAGGACCCGGAGTCGCGGCGGATCTGGGTCGCCGGATACGTCGTCCGCGACCCCGCGCGCGTGTCCTCCAACTGGCGCTCGCGCCGCTCGCTCGACGAGGAACTGCGCAACCAGGGCGTCGTCGGCATCAGCGGCATCGACACCCGGGCCCTGACCCGCCACCTGCGCGAGCGTGGCGCCATGCGCGTCGGCATCTTCTCCGGCAACGCGCTGCCCGACGCGGGCACCATGCTCGCCGAGGTGCGCCAGGCGCCCGAGATGAAGGGCGCGAACCTCGCCGCCGAGGTCGCCACCAAGGAGACGTACGTCGTCCCGGCGATCGGGACGAAGAAGTTCACCGTCGCCGCCGTCGACCTGGGCATCAAGGGCATGACCCCGCACCGGATGGCCGAACGCGGCATCGAGGTGCACGTGCTGCCCGCGACGGCCACCGCCGAGGACATCTACGCCGTGAACCCCGACGGCGTGTTCTTCTCCAACGGCCCCGGCGACCCGGCGACCGCCGACGGTCCCGTCGCCGTGATGAAGGAAGTCCTCGCCCGCAAGACGCCGCTGTTCGGCATCTGCTTCGGCAACCAGATCCTCGGCCGCGCCCTCGGCTTCGGCACGTACAAGCTGAAGTACGGCCACCGCGGCATCAACCAGCCCGTGCAGGACCGCACGACCGGCAAGGTCGAGGTCACCGCGCACAACCACGGCTTCGCCGTCGACGCCCCGCTCGACGAGGTCTCCCAGACCCCCTACGGCCGCGTCGAGGTCTCCCACGTCTGCCTCAACGACAACGTGGTGGAGGGCCTCCAGCTGCTCGACCAGCCGGCCTTCAGCGTCCAGTACCACCCCGAAGCGGCGGCAGGGCCGCACGACGCCGCCTACCTGTTCGACCGCTTCACGTCTTTGATGGAAACAGTCCCGATGGAGGGCCAGCGTGCCTAAGCGCACCGATATCCAGTCCGTCCTGGTCATCGGCTCCGGCCCGATCGTCATCGGCCAGGCCGCCGAGTTCGACTACTCCGGCACCCAGGCGTGCCGCGTCCTGCGCGCCGAGGGCCTGCGGGTCATCCTCGTCAACTCCAACCCGGCGACGATCATGACCGACCCGGAGATCGCCGACGCCACCTACGTCGAGCCGATCACCCCCGAGTTCGTCGAGAAGATCATCGCCAAGGAGCGCCCCGACGTCCTGCTGCCGACCCTCGGCGGCCAGACGGCCCTCAACACCGCGATCTCCATGCACGAGCAGGGTGTGCTGGAGAAGTACGGCGTCGAACTGATCGGCGCCAACATCGAGGCGATCAACAAGGGCGAGGACCGCGAGCTCTTCAAGGGCGTCGTCGAGGCCGTCCGCGAGAAGATCGGCCACGGCGAGTCCGCGCGGTCGGTCATCTGCCACACCATGGACGACGTCATCCAGGGCGTCGACACGCTCGGCGGCTACCCCGTCGTCGTCCGCCCCTCCTTCACCATGGGCGGCGCAGGCTCCGGCTTCGCCCACGACGAGGACGAGCTGCGCCGCATCGCGGGCCAGGGCCTCACGCTCTCCCCGACCACCGAGGTGCTCCTGGAGGAGTCCATCCTCGGCTGGAAGGAGTACGAGCTGGAGCTGATGCGCGACAAGAACGACAACGTCGTGGTCGTCTGCTCCATCGAGAACTTCGACCCGATGGGCGTCCACACCGGCGACTCCATCACCGTCGCCCCGGCCATGACGCTCACCGACCGCGAGTACCAGCGGCTGCGCGACATCGGCATCGCGATCATCCGCGAGGTCGGCGTCGACACCGGCGGCTGCAACATCCAGTTCGCGGTCAACCCCGACGACGGCCGCATCATCGTCATCGAGATGAACCCGCGCGTCTCGCGGTCCTCGGCGCTCGCCTCCAAGGCGACCGGCTTCCCCATCGCCAAGATCGCCGCCAAGCTCGCCGTCGGCTACACGCTCGACGAGATCCCGAACGACATCACCGAGAAGACCCCGGCCTCCTTCGAGCCGACCCTCGACTACGTCGTCGTGAAGGCCCCGCGCTTCGCCTTCGAGAAGTTCCCCTCCGCCGACTCCACCCTCACGACCACCATGAAGTCGGTCGGCGAGGCCATGGCGATCGGCCGCAACTTCACCGAGGCGCTCCAGAAGGCGCTGCGCTCGCTGGAGAAGAAGGGCAGCCAGTTCACCTTCGTGGGCGAACCCGGTGACAAGGCCGAGCTGCTGCGCGAGGCCGTCCGCCCCACCGACGGCCGCATCAACTCCGTCATGCAGGCCATCCGCGCGGGCGCCACGCCCGAGGAGGTCTTCGAGTCCACGAAGATCGACCCGTGGTTCGTCGACCAGCTCTTCCTGATCAAGGAGACCGCGGACGAGCTGGCCGCCGCCGACAAGCTCTACCCCGAGCTGCTCGCCGAGGCCAAGCGGCACGGCTTCTCCGACGCCCAGATCGCCGAGATCCGCGGGCTGCGCGAGGACGTCGTCCGCGAGGTGCGGCACGCGCTGGGCGTGCGCCCGGTCTACAAGACGGTCGACACCTGCGCCGCCGAGTTCGCCGCGAACACGCCGTACTTCTACTCCTCCTACGACGAGGAGACCGAGGTCGCGCCCCGCGAGAAGCCCGCGGTGATCATCCTGGGCTCCGGTCCGAACCGCATCGGCCAGGGCATCGAGTTCGACTACTCCTGCGTCCACGCCTCCTTCGCGCTCAGCGACGCGGGCTACGAGACCGTGATGGTCAACTGCAACCCCGAGACCGTCTCCACGGACTACGACACCTCCGACCGCCTGTACTTCGAGCCGCTGACGCTGGAAGACGTGCTGGAGATCGTCCACGCGGAGTCGCTGGCCGGCCCGATCGCCGGTGTCGTCGTACAGCTCGGCGGCCAGACCCCGCTCGGCCTGGCACAGGCGCTCAAGGACAACGGCGTGCCGATCGTGGGCACCCCGCCCGAGGCGATCCACGCCGCCGAGGACCGCGGAGCCTTCGGGCGCGTCCTCGCGGAGGCGGGCCTGCCGGCCCCCAAGCACGGCACCGCCACCACCTTCGCCGAGGCCAAGGCCATCGCCGACGAGATCGGCTACCCCGTCCTGGTCCGCCCCTCGTACGTCCTCGGCGGCCGCGGCATGGAGATCGTCTACGACGAGACCCGGCTGTCCTCGTACATCGCCGAGTCGACCGAGATCAGCCCCTCCCGGCCGGTCCTGGTCGACCGGTTCCTCGACGACGCCATCGAGATCGACGTCGACGCGCTGTACGACGGCGAGGAGCTCTACCTCGGCGGCGTCATGGAGCACATCGAGGAGGCCGGCATCCACTCCGGCGACTCGGCGTGCGCCCTGCCCCCGATCACCCTCGGCGGGTTCGACATCAAGCGGCTGCGCGCCTCGACCGAGGCCATCGCCAAGGGCGTCGGCGTCCGCGGCCTGATCAACATCCAGTTCGCGATGGCCGGGGACATCCTCTACGTCCTCGAGGCCAACCCGCGCGCCTCGCGCACGGTCCCCTTCACCTCGAAGGCGACCGCGGTGCCGCTCGCGAAGGCCGCCGCCCGCATCTCGCTGGGCGCGACGGTCGCCGAGCTGCGCGCCGAGGGCCTGCTCCCGGCGAACGGCGACGGCGGCACGCTGCCGCTCGACGCGCCGATCTCCGTCAAGGAGGCCGTCATGCCGTGGTCGCGCTTCCGCGACATCCACGGCCGCGGGGTCGACACCGTGCTCGGCCCGGAGATGCGCTCCACCGGCGAGGTCATGGGCATCGACTCGGTGTTCGGCACCGCGTACGCCAAGTCGCAGGCCGGCGCGTACGGCCCGCTGCCCACCAAGGGCCGCGCCTTCATCTCGGTCGCCAACCGCGACAAGCGCTCGATGATCTTCCCGGCGCGTGAACTCGTCGCCCACGGCTTCGAGCTGATGGCCACCTCCGGCACGGCCGAGGTGCTCAAGCGCAACGGCATCCACGCCACGATCGTGCGCAAGCAGAGCGAGGGCGAGGGCCCGAACGGCGAGAAGACCATCGTCCAGCTCATCCACGACGGCGAGGTCGACCTCATCGTCAACACCCCGTACGGCACCGGCGGCCGCCTCGACGGCTACGAGATCCGCACCGCGGCCGTGGCCCGCTCGGTCCCGTGCCTGACGACGGTGCAGGCGCTCGCCGCCGCCGTCCAGGGCATCGACGCGCTCAACCACGGCGACGTGGGCGTGCGCTCGCTCCAGGAGCACGCCGAGCATCTGACCGCGGCGCGCGACTAGCGGCCCCGAGGGGGACACCGGAAACGGTGTCCCCCTCTTCATGCGGCCCCCTGCCCCTTCAAGAGGCGCCCCTCACCGGCTCCTTCGAGGACACGATCATGTACAAGCTCTTCTTCGACCTGGTCTTCAAGCGGATGGACCCGGAGCAGGCCCACCACCTCGCCTTCCGCTGGATCCGGCTCGTCGCCCGCGTCCCCGTCCTGCGCACCTTCGTCGCCGCCGTGCTCGCGCCCCGCCACGAGGAGCTGCGCACCGAGGCGCTCGGCCTGCGCATGCACGGGCCCTTCGGCCTCGCGGCGGGCTTCGACAAGAACGCCGTGGCCATCGACGGCATGTCGATGCTCGGCTTCGACCACATCGAGATCGGCACCGTCACCGGGGAGCCGCAGCCAGGCAACCCCAAGAAGCGGCTGTTCCGCCTCGTGCCGGACCGCGCGCTGATCAACCGCATGGGATTCAACAACGAGGGCTCCGCGGCCGTCTCCGAGCGCCTGGCGGCCCGTACGCCCGTCTTCAGGACCGTCGTGGGCGTCAACATCGGCAAGACCAAGACCGTCCCCGAGGCGGAAGCCGTCGGCGACTACGTGAAGTCCACCGAGCGCCTCGCCCGGCACGCCGACTACCTCGTCGTGAACGTGTCCTCCCCGAACACCCCCGGCCTGCGCAACCTCCAGGCCACCGAGGCGCTGCGCCCGCTCCTCAGCGCCGTGCGCGAGGCCGCCGACCGCTCTGTCACGGACCGGCGCGTCCCGCTCCTCGTCAAGATCGCGCCCGACCTCGCCGACGAGGACGTCGACGCGGTCGCCGACCTCGCCGTCGAACTCGGCCTGGACGGGATCATCGCCACGAACACCACCATCGCCCGCGAGGGACTCGGGCTGACGTCCGACCCCTCCGTGGTGAAGGAGACCGGCGGCCTGTCCGGCGCGCCGCTCAAGGCACGCTCCCTGGAGGTCCTGAGGCGCCTCTACGCGCGCGTGGGCGACCGGATCACCCTGGTGGGCGTCGGCGGCGTCGAGAACGCCGAGGACGCCTGGCAGCGCATCCTGGCCGGCGCCACGCTGGTCCAGGGCTACAGCGCCTTCATCTACGAGGGCCCCTTCTGGGGCCGCGCCATCCACAAGGGACTCGCCGCCCGCCTGCGGACGAGCCCGTACGCCACCCTCGCCGACGCGGTCGGCGCCGACGTGAGGAAGCCCGTATGAGCCTGGAACCCTTCGGCGCGCGCCTTCGCCGCGCCATGGACGAGCGCGGTCCGCTGTGCGTGGGCATCGACCCGCACGCCTCCCTGCTCGCCGACTGGGGGCTCGGCGACGACATCGCGGGCCTGGAGCGCTTCAGCCGTACGGTCGTCGAGGCGCTCGCCGAGCGCGTCGCCGTCCTCAAGCCGCAGAGCGCGTTCTTCGAGCGGTTCGGCTCGCGCGGGATCGCCGTCCTGGAGAAGTCCGTCGAACAGGCACGGGCGGCCGGCGCGCTGGTCGTGATGGATGCCAAGCGCGGCGACATCGGCTCGACCATGGCCGCGTACGCCGAGACCTTCCTGCGCAAGGACGCGCCGCTCTTCTCGGACGCGCTGACGGTGTCGCCCTATCTCGGCTACGGCTCGCTGAAGCCCGCGGTGGAGCTGGCGCGCGAGAGCGGGGCCGGGCTCTTCGTGCTCGCGCTCACCTCCAACCCGGAGGGCGGCGAGGTGCAGCACGCCCTGCGCGCGGACGGGCGGAACGTCGGAGCGACGATGCTCGGGCACCTGGCCGCCGAGAACGCGGACGAGAGGCCGCTCGGGTCCTTCGGGGCGGTCGTCGGCGCGACCCTGGGCGATCTCTCCTCCTACGACCTGGAGATCAACGGTCCGCTCCTCGCGCCCGGCATCGGTGCCCAAGGAGCGACCGCGGCCGATCTGGCGGGCGTCTTCGGGACCGCCGTGCGCAACGTCGTCCCGAACGTGAGCCGGGGTGTTCTGCGTCACGGTCCCGACGTCATGGCCCTGCGGGAGTCGGCCGAGGGGTTCGCGGAGGAGATCAGGGCGGCCGTCGCGGCCGCCTGAGCGTTCCGACAGCCGTTCGAGAGCCCTCCGACGAGTGCCTTCGGGAGTCCCCGAGTCTGGATACACCCTCAAATCCGGGGAGGTATGTCGTAAATGTCGGGCTCCAGGGAGGCTGACCAGGACTTTTCCTTCGTTCTCGCTGACTCCGGCGCACTTGCCCGCTAGTCTCCGACGAGTGGGAGCACCTCCCGCGCTGTCAAGGCGGCGGGGAGAACGGGCGAGCATGTTGCCCGGGGCTCCCCGGTGTGGGGCGACTAGGTTCCTCACCGGTCCGTATCCGACAGTTCGACATCCGAGGTGACGTAGGCGTGGCTCTTCCGCCCCTTACCCCTGAACAGCGCGCAGCCGCGCTCGAAAAGGCCGCCGCGGCTCGCCGGGAGCGGGCCGAGGTCAAGAATCGACTCAAGCACTCCGGCGCCTCTCTTCACGAGGTCATCAAGCAGGGCCAGGAGAACGACGTCGTCGGCAAGATGAAGGTCTCCGCTCTCCTGGAGTCCCTGCCGGGCGTGGGCAAGGTCCGCGCCAAGCAGATCATGGAGCGACTCGGGATCTCCGAGAGCCGCCGCGTTCGCGGTCTCGGCTCGAACCAGATCGCCTCTTTGGAGCGCGAGTTCGGTGGTTCCGGCGCCTGAGTCCTGGACACACCAGGATTGCTGGAATAATCGCTGCATGGCTGTAACACCCCGGGGGACGTCCCCCGTACCCCCGGACGCACGTCCGCGGCTGACCGTGCTCTCCGGCCCCTCGGGGGTCGGCAAGAGCACGGTCGTCGCTCATATGCGCAAAGCACACCCCGAGCTCTGGCTCTCGGTGTCGGCGACGACCCGCAAGCCGCGCCCCGGTGAGAAGCACGGAGTCCACTACTTCTTCGTCTCCGACGACGAGATGGACAAGCTGATCGCCAACGGCGAGCTCCTGGAGTGGGCCGAATTCGCCGGCAACCGCTACGGCACCCCGCGTGCCGCGGTCATGGAGCACCTGGAGTCGGGCAAGCCGGTCCTCCTGGAGATCGACCTCCAGGGAGCACGGCAGGTCCGCGAGTCCATGCGGGACGCGCTCCTCGTGTTCCTGGCCCCGCCCTCCTGGGAGGAGCTGGTGCGCAGGCTCACCGGTCGGGGCACCGAACCGCCCGAGGTGATCGAGCGCCGCCTGGAGGCGGCCAAGGTCGAACTCGCCGCCGAACCGGAGTTCGATGTCACCCTGGTCAACACCTCCGTCGAGGACGTGGCGCGCGAGCTGCTAGCCTTGGTGGAAGTTGTTTGATCTTTCAGGTCAATTTCCACCATTCGGAAGGCAGAGCGTGTCCTCTTCCATCACTGCTCCCGAGGGCATCATCAACCCTCCGATCGACGAGCTCCTCGAGGCCACCGACTCGAAGTACAGCCTCGTGATCTACGCGGCCAAGCGAGCCCGTCAGATCAACGCGTACTACTCGCAGCTCGGCGAGGGCCTCCTCGAGTACGTCGGTCCGCTCGTCGACACCCACGTCCACGAGAAGCCGCTGTCGATCGCGCTGCGCGAGATCAACGCGGGTCTGCTGACCTCCGAGGCCGTCGAAGGCCCCGCTCAGTAGTCATTCACACGCTCATCCCAGGCCCGGCGGCGCGACCGTCGGGCCTGTGGTGTGTCATGGAGTCGTACGTTTCCGAGCCCGGGGAGAGACGGTGTCCAAGCCCAAGGTCGTTCTGGGGGTCAGCGGTGGCATCGCCGCCTACAAGGCCTGTGAGCTGCTGCGACGACTGACCGAGTCGGGTCACGACGTACGTGTCGTGCCCACCGCCTCCGCGCTGAACTTCGTCGGCGCCGCCACCTGGTCCGCGCTCTCGGGCCACCCCGTGTCCACCGAGGTCTGGTCGGACGTCCACGAGGTCCCGCACGTCCGCATCGGGCAGCACGCCGACCTCGTGGTGGTCGCCCCCGCGACGGCCGACATGCTCGCCAAGGCCGCCCACGGGCTGGCCGACGACCTCCTGACCAACACCCTGCTCACGGCCCGCTGCCCGGTCGTGTTCGCGCCCGCCATGCACACCGAGATGTGGGAGCACCCGGCGACGCAGGAGAACGTGGCGACCCTGCGGCGCCGCGGCGCCGTCGTCATCGAGCCCGCCGTGGGGCGCCTGACCGGCGTCGACACCGGCAAGGGGCGGCTGCCCGACCCGGGGGAGATCTTCGAGATCTGCCGCCGTGTCCTCGCCCGCGGTGTCACCGAGCCGGATCTCGCCGGACGGCACGTCGTCGTCAGCGCCGGCGGCACCCGTGAGCCCCTCGACCCGGTCCGCTTCCTCGGCAACCGCTCCTCCGGCAAGCAGGGCTACGCGCTCGCCCGCACCGCCGCCGCGCGCGGAGCCAGGGTCACCCTGATCGCCGCGAACACGGGTCTGCCGGACCCGGCCGGGGTCGACGTGATCCAGGTCGGCACCGCCGTGCAGATGCGCGAAGCCGTGCTGAAGGCGGCCCCGGACGCCGACGCCGTGGTCATGGCGGCCGCGGTCGCGGACTTCCGCCCCGGCACCTACGCGGCCGGGAAGATCAAGAAGAAGGACGGCGCGGAGCCTGAACCCATCGTTCTGGTCCGTAATCCGGACATCCTCGCGGAGATCTCCGCGGACCGCGCGCGCCCCGGCCAGGTCGTGGTGGGATTCGCCGCCGAGACCGACGACGTCCTGTCCAACGGACGGACGAAGCTGGAGCGCAAGCGCTGCGATCTGCTGGTGGTGAACGAGGTGGGCGAGCGCAAGACCTTCGGTTCCGAGGAGAACGAGGCGGTGGTGCTCGGAGCCGACGGGAGTGAGACCCCGGTGCCTCACGGACCCAAGGAAGCCTTGGCCGAGACGGTGTGGGACCTGGTGACACGCCGACTGGTGTGACACCTCTCCCGTCGCGCCTGTCACACAAATCGCGCAAAATCGGGCGTGGCGACCCTGGCGGAGACCCATGGCCATGGCGCAGAATGCCCGTGCCGCAGGTCACAGGCCTTCCGAGAGGCGAGACAGGGGTCCCGCGGCCGAGTGCGACCGATAAACTGTTCTCGGACGACGCCGGGCGCAGCCCCCGGCCGTCCACCAATGATCAGCCAGCAGCCGCTGCAACCACAGGGAGCGTTGTGTCCCGTCGCCTGTTCACCTCGGAGTCCGTGACCGAGGGTCACCCCGACAAGATCGCTGACCAGATCAGCGACACCATTCTCGATGCCCTCCTGCGCGAGGACCCGACGTCCCGGGTCGCCGTGGAGACGCTCATCACCACCGGCCTGGTGCACGTGGCCGGAGAGGTCACGACCAAGGCGTACGCGCCGATCGCGCAGCTCGTCCGCGACAAGATCCTGGAGATCGGCTACGACTCGTCGAAGAAGGGCTTCGACGGGGCGTCCTGCGGCGTGTCGGTGTCGATCGGTTCCCAGTCCCCGGACATCGCCCAGGGTGTCGACACGGCGTACGAGTCCCGTGTCGAGGGCGACGAGGACGAGCTGGACAGGCAGGGCGCCGGCGACCAGGGCCTGATGTTCGGGTACGCGACGGACGAGACCCCGAACCTGATGCCGCTCCCGATCCACCTCGCGCACAAGCTCTCGCGCCGCCTGTCCGACGTCCGCAAGAACGGGACCATCCCGTACCTGCGCCCCGACGGCAAGACCCAGGTCACCATCGAGTACGACGGCGACAAGGCGGTCCGTCTGGACACCGTCGTCGTCTCCTCGCAGCACGCCAGTGACATCGACCTGGAGTCCCTGCTCGCCCCCGACATCCGCGAGTTCGTGGTGGAGCCGGAGCTGAAGGCCCTCCTCGAAGACGGCATCAAGCTGGAGACCGAGGGCTACCGCCTGCTGGTGAACCCGACCGGCCGCTTCGAGATCGGCGGCCCGATGGGCGACGCCGGCCTCACCGGCCGCAAGATCATCATCGACACGTACGGCGGCATGGCCCGCCACGGCGGCGGCGCCTTCTCCGGCAAGGACCCGTCCAAGGTCGACCGCTCCGCCGCCTACGCGATGCGCTGGGTCGCGAAGAACGTCGTCGCCGCGGGCCTCGCCTCGCGCTGCGAGGTCCAGGTCGCGTACGCGATCGGCAAGGCCGAGCCCGTCGGTCTGTTCGTCGAGACCTTCGGCACCGCCAAGGTGGACGCCGAGAAGATCGAGACCGCCATCACGGACGTCTTCGACCTCCGTCCGGCGGCCATCATCCGCGACCTCGACCTGCTCCGCCCGATCTACTCCCAGACCGCCGCCTACGGCCACTTCGGCCGTGAGCTGCCCGACTTCACGTGGGAGCGGACGGACCGGGTGGACGCGCTGCGCAAGGCCGCCGGCCTGTAGTCCGCGAAGGCTTCGTCACAGCCGTGAGGCCCGGCACTCCTCGGGGTGCCGGGCCTCACGGCTGCCCGGAAGCACGGTGGGCCGGGGAAGGCGGTGGCTGTGCCGGGCCGGCCGCGGGAGTGCCGGCCCGGTCCGGCACGGCCGGGGAAAAGCGGTGGCCGGTCCGGGCCGGGGTTCGTACGCTGATGATCTCCCGGTGCGAAGGCCGCGGTTACTTCGGTGGAGTACGCCCATGGCGTGCGGTGAATCTGGAAACACGTACCGCTGCCGTCCTGATCTCGGGAGACTCCACGCCGCCCGGCCCGGTGCGATGGCCTCGGATACTTCCGGGTGATCCCCTCGCAGGTTCGAATCCTGCTGCCGGTCCCCGACCGGTATGGCCGAGCGGCCCATGGCAGAAGCGCCTTCACGGCGTTCGCGATCCGTGGCCGGCCTGATCTCGGGCGGGCGGCGCTGTCAGTGCGGTCTGGTAGGAATACTGCTGTGAGCAGCGCGAACGGGCGATCCGACGACAGCGCGGGCGGGGCGGACGGCGCACCGCCCGAGCAGCTCGCGCTGATGCGGGAGGCCGTGCGGCAGGCCAAGGCCCCGAAGGCGAAGCCGCGGACCTGGCGGGGCGCCCCGCTGGCGAAGGACCTGCCCGTCGCGCGGGTGCTCGTCGACAAGGGCGTGCTGCACCTCGACCGCTACTTCGACTACGCCGTGCCCGAGGACCTGGACGAGGTCGCGCAGCCGGGCGTGCGGGTGCGGGTCCGCTTCGGCGCCGGGGGACGCAACGTGCGGGAGGGGCGGCGCGAGGGCGGCGGTCTCATCGACGGCTATCTCGTCGAGCGGGTCGCCGAGTCCGACTACTCCGGACCGCTGGCGGCCCTGGCCCAGGTCGTCTCGCCCGAACCCGTCCTCGGACCCGAACTGCTGGGTCTGGCCCGTGCCGTCGCCGACCGGTACGCGGGATCGCTGGCCGACGTGCTCCAGCTCGCCGTGCCGCCCCGGCACGCCCGTGCCGAGGCGCGGAAGTCGCCCCCGCCCCCGCCTTCGCCCGCCGCCCCCGAACCCGGGACCTGGCGGCGGTACGGACGAGGGGCCGATTTCCTCGCCTCTCTCGCCTCCGGCGGCGCGCCGCGCGCCGTGTGGACGGCGCTGCCCGGTCCCGAGTGGGCCGAGGAGATCGCCCGCGCGGTGCAGGCGACGCTGGCCTCCGGGCGCGGGGCGCTCGTCGTCGTACCGGCGGGCCGGCCCGCCTCCCGTGTCGACGCGGCGCTCAAGGCCCTGGTGGGGGAGGGGCAGCACGCCGTGCTGACCGCGGACGCGGGACCCGAGCGGCGCTATCGCGACTGGCTCGCCGTACGGCGCGGCTCCGTTCGCGCGGTGGTCGGCACCCGGGCCGCCATGTTCGCTCCCGTACGGAATCTGGGCCTCGTGGTCGTCTGGGACGACGGCGACGACGGACACAGCGACGACAACGCTCCCTTCCCGCATGTCCGGGAAGTGCTGGAGCTGCGTGCCTCGCGTGACAAGTGCGGCTTCCTGCTGGGGAGTTGGACGTGCACGGTGGAGGCGGCGCAACTGGTCGAGAGCGGCTGGGCGCTGCCGCTGGCCGCCGACCGGGAACAGGTGCGGGCCACCGCGCCGCTCGTGCGGACCGTCTCGGACGGCGATCTCGCCCGCGACGAGGCGGCGCGGGCGGCCCGGCTGCCGACGCTCGCCTGGCAGGTCCTCAGGGAGGGGCTGAAGCTGGGGCCCGTACTGGTCCAGGTGCCCCGGCGGGGCTATGTGCCCCGGATGGCGTGCGCGCGGTGCCGGGAGCCCGCGCGGTGCCGGCACTGCGCGGGGCCGCTGGAGGCGCAGGACGCCCAGGCGCTGCGCTGCGGCTGGTGCGGGCGGGACGAGACGGCCTGGCACTGCCAGGAGTGCGGCGGGTTCCGGCTGCGGGCGCAGGTCGTCGGCGCCCGGCGGACCGCCGAGGAGCTGGGGCGGGCGTTCCCGGCCGTGCCCGTGCGCACGTCCGGGCGGGAGCAGGTGCTGGACACGGTGCCCGCGACGCCCGCCCTGGTGGTCAGCACGCCGGGGGCCGAACCCGTCGCCGAGGGCGGGTACGCGGCGGCCCTGCTGCTCGACGGCTGGGCCATGCTCGGACGGCCCGATCTGCGGGCCGGCGAGGACGCGTTGCGTCGGTGGACGGCGGCCGCCGCGCTGGTCCGTCCGCAGGGGGCGGGCGGCACGGTCGTGGTCGTGGCGGAACCGACCCTGCGGCCCGTTCAGGCGCTCGTGCGGTGGGATCCGGTCGGGCACGCGGTGCGTGAACTCGCCGAGCGGGCCGAGCTGGGCTTTCCGCCCGTGTCCCGGATGGCGGCGGTGTCCGGGGCGCCCGAGGCGCTCGCCGGGTTCCTCGCGGCGGCCGAACTACCGGGTGACGCCGAGGTGCTGGGGCCCGTACCGCTGCCGGCCGGTGAGGCGGGGCGGCCCCGCCGGCCCGGTGGAACGCCTCCCGGAGAGCCCGGGGAGCGGGTGCTCATCCGGGTGCCCCCGGGCAGTGGTGCCGCTCTTGCCGCCGCGCTGAAGAGCGCGCAGGCGGCGCGCATGGCCCGCGGGGGCGGTGAGCCCGTACGCATCCGGATCGATCCGCCCGACATCGGGTGAGACTCCGGTGGGGCAGCGCGGCGAGGGGTCCGGGGCGCGCAGCGCGTGACGCACGGGTGGCGCCGCGGACCGTGGGGTGACGTGGGTGTCATGGCCGTGCCTCGGCACGGTCGACGGGTGACGAGGTGTCATGGTCGCGCCGTTGCGCGGTCGGTGGGGCGGAGGCGCGGCGGTGACTCGCCCAGCGCGTGCAATGGGGACTGCCCCCCGGGACCCGGCGCCGGGAGGCAGTTGTCGTCCACGGGATCGGTCAGCCGTTGCGCGGGCCCGGGAACGCCGTGGACCTGGCTTCGTCGCGGAGTGTCGGGCTGCCGGCCGTCGGCTGGGTCGGCATGGAGCGGGCGGCGGGGACGGTCGGCACCGAGGGGATGGTGGTGTTGACGTTGATCGCGTGGGTGTCGACCGTGTCCGTGGCGCGCTCCGCCTCGGCCGCGGCCTGGGTGGCGGCGCGACGGGCGCCGTAACGCCGGTGCACCGCCTGCTTGGTGACCCCGAGTGCCGAGCCCACAGCGTCCCAGGAGAAGCCGAGCGAGCGGTCGAAGTCCACGGCGGCGGTGACCAGCGTCTCGACGCTGTCCCTCAACTCCTGGGCGAGACGGACGGTCGGGGCGGGCGCGCGGCCGTAGACGACGAAGCCCGTGGAGGGTCCGGCGCGGCGCGGGCGGTAGACGTTGCCCAACTGGGCGGTGAGTGTGCGCAGTGCGTCCACCTGCCGACGGACCCGCTCGATGTCCCGCACCAGCAAGTGCAGGCTGGCCCGAGCCTGGGCGTCGTGGGTTGCATGGTCGGCCATGAACAAGCCTCTCGAACCGGCGTTGAAAGGGATCGGGCCGCTGGTGAGCGGCCCGCTGTGGTCAACTCTTTCTTGACCAACGCGTGGACGGGTGAGTGGTCACGGGTGCAAGGGCGCAAGAGCATATGAACGGGGCGCGTCCCGAGAAGTACGCCCCCCGTCGTGCCGTGGACGCGCCCCGCGCGCGGCCGGTCGGACACGGCCACCTGCGCCGACGCTCGCTCCGAACTCCGTGCGGGCCCGGGGGCAGGGCCCCTTGGACAACCCCCGAGCCCCCGCGCCCCGGGCGGCATAGACTGGTGCGCTGCCCCGTGCTTCGCCTGAACCGGCACGCGCGCGGGGGATGGAAGTGCTCCCGCCCGAGAGGCCAACCGCCACCCATGAAGCTCGTCTTCGCAGGCACCCCCGAGGTCGCCGTTCCCGCCCTGGACGCCCTGATCGCCTCCGGGCGGCACGAGGTGGCCGCCGTCGTGACCCGGCCGGACGCGCCGGCCGGCCGCGGGCGACACCTCGTCGCGAGCCCGGTCGCCGAGCGGGCGGAACAGGCCGGGATCGAGGTGCTCAAGCCCGTGAAGCCGCGGGACGAGGAGTTCCTGGCCCGGCTGCGGGAGATCGGCCCCGACTGCTGCCCCGTCGTGGCGTACGGTGCGCTGCTGCCCCGGGTCGCCCTCGACATCCCCGCCCAGGGCTGGGTCAACCTGCACTTCTCGCTGCTGCCGGCCTGGCGCGGCGCCGCCCCCGTGCAGCACGCGATCATGGCCGGCGACGAGATCACCGGCGCCACCACCTTCCTGATCGAGGAGGGCCTCGACTCGGGGCCGGTCTACGGGACCGTCACCGAGGAGATCCGCCCCACCGACACCAGCGGGGACCTGCTCACCCGGCTCGCCTTCGCCGGTTCCGGACTGCTCGCCGCGACGATGGACGGGATCGAGGACGGCACCCTCAAGGCCGTGCCCCAGCCCCCCGACGGCATCAGCACCGCGTCGAAGATCACCGTCGAGGACGCCCACGTCGACTGGGCCGCCCCGGCGCTGCGCGTCGACCGCATGGTCCGCGGCTGCACGCCCGCCCCCGGCGCCTGGACCGTCTTCCGCGCCGAGCGCCTCAAGCTCATCCAGGTCGCGACGGTGCCGGACCGTACGGACCTCGCCCCGGGCGAGCTGTCCGTCGCCAAGAACAACGTGTACGTGGGCACGGGTTCGTACGCCGTCGAGCTGCTCTGGGTGCAGGCCCAGGGCAAGAAGCCGATGCGCGCCGCGGACTGGGCCCGCGGAGTGCGCATCCCCTCCGGGGAGCGCCTCGGGGTCTGATCCGCGCCGGGGTCCGCCCCGGGCCGACGCCCGCGCGAGCGCCGTGGGGTCGGCCGCGGGCTCTTCGGCAAGTGTCGCGCGGCCGACGCGGGCTGTCGGCGAGCGCCCCGGGGTTCCACTCGGGTCGTCGGTCGCGCCGCGGGGTCGCGGGCCCTCGCCGACTGCCACGAGGCTGCCGCGGTCTTTCGGCGAGTGCAGCGGTCCGACGTGGGCTGTCGGCGAGCGCCCCGGGGTTCGACTCGGGCCTTCAGTCGCGCGCCGTGGGGTCCGACGCGGACCTTCGGTCAGCGTCGTGGAGCCGGGGGACCTGCCGGCGAGCGCGCCGCGGGTCTGGACGGCCTCGGGCCCGGTGCTGCGGGGTCCGGTCGGTCTCGTGGCAGGTGACCGGCCACCGTGGGCCTCGGCGGCCTTCTGACGGGCGGCTGTGGGGTCCGGCGGCCGCCCGGCGGGCCCAGCGGGGTCCGGTCGGCCGTCCGGCGGGCGGCGCCGGGCCGGTCGGCCCCATGGCGGGCGCCGGGCGGGTCGGTCTCCTGGCGGGTGCGCCCGGGGGCTGGCAGGGGTTGCGGTGAGTGTGTCCGAGGCTGCTGTAGGTCTTCGGGTGTCGCCGCGGGATCTCGGGCGTGCGGCAGTCTCCGGGGCGGCGCGGGCCGTCCCTCGTGGCGCCCTCGCGCGGCCGGCGGGGGTCCTCCGTCGGGCGGCTGGGCGTGTGCGTCGCAAGCCCCGCGGCGTACGCTGTCAGACGCACCTTTTTCCTGGATCCGGAGCACCTTTTTCGTGAGTGAGCAGCCCCGTCGGCCGCAGAAGACCGGCAAGCCCTACCGCCGCCCCCAGAAGGACCCGGTCCGCATGCTCGCCTTCGAGGCGCTGCGGGCCGTGGACGAGCGGGACGCGTACGCGAACCTCGTCCTGCCGCCGCTGCTGCGCAAGGCGAGGCAGAAGGGCGACTTCGACGCACGGGACGCCGCGCTCGCCACCGAGCTGGTGTACGGCACGCTGCGCCGCCAGGGAACGTACGACGCGGTCATCTCGGCGTGTGTCGACCGGCCCCTGCGGGAGGTCGACCCGCCGGTCCTCGACGTGCTCAGCCTCGGCGTCCATCAGCTCCTCGGCACCCGCATCCCGACGCACGCGGCCGTCTCCGCCTCGGTCGAGCTGGCCCGGGTGGTGCTCGGCGACGGGCGGGCCAAGTTCGTGAACGCCGTGCTGCGCAAGGTCGCGCGGCAGGACCTCGACGCCTGGCTGGAACAGGTCGCGCCGCCCTACGACGAGGACCCCGAGGAGCACCTCGCCGTCGTGCACTCGCACCCGCGCTGGGTCGTCTCGGCGCTCTGGGACTCGCTGGGCGGTGGCCGGGCCGGTATCGAGGACCTGCTGGAGGCCGACAACGAACGGCCCGAGGTGACCCTCGTCGCCCGGCCCGGACGCTCCACCGCCGACGAACTGCTCGACGCCCTCGACGAGGACTCGGGGCTTCCCGGGCGCTGGTCACCGTACGCCGTGCGGCTCACCGAGGGCGGCGAGCCGGGCGCCATCGACGCCGTACGGGAGGGCCGCGCGGGCGTCCAGGACGAGGGCAGCCAGCTCGTGGCGATCGCCCTGGCGAACGCGCCGCTCGACGGGCCCGACCGGGTCTGGCTGGACGGCTGCGCCGGACCCGGCGGCAAGGCCGCGATGCTGGCCGGCCTGGCCGCAGGGCGGGGGGCGACGCTGCTCGCCTCCGAGAAGCAGCCGCACCGCGCGGGCCTCGTCGCCAAGGCACTCGACGGGAACCCGGGCCCCTACCAGGTCATCGCCGCCGACGGCACCCGTCCGCCGTGGCGGCCCGGCACGTTCGACCGGGTGCTCATGGACGTGCCCTGCACCGGCCTGGGCGCGCTGCGCCGCCGTCCCGAGGCCCGCTGGCGGCGCCGCCCCGAGGACCTCGACGGCTTCGGACCGCTCCAGCGGGGACTGCTGCGCACGGCGCTCGCGTCGGTCCGGGTCGGCGGTGTTGTCGGCTACGCGACCTGCTCGCCGC
The DNA here is from genome assembly GCF_044763015.1 of Streptomyces sp. NPDC096324. Lineage (NCBI taxonomy): Bacteria > Bacillati > Actinomycetota > Actinomycetes > Kitasatosporales > Streptomycetaceae > Streptomyces > Streptomyces sp. NPDC096324. The sequence goes on along the minus strand of NZ_JBIWFK010000009.1, from coordinate 109,243 downwards.
ACCTCGCCGAGACCCGCGCGGTCGTCGACGACGTCCTCAAGCACTTCGAGGACGGCTCCGCCGAACTGCTCGACGCCCGCCCGCTGCTGCCCGGCGTACCGGCGCTCGGGGACGGCCCGGACGTCCAGCTCTGGCCGCACCTGCACGGGACGGACGCGATGTACCTGGCCCTGATCCGCCGAACGGCCTGACCCGCCGCCTCCGCCGGGCTGGACGGTCCGCCCCGGCCCGTCAGTCGGGCGGCCGGGCCGGTCTCGTGGCGTCGCCCGCGTCCCCGGCGTCCTGGGTTCCGGCGGCGGGCTCCGGGGACCCCGCGAGTTCCCCGGACCCGGCCGGCTCCGGTGCCTCCCCGGCCCGGGAGCCCCCGTCCTCGTGCGCGAGCCGGGCGGGCCACCACACCTTCGGGCCGACGTCGAGGAAGAGCGCGGTGACCAGCACCGAGCGCACCACGAAGGTGTCCAGGAGCACGCCGAGCGCGACCGCGAAGCCGATCTCCGCGAACCCGACGATCGGCAGGGTGCCCAGTGCCGCGAACGTGCCCGCCAGGACCAGACCGGCCGAGGTGATCACCGCCCCGGTGGTGGCCAGGCCCGTCACCACGCCCTGCCGGGTGCCGTGACGGATCGCCTCCTCGCGGATCCGGGTGGTCAGGAAGATGTTGTAGTCGATGCCGAGCGCCACCAGGAACACGAAGACGAACAGCGGGAAGGCCACGTCCTCGCCCGCGTAGTCGAAGACGTGCCGGAAGGCCAGCGCGCTCACACCGAGCGCGGTCGCCAGCGACAGCACCACGGTCCCGATCAGCAGGAGCGGGGCGATCAGCGCGCGCAGCAGGACGCTCAGGACCAGCAGGACCACCACCAGGACGAGCGGAATGACCAGATAGTTGTCGTGCGTCTGGGCGTTCTCCATGTCCAGCAGGGCCGCCGAGCCGCCGCCCACCTTCGCGTCGGCACCCGGCACGGCGTGCACCGCGTCGCGGACCCGCTCCACGGTGTCCTTCGCCGCCGTGCTGTCGGCGGGGGCGCGGGTCGTCGCCTCGAACAGCACTCTGCCGTCGTGCACGGGCGCGGTGCCCGGTGGCACCCCGATGCTCGACGTCACCACGCCCGGGTCCGCCGCCACGGTCTCGCCGACCTGTCTGCCCTGAGCCGTGTTGGACACGATGACCAGCGGATCCCCGTCGCCCGCGGGGAAGTAGCGCGCCGACACCTCCTGGCCGACGATCGAGTCCGGTTTCCCGGTGAACTGGTCGGCGTTGGGGATGCCCGCGGCGCGGAGCTGGATGAGGCCGAGGGACAGCAGCCCGAGGGCCAGCGCCGTGGCCACCCAGAACGTCCGGGGGCGGCGGGCGATCCGCCCGCCCATGCGCGCCCAGACGCCGCTCCTGGTCGGATCGGCCGAGCCGAGGTGCGGGACGGCCGGCCAGAAGATCCAGCGGCCGAAGACGAGCAGCAGGGCGGGGAAGAGCGTGAGCATGGCGAGCAGCGCCACCGCCACACCGATCGCCGCGACCGGTCCGAGACCCCGCGTCGAGTTCATCTCGGCGACCAGGAGCACCAGCATGCTCAGGACGACGGTCGCGCCCGAGGCGAGGATGGCGGGACCGGCCCGGTTCATGGCGAGGGCCATCGCCTCGTGCCGGTCCTCGTGACGGCGCAGTTCCTCGCGGTAGCGGGCGACCAGCAGCAGGGCGTAGTCGGTCCCCGCGCCGAACACCAGCACGGTGAGAATGCCCGCGCTCTGGCCGTTGACGGTCAGACCGGCGTGTTTCGCCAGCAGATAGATCAGCGCCTGGGCCGTGAACAGCGCGACGACCACGCCGAGCAGCGGGACGAACAGCAGGGTCGGGCTGCGGAAGGTGATCAGCAGCATCACGATGACGACGGCCATCGCGGCGAAGAGCAGCGTCGAGTCGATGCCCTCGAAGGCCTTGGAGGAGTCGGCGGCCGTGCCGCCGGGCCCGGTGATGTGCACCGAGAGCCCGTCGCCGCCCTTGCCCACCTGGTCACGGATGGAGGAGACGGCGGGGGCGATCCGTTGCCAGCCGGCCGCGTCCATGGTGATGGGGACGTAGATCTGCGCCGCGCGGGGATCCGGCTGCCGGTCGAAGACCGGTCCCCGGGTCTCGGCGCCGCGGATGCCGTGGTCCCGCAGTGTCTTGAGCTGCCGGACGTCCTCGGAGATCTGCCGCCGGTCCTGCGCCGTCAGGCCGTCCGGGCGCGCGTAGACGACGACCGCGGGGATCTGCTCGGGCCGGAACCCGTTCGAGATGTCGAGGACCTGGGTGGATTCGGCCGAGCCCGGCAGCCAGGACTGGGCGTCGTTGTCCTGGGCGTCGCTGAGCTTCGTTCCGAGGGGTGCCACGAAGAGGAGAATCAGCAGCCACAGGCCCAGGACCAGCCACTTGGAGCGCCGTCCGCACACGCCTTTGATGGCCGCGTGCTTCCAGACGTCGAGCCGCTTCATGCCCACCCCCGAGACCGGACGCAGCGTCGCTGGGCCGTCCAGGATGGCACGGCGGACCGTCGTGGGGCAGCCGTCGGCCGATCCAGGTCCGGACCGAGGCGGGCAACGGGCCCGGGGCATGGCAGTCTTGGGGCATGGCCGCGCAGATCAACCCCAGCATCCTGTCCGCCGACTTCGCCCGTCTTGCCGAGGAGGCAAGGGCGGTCGAAGGCGCGGACTGGCTCCATGTCGACGTCATGGACAACCATTTCGTACCGAACCTCACCCTCGGGGTACCGGTCGTAGAGTCCTTGGCCCGTGCGACGGACACGCCGCTGGACTGCCATCTGATGATCGAGGACGCCGATCGGTGGGCGCCCCAGTACGTCGAAGCCGGTGCCGGCTCCGTCACCTTCCACGTGGAGGCGGCCGCCGCGCCCGTCCGGCTCGCACGGGAGATCCGGGCCAAGGGGGCCCGCGCCTCCATGGCGCTCAAGCCGGCGACCCCCATCGAGCCGTACGAGGATCTGCTGCCCGAGCTCGACATGCTGCTGATCATGACCGTCGAGCCCGGATTCGGGGGCCAGGCTTTTCTTGACATCATGCTCCCCAAGATCCGCCGCACGCGCGAGTTGATCAGCAAGCACGGCCTGGAACTGTGGCTCCAGGTCGACGGCGGTGTCTCGGCCTCGACCATCGAGCGGTGCGCCGAGGCGGGCGCCGACGTGTTCGTCGCCGGTTCGGCGGTGTACGGGGCGGCGGACCCCGCCCAGGCGGTACGTGCACTGCGCACCCAGGCGGAGGAGGCGACGGCCCGTGCGTCCTGGGCGTGCGGCCACTGAGCCAAGGGAACGTGAACGCCGCCCATCAGGGCGGATCAAGTGCGCCGGATCTGCAAGGATGAACGGCGAATCCAGAGTGTGAACAGAAGTGAGGAGATCGCCGTGTCGGGTATGTCGGCGGGCCGGTCAGCCATGCGGATGGGACCCGCTGAGCTGGTCCAGGCGGCGGCCATGGCCCGCCGCTTCTACCTCGAGGGCAAGTCCAAGATCCAGATCGCCGAGGAGTTCGGCGTCAGCCGCTTCAAGGTGGCCCGGGTCCTGGAGACCGCTCTCGAACGGGATCTCGTGAGGATCGAGATCCGCGTCCCCGCCGAGCTCGACGCGGAGCGCTCGGACGCGCTGCGTGCCCGCTACGGCCTGCGGCACGCCGTCGTCGTCGAGTCCCCGGCCGAGGCCGAGGAGTCGCCCGACCCGGAGAACCTCGGCGAGGTGGCCGCCGACCTGCTCGGCGAGCTCGTCAACGAGGGCGATGTGCTGGGTCTCGCCTGGGGCCGCTCCACGATCCACATGGCGGCGGCGCTGGACCGGCTCCCGCCGTGCACGGTGGTGCAGCTCACGGGTGTGTACGACGCCGGGACCGCCGAGCGCGGCTCCGTCGAGGCCGTACGGCGTGCCGCGCAGGTGTCGGGCGGCGACGCCCACCCCATCTACGCGCCGATGCTGCTGCCCGACGCGGCCACCGCGGCGGCGCTGCGCAACCAGACGGGGATCGCCCGCGCCTTCGAGTACTTCGACAAGGTGACGGTCGCCTGCGTGTCCATCGGCTCCTGGGAGCCCGGCATCTCCACGGTGCACGACATGCTCAGCGACGAGGAGCGCGCGCACTACGCCTCGCTCGGCGTCGCCGCCGAGATGTCCGCGCACCTCTTCGACGCCGAAGGCCGCCGGGTCGGGCGCGACCTGGGCGAACGCTGCATCACGGTCGAGGCCGACCGGCTGCGCCGTATCCCCGAGGTCGTCGCCATAGCGGGCGGACACCGCAAGGCGGCCGCCATCGACGCGGTGCTGCGGTCCGGGCTGGTCACCAGCCTGGTCACGGACACCGCCGCCGCGGACGCGCTGATGACGGCGGGCCCGGCCCCGCGTCCGGCGCTGAACCGGGCGGACCCGGACGGGTCCTGACGACGGCACGTGAAGCGCGCCCCGAGGGGGCGGCCGTGGCAGCATCGACGTCATGCTGCCACGGCCGCCCCCTCGGGCGTTCACGGTCCGCCTGTTCGCGGGACTGCTGGTCTGTCTGACCGTCCTACTGACGGGCTGCTCGGCGACGGGCGGGGCCGGTCCAGGCGACTCCGCGGCCACCGCCGTGAGCCGCTACGGGCCGGCCCCGTCCTGGGCGGGCGGTCTGCCGACCGTCTCCGTGGCCGCGCTGCCCGCCGAGGCACGGTCGACCCTCGCCCTCATTGACCGGGGCGGCCCTTTCCCGTACGCCAAGGACGGCACCGTCTTCGGCAACTTCGAACGCGAGCTGCCCGGGCACGCCCGGGGCTACTACCGCGAGTACACGGTGCCGACCCCGGGGGAGAACGACCGGGGTGCCCGGCGCATCGTCACCGGGCGGGGCGGGGAGATCTTCTACACCGACGATCACTACAACTCGTTCAAGGCGGTACTGAGATGACGCACGGTCCGCTCGCGGTGGTGTGCCGTTCGGCCGGGTGGCAGGTCACCGAACTCGATCTCACCGGGGTGCTCGACAAGGGCGCCTTCATGGCGCGCTGTGTCCGCGCCCTCGACCTGCCGGAGTGGTTCGGAGGGAACTGGGACGCGCTCGGCGACCTCCTGGGCGACCCCGACTGGGGACCGGCCAGTCCGGGCAGACTCATCGTGGTGACCGGCTGGCGTCCCTACGCCAGGGCACGGCCCGAGGAGTGGGAGACCGCGCAGGCGGTGCTGGCGACGGCCTCCGGCTACTACCAGGACGCCGACGCGGCGCTCTCGGTCGTCCTCTCCCTTGGAGGATCCGACCAACTGCCCTCTGACCAGCCTGGATGATCCGCCCGGGGACCTCGCACCGGTCGGCATGGGACAATGAAGTACGTGCTCTTCCCCCTGGCTGACCTGTCCGGGGGCCACCTCTGATCGACTGGGATGTGCAGCACGTGCGTTTCCTCAACGACATCCAGCCCCCGTACGACCTGACGTACGACGACGTCTTCATGGTGCCCAGCCGTTCGGCCGTCGGCTCGCGTCAGGCGGTGGACCTCGCCTCCCCGGACGGGACCGGCACCACCATCCCGCTCGTCGTCGCCAACATGACGGCGATCGCCGGCCGCCGGATGGCCGAGACCGTCGCCCGCCGCGGTGGCCTTGTCGTCATTCCGCAGGACATTCCGATCGACGTCATCACCGAGGTCGTCTCCTGGGTCAAGGGACGCCACCTGGTGCTCGACACCCCGATCGTCCTCGCACCCCACCAGACCGTCGCCGACGCGCTGGCGCTGCTGCCCAAGCGCGCGCACAACGCGGGCGTCGTCGTCGACGAGGACGGCCGCCCCGTCGGTGTGGTGACCGACGCCGACCTCACCGGTGTGGACCGCTTCAGCCAGCTCTCCGAGGTCATGTCCAAGGACCTGCTGCTCCTCGACGCGGACATCGAGCCGCGTGAGGCGTTCAACCGGCTCGACGCCGCCAACCGCCGCTACGCCCCCGCGGTGGACGCGGACGGCAAGCTGGCCGGCATCCTGACCCGCAAGGGCGCCCTGCGCGCCACGCTGTACGCCCCGGCCACCGACGCGAACGGCAGGCTCCGCATCGCCGCCGCCGTCGGCATCAACGGCGACGTGGAGGGCAAGGCCAAGCAGCTGCTGGACGCGGGCGTCGACACGCTCGTCATCGACACGGCGCACGGCCACCAGGAGTCGATGATCAGCGCCGTCAGGACCGTGCGCGCGCTGGACCCCGAGGTGCCGATCGTCGCGGGCAACATCGTCGCCGCCGAGGGCGTCAAGGACCTGATCGACGCGGGCGCCGACATCATCAAGGTCGGCGTGGGCCCCGGTGCCATGTGCACCACCCGCATGATGACCGGCGTCGGCCGGCCGCAGTTCTCCGCCGTCCTGGAGTGCGCCGCCGAGGCGAAGAAGTACGGCAAGCACGTGTGGGCCGACGGCGGTGTCCGCCACCCCCGCGACGTCGCGATGGCGCTGGCCGCCGGCGCGTCCAACGTCATGGTCGGCTCGTGGTTCGCCGGCACGTACGAGTCCCCGGGCGACCTTCACCAGGACGCCAGCGGACGCCTGTACAAGGAGTCGTTCGGCATGGCGTCCGCGCGGGCCGTCAAGAACCGCACCAGCGAGGAGTCCGCGTACGACCGGGCCCGCAAGGCGCTGTTCGAGGAGGGCATCTCCACCTCGCGGATGTTCCTCGACCCGTCCCGTCCGGGCGTCGAGGACCTGATCGACTCGATCATCGCGGGCGTCCGTTCGTCCTGCACCTACGCGGGCGCCAACTCCCTCGAGGAGTTCGCGCAGAACGCGATCGTGGGCATCCAGAGCGCCGCCGGCTACGCCGAGGGCAAGCCGCTGCACGCGAGCTGGAGCTGATCCTCCGCCCGTCCCGTACGGCCCCCGTTCCCCTGCCGGGAGCGGGGGCCGTACGCGTGGGAGGGCTCCCCCGACCGGCCGGAAGTCGCCTCGCGCAACCATCCCGAAGGCCCGCGCAACGAACACGCGCCGGGATGGGATGAACGCAACGATCTTGCGGAGATGCGCAAGGTTGCTGCATTACGCCCGTGAAGCCCGAACTCATAGGGTCGAGCGCTGTACACAGGCGTGGCGGGGACCCCGCTCGGCGGGTCCCGGCTGTCAGGGGTGCCGCCGGTTCCCGTCCTCTTCGACCGGCAGCGACGAAGGAGCCAGCGCGTGCTCGATCAAGGCGCACCCCCGCAGTCCCCACCCACGTCCGCCCCGCCCGCCGCGGGTCTCGGCGCACGTCTCATGCGCCGCAAGCCGGTGGAACGCCTGGTGCAGGAGGGCGGACACGGCGAGGGCGGCTCGCTGCGGCGCTCCCTCGGCCTGTGGCAGCTCACCATGATCAGCATCGGTGCCACGCTCGGCACCGGCATCTTCGTGGTCCTCGGCGAGGCCGTCCCCAAGGCCGGTCCCGCGGTCACCGTGTCCTTCGTGATCGCCGGTCTCACCGCCCTCTTCTCCGCCCTCTCCTACGCGGAACTCGCCGGCACCATCCCGGTCGCCGGATCCTCGTACTCGTACACGTACGCGACGATGGGCGAGCTGATCGCCTGGATCTGCGGCTGGTGTCTGGTCCTGGAGTACGGCGTCTCGGTCGCGGCCGTCGCGGTCGGCTGGGGCGAGTACCTGAACGAGCTGCTCGACGGCACCATCGGCGTCACCATTCCGGACGCGCTCTCCGCGCCGCCCGGTGACGGCGGCCTGTTCAACCTGCCCGCGCTGATCGTCGTCCTGCTCGCGATGGCGTTCCTGCTCGGCGGAGCCCGCGAGTCGGCGCGCGCCAACACCATCATGGTGGCCGTGAAGATCGCCGCGCTGGTGCTGTTCTGCGCGATCGGCGTCCAGGGTCTGCGCTCCGGCAACTACGAGCACTTCATGCCGCTCGGCATGGCGGGCGTCAGCGCCGCCGGTGCCACCCTGTTCTTCTCCTACATCGGCTTCGACGCCGCCTCCACCGCCGGCGAGGAGGCCAAGGACCCGCAGCGCGACCTGCCGCGCGCGATCATGCTCTCGCTGGTCATCGTGACCGCGCTGTACGTCCTCGTCGCCGCCGTCGCCGTCGGAGCGAAGCCCTGGCGGCAGTTCGGCGACTCGGAGGCCGCGCTCGCCGAGATCATGAAGGACGTCACAGGGCAGACCTTCTGGGGCACGCTGCTGGCGGCCTGCGCCGTCATCGCCATCGCCAGTGTCGTGCTGACCGTGCTCTACGGCCAGACGCGCATCCTGTTCGCGATGGCCCGGGACGGTCTGGTGCCCAAGGTGTTCGCCCGCGTCCACCCGAAGACCGGCACGCCCCGCGCCAACACGGTCATCGTCTCGCTGTTCTGCGGTGTCCTCGCCGCCGCGATCCCGCTCGGCCAGCTCGCCGACGCCACCAGCATCGGCACGCTGTTCGCGTTCGCGCTCGTCAACGTCGCCGTCGTGGTGCTGCGCCGGACGCGCCCGGCGATGCGCCGTACTTTCCGGGTTCCGCTCGCGCCGGTGCTGCCGGCGATCGGCTTCCTGCTGTGCGTGTGGATGATGGCCAGCCTCTCGGCCGTCACCTGGGTGGTCTTCGGCGTCTGGATGGCCGTGGGGCTCGTGTTCTACTTCAGTTACGGCTATCGCAAGTCCCGGATGGCGACCGCGGAAGCCGTCGCCGAGCAGCCGTAGAACCCGTCGCAGGAACCCTCTCGGGAACCCCTCGCAGAAAAGTGAACCACCCGCAGTGCTGAACGATCTCGACGAACGCATCGTGCACGCCCTCGCCGAGGACGCCCGCCGCTCCTACGCGGACATCGGGCAACTGGTCGGCCTGTCCGCGCCCGCCGTGAAGCGGCGGGTCGACCGGCTGCGGGCCACCGGGGCCATCACCGGGTTCACCGTACGGGTGGACCCGGCGGCGCTCGGCTGGGAGACCGAGGGGTTCGTCGAGATCTACTGCCGCCGGAACACCTCTCCCGAGACCATCCAGCGGGGTCTGGAGCGGTATCAGGAGGTCGTGGCCGCCTCCACCGTCACCGGGGAGGCGGACGCGGTGGTCCAGGTGTTCGCCTCCGACATGCGGCACTTCGAGCGGGTGCTCGAACGGATCGCGGGGGAGCCGTTCGTGGAACGGACGAAGTCCGTTCTGGTGCTGTCGCCGCTCCTGCGGAGGTTCTCCTCGGGGTCACCTACGTAGTCGGCGTCCCCACAACTGCTCTTACGCCCGCCGGGGGTGGGGTTCTCGCCGTCGGCGGGCGCGGGCGGTGTGTGGCCGGGCGCGCAGTTCCCCGCGCCCCTTACGGGCGCTCCCCTGGCCGGCGTTGGTCATTCCGCCGTCTTTCTCGCCAGGGCGTTGTTGCCGATCGAGTTGTGGACGCTGAAGCTCACCGCGTCCGAGCGGTAGCGGTCGTCGGACCATTCCACCGGGCGGCCCTCGCGCGTGGTGGTGACCCGGCGGACACGCAGCAGGGGGCTGGTGCGGCGGACGCCGAGGAGGTCGGCGTCCTGGGCGCTCGCCGCGACGGCGTCGATGACGTGCTCGCCGTACGCGAAGACCAGACCGGTGTCCTCGAGGAGCCGCTGGGTGACGGAGGGGCAGTCGGGTTCGATCACCGCGACGGCGGGGGAGATCCAGTCCGCGTACACCGTGCGCTCCAGCAGCACCGGTTCGCCGTCCAGGCCGCGAACCCGCAGCACGTGCAACACCGTCGTCCTTTCCCGGAGTTGGAGGCGTACGGCGTCCTCCGCCGTCGCCGGGCGGTACTCCTGCGCCACCACGTGGCCGGTCGCCTCGCGCCCCATCGCCCGCGCCCACTGGGCGAAGCTGCGCAGTTCGGCGAAGCTCTGGCTGCGACGGCCGGCGAGGACCACGCGCCGGGCGCCCTGGCGGGACCCGATGAGCCCCTCGGCGGTCAGGGCCGCGACGGCCTGGCGGACCGTGCCGCGCGAGACGCCGTAGTGGGCCGCGAGGTCCGTCTCCGCCGGCAGCAGGCTGCCCACGGTGTACTCCTCGCGGTCGATCGCCCGCCGCAGCTCCTCGGCGATCTCCTCGTGTCGCGCCGTCATTCTTCCCCTCTGGTTCAACCGCTGTGCACAGCCTGATCAGCCTAATCGACATCGGACGCTGCTCCGTGCCGGCTGGAATTGTGCAGGGAATAGGGGCTTGTGGTTTCACCGACGTTCACGAACAGGACACCAACGGCGGGCCTACTGAGGCCAACTTGTTCAGACAAGTTCTCCGCTCATCCCACCCTCGTGCGTCACCCTGGAGAGACCGTGACCGTGTTCCTGCCGAGGACCGCCCTCCTCACCGGCGGCCTCGCCGTCGCCGCCGCGCTCACCCTGAGCGCCTGCGGCGCCGCTCCCGACGACAAGGCGACCACCGCCGACGGCAAGAGCGCGGCCACCGCGACCTCCGCCGCGGACCTCGGCGGTCTCGACGCCCTCACCAAGGCCGCGAAGAAGGAAGGCACGCTGCACGCGATCGCCCTTCCCCGCGACTGGGCCAACTACGGCGCTCTCATCGACGGCTTCACCAAGAAGTACGGCATCAAGATCCAGGTCGAGAGCCCCGACGGCTCCAGCCAGGACGAGATCAACGCCGTCACCTCGCGCAAGGGCCAGGACCGCACCCCCGACGTCCTCGACCTCGGCAGCTCCTTCGCGCTGAGCGCGGCCCAGCAGGGCCTGCTCGCCCCGTACAAGGTGGCCGGCTTCGCCGACCTCCCCGAGGGCCAGAAGGACACCGCGGGCCGCTGGTTCAACGACTACGGCGGCTACATCTCCATCGGCTGCGACGCCAAGAAGGTCAAGGAGTGCCCGACGACCTTCAAGGACCTGCTCAAGCCGCAGTACAAGGGCCAGGTCGCGCTCAACGGCAACCCCACCAAGTCCGGTTCGGCGTTCGGCGGCGTGTACGCGGCCGCGCTGGCCAACGGCGGCTCCTTCGACGACATCCAGCCCGGCCTCGACTTCTTCGCCGAGCTCAAGAAGAACGGCAACTACACGCCCGTCGAGTCGACCCCGGCCACCGTCGAGAAGGGCGAGACGCCCATCAGCATCGACTGGGACTACCTGAACGCCGGATACGCCGACGAGTTCAAGGCCAAGGGCCTCGACTGGAAGGTGTCGGTCCCCGCCGACGGCCAGTTCTCCCAGTACTACTCCCAGGCCATCAACAAGGACGCCCCGCACCCGGCCGCCGCCCGCCTGTGGCAGGAGTACCTCTACAGCGCCGAGGGCCAGAACCTGTGGCTCAAGGGATACGCCCGCCCGGCCCTGATGGCCGCGATGGAGAAGGCCGGCACGCTCGACAAGACCGCCGCGGCCAAGCTTCCCGCGGTCTCGGGCACCCCGAGCTTCCCGACCGAGGCCCAGCAGAGCAAGGCCAAGACCGTGCTCGCCCAGGGCTGGGGCAAGGCCGTCTCCGGATGACCACCGCTCTCACCGAGGCCCCGGCCGACGTGGCGCCCGCCGCTGCCCCCGCGCAGCGGCGGCGCCGCCGCGCCACCGGCCCGCTCGCCGTCCTCCCGCTGCTCGCCTTCGTGGCGATCTCCTTCGGTGTCCCCGCGCTCGCCATGCTGAACGGCGCCTTCACCGTCAAGGACCAGGCCACCGGCGCCACTTCGTACACCACGGCCAACCTGACCGGCTCCGTCCAGGGCGCCTACCTGACCGCGCTCGTGGGCAGCGTCAAGCTGTCCGCCCTCTCCGCCGGACTGGCGACCGTCCTCGGACTGCCGCTCGCGCAGGCCGTGGTGACCTCCCGCTCCCGCGCGCTGCGTGAGGCCGTGCTCACCGCCTCGGGGGTCCTCGCCAACTTCGGCGGCGTCCCGCTGGCCTTCGCCTTCGTCGCCACCCTCGGCAACTCCGGTGTGCTCACGAGCCGTCTGCACCTCTCCGAACATGGCTGGAACCTCTACAGCTTCTGGGGCCTGGTCGTCGTCTACCTGTACTTCCTGATCCCGCTCATGGTCCTCACCATCACACCCGCCCTCGACGGCCTGCGCTCCCAGTGGCGCGAGGCGGCGCGGAACAACGGCGCGACCTCGGCGCAGTACTGGCGGCATGTGGCCCTGCCCGTCCTCGCGCCCTCGCTCCTCGGCGGGTTCGTGCTCCTCTTCGGCAGCGCCTTCGCCGCCTACGCCACGGCCGCCGCCATGGTGGGCAGCGCGGTGCCGCTGGTCACGCTGCAGATCGCCGACGCCATCTCCGGCAACGTGCTGGTCGGCCAGGAGAACGTGGCGCTCGCCCTGAGCCTCGACATGGTCCTCATCGCGGGTCTGGTCATGGCCGCGTACCTGCCCCTGCAACGACGGAGCGCGCGATGGCTCGCCTGAACCCGTGGCGCCGGGTGGTCCTCGCCCTCGCCGCGCTGTACTTCCTGGTGCCCCTGGCCGCGTCCGTGGTCTTCACGGTCGACGTGCCGGGACGGGGCGTCGGCCTGGACGCCTACACCTCGATCGTGTCCGCCGACGGCTTCGTGTCCAGCCTGCTGCTCTCGCTGGAACTCGCCGCCGCGACCATCGTCGTGGTGCTGCTCCTGATGGTGCCCGCCACGGTCGCGCTGCGGCTCGGCTCGCCCCGGCTGCGGCCCGTCGTCGAGGTGGTGTGCCAACTGCCGCTCGTCGTGCCGCCGATCGCGTTCGTCGCCGGTATCTCCACCGTCCTCAAGTGGGGGCCCGAACACCTCTCGCGGACCCCGCTGTTCCAGACCTTCGTGGCGATCCAGGACCCGGGCTTCCCCGTCGTCCTCGTCCTCGCGTACGTCGTGATGGCGCTGCCGTTCGTGTACCGGGCCCTGGACGCGGGCCTGCGCGCCGTCGACGTGCGCACCCTCGTCGAGGCCGCCCGGAGCTGCGGGGCGAGCATGCCGCGGGCGCTCGTGCGGGCGGTGCTGCCCAATCTGCGCGGCGCGCTGCTCAACGCCTCCTTCCTCACCCTGGCCCTGGTGCTCGGTGAGTTCACGGTCGCCAACCTGCTCGGCTACCAGCCCTTCGCCGTGTGGATCTACAGCGTCGGCGGCTCGCAGGCCCAGATGTCCGTCGCCGTCTCCGTGCTCAGCCTGTTCCTCACCTGGGCACTCCTTCTCGCGCTCGCCGTCCTCGGCGGCCGCTCCCGTACCGCTTCCGCCTCCCGGGGATGAACATGACCGTCGCCACGCTCGACAAGGCCGCCACCGTCGAATTCCGCGGACTCAGGCGAGAGTTCGGTCAGACCGTCGCTCTCGACGGCCTCGACCTCACCGTCCGGCCCGGTGAACTGCTCGCCCTGCTCGGCCCCTCCGGCTGCGGCAAGACCACCGCGCTGCGCATGCTCGCCGGCTTCGAACACCCCGACTCCGGTGAGGTGCTGGTCGACGGCGAGGACATCACCCGGGTGCCGGCGCACCGCCGTGACGCCGGGATGGTCTTCCAGTCGTACAGCCTCTTCCCGCATCTGAGCGCGCTGGACAACGTGGCCTTCGGACTGCGGATGCGCAAGGTGCGTACGGCCGAACGGCGTTCCCGCGCAGCCGAGTTGCTCGATCTCGTGGGCCTCGGGGACAAGGGCGAGCGGTTCCCGCACCAGCTCTCCGGCGGCCAGCAGCAGCGGGTCGCGCTGGCCCGCGCGCTCGCCCTGCGGCCGCGCGTCCTGCTGCTCGACGAGCCGCTGTCGGCGCTGGACGCCAAGGTGCGGCTGTCGCTGCGCGAGGAGATCCGCCGGCTCCAGCTCGAACTCGGCATCACCACCCTGTTCGTGACCCACGATCAGGAGGAGGCGCTGTCCATGGCGGACCGGGTCGCGGTGATGCGGGCCGGACGGCTGGAGCAGTGCGCTTCGCCCGCCGAGCTGTACGGGCGTCCCGCCACCGCCTTCGTCGCCGAGTTCGTTGGCACGATGAGCCGGATACCCGGGACTCTCGGCGGCGACGGGGTCGACGTCCTCGGCCGGAGGCTGCCGGTGGACGGGGACGCGCCCGCCCCGGGGTCGGTGGACGTGCTGGTGCGGCCGGAGGCGGTCCGGGTGGGCGCGGACGCCTCGGGTGACGCCCGGGTCGTCGCCACCGCGTTCCTCGGCGCTGCCACCCGGGTGACCGTGCGGCTCGCCGACGGCACCGAGGTCAAGGCCGATCTGCCCACGCACGAGGCCACGGCGCTCGTGGCGGGCGCAGCCGTGACCGTCACCCTCCCGGACCGGCCCGTTCTGGTCGCCGCCCGTCGCGACTGAGACGCGTCCGGACCGAGGCGCGACCTGACCGAGGCGTCCGGCGCCGCCCGAACCGAGGGTGCCCGTTCGGGGCTCCGCCGCCCCACGACCGACGATCGCGCCCTCCGCCCCTACCCGTCCCATCCCGGGGCTCCGCCCCAGACCCCGCTCCTCGAACGCCGGATGGGCTGAACTCTGCCCCGCGTCCGCGAAAGTGGCCGGAGGGGCCGGCTGCCCCGCGCCTGAGGAAGCTGCCGGAGGGGCTGAGATTGCCCCCACCGGCTGATGGATCCGCAGGCCCGAGCTCGATCCCCCACCCGAGAAAGAGATCACCGTGACCCACCGCACCACCGTCCGGCCTTCCCTCCAAGCCGTTCTCTTCGACATGGACGGCACGCTCGTGGACACCGAGCGGCTCTGGTGGGAGGCGGTGGAGGAGGTGGCCGGCGCGCTCGGGTACGTCCTGACGGGGGCCGATCAGCCGCACGTCCTCGGACGGCCCGTCGAGCACACCGCCGCATGGCTGGCCGGGGTCACCGGCGCATCGGGGGAGGAGACCGCCGCCGAGCTGCACCGGCAGTTCGCGGACCGGGTCCGTACGGGCGTCGTGCCGCGCCCCGGAGCGAGGGAACTGCTCGACGCGCTCGCCCGTGAGGGCGTGCCCACGGCTCTGGTGACCGCCTCCCCGCGGGCGGTCGCCGACACCGTGCTGGAGGCGCTCGGCGCCGGACGCTTCGCCGTCTCCGTCACCGCCGACGACACCGGGCGCACCAAGCCCGCCCCCGACCCCTACCTCGCCGCCTGCCGCGCCCTCGGGGTCGACCCCGCCGCCTGTGTCGCCGTCGAGGACACCCAGACCGGCGTCACCTCGGCCGAGTCGGCGGGCTGTGCCGTCCTCGCGGTGCCGTCCCTCGCGCCGATCGCGCCCGCCGCCGGCCGCACGGTGCTCGGCAGCCTGGAGGAGGTCTCCCCGGCCCGGCTGCGGGCCATGGTCGCCCCCGGCGGCCTGCGGGTGATGAGCTGGAACCTCTGGCTCGGCGGCACCGAGGTCGACGGGTACCGCGAGAAGCAGCTCAAGGTCATCACGGAGACCGGGGCGGACGTGGTCGGCCTCCAGGAGACGTACGGGGACGCGGCCCGGGAACTCGCCGAAGCCCTGGGCTGGTACCACCACCGGGCCGGCGACAACCTCGGCGTCATCAGCCGCCACCCGATCACCGCCGCGCTCGGCGACCCGGACGTCGGCTTCTACGGGGGAGCCGGAGTCCGGATCGAGCTGGACGGCGGGCAGCGGGTGGACGTCTGGAGCGTCCATCTCGACTGCGCCCCCTACGGCCCCTACGAGGCCCGCTTCGACGGCCTTCCGGCGGCCGGACTGATCGCGCACGAGAGCGGCCGGCTCGCCCGGATGCGGGAGATCCTGCGGCGGATCGCCGACACCTCCGAGGCGTCCGTGCCGGTCGTCCTGACCGGCGACTTCAACGTGCCCTCGCACCTGGACTGGCCGGACGTCGCCTGGCCGGTGACACGGGCCACCGAGGAGGCGGGCCTGCGCGACTCCTACCGGGAGGCCCATCCCGACCCGGTCCGGGACCCGGGACACACCTGGTCGCCCGTCCACACCGAGCACGAGGACGGCAGCGGGCGCCCGGAACCGCAGGACCGGATCGACTTCGTCCTGCACCGGGGCCTGACCGTCCTGGACTCCCGCACAGTGGTCGCCGGAACCCCGCGGACCTGGCCGGATGTGGCCGGCAACGACTGGCCCTCCGACCACGCGGCGGTGGTCACCGTGTTCGCCGTGCCCAGGGGCGACTGACGGGAGGATCCGGTGACGGCGTGCAGCGCGCATTGAACGCTCAGTCAGTCCGGACCATTGCGGTCCGGGCTCAACATCGACTAGTTTGAGCCGCGCCCGCTACCCGCGAGTAACACATGGGTCACCACACGTCACCCGGCCACCCGACCGTCCTGTCGCCCTGGGGAGACCATGCGCTGGCCCATCGGCCGTACGCCCACGGTCCGTTCGCGGATCGTGGCGCTCTCGATCGCTCCGGTGATCGCCCTCATGACACTGTGGAGTTTCGCCATGGTGTCGGTCACCGGCGAACTGCGCGCGCTCGTCCGCCTCCAGGACGTCTACAACGGCTTCGGCACCCCGGTCGACACGGCGGTCGGCCAGATCCAGATCGAAAGGCGTCTCGCCGCCGCCTACTTGGGCTCGCGGCACGGGACACAGCCGGGCGTCGACCTGCTGGCCCAGGAACGCCGCACCGACCGCGCCGTGACCGCCCTGCGCGCGGCGGTCCGCGACGGGGACCGGAGCCTGCTCTCCGGCGATCAGCGGCAGTCGCTCGACACCATGCTCGACTCCGTCGACCGCCTGGAGGGGCTGCGCGGCCGGGTGCTGGCGCACCGCGTCACCTGGGACCGGGCCGTGGCCGAATACAGTGCCCTGGTCGAACCGGGCTTCGACGTCGAGTCCGCGCTCACCGCGCTCCAGGCGGGACAGCTCGCCCGCGAGGCACAGGTCGTCGTCGAACTGGTGCGGGTACGGGAGTTCGTGTCGCGCGAGGACGCGCTCGTCGCCGGGGCACGGGCCGCCGGCACGCTCACCGACCGCCAGTACGACACCCTCACCGCGACCATCGAGGACCGCCGGGTCTTCGAGCAGACCTATGTGCCGGACCTGCCGGCCGACTCGCGTGCCCTCTTCGAGACCTTCCAGCGCGACGACCTCCACCAGGAGCTGACCCGGGACGAGGACGCCCTGCTGCGCGCGGGCGCCGGCCGGGCCGGCAAGGCCGTCGCCGCCGGCTCCTGGCGCACCACCACCGACCGTGCCGTCAAGCGGTACATGCGGCTGTGCACCCAGTCCGCGATCAACTCCGCCGCTCGCGGAAAGGCCTTCGCCTACCGCGAGCTCACCAAGGCCGCCATCGTCGGCGTGCTGGGACTGGCCGCCGTCGCCCTCTCCCTCTGGCTCGCGGTACGCGGAGCCCGGCGCATCTCACGCCGCCTGGAGTCGCTGCGCGACGCCGCCGACCTGCTGACCAATCGGCAACTGCCGCAGGTCATGCGACGGCTGAGCGCCGGTGAGGAGGTCGACGCGGCGGCCGAGGCGCCGCCGCTGGCGGACGTCGAGGCGGTGGCCGACGAGATCGGCCAGGTCGGCCGGTCCTTCAACACCGCCCGGCTCGCCGCCGTCGAGGCCGCCGTCAAGCAGGCCACCCTGCGCCGCGGGCTGTTCGCGGTCCTCCTGAACATCGCCCGCCGCAACCAGGCACTCGTCCACCGCCAGCTCAAGCTCGTCGACACGCTGGAACGCCGGACCGACGACCCCGACGTCCTGGACGACCTGTTCCGGATCGATCACCTCACCACCCGCATGCGGCGCCACGCGGAAAGCCTCATCATCCTCTCCGGCTCGGCCCCCGGCCGCCGCTGGCGACGGCCGGTGCCCGTCGCCGAGGTGGTGTCCTCCGCGGTGAGCGAGATCGAGCAGTACACCCGGGTCGTGGTCCCCCCGATGCCCGAGGTGGGCGTCGCGGCGGACGCCGTCGCCGACGTCGTGCACCTGATCGCCGAACTCGTCGAGAACGCCACGGTGTTCTCACCGCCCCGCACCCAGGTCACCCTGCGCACCGGGCGGGCCGAGAGCGGGTTCGTCCTGGAGATCGACGACCGCGGCCTCGGCCTCGCGCCCGACCAGATCGACGAGGCCCACCGCACCCTCACCACGCCGGAGGACTTCGACCCGACCCGGCACGACCGGCTCGGGCTGTACGTGGTGGGCCGCCTCGCCGCACGGCACGGCATCAAGGTCACGCTGTGCCGCTCCCCGTACGGCGGTACGACGGCCGTGGTGCTGCTCCCGGAGAGCGTGCTCGCACCCGTGGACACCGATCGTCCGGCGCCGGACACGGCTCCGGCGGCGCTTCCCACGCGCACCGGCACCGCGCTCCTCCCGGCGCAGCGCAAAGCGTCCGAGGAGCGGGAGGCCGGCTCCGTACCGCCGGACGACCCGGATCCGGAACAGCCCGGGCTGCCCACCCGGGTCCGTCAGCGGGCCCTCGCCCCGGAGCTGCGCACCGCGGCACCGGTGGCCGACCCGACACCGGAACGCGAGATCACGCCGGAGGAGATGCGCGCGGTCTTCGGAGCCTTCCAGCGCGGCCTCGACCGGGGCCGCCAGGGCCTGCCCACCCGGCCGGGGACCGGCGAGCCCGGCGCCGGGCCGTCCGGCCCCGCGCAGCGAACCGACACCGAGGAAGGGACGGACGCCGACGATGCGCCCTGACCAGCTCCCAGAGCAGCCCGCCCGGACCGCGGCGGCCCGGCACCCGGATCCGGCGGGCACCGCCCCCGGGTCCGAGGACGGCGCCGACCGGCCCGGCACCGATCTCGGGTGGCTGCTCGACGATCTCGTGGCCAGGACCGACCACGTCCGCCAGGCCGTGCTGCTCACCGCCGACGGCCTGCCGCTGAGCTGCTCCGACGGTATGCGCCGACGGGACATCGAACACCTCGCCGCGGTCTGCTCGGGCTTCCACAGCCTCGCCCTCTCGGTG
Source organism: Streptomyces sp. NPDC096324 (assembly GCF_044763015.1). NCBI lineage: Bacteria > Bacillati > Actinomycetota > Actinomycetes > Kitasatosporales > Streptomycetaceae > Streptomyces > Streptomyces sp. NPDC096324. The sequence continues at coordinate 90,538 of NZ_JBIWFK010000009.1, read as the reverse complement.
GGCGACCGCTTCGCCGCGGGCGGGGTCCGCCAGACCATGGTGATGCTCGACGACGCCTACCTCTTCATCACCCCGGCGGGTGACGGGAGCCGGCTCGCCGTGCTCAGCGAGGTGCAGACGGACGTCGGACAGCTCGCCCACGAGATGGAACTGCTCGTCCGCCGCGTCGGCCGCCACATGGCCGCGGCCGTACGTTCGGCGGCCGACCCCGCGGGCCGCTGACCCGGCCGTGACCGACGAGCACTGGTACGAGGACGAGACCGGGCCGATGGTGCGGCCCTACACCGTCACCGGGGGCCGGACCCGGCCCTCGGACCGGCACGTCATCGATCTGATGTCCCGGGTCACGGTCCTGGACACGGGCGACGGGCGGCCCGGCGTCGACCACGCGGCGGCCGCGCTGCTCGACCTGGCCCGCCGCGGCCCCCGGCCGGTCGTCGAGCTCGCCGCGGACGCCGACCTGCCGCTGACCGTCGTACGCGTCCTGCTCGGCGACCTGGCCGAGGCCGGTCTGCTGAGCATCGAGGCGCCCTACCGGCCGCCGGACGGCGCGCCCGCGGCCGACCCGGACCTGCTGCGCGAGATCGTGGAGCGCCTGCGCGACCTGTGACCTGCGTCTCCAGGGGTTCGGGACGTTCGGGACTTGACCGCGGGGGGCGCGGCGGGGCGCGCAACGAATCGCCGCCGGGGGCCGGGGGCACGCAACGAATCGTTCAGTGGCGCGCAACAGGTCCTTCTTGTCCCCCCGAGCCGGCCGACCGTACCGTCTAACTGGCCCCCGAACCCCCTCGTACCGGTGGAGAACCCGCATGCGCACAGCCCTGCTCCAGAGCTCCGGCCGCCCCGGCTCGGTCGTCGAGAACCTCAAGGTCCTCGACGAGGCCGCGGGCCGTGCCGCCGCCGTGGGCGCCGGGCTGATCGTGACGTCGGAGATGTTCCTGACCGGCTACGCCATCGGCGACGACATCGCGCGCCTCGCCGAGCCCGCCGACGGCGACTCCGCCGACGCGGTGGCCGAGATCGCCGCCCGGCACGGCGTCGCCGTCGCCTACGGCTACCCCGAGCGCGAGGCCCCCGAGACGGACGGAGCAACGGCGGTCTTCAACTCCGTGCAGCTCATCTCCGCGGACGGCAACCGACTCGCGAACTACCGCAAGACCCACCTCTTCGGCTGCTTCGAGCACGAGCACTTCACGCCCGGCGAGCAGTCCGTCGTCCAGGCGGAACTGGACGGCCTGCGGGTCGGCCTCATGATCTGCTACGACGTCGAGTTCCCGGAGAACGTCCGCGCCCACGCCCTCGCCGGCACCGACCTGCTGCTCGTGCCGACCGCGCAGATGCACCCGTTCCAGTTCGTCGCCGAGTCCGTCGTCCCGGTGCGCGCCTTCGAGAACCAGATGTACGTCGCCTACGTCAACCGCACCGGTCCTGAAGGGGAGTTCGAGTTCGTCGGGCTGTCCACCCTGGCCGGTCCCGACGGCATCGCCCGGGTCCGCGCGGGCCGCGGCGAGGAACTGGTCGTGGCCGACGCCGACCCGGTTCTCCTGGCCGACTCGCGCGAGACGAACCCGTATCTGAAGGACCGCCGCCCCGGCCTCTACGGGTCCCTCGTCTGATCTCCCGCCCGGTCCGCCCCGCCCTCCCCTCATCAGCTTTCGCGCAAGGAGTCCGTACCCCATGACGTCCACCGTGCCCAACGCCGTCCAGCACGCCGACGTGCAGCAGCCGCCGATCACCATGTTCGGCCCGGACTTCCCCTACGCCTACGACGACTTCCTCGCGCACCCCGCGGGCCTCGGGCAGATACCCGCGACCGAGCACGGCACCGAGATCGCGGTGATCGGCGGCGGACTGTCCGGCATCGTGGCCGCGTACGAGCTGATGAAGATGGGCCTCAAGCCCGTCGTGTACGAGGCCGACGAGATCGGCGGCCGGCTGCGCACGGTCGGCTTCGAGGGCTGCGACCCCTCGCTGACCGCCGAGATGGGCGCGATGCGCTTCCCGCCGTCCTCCACCGCCCTCCAGCACTACATCGACCTGGTCGGCCTCCAGACCAGTCCGTTCCCCAACCCGCTCGCCGAGTCGACGCCCTCGACGGTCGTCGACCTCAAGGGCGAGTCGCACTACGCGACCTCCGTCGACGACCTCCCGCAGGTCTACCGCGACGTCATGAACGCCTGGAACGCCTGCCTGGAGGACGGCGCCGACTTCTCCGACATGAACCAGGCCATGCGGGAGCGCGACGTCCCGCGCATCCGCGAGATCTGGTCGAGGCTCGTCGAGAAGCTCGACAACCAGACCTTCTACGGCTTCCTGTGCGACTCGGAGTCCTTCAAGTCCTTCCGGCACCGTGAGATCTTCGGCCAGGTCGGCTTCGGCACCGGCGGCTGGGACACCGACTTCCCGAACTCCATCCTGGAGATCCTGCGGGTCGTCTACACCGAGGCCGACGACCACCACCGCGGCATCGTCGGCGGCTCCCAGCAGCTCCCGCTGCGCCTGTGGGAGCGCGAGCCGGAGAAGATCGTCCACTGGGCGTACGGCACCTCGCTGTCGACCCTGCACGACGGCGCCCCGCGCCCGGCCGTCACCCGGCTGAACCGCACCGCGGGCAACGGCATCACCGTGACGGACGCGAACGGCGACATCCGCACCTACAAGGCGGCGATCTTCACCGCCCAGTCCTGGATGCTGCTCTCCAAGGTCGCCTGCGACGACTCGCTCTTCCCGATCGACCACTGGACGGCGATCGAGCGCACGCACTACATGGAGTCGAGCAAGCTCTTCGTGCCGGTGGACCGGCCGTTCTGGCTGGACAAGGACGAGGAGACCGGCCGTGACGTCATGTCGATGACGCTCACCGACCGGATGACGCGCGGCACCTACCTCCTCGACGACGGCCCGGACAAGCCCGCCGTCATCTGCCTCTCGTACACGTGGTGCGACGACAGCCTGAAGTGGCTGCCGCTGTCCGCGAGCGAGCGGATGGAGGTCATGCTGAAGTCGCTCGGCGAGATCTACCCGAAGGTCGACATCCGCAAGCACATCATCGGCAACCCGGTGACCGTGTCCTGGGAGAACGAGCCCTACTTCATGGGCGCGTTCAAGGCCAACCTGCCGGGTCACTACCGCTACCAGCGCCGCCTGTTCACGCACTTCATGCAGGACACGCTGCCCGAGGACAAGCGGGGCATCTTCCTCGCGGGCGACGACATCTCCTGGACGGCCGGCTGGGCCGAGGGCGCCGTCCAGACCGCGCTGAACGCGGTCTGGGGCGTCATGCACCAGCTCGGCGGGACGACCGACGCGACCAACCCCGGGCCCGGCGACGTCTACGACGAGATCGCACCGGTGGAGCTGCCCGAGGACTGAGCCCCCTCCTCACCCCGCGGCGCGGGCGGCCGGGTCACACCCCGGCCGCCCGCGCCGTTTCGTACACCTCGGCCGCCACGTCCTTCAGCTCCTCGGCGTCCCGGACCTCGCTCTGCAGGTCGAGGAAGATCTCGTCGAGGCCGATCTCCGCGTGGGCGACCAGGTCCGCCACGATCTGACCGACGTCACCCTGGAAGGGCCGCCGGTCGTCGCCCGCGTACGGTTTGGGCGTGTAGCGGGGGTTGGTGCGCAGCACGGTCCGCAGCGGCCGGGTGCGCCCCCGCTCGTCGGCCAGGTCCCGCAACCGGCGCCACTGCGCGGCCAGTTGATCGACGCCCATGCCGATCGGCATCCACCCGTCCGCGTGGTCGACGAGCCGGCGCCTGGCCCTGCCCGTGTTGGCGGCGAGCAGGATCGGGATCGGCCGGGCCGGCTTGGGGCCGACCACGGCCGAGGCGATCTCGGTGAGGGTGCCGTCGTAGACCACCGGGTCGGGGCCCCACACCGCGCGGCACACCCCGATCACCTCGTCCAGGGCGTCGCCGCGCTCCTCGAAGGGCCGGGCGGAGGCGGCCGCGTACTCGTCGAGGGACCAGCCCGTGCCGAGGCCCGCCACGATCCGGCCGCCGCTGGCCGCGTCGAGCGTGGCGAGGGCCTTGGCGAGCTGGAAGGGGGTGTGCAGCGGCGCGACCAGGACGCTGGTGCCGAGTTCGACGCGCTCGGTGACCGCGGCCGCCAGGGCCAGGGTCACCAGGGGGTCGGCGACACCGCGGTAGGAGTCCGGCCAGGCCAGTCCCTCGACGCCGTACAGCCCCTGGGTCGGGGGGTCCGGGAACAGGGCCCGCTCGAAGACCCACAGGCTGTCGAAGCCGATCGCCTCCGCGGCGCGTGCCACGCCGGGCACGTCCTTCCCGAGGTCGAAGTGCTTCATCTGCGGGAGGGTGAGGCCGAGTCGCGTCGTCATACGGGTGTACTCCCTCGCATCCGGGTGTGCCGGAGTGTCAACGTACTGTGAGCGTCCGGTCGTTCCGGTGAGGACCGCGTCGCGTGGCCGGATCAGTCCGGCAGGGGAGTGAGCAGCATCCGGCCGGCCAGGCCCACCGCCGCGTCGAGGCGGTCGCCGAACTCCTCGGCCAGGTCGGGCAGTCCGCGCAGCGCCCACAGGACCCGCGCCGCCGCCCAGGTGGCCTCGCGCGCCCGCTCCAGGCTCCAGGAGCCGAGCAGATGGGTGAGCGGATCGGCGATCTGGAGCAGATCGGGTCCCGGCATCAGCTCTTCGCGGATGCGTTCCTCCAGCGAGACGAGGAGATCGCCCACGCTGTCGAACTCGTCCTCCAGGTCGGCCGGTTCGCAGCCGAGCGTACGGCAGGTGTCCACCACGGCGAGCGCGAGATCGTGCCCGATGTGCGCGTTGATGCCCGCGAGCGCGAACTGCAGGGGCCGTACCCCCGGATGGCGGCGGAAACGCAGCAGCGGCCGCCAGCAGGCGGGCGCCCGGCCCTCCTCGGCCACCGCCAGATAGCGCTCCGCGAACCGCACGTCCAGCGCCGCCGCGGCCCGTCGGTCGGCGAACACCCCGGCGTCCAGACGTCGGTCGAACTCCTCGGTGACCGTGAGGTAGACGCGGTTGAAGACCGCGAGGCCGTCGCGCTCGGGAAGCGTCGCGTCCAGGGCGCGCATACGGGCGACGACCATGTCAACAGAAGTGATGAACTGTGCCGACTGCGCCATGAGGGCAGCGTCCCAGTCCTAGGGTGGCCCGCGTGCCGCCGGGCCGACGGCTTCCCCAGAACGGGGGAACGCGGCCGGGGCCGGAGTGGGAGAACCGTACGTGTCAGGCTCACGTGTCCAACGGCTCGTCGAGGGCGGAGCCGAGCGCGGCAGGTCCGTGGGGCGCGGTGTCATGGTCGCCGTCGCCTCGGTCGTCGTGGCCGCCGGCACCGTGACGGGGACGGTGTCCGCGCTCGGGGATTCCTCGAAGGACGCGGGACCGCCGGTGGCCCGCTCGTCCACCCCCTCTCCGTCCGGCGCGCCGACGCCGGCGGGCGGTCCGGTCACCCCGTCCCCTCCGGGGCGGGCCTCCCCGGAGCCGGCCGCCGAGCCCTCGCCGAGCGCGCGGAGGCCGCGGACCGCGGCGCCCGCCCTCCTCTACCGTCACCCCGACTCCCAGGTGCGCGCCTGGGTCGACGCCCATCCCGGTGACGCCCGGCGCGCGGTCATCGCGTCCCGGATCGCCGACCGTCCGGCCGCGGTGTGGTTCGCGGACTTCTCGCCGTCCACCGTCACCGCGCGGGTCGGGGCCGTGACCTCGGCCGCCGCCGAGCGGGGGCGGGTGCCGGTCCTCGTGCCGTACACCGTCCCGGGGCGCGACTGCGGCGGCGCCTCGGAGGGCGGGGCGCCCGACCTCGCCGCGTACGACGGCTGGATCGACGGCTTCGCGGCGGGGCTCGGATCCCGCGAGGTCGTCGTCGTCCTGGAGCCCGACTCGATCGCCGAGTCCGACTGCCTCACCGAGGGGGAGCGGGCCGGCCGCTTCGCCTCCCTGGCCCGCGCGGGGCGGGTCCTGAAGGCGGCGAACCCCAGGGCCCGGGTCTACTACGACGCGGGCAACTCCGACTGGAATCCGGCCGCCGCGCAGGCCGCGCTGCTGCGCCGGGCGGGCGCGGCCTCGGCCGCCTCATCCGACGGCGTCTTCAGCAACGTCTCCAACTTCAACCGGACGGCCGACGAGACCGCCTACGACCGGCGGGTCCTCGCCGCGCTCGGCGGCCCCCCGGGCCTCGGCGCCGTCGTCGACACCAGCCGCAACGGCAACGGCGCCGCCCCCGGCGGGGAGTGGTGCGATCCGCCGGGCCGCGGGATCGGGCCCGCGCCGACCCTGAGCACCGGGGAGTCCGGGATCGACGCCTACCTGTGGGTGAAGCCGCCGGGGGAGTCGGACGGCTGCCGGGGCGAACCGGGGACGTTCTCTGCCGAGTACGCCTATGAGCTGGCGCGCTGATCCCCGGGCCCGTCGTACGCCGATGTCCCCGCGTCGAGCAGCGGTTCCTGCCGGAGGTGGGCCGGGGCCATCGCCCGCAGCGCGTGATAGCCGGTGATCACGACGATGGTGCCCAGCGCGATGCCGTTCAGCGAGAAGTTGTCCGTGAACTTCAGGGTGACGCCGCCGATACCGATGATGATGCCCGCGGCGGCGGGCACCAGGTTCAGCGGATTGCGCAGGTCCACCCGGGCGTTGAGCCAGATCTGCGCACCGAGCAGGCCGATCATGCCGTAGAGGATGACGGTGATGCCGCCGAGGACACCGCCCGGGATCGCCGCGACCACCGCGCCGAACTTGGGGCACAGCCCGAAGAGCAGGGCGAAGCCGGCGGCGGCCCAGTAGGCGGCCGTGGAGTAGACCCGGGTCGCGGCCATCACGCCGATGTTCTCGGAGTACGTGGTGTTGGGCGGGCCGCCGACCGCGGTGGAGAGCATGGAGGCGGCGCCGTCCGCGGAGATCGCGGTGCCCAGTTCGTCGTCCAGCGGGTCGCCGGTCATCTCGCCGACGGCCTTGACGTGCCCCGCGTTCTCCGCGACCAGCGCGATGACCACCGGCAGCGCGACGAGGATCGCGGACCACTGGAACGTCGGTCCGTGGAACGACGGCAGTCCGATCCAGTCGGCCCGCTCGACCCCGGAGAGGTCAAGGCGCCAGTGGTCGGTGACCTCGCCGCTCGCGTCCGCCGCGTGGATCCGGCCGAAGATCCGGTCGAAGGCCCAGGAGATCGCGTAGCCGAAGACGAGGCCCATGAAGATCGCGATGCGGGACCAGAAGCCGCGCAGGCACACCACGGCCGCGCCGGTCGCCAGCATGGTGAGCAGCGCCGTCCACTGGTCCTGCGGCCAGTACGTGGAGGCGGTCACCGGCGCGAGATTGAACCCGATGAGCATGACGACCGCGCCGGTCACGATCGGCGGCATCGCCGCGTGGATGATCCTCGCCCCGAACCGCTGGACGGCCAGACCGACCAGGAACAGCGCGACGCCGACCACGAAGCACGCTCCGGTCACCGTGGCGCTGGTGCCGCCCTGCGCGCGGATCACGGCGGCGACGCCCACGAAGGAGAGCGAACAGCCCAGGTAGCTGGGCACCCGGCCACGGGTGGCGAGCAGGAAGATGACCGTCGCGACGCCGGACATCATGATCGCGAGGTTGGGGTCGAGTCCCATCAGGACGGGTGCGACGAAAGACGCCCCGAACATCGCCACCAAGTGCTGGGCGCCGAGCCCGAGGGTCCGGGGCCAGGAGAGGCGTTCGTCGGGGCGGACTACCGCTCCCGGGGCGGGAGTCCGCCCGTCGCCGTGCAGTTTCCAGCGAACGCCTACGTCCATGGTGCGGGTTCGCCTTCTCTCTACGTGAATATGTCCGGACCATTGTCACGTCCCACCTGCCGCTCTACGCTCAACCGGTCCATCTCATGAACATCGTTCATATCTATGATCGGAGTGTTCTGTGAGTGCTCGATCCAGACTGAGCCTGACGATCGCGGCGGCCGTGGTCGCGCTCGCGTCCCTCACCACCCCCTCGGCGTCCGCCCGTACGGCGTCCCCGCCCGTCCCCTCGGCGTCCGGCCGGGCCGCGTCCGCGGTGTCCGGCCGGGCCGCGTCCGGACCGCCGGAGACCGTGGTCCTGGACCGTGACCGAATGCGGCGCACCCGCGCCCGGGTGGAGAAGGGCGACCGCCGACTCGCCCACGCTCTTCGGGAGTTGACGGTCCGCGCCGACAACTGGCTGGACCAGGGCCCCTGGACGGTCGTCGACAAGCCGAAACCCGCCCCCGGCGGCGACGTTCACGACTACCTCAGCCAGGCCCCCTACTGGTGGCCCTCGCAGCCGGCCACCGCCGCCAATCCCTGGGGGTGCCCCTACGTCCAGCGGGACGGACAGCGCAATCCCGAGGTGGACACCGGCACCGACCGCCAGGACGTGGAGAAGGTGTTCGACTCGACGTACGACCTCGCGCTCGCCTGGTACTACACCGGCGAGAAGCGGTACGCCGTGAAGGCCGCCCAGGTCCTGCGCACCTGGTTCCTCGACCCGGCCACGCGGATGAACCCGAACCTGGACCACGGCCAGTTCATCCCCTGCAAGTACGACGGCCGGGCCATCGGCGTCATCGACTTCTCGCAGTCCTACACCAGCGTCCTCGACGCGATCGCCCTCCTGGACACCGGCGCCCCCGGCTGGTCCCGGCGCGACCGGGCCGCGATGCTCGCCTGGAACACCGGCTACCGCGACTGGCTGACGGGCAGCGCCTTCGGCAAGGAGGAGGGCGCGGCGCGCAACAACCACGGCACCTTCTACGACATGCAGCTCGCCGCCCTCGCGTACGCGACCGGCGACAGGGACCTCGCCCGCAGGACCGTGCTCGCCGTGGGCGCCCTGCGCATCGACCCGCAGATCGCCGCGGACGGCAGTCAGCCCCAGGAGCTCGCCCGGACCCGGAGCTGGCACTACTCGACCTTCGACCTGGTCGCGTACACCCGGCTCGCGGCCATCGGCCGCAAGGTCGGCGTGGACCTGTGGGCGTACCGGGGGCCGGACGGCCAGAGCCTGTTCAAGGCCGTCGACCACCTGCTGCCCGCCGCGACCGGGGCCGAGCCGTGGAGCCATCCCGAGCTGGAGTTCCACCGCTTCGCGGCGAGCGATGTGGTGCGCGCCGCCGCCGACGCGGGGGACCGGGCCGCGCGGGCCGCCGTGCCGGAGCTCGAAGCGCCGCCCGGCGGTGATCTGTGGGAGCTGCGGCCGGCCGCCGAGCAGCTCGACTCGATCACCGGCTGATCCCGCCCGGACGGGGTTCCTGAGCGTTTGCTTAGGATGGGGGAGTCATGTCAGCCAGGCCCGCCTCGTGCGCGCGCCGCAGCACGCTCCAGGAGCCCCGCCCGTGACCGCCGAAGCACTCGTCGCCCCCACCCTCCCGTACGGACGGCTCCTGCCCGTCACCGTGCACTTCGACGACCTCGACGCGCTCGGACTGCTGCACAACGCCCGCTACCCGGTCCTGGTCGAGCGCGCCTGGACCGCGCTGTGGAACGAGCGCGGCTTCGGCTTCGACGGCGACTGGGAGGCGGCCGGGGACTCGTGCAACGCGGTCAAGGAACTGCGGATCAGCTACGAGGCCCCGGTCAGCCGTCCCGGCCCCTACGCCGTCCACCTCTGGCTGGAGAGGCTCGGGAACACCGGGCTGACGTACGGCTTCCGGTTCTGCTCCCCCGACGGCGCGGTCACCTACGCGCACGGAACCCGGGTGCTCGTCAGACTCGACGCCGGGACGCTGCGCCCGACGCCGTGGAGCGACCGGTTCAGGGCCGTGGGCCGGGAACTGCTGCGCTCGGAGGGCTGACCTTCGCGCTGACGCGGTCCCCGGCGCGCAGCACACCCGCGAGCGTGACCAGCCCGAACGCCAGGATCGTGACCAGCCCGAACGACACCATCAGGTTCGTCGCCTGCGCCACGGACCCGATCAGGCTCGGCGCGATGAGCCCCGAGGTGTACGTGATGGTGGCGACGCCGGCGATGGCCTGACTGGGGTTGGGGCCGCTGCGCCCGGCCGCCGCGAAGCAGAGCGGCACGACGACCGCGATCCCGAGCCCGAGCAGCGCGAAGCCGCCCATCGCCACCGCCGGATGCTCCGCGACGACGATCAGCAGCCCGCCGAACACGGCCAGCACACCGCCCGCCCGCACGGTCCGCACGGCGCCGAACCGGTTCACCACCGTGTCGCCGACCAGCCGGGCCACCGCCATGGTCAGCATGAATCCGGTGGTCGAGGCCGCGGCCAGAGCGGCCGAGCTGTCCAGCCGGTCGCGCAGATAGACCGCCGACCAGTCCAGGCTCGCGCCCTCCGCGAAGACCGCGCAGAAGCCGACCGCGCCGATGAGCAGCGCCGACCGGGGCGGCAGCGCGAAACGCGGCGGCGGCTCCTCGTCCTCGGTGGGCTGGAGGTCGAGCACCCAGCGGCAGGCGACCAGGCCGAGGAGCGTGAGGGTCGCCGCGGCCAGGGCGTGGTGCAGGCGCGCGTCGGCGCCCAGGTGCGCGGCGAGCGTGCCGGCCGCCGCGCCGATCAGCGCCCCGGCGCTCCACATGCCGTGCAGCCCGGACATGATCGACTTGTCGAGGCGGTTCTCGACCTCGACTCCCAGCGCGTTCATCGCCACGTCCGCCATCCCCGCCGTGGCGCCGTACACGAACATCGCGAGGCACAGGGTCGGCAGGTTCGGCGCCAGGGACGGCAGGACCAGGGCCAGCGTCCACAGGGCGATGAGTCCGCGCAGCGCCGTGCGGCTGCCGAAGCGGTGGGTGATGCGGCCGGCCAGCGGCATCGAGCAGGACGCGCCGAGCGCGGTGAAGGCGAGGGCGAAGCCGAGCTGCCCCGCGCTGACCGACGCGTGGTCCTGGATCCACGGCACCCGGGTCGCGAAGGACCCGGTGACGGCTCCGTGCACGGCGAACACGGCCGCCACGGCGTACCGGGCGCGCCTGACCTCGCGTTGGTCGTGGACGACTTCACTCATGCTCGGGCCCCTCCCCAGTGATGGTTCCACGGCGTGCGGCCGTAAACTATCAGGAACCCTGCCTGATAAATAGATGACCGCTCGCCGCCCGGTCGTCCGGCGGCCTCGGCGATCTGGGAGGATTCCCGCCATGCCCGCATCCCCGAGCACCGCACGGGCCATCAACGACCGGCTCGCCCTGCGGCTGCTGCAGCAGGAAGGCCCTTTGACGGCCACGCGGTTGAAGCAGCTCACCGGACTGTCCCGGCCGACGGTCGCCGATCTCGTGGAACGCCTCACGGCCTCCGGCCTCGTCACCGTCGTCGGGGAATCGGGGGAGCAGCGGCGCGGCCCGAACGCCCGGGTCTACGGGATCGTCGCGGACCGCGCGCACCTGGCCGCGCTGGACGTCCGTACGGAGGGAGTCTCCGTCGTCGTCTCCGATCTGGTCGGCCGCGTCCTGGCCGAGGCGTCCGCGCCCATCGGGGAGGGCGCCGGGACCGGACCGGCGGTGGAGCAGGCGGTCGCGCTGGTCGAGCGGGCGGCGAAGGAGGCCGGGGCCCTCGGGGCGGCGCCCCCGCGCGGTCGCGACGGGGGGTGGGGCAGGCTCCACACCGTCGGCATCGGGGCGCCCGGTCTGATCGATCCCGCCAGCGGTGAACTCCGCAACTCCACCGGCCTGCCCGAGTGGCACCGGCGTCTGGTCGCGGCCCTCCAGGAACGGCTCCCCGAGGCCCGCGTCCTCGTCGAGAACGAGACCAACCTCGCGGCCATCGCCGAACAGCGGGACGGCGTCGCCCGCGACCGCGACACCTTCGTCCTGCTGTGGCTGGGTCACGGCACCGGTGCCGCCGTCGTCCTCGACGGCGCCCTGCGCCGCGGTGCCTCCGGGGGGACCGGCGAGATCGGCTTCCTGCCGGTTCCGGGCACCACGAGCCTGCCCTCGGCGACCGACTGCGGGGGCGGCTTCCACTCGCTCGTCGGGTCCGCGGCGATCGCGGAGCTGGCGGCGCGGTACGGCGTCCCGGCGCGGCCCGAGGGCCACGAACCGCACGCCGCCGCGCTGGTCCGGCAGGCCCTGGCCACCCCCGGCTCCGCGGCGGCCGACGGCTTCCTCGGCGCCCTCGCCGACCGCCTCGCCATCGGGGCGGCCTCCGTCAGCGCCGTGCTGGACCCCGGCTGTGTCGTCCTCGGCGGCGAGGTGGGCCGGGCGGGCGGCGAGGAACTCGCGGCACGCGTCGAGCGACGGCTCGCCGGTATGTCGCCGCTCCCGACCGAGGTGCGCGCGAGCACGCTGGGCGGCGGCGCGGTGCTGCGCGGCGCCCTGCTGACCGCGCGCGACGGCGCCCAGGACGAACTGTTCGCACCGCCGCCGTCCCGGTAGGGCTGGTCGCACCGCCGTCGTCCGGGTGGGGCTGGTTGCTCCGCCGTCTTCCCGGTGGGCCCGGTCGCTCCGCCGTCCCGGCGGGCCGGGCGCGGGCCGGCTGGAGACCCGGCGGCGGGGCAAGGGCCTTCGTCACCGCCGCCGGGTCGATCGTGGGGGGACCGGCAATGAATGATCACGCAGTCTTGATCGAGGACATTAAGAGGACTAGACCAGAGCGTCAATAGGTATGGACCAGTTGCGGGAACCTGTGACCTGCCCCAAGGCCGCCCGGGGTCAAGGACGTTGGCCGGGAGGCCGTTCCGTGGAAGTCCATGCCGAGCCGCTGTGAGCCACCCCACAGAGGTACGGCCGTATGACCTTCGTTCGGGCGTGGCACACTGGCCATGTACCAGAAGCAGCGCACTCCGGGGTCGGTGTAATTCCGAACCGGCGGTTATAGTCCGCGACCCGGCCGCTTCCAGCGGCCGGTTGACCAGGTGGAATTCCTGGACCGACGGTTAAAGTCCGGATGGGAGGCAGTGCGCGGCGGGCGGGCATTTCGTGCGTGCTGCCGTTTGTTGCTGCTCGTCCTGCGGGACGGGTGTCCTTTCGGCGTCGCTCCCGGTGTGCCGCGGTCCGCTCATTGTGTCGTCATCGACAGCCCCGGAGTCCGTGCCCCATGAGGCAGGAGGACCCGGGAAGTGTTCACCGGAATCGTCGAAGAGCTGGGTGAGGTCACCGCCGTCGAGATTCTCGACGACGCCTCGCGTTTCCGGCTGCGTGGCCCCGTCGTCACGCAGGGCGCGCAGCACGGCGACTCCATCGCCGTCAACGGAGTCTGTCTCACCGTGGTCGAGCACGAGGGCGACGAGTTCACCGCCGACGTCATGGCCGAGACCCTGGACCGCTCCAGCCTCGGGGCCCTCACCGTCGGCTCCCGCGTCAACCTGGAACGGCCGATGGCCGTGGGCGACCGCCTCGGCGGCCACATCGTGCAGGGACACGTCGACGGCACCGGCGCGGTCATCGAGCGCAAGCCGTCCGAGAACTGGGAGATCGTCAAGATCTCACTGCCCGCCGACCTTTCGCGCTACGTGGTCGAGAAGGGCTCCATCACCGTCGACGGCATCAGCCTGACCGTGGTCGACGCCGGCCCCGACTTCTTCACCGTCAGCCTCATCCCCACCACCCTCGACCTGACCACCCTGGGCCACAAGCAGCCCGGCGACCCGGTCAACCTCGAGGTCGACGTCATCGCCAAGTACGTCGAGCGCCTGCTCGGCGCGCGCGGCGAGCAGCCCGGCGGTCTGCCCGGAAGCCAGGGAGCCGGCCGGTGAACTGGCTCAACTCCGAGGCGTTCGTCCTCCTCGACCAGCACATCATGTGGTCGGACATGATCGGCAACGTGATCGGTCTGATCGCCCTCGCGCTCGGCTGGCGGCGCTCCGTGTGGAGCTGGCCCGTCCAGCTCCTGTCCGGGGTCGTCCTCTTCGTCGCCTTCTTCGGCCACCTCACCGGCAGTGCCGGCAAGCAGGTCGTCGTCATCGCCGTCGCCCTGTGGGGCTGGTGGCAGTGGAACCGCGGCGAGGGCAAGGACGGGCGCGTCTCCGTACGGTTCGCCACCTGGCGCGAACGCGCGTACATGGCGGCCGCCGCGGTCGTCGGCACCCTCGCCGTCAGCGCCCTGTTCCACGCGTACCCGACGCTGTCCTGGGATCCCTGGCCCGACGCGTACATCTTCGTCGGCACGATCGTCGCCATGTACGCGCAGGCCCGCGGCATGGTCGAGTTCTGGTTCGCCTGGCTGCTGGTCGACCTGGTGGGCGTCCCGCTCAACTTCGCCAACGGCTACGCCTTCTCCGGTTTCGTCTACGTCCTGTACGGCGCGCTCGTCCTGTGGGGCATGCGCGACTGGTGGCTGCGCTCCCGTGAGGCCGGGCAGCCCGTCATGGAAGGAGCCCCGGCATGACAACGGCGCCGGTTTGGTACAGCACCGGGCACGATCAGGATGCCTCGGACTTCGCGCTCGACCCCGTCGAGCAGGCCATCGCCGACATCGCGGCCGGCCGCCCCATCGTGGTCGTCGACGACGAGGACCGGGAGAACGAGGGAGACCTCGTCGTCGCCGCCGAGATGGCGACCCCCGAGATCGTCGCCTTCATGATGAGCGAGTGCCGCGGACTGATCTGCGCGCCCATGGAGGGCGACGAACTCGACCGGCTGCGCCTGCCGCAGATGGTCGACGACAACACCGAGTCGATGAAGACCGCGTTCACGGTGTCGGTGGACGCGTCCGCCGCCCACGGGGTCACCACCGGCATCTCGGCGGCCGACCGCGCCGCCACGCTGCGGCTCCTCGCGGACGGTGCCTCGGAGGCCGGCGACTTCGTGCGCCCCGGGCACATCTTCCCGCTGCGCGCACGGCCCGGAGGTGTGCTGGCCCGCAACGGCCACACGGAGGCCGCCGTCGACCTGGCCCGGCTGGCGGGACTGCGCCCGGCCGGCGCGATCGTCGAGATCGCGGGTGAGGACGGCCGGATGCTCCGGCTGCCCGAGCTGATCCCCTTCGCCCGCAAGCACGGCCTGACGATCATCTCCATCGAGGACCTGATCGCCTACCGCCGCACCGCGGAACGCACCCTGGCGGACGAGACCGGCGCGGCCCCCGCCGCTCCCACCGTCCGGCGCGAGGCCGAGGTCCGTCTCCCCACCGCCTTCGGCGAGTTCACCGCGTACGGCTACCGGTCCACCGCCGACGGCGTCGAGCACGTCGCCCTCGTGCACGGCGAGATCGGCGACGGCGAGGACGTCCTCGTCCGCGTCCACTCCGAATGCCTGACCGGCGACGTCTTCCACTCGCACCGCTGCGACTGCGGCCCCCAGCTCCAGACGTCCATGGAGCGCATCCAGACCGAGGGCCGGGGCATCGTGGTCTACCTCCGCGGCCACGAGGGGCGCGGTATCGGCCTGCTCTCCAAGCTCCGCGCGTACGAGCTCCAGGAGCGCGGCCGGGACACCCTCGACGCCAACCTGGAACTCGGCCTGCCCGCCGACGCCCGGGACTACGGCGCGAGCGCGCGGATCCTGGAGGACCTCGGCGTCCGCAGCCTGCGCCTGATGACCAACAACCCCGACAAGACCGACGCGCTCGTCCGGTACGGGCTGCGGGTCACCGACCGGGAGCCCATGCCCGTCCAGGCGGGCGAGCACAATCTCGGCTATCTGCGCACCAAGCGGGACCGGATGGGGCACGACCTGCCCTGGCTCGACCCGGTCACGGTGTCGGCCTGCGGGAGCCAGTGACCCGTACGGCACAGGACCACCGGCACCACGACACCACCGGTGCGCGGCGCCGGCGACACGGCACGATCGGCAACACGGCAACACAGCAACTCGGCACAGCGGGACTGAAGGAGAGACGTGAGCGGCAAGGGTGCACCTGAACTGTCCGTACGCAACTGCGGCGACCTGCGGGTCGCGGTCATCGCGGCACAGTGGCACGACAAGGTGATGGACGGTCTCGTGGACGGCGCGCTGCGCGCCCTGCGCGAGCTGGGAATCGACGAGCCGACCCTGTTGCGGGTCCCCGGCAGCTTCGAACTGCCGGTCGCCGCCAAGGTCCTGGCGGGCCGCGGCTACGACGCGATCGTCGCGCTCGGCGTCGTCATCCGCGGCGGAACCCCCCACTTCGAGTACGTGTGCCAGGGCGTCACCCAGGGCCTCACCCAGGTCTCCATCGACACCGGTGTCCCCATCGGCTTCGGCGTGCTGACCTGTGACACCGAGGAGCAGGCCCTGGACCGCGCGGGCATCGAGGGCTCCAACGAGGACAAGGGCCACGAGGCGGTGACGGCCGCCGTGGCGACCGCGGCCACCCTCCGCTCAGTATCCGAACCCTGGCACTGAGGCGGGGCCCCGAGCGCGTAGGGTGAGGACCACCATGTCCAAGAAGACTTTCGAGGAGCTCTTCACCGAGCTCCAGCACAAGGCCACCACGGGCGATCCCGCCACTTCGCGCACCGCCGAGCTCGTCGGCAAGGGCGTTCATGCCATCGGCAAGAAGGTCGTCGAAGAGGCGGCAGAGGTCTGGATGGCCGCCGAGTACGAGGGCAAGGACGCCGCCGCCGAGGAGATCTCGCAGCTCCTCTACCACGTCCAGGTGATGATGGTCGCGCGCGGGATCTCGCTCGACGACGTGTACGCGCATCTGTAGGGGCGCCCTCTCGGCGGCGCCCCCGCACGGCACAGCACGTCCGTCCGTCCCACCCACCCCGAACACCATCGAGCAAAGGAAGCCGACCTCATGCTGCGCATCGCCGTCCCCAACAAGGGTTCCCTCTCAGGACCTGCGGCGGACATGCTGCATGAGGCCGGCTACCAGCAGCGCCGGGAGTCCAAGGAACTGCGGATCGTCGACCCGAACAACGAGGTCGAGTTCTTCTACCTCCGCCCCCGCGACATCGCGATCTACGTCTCCTCCGGCCGGCTCGACATCGGCATCACGGGCCGGGACCTGCTGGTCGACTCCGGGGCCGACGCCGAGGTGATCCTCCCGCTCGGCTTCGCCCGCTCCACCTTCCGCTTCGCCGGCAAGCCGGGCACCGCGAACGGCATCGCGGACTTGAAGGGCCGGACGATCGCCACCTCCTACGAGGGCATCGTCGCGGGGCACCTCGCCGACCACGGCATCGACGCCTCCGTCGTGCACCTCGACGGCGCCGTCGAGACCGCCATCGAACTCGGTGTCGCCGAGGTCATCGCGGACGTCGTCGAGACGGGCACCTCGCTGCGCAACGCCGGTCTGGAGATCTTCGGCGAGCCGATCATGAAGTCCGAGGCCGTGGTCATCCGCCGTGTCGGCGCCGGCCCCACCGAGGACGCGGAGCCCAAGGTGCAGCAGTTCCTGCGCCGCCTCCAGGGTGTGCTGGTCGCGCGGACCTACGTGATGATGGACTACGACTGCCGCGCCGAGCACCTGGAGAAGGCCGTCGCGCTCACTCCCGGCCTGGAGTCGCCGACCATCTCGCCGCTGCACAACGAGGGCTGGGTCGCCGTCCGCGCCATGGTCCCCTCCAAGGAGGCCCAGCGGATCATGGACGACCTGTACGAGCTCGGCGCGCGGGCCATCCTGACCACGGCCATCCACGCCTGCCGGCTCTGACGGGATCAACGGACATGTCGGACCTTCCACCCCTTCCCATAACCTTCCGCCCCTCCCGTACCCGGGCCGTCCTGCTCACCGCGGGCGCGTCGATCCTTGTGGTCATCACCACGGTCGCCATGCTTCTGGAGCAACTCGGCCCGGGGGAGCGGGCGAGCTTCGTCTTCACCGCGGCGCTGCTCTTCGGAGTGCTCCTGCTGCTCTCGCGGCCCAAGGTCGTCGCCGACGAGAGCGGTGTCACGGTCGTCAACATCGCGAGCCGCCGGCACCTGGACTGGGCGGAGATCGTGCAGGTCAACCTGCGTCCCGGCGACCCCTGGGTGTTTCTCGACCTCAGCGACGGCACCAGTCTCCCGGCGCTCGGCATCCAGCCGGGCATCGCCCGGCAGCGCGCCATCGAGGACGCCCGCGCCCTGCGCGCGCTGGCCTCGGCCCGCGGAATCCAGGAGCCCGACGGGCACCGCGGTGAACATCACGGCTGACTCTGGCCCTCCACCCTGCCCTGAGAGCCCATGTCTTGATTAATCTGTCGGCGGAGGCGTTTTTCATCGCGCCTCCGCCTCCGATGTGCTCCCGCCCTCAGAGGCCCCCTGCTACCCGAGGAGTGACTCCCTCCAGCGATGGACGGATCGTCCTGTAGTACCTGCGCCGCCCCCTTCCGACATAGCGAGGCGGCGGCATGACCATCCCCCTGTTGCTCCTTGGCGCGGCGTTCCTGCTGATTCTCGCCAACGGCTTCTTCGTGGCCGCGGAGTTCGGACTCGTCACCGTCGAACGCCCCGACGCCGAGAAGGCCGCGGCCGACGGCGACAAGCGCGCCGCCACGGTCGTCGAGTCGCTCAAGGAGCTGTCCTTCCAGCTCTCCGGCACCCAGCTCGGCATCACCATCACCTCGCTCGTCGTCGGCATGCTCGCCGAACCGGCCCTCGCCCAGCTCCTGGGCGGCCCGTTCGAGGCGGTCGGACTGCCCGAGGGCGCGGTGCCCGGCTTCGCCGTCGTCACCGGCATGCTGCTGGCCTCCGCCGTGCAGATGGTGATCGGTGAACTCGTGCCCAAGAACTGGGCGGTCTCCAAGCCGCTCCAGGTGGCCCGCTTCGTCGCCGGCCCGCAGCACGTCTTCTCCCGCCTCTTCCGGCCGGTCATCGCCGCGCTCAACACGGTCGCCAACCGGCTCGTCCGTGCCCTGGGCGTGGAACCCGCCGAGGAGCTGGCCTCCGCCCGCACCCCCGGCGAGCTCGTCTCCCTCGCCCGCCACTCGGCCCGCGCCGGGGCCCTGGAGCAGGACACCGCGGACCTCTTCGTCCGCACGATGTCCCTGGCCGACCTCACCGCCCAGCACGTCATGACGCCGCGGGTGAAGGTCAGCGCCCTCCAGTCGTCGGCCACCGCCGAGGACGTGGTCAACCTCACCCGCGCCACCGGCCTGTCCCGCTTCCCCGTCTACCGGGAGCGGATCGACGAGATCGTCGGCATGGTGCATCTCAAGGACGCCCTCGCGATCCCCTCGCGCGACCGGCTGCGCACCCCCGTCCGCCGGATCGCCCAGGCCCCGCTGCTCGTCCCGGAGACCCTGCCGGTGCAGCCTCTCCTGGAGCGGCTGCGCAGCGAACAGCCCATCGCCGTCGTCGTCGACGAGTACGGCGGCACGGCCGGCGTGGTCACCCTGGAGGACATCGTCGAGGAACTCGTCGGCGAGGTCCACGACGAGCACGACGACGTGCAGGGCGAACAGCCCGAGCTGGCGGCCGCTCCTCCGGAGGACGGCAGGCCCGCCTGGGACGCCGACGGAAGCTGCCGGGTCGACATCCTGCGGCGCATAGGCCTCGACGTGCCCGAGGGACCGTACGAGACCGTCGCCGGCCTCGTCGCCGACCTGCTCGGCAGGATCCCGGCCCCCGGTGACAAGGCCGAGCTGCCGGGCTGGCGCCTGGTGGTGCGGCAGGTCGGGCACTACCGTGCCGAACGTGTCCGCCTCGTGCGCACCGCGCTCGCCCCGGAGGCCGTCCGATGAGCATGCTCCAACTGCTGCTCGCGGGCGTCCTGGTGCTCGCCAACGGCTTCTTCGTCGGCGCCGAGTTCGCGCTCGTGTCCGTGCGGCGCAGCCAGATCGAACCGCTGGGCACCGCCCGCTCCCGGCAGGTCCTGTACGGCCTGGAGCGGCTGCCGCAGATGATGGCGGCGGCCCAGTTCGGCATCACCATGTGCTCGCTGACCCTGGGCGCGGTCGCCGAGCCCACGGTCGCCCACCTGCTGGAGCCGCTCTTCGCGGCGGTCCACCTGCCGGACGGGGTGATCCACCCCCTCGGGTACGTGATCGCGCTGGCCCTCGTCGTCTTCTTCCACCTCGTCATCGGCGAGATGGTCCCGAAGAACCTGGCGATGGCCGCGCCCGAGAAGACGGCCCTGTGGCTCAGCCCCGGACTGGTCGCCTTCGCCCGGGTGTGCCGCCCGGTCACGGTGGCCCTCGGCGCCTGCGCGCAGGTCATCCTCAAGCTGTTCCGGGTCGAGCCCAAGGACGAGGTCGAGGCGGTCTTCACCAGCGAGCAGCTCAACCGGCTCGTGGAGGACTCCGGACAGGCGGGGCTTCTCGACCCCGAGGAACAGGAGCGCCTCGAGGACGCCCTGGAACTCGGCTCGCGCCCGGTCACCGACGTCCTGCTCGACAGCGCCTCGCTGGTCACCGTGGATCCCTCGGTCACCCCGGGCCAGGTCGTCGCGCTCACCGCGCGCACCGGGTACTCCCGCTTCCCGGTGGTCGCGGAGAACGGCGCCTTCATGGGCTGCTACCTCCATGTGAAGGACGTCCTCGACCTGGAGGAGTCGGAGCGCGCGGTCCCGCAGCAGCTGTGGCGGCCGATGACCACCCTGCGCTCCGAACTCCCCCTGGACGACGCCCTCACCGTGATGCGCCGGGCCGCGACCCACCTGGCCCAGGTCGCCGACGCCTCCGGGAAGGTCCTCGGCCTCGTGGCCCTCGAGGACGTCCTGGAGCTGCTGGTCGGCGAGGTACGGGACCCGGCGCACCGCGATGTCACGCCGGTCCGGGTCACGGAGCCGCGTGTCGGCCGGGCCGAGGAGGCGCTGGCCAGCTGACCGTGAGCGTGGGCCCCGGTTCCCGGGGGCCGTGCGACCCCTGAAGGTCGTACGGCCCCGGCGGGACCGGGGCCTTCTCACATCGCCGACGGATCCTGCGGGCCCCGGCCCGAGAGGACCTCCCCGTAGGCCTGCATGAGGTCGGGCAGCCGCAGGGTGGACAGGTCGTCGCGCGAGGGTGTGCCGGGGTACCCCGACAGCCGCAGATCGCGGTACGCGCAGCTCTTCTCGTACAGGGTGCGCAGAAAGCGGCCGTTGCCGAGCTCGTCGATCCAGCCCTGGTCGACGACATGCCCGGCGATCGAGCGCAGTTCGTCCAGCGCCTCCTCGTCCCAGATGTCGCCGTTCTCGGCGGCCAGCACCTCGCCGATGGAGGTCAGTTCGAGCGGGCGGTACGAGGGGAAGTCCACCCGGCTGGTGAAGCGCGAGGACAGGCCGGGGTTGGCGGCGAGCAGCCGGTCCATGCCCTCGGGGTAGCCGGCGAGGATGACGACCAGGTGGTCCCGGTTGTCCTCGGCCCGCTTCAGCAGCACCTGAAGGGCCTCGTCGCCGTACGCGTCGCCCTTGCCGTAGCCGGAGTTGGACAGGGAGTACGCCTCGTCCACGAACAGGACGCCGCCGATCGCGGAGTCGATCAGCTCGTTCGCCTTCACGGCGGTCTGGCCGAGGTATTCGCCGACCAGGTCGGCCCGCTGGGCCTCGACCAGATGGTCCCCGCCGAGCAGCCCGAGCGCGTAGAAGACCCGGCCGAGAATGCGTGCCACCGTGGTCTTGCCGGTGCCCGAGGGACCGGAGAAGACGAAGTGCCGCTTCGGCGGCTGCACCGGCAGCCCCTGGCCGGTGCGCAGCCTGGCCATGTTCAACTGCGCAGACAACGCCTTGACCTGCCGTTTCACCGGCTCCAGGCCCACCATGCGCTCCAGCTCGGCGAGGGCCTCGTCGAGCAGGGCGGGGTCGGTGGGTCCCGGCGGTATCGGCTGCACCGGGATCACGGCCTTCTCCCGGAAGCCGTCCGGCTGGGGCGGCAGCCCGCCGGGCGGCGACGGATCGGCGTCCGGAAGCCTCAGATCGCGCCCCTCGGTGCCGAACAGCGCGTCCATGCCGTCGGGGCCCTCCAGCACGTCCTGGCCGATCCCGGCGAGCGTGATCGCCGCGAGGTCGGCGGCGGCGTCGTCGTACCCGTCCCCCTCGGCGATGGCGGCGAGCCGGGCCGAGGTGTCCATGAAGGAGGGGTCGACCCGGTGCACCGCCCGGTACAGGGGCAGGGCCGCGGCGGACCGGCCGGTGCCCTCGTGGGCGCGGGCCAGCCAGTACCGCAGCTCCTTGCGCTGCGGCTGTTCGCTGCGACAGCGCATCAGCGCGGACGACAGCAGCGGCTCGGCCTGTCCGTACATCTCCAGCCGGACCCTCGCCATACCGCCGAACAGTCCGGCCTCGATGCCGAGCATGGGATCGTTGATCAGCGGATCG
This sequence comes from Streptomyces sp. NPDC096324, assembly GCF_044763015.1. Classification (NCBI taxonomy): domain Bacteria; kingdom Bacillati; phylum Actinomycetota; class Actinomycetes; order Kitasatosporales; family Streptomycetaceae; genus Streptomyces; species Streptomyces sp. NPDC096324. The sequence continues at coordinate 68,540 of NZ_JBIWFK010000009.1, read as the reverse complement.
GTGTGCCGGACCAACTGCTCCCAGTCCTTGACCAGATAGGCGCGGCACGCGTGAAGGAACCGCACCTGGTGGTCCGCGTCGACCGGCGGCAGTCCGGCCAGCGCCCGGTCCAGCTCGGGGACATGACGCCCGTCGAGCCAGTGCGAGGCGTGCGCGAGCAGCAGGTCGCGCGGGCTCTCCAGCACCGGCTGGACCCACCAGCCCAGCCAGTACCAGGAGTTGAGGGTGCGCCGGTGGCGCGAACGTTGTTCGCCGAAGCGGTCGCGGTGCCGGAACATCCGCAGCAGCGCGGTCGTCGTGTCCACCCGTAGCGCGTGCAGTCCGAGCCAGCCGTCCGCCATACCAGGGTCCATCCGGACCGCGGCGCGGAACTCCTCCTCCGCCTGCGGGTAGGCGCCCATGGTGTAGGCGTCCACACCTCGCAGCCAGGCCAGGTCGGCCGGGGCCTCGGGGCCCTGCGTGCCGAAGTCCATCACGTCCCCCACAAACCGTGCCCCCGATGGTCGGGGAGTGCCTCGCGGATCAGGACATCCCCTCGCCGCCGGGCCGGTGCCCGTCGGCAGCTCTGGTCGAACGACTGTGCCACGGACGGGAGTTGAAGCGGTGCGGCAGAGCAGCCGTCCGAAGGTCGCACCGAAAGGCATGGTACCCGCGGTGGACGGGCCTGCCGAAGGGTGCCGCACAGCCCGTTCCGCGAGGTGGGAGCAGATGGGGCGCGTGGCGGACGGTGACCCAGGGTGAGCGAATCACGCCGTGGGGAGTCCGGAAAGAGATGGTGTGGGCAGAACGAAGCCCCCGATCACGGGGGAACAACCGGGGGCTTCGCGACTGCGGGCGGCTCCCGAAGGGCCGCTGCTTCAGAACGTAAGACCTGTACGGCCCCCTGGTCAAGCAGAGTTGGGGCACTGAGGCAACTTCTCCGGAGTGGGTCTTCGCAACGTCAGCACGCTGCGGATGGTCCATCACGGTGAGTGATGAACTGGTCCGGTCCAGACGTCCCAGCAGGCCCCGGCAGCACCTCGTATCCCTCGGGACACTGCCGCACCACATGGTCCGCGAACGGCCGTGTGGGGTCCTCGGCGAAGTGCCGGAGCTCGGCGCGGACCCATCCGTCCCAGAAGTCGCTCTGTGCCTGTCCGTCCCGTCGCCGTCCCCGCGCCCAGGCCTCCTCGTGGGGCAACTCCATCCACAGGAGCCGCGCGAGCCAGGGCCGCAGCGCCCGGCGTCCCGCGCCGACGCCCTCGAGGAGCACCACGGGCGCGGCCGGCAGTTCGCGGACGGGTCCGAACTCCCGGGCCGTCCAGTCGTAGGCGGCGTAGCGCGCCGTCTCGCCCCGTCCGAACGGCTCGATCACCCGGCTCAGCAGGCGCCCGGTCCAGTCGAACGGTTCCTCGTGGGTGGCGATGTCGTCGAGGTGGAGCACGGGCGCGCCGCCGAGGGCCGTCGCCAGTCTCCCGGCGAACGTGGTCTTGCCGGAGCCGGCGTGGCCGTCGACGCCGATCAGACGGACGGGCCCGCAGGAGGGCGGCAGCCGACGCAGCCGCGAGGCGAGGTCGTGAATGGGGTTTCCCGGGGTGAGGTGCGGGGGCGGGCCTGGGGGGTCGGCGCAGCCCTGGGGAACATTCTATCGAGATGCCGTCCACAGCGGATCCATGGGTTCAGGATGGTGTCGCATTGAACTATTGATTGAACGATCCTCAAGAACTTCGCGGCCCGCTCCGAAAAGTCTCGGCCTCGCGGAAGCGGCTATTTCGGATAGAGCGTTCCAGTGCCCGGAGATGCTGAGTAGGGTTCCTGTTGCGGAACACAGGCGTCGTGCGTGGATGGACAGGGGAAGATGGCCGCGGGGTTATTCGAGGGGCAGTATGTGTGGCATCCGGCGGCCGACGACCGCAGACTCGCGAGTGTCTGCACGGACGTCAGAGCCGGCCGCTATCTGAGCGCCCACGAAGCTCTCAAGGAGACCCGTTCCGACTACGGATTACGGGCCCATCGATCCCTGGTCGTGGCCTCCGAGGCCGCCGACTCCGATCTCGCCGAACGCTGGCTGGCGGAGGAGCAGACCCCCGAGGCCGCCCTGTTGTGGGCCCGCGTGGCCGTCCTGCGCGCGTTACGCGCGGCCGACGCCAAGGACGACCGGGCCGAGGCCCTGGAACGCATAGCGCTGACCGCCTGCGACCGGGCCGCGCTGATGGACCGGGCGGATCCCACGCCCTGGGTCGCCCGGCTGTCCATGGCCCGGCTGCACGATCTGCGCGACCCGGCCCCGCAGGGGCTGCTGACCCAGCCTCCCGGCCCCTGGCGCCTGTTCTCGCACGTCCTGCGCCTCGACCCCTGGAACCGTGAGGGCCACCACCGGTTCCTGGCCTTCTTCTTCACGCGCCACGGCGGTTCCGTGAACGCCGCCTGGGACGTCGCCGCCTTCCTGAGCCAGCGCGCCCCCGCCTCCTCGCCGCTGCGACTGCTGCCGCTGGTGGCCCTGGTGGAGAGCTACAACCCCACGCAACTGCTGGTCGACCGCACCTGGGAACAGCCCCAGTGGCGTTCCACCGCGCTCGCGATCTACCAGAACTGGCTGCCGGAGGTGACCGGATACCGCTTCACGCCGGTCCTCGACCTGGCGTATCTGGCGCACGCGCTGTTCATGGCGCAGCGCGAGTTCGAGGCGCGTGCCGTGCTCATGGCCATGGGGCCCTACGCCTGCCGTATGCCGTGGAGCGTGTTCGGCGAACCCGAGGAGCAGCTCTCCCGTGCCCGCCGCGCCTGCGGCCTGCCCGTGCCGGGGGCCGGCTGAGCGCCGGCCCTCCCCGATGTCCCGCACCACCCCCGAGAGAGAGGACAGCCGTGTCAGAGCGAATATCGGTCCCGAGCCGGACGACGGGCGCGGGAAAGAGTTCCGTCGCCTTCGACGACGACGCGACGCTTCATGCGATGGGATATCCGAGAAAACTCACCCGTCGATTCCAGGCGTTCGACAATTTCGCGATTTCCTTCACCATCATCAACATTATTTCGGGTATTTTCTCGTCCTTCGGGTTCGGAATGAATGCCGGCGGCCCGCGCGTTCTCGTGTTCGGCTGGATCGGCGTCTCCGTGATGGTGCTCTTCATCGGTGCCGCGATGGCCGAGGTCGCCTCCGCCTATCCGACCAGCGGTGCCCTCTATTTCTCCGCCGGCAAGCTCGCCAAGCGGCACAAGGGCGCCTGGTCCTGGTACACGGGGTGGCTGAATTTCGTGGGTCAAGTGGGAGGCACGGCCGCCACCGGATACGCGGCCGCCACCTTCATCCAAGCCTTCGTCTCCCTGCAGTGGCATTCGTACGAGCCGACCGCCGAGCAGACGGTCCTGATCACGGCGCTGATCATCGTGCTCCAGGGTTTGGCCAATACCTACACCGTCCAGCTCGTCGCGGTGCTCAACCGGATCTCCGTGTGGTGGCTGCTGGTCGGGCTCGTCGTGATCGTGAGCACACTCATCGTGATGCCCGACGACCACCAGTCGGCCTCGTTCGTCACGCATTTCGCGAACAACACCGGTTTCACGAACGGGATTTACGGAGGGATGCTCGGGCTGCTGGTCACGAGCTGGACCTTCACGGGCTTCGACGGCAGCTTCCACATGTCCGAGGAAACGGTGCGGGCCACGGTCAACGCGCCGAAGGGGATCACTCGTTCGATCGGCTATTCGGCGATCACGGGGCTCATCCTGATGCTTGCCCTTGTGTACAGCATTCACGATTATGACCGGGTCGCCTCGTCCTCGGCGCCGCCCGTGCAGATTCTCATCGACGGACTTGGCATGGGCATGGCTAAGTTCATCCTGCTGATCGTCATCGGGTCCATGCTCTTCTGCGGGCTGGCCAACCTCACCAGCAACACCCGGCAGATCTTCGCCTTCTCCCGGGACGGCGCCATGCCGGGCTCCCGCTGGTGGCACTCCGTCTCACCGCGCACCCGCACCCCCGTCAAGGCCGTCTGGCTGGCGGTCGCCTGCTCGCTGGCCCTCGTCCTGCCCGGCTGGTGGTCGCACACGGCCTTCACGGCCATCGTCAGCGTCAACGTCGTCGGGCTCTTCCTCGCCTACGCCGTACCGGTCTTCCTGCGGCTGCGGCTCGGCGACGAGTTCCAGCCCGGCCCCTGGAACCTGGGCCGCTGGAGCAAGCCCGTCGGCTGGGTGGCCGTGATCTGGATCCTCGCCAGCAGCGTGCTCTTCATGCTGCCCCAGGGCTCGCCGATCACCGGGGACAACTTCAACTACGCCTCGATCGCGCTCGCCGCGGTGCTGATCGTCGCGACGGTGTGGTGGTTCGCCACGGCGCGCCGCCGCTTCCAGGGCCCCGTCAGCTACGGCCGCCCCGACGAGGTCGCCGCCATGGACCTCGTCTGACCACCGGTCCTCTCGGCCCCGGCGCTCGCCGGGGCCGAGGGCGTCCCAGGTCATGCCAGTGGTCCCGACCAATATTGGTGGGCGTGGCACGGGCCGAAGTGCTGGCAGAAGTCGCCCTCCGGCGTCCATAGTTGGCCCACAACAGAGCATTCTCTGTCACACGACAGAGCATTGGGCCCGCCCGTTCCGGACACCTGGGGGTTCTCCACCCATGAGCAGAGCCGAACAGCCGTCCCGCAGAATCGTCCTCGCCGCCGCGGTGGCCGCCGCGGCGGTGGGGGCCGCGGGCCCGCCGGCGGCCGCCGCCGCGGCCCGCCGGACCAGAGCGCCCGGCGGACTCGTCGACAACCGCGCCTGGACCTCGTACAGCGACTGGCGCTCGGGCAGCGCGCGGGGCGCACGGGCCGTGCCGGGCGCCCGCCCCGGGCTGGTGATCGGTGCCCCGGCCGGCACGGCGGACTACACCGACCCGCACACCGGAAAAACCGCCACCTGGGAGTACGCGACCTGGACCTCGCCCGTCCACCGGCTCGCCGTCCCCGCCACGGAGGCCATCGCCTCCTGGAACGCGCACACCCCGGCCGGCACCTGGCTCCAGATCGAGCTGACCGGCACCTACTCCGACGGCACGGACACGCCCTGGTACGTGATGGGCCGCTGGGCCTCGGGCGACCAGGACATCAGGCGCACCTCCGTGGACGACCAGACCGACGGACGCAGCACGATCTGGACGGACACCTTCTCCATCGACGACGCGGCCTCCGGCCTGCGCCTCGTCTCGTACCGGCTGCGCCTGACCCTCTACCGCACCCCGGGCTCCAAGATCACGCCCACCGTGTGGCGGCTGGGCGCGATGGGCTCCGACATCCCGGACCGCTTCACCGTCCCCGCCTCGGCCCCGGGCCTCGCCCAGGAGCTGAGCGTTCCGCCCTACTCGCAGGAGATCCACGCCGGTCAGTACCCCGAGTACGACAACGGCGGCGAGGCCTGGTGCAGCCCCACCTCCTCGCAGATGATCATCGAGTACTGGGGGCGCAGGCCCACCGCCGAGCAGCTCGCCTGGGTCGACCCGGCCTACGCCGACCCGCAGGTGTGCCTCGCGGCCCGCTCGACCTACGACTACCAGTACGCCGGATGCGGCAACTGGCCCTTCAACGCCGCCTACGCGGCCACGTACAAGGACCTCCAGGGCGTGGTGACCCGGCTCGGCTCGCTCACCGACCTGGAGACGCTGATCGCGGCCGGCATCCCGGCCATAACGTCCCAGTCGTTCCTCAAGACCGAGCTGACGGGCGCGGGCTACGGCACCTCGGGCCACCTCATGACCGTCATAGGGTTCACCGCGGACGGCGACGTGATCGCCAACGACCCGGCCTCGCCCGGCGACGACGCGGTGCGCAGGGTCTACAAGCGCTCCGAGTGGGAGACCATCTGGCTGCGCACCAAGCGCTACAACGCCTCCGGGAAGGTCGTCTCCGGTACCGGCGGGGTCTGCTACCTGTACTTCCCGGCGCATCCCTCGGCGCGCCAGCGCAAGGCGCTCTCGGCGGTGGGCATCCGGTGACGTGACGGCGGCCCCCGTCGGCCGGGGGCCGCCCGGACCGGCCGGACGACGTCCCGCAGGGGCGCTTCCGGCCCGGCCGGGGCCGTGTGACGAGACCCACACGCGGTGGCGGGCGGGCGGAATCCAGCGGGATCCGGAGCCGTCGGGCCGTGGACGTGACCCGGGTCTCTACCGGTGACCGCGGCTCCGGTGGCAAGGTGGTCGGGTCGGTGGGGAGCCGACGGGAGGCGGGGGACGTCACCGCACCACTACGTCAGCGAGATGCCATGACCACGAGTTCCGCCACCGCCCCTCGTCTCGGCGCCCGTACCGGAGGCCCGAAGGACGACGGCCCGAAGATCCTCGAACACGTCGTGGGCTGGATCTTCGTGGTGGTCGTGGCGATGCTCGTGACGCGGCTCGGTCTGATCTGAGCCGGCGCCGCCGCCGGGGAGCCCGCGGCCCGCTCCCGGACGCGACGAGCCGGACGCCGATCGCCCCCGGATGACGGTCGGCACGGTTCTGCCATACTGCGCATGTTCCGTCGGCAGTTGGAGACCAGGGCCGGAATTGAATAATAGTCAACAACGCGAGGTCGACCGCCCCCGGGCGCGGGGCACCGACCGCTCACTGGCGCGCCGCGCCGAACTCATCGCCATCGGGCGGAAGTTGTTCGCCGACACGTCGTACGACGCCCTGTCGATGGACGACATCGCGCGGCAGGCGCACGTCGCCAAGGGGCTGATCTACTACTACTTCAAGTCCAAGCGAGGCTATTACCTCGCCATCGTCGAGGAATCGGTCGCGGAGCTGGTCTCCCGGGCCGCCGACGGTCTGGAACTTCCTCCGGTGGAGCGGGTCCATCGCACGATCGACGGCTACCTCCGCTACGCCGAGCACAACCAGGCCGCCTATCGCACGATCATCTCGGGCGGCGTGGGCTTCGACGCCGAGGTGCAGGCGATACGCGACGGTGTGCGCGAGGCGATCGTCGCGACGATCGCCGAGGGGGCGTACGGCAGGGGGAGGGTCGGACCGCTTCCGCGCATCGCCCTGCTCGGCTGGCTGCACAGCGTGGAGGGAGCCACCCTCGACTGGATCGGCCACCCGGTGCTGTCGCGCGAGACCATGCGCGAACTGCTGGTGAAGATGCTGGGGGGTGCGATGCGTGCCGTCGAAGAACTCGATCCCTCGTACGCGGCCCCGCCCGACGCCCGGCGGGACAACTGATCGAACCGTATGAGGACTAGACCACTCTGTCAATGGTTCGGACCAATTCGCCGACCCTCTCGGCGGTCGGCCGGATCCGGCCGCTGACCTCGGCGGCGGGCCGAGGTCAGCCGCGCGGGTCCGTGGCTCCCATGCCGAACTCGTTCCGCGGATCCCGCGACGCGCCGAAGCGGCCGTCGCCGTGCGGGTCCCGGCCCGGGGCGAAGCGCTCCTCCGCCCGCGATTCGGTGAGCGCGCCGAACTGCCCGTACCCGTACATCACCGACGGCGCCGCCAGGCGTACCCACTCGGGGTCGTGGTGGCCCGGCAGCGTGCGGCCGCGATCCGCCCATGTGCGCATGAGGGCGCGGTAGATGGGCGGATCCTGAACCGGCGGGGGTGGCGGTGGCGGCGGTGCCCAGTGAACCGATTCCGTCGGGGCCGGGACGAGGATCCGGCGCCGTTGCCCGGTCGCGGAAGGTGTGGGGCTCATACCGGGGCAACGTGCGGGCGGGTGGACAGGTCACCCGCCCGGGGAATCGGGTGTGTGTTCAGGACGGGACCCTCGCGAGGTCCCCGCGGGCGCCCGCCGTCTGGTCCTCGCCGGTCATCTGACGTACCGTCAATTGTGCCGCGGGGGGCTCGAGCCCTTCCGGGCGACGTTGACTGCCGAGGGCCCCGGGAGGCTCGACGTGAACGACGACCGTCCCGTCCCCCTCGACGAGTACCCCGTGCACCAGGTCCCGCTGTCCATGAAGCAGGTGGCGAGCGGCGACCGCAACGCCTACGACCGCTGCATCTTCCACATCCTCGACCACCGGGGCCGGGCCCTGCTGATCCTCGGCCTCGGCGTCTATCCGAACGTCGGGGTGATCGACGCGTACGCAACGCTGCGCCTCGGCGACGCGCTGCACGCCGTCCGGGCGTCCGACGCGCTCGGCGACGATCGGATGAACCTGGCCGTGGGGCCCCTGCGGATCACCGTGGAGGAGCCGCTGCGCCGGCTGCGGCTGCGCTCGGACGACAGCTCACTGGCGTACGACATCACCTGGACCGCCGACTTCCCGGCCCTCTGGGAGCCGCACCACGTCCAGCGGCGCGGCGGCCGGCTCACCCTGGAGGGCCGCCGCTTCGTACAGGCGGGCGGTGTCGAGGGCGTCATCCGCGTCGGGGGCGAAGAGATGTCCGTCGGCGCGGGGGAGTGGACCGGCACCCGGGACCGCAGTTGGGGGGTGCGCCCGATTCCGGGGGAGGAGGGCGGCCGGCTCGCCGCCGAGAACCCGACGGAGGGCTTCCACTGGATCTGGTGCCCGGTGCGCTTCGAGGACCGCTTCCTGATGGTCGTCGTCCAGGAGGACGCCGACGGCTACCGCACCCTGGGCGACGCGACCCTCGTGCGCGACGGCGAGCGCGACATCCAGCTCGGCTGGCCCCAGGCCGACATCACCTACCGCCCCGGTACCCGGCACCCCACCTCGGCCGTCGTCCACCTGACCCGCTCCGTGGATCGCGAGCCGCTGGAGCTGGGGGTGGAGGTGCTGGCCTCGTCCCCGCTCGCGGTCGGCGCGGGATACCCGCCCGCCGACGACTGGCAGCACGGCACCTGGCGCGGCCGCGGCTGGACCGACCACCGCGTCTACGACCTCTCCGACCCGGCCGCGCATCCCCTCGCCCGCTACGGGGTGACCGACCACGCGGCCCGCTTCACCCTCGACGGGCAGGTCGGGTACGGGATCTTCGAGCACGGCTCGTTCGGCCGCCACGATCCGAGCGGCTTCACCGGGTTCGACTCCGTCGCGCCCTGAGATCCGTCGCAGCCTGAGAGGAGTGGCGACATGGCCACGGCACCCCGACCGCGGACGACCACCCGTGACCCCGAGGACCTCGCGCGCAGGCTGACCGCCTGGCTGGACACCCGCCTGCCGGGCGCCCGCGCGGTGAACGTCGGCGTCCCCGAGTCCAACGGCCTGTCCAGCGAGACCCTGCTGTTCGACATCGAGCATCCCGAACCACCGTTGCGGGCCTGCGCGTTGAGACTCGCGGCGGACCCGGGTGCGTACACCGTCTTCCCGGTCTACGACATGGTCCGCCAGTACCGCACGATGCGCCTGGTCCGCGAGCGCAGCGATCTGCCGGTGCCCCGCGTCTGCTGGCTGGAGGAGGACCCCGGACCGCTCGGAGCACCGTTCTTCGTGATGGAGCGCGTCACCGGGCGCGTACCGCCCGACGTCATGCCCTATACGTACGAGGGCAATTGGCTGCACGCGGCGACCGGTCCCGAACGCGAGCACCTGGAGGCCGCCTCGATCGCGCTCCTCGCCCGGCTCCACGACCAAGTCCCGCCGAAAGAAGCCGACTTCCTCGCACTGCCCGGCGACGGCAGCCCGCTGCGCCGCCATGTCACGGCCCAACACGCCTACTACACCTGGGTGATCGAGGGACTGGCGAGATCCCCGCTCATCGAGAGCGCCTTCGGCCGGCTGGAGGAGCTGTGGCCGCGCGACGAGGGCGAGGCGGTGCTCAACTGGGGCGACGCGCGCATCGGGAACGTCGTCTACGAGGGCTTCGACCCCGTCGCCGTGCTCGACTGGGAGATGGCGGCACCGGCCCCGCGCGAGGTCGACCTGGGCTGGACCGTCTACCTGCACCGCTTCTTCCAGGACCTGACCACGGGGTTCGGGCAGACGGGGCTGCCCGGCTTCCTGCGCCGCGACCGCGTCGAGGCACGCTACGCCCGCCTCACCGGCCACACGCCCCGGGACATGGACTTCTACACGCTGTACGCCGCCCTGCGGCACGCGATCGTCATGCTGCGCATCGCCTACCGGCAGGCGTACTTCGGCGAGGTGAGCGTCCCCCCGGACCCGGACACACTGATCCTGCACCACGGCAGCCTGCGGGCCATGGTGCAGGGCAGCTACTGGGACGAAGCGGGCGACAGCCGCTGAACGCGCCGAGCGGTCAGGCCGCGCGCCGCAACTCGGAGACCCGCATGGGGACCGAGCCCGGTCCGCCCACGTGGGAGAACGGCTGCGTACGCCAGTTCAGTCCCTGAGGGAGCGTCAACAGGAGTGCGGTGTCCTGCTGCTGGGGTTCCGCGCTGTCGTCGGCGGACCGCGCCTCGGCGGCCGCGAGGCCCGTGCCCGAGCAGACGGTGAGCCCGAACGGGTTCCACGGGGAGGCGCACAGGGCGTGCTCCGGCAGGACCTCCTCGTCCGCCAGCAGCGCGATGGGCTGCGCACAGTCCGGGCAGATCACCCGGTACATCTCGAAGGTGTCGTACGCGTCGAACTCGTCACCGTCCAGGGCGTCGGATTCGACGCCCTCCGGCTCGGGTTCGAGCACGGCCTGCTGCCGCTTGGGTGCGGTGCGACCAGGGCGCTTAAGACTCTGCATGGGATTCTCCCCCTCGGGTGGGCCGACAAGGCGCTGCGACCTCGACCACAGCAAGCACTTCCCGTCCCGTCTCCGCGGTAATCACGCGAACCCGGCGGACCCGGTTGCATTCATGTGTCCTTCGTCACATGCCGTCCGCAGGTGCCCGGCGCTCGGTGGAAGGGAGCGGCCGGATGGCGCGCGAACGACGCCTCGCCACATCACAAAGCGGGTATGACCTGCGCCGCTGAGTATCCCGGGGGATCGGCGGCCCTGTAGGTTCTTGCGCCATGGAGGAGCTGGACCGACAGATCGTGCAGCTGCTCGTCGCAGACGGGCGGATGAGTTACACCGACCTGGGCAAGGCCACGGGCCTGTCCACGTCCGCCGTGCATCAGCGGGTACGCCGTCTCGAACAACGCGGCGTCATCCGGGGCTATGCCGCGGTCGTTGACCCGGAGGCCGTCGGGCTGCCCCTGACCGCCTTCATCTCGGTGAAGCCGTTCGACCCCAGCGCCCCCGACGACATCGCCGAACGCCTCGCGGGCGTCCCGGAGATCGAGGCCTGCCACAGCGTCGCGGGCGACGAGAACTACATCCTCAAGGTGCGGGTCTCGACCCCGCACGAACTCGAGGAACTCCTCGGGCGGTTGCGGGCACTCGCGGGCGTGTCGACGCGCACCACGGTCGTCCTGTCGACACCGTACGAATCCCGCCCGCCCCGCATCTGACAACCCCCCGGGGCACGGTCGCGCGATCACGCGGACCCGCCCGTACCGGCGGGCCGGCCGGACCGGCCCGCCGTGTCGACCCCACCCGGGCGACGGCAGGCCGCCGGCAGGCGCGAGACTGTCCCCATGAGTGAGAGCACCGCCCCGTCGGACACCGTGCTGCTGCGCGGTGGAGAAGTCCACAGCCCCGCCGACCCCTTCGCGACCGCCATGGTCGTGGAACGGGGACAAGTCGCCTGGGTCGGCTCGGAAGGCGCCGCCGACGCCTTCGCCGACGGGGTCGACGAGGTCGTCGACCTCGAAGGCGCCCTGGTCACCCCGGCGTTCACCGACGCACACGTGCACACCACCGCCACCGGACTCGCCCTCACCGGCCTCGACCTGTCCGACGCGCCGTCCCTGGACGCGGCGCTCGCCCTCGTCCGTGACTTCGCCGCCGCCCGTCCGGCCGACCGGGTACTGCTCGGCCACGGCTGGGACGCGGCCCGCTGGCCCGGCGGCCGCCCGCCGGCCCGCACCGAGCTCGACGCCGCGACCGGCGGGCGTCCGCTCTACCTCTCCCGGATCGACGTGCACTCCGCGGTGGCCACCAGCGCGCTCCTGGACCTGGTCCCGGGCGTCACCGCGCTCGCCGGGTACGCGCCCGACGGCCCCCTGACCCGCGACGCCCACCACGCCGTGCGCGCCGCCGCACTCGGCGCGATCGGCGAGGCGCAGCGCACCGGGGCCCAGCGAGCCGCGCTCGCCCACGCCGCCTCGCTCGGCATCGGCTCCGTGCACGAGTGCGCCGGCCCCGAGATCTCCTCCGAGGACGACTTCACCGGACTGCTGCGGCTCGCCGCCGAGGAACCCGGACCGCGGGTCGTCGGCTACTGGGCCGACCGCGACGTCGAGAAGGCACGGGCCCTCGGCGCCGTCGGCGCGGCCGGCGACCTCTTCGTCGACGGCTCCCTCGGCTCGCACACCGCCTGCCTGCACGAGCCCTACCTCGACGCGGACCACACGGGCCTCGTCCACCTCGACGCCGACGCCGTCGCGGCCCATGTGGTCGCCTGCACCGAGGCGGGCCTCCAGGCGGGCTTCCACGCCATCGGGGACGCCGCGGTGGCCTCCGTGGTCGACGGCGTCCGCACCGCCGCGGAGAAGGTCGGTCTGGCCCGCGTGCGCGCCGCCCGGCACCGCGTCGAGCACGCCGAGATGCTCACCCCGGAAACCGTCGCGGGCTTCGCCGAACTCGGCCTCACCGCCTCCGTGCAGCCCGCCTTCGACGCGTTGTGGGGCGGTGAGGACGGCATGTACGCCCAGCGGCTCGGAGCCGACCGGGCCAGGACGCTCAACCCGTTCGCGGCCCTGCTGCGCGCCGGTGTGCCGCTGGCCTTCGGGTCCGACAGCCCCGTGACCCCGCTCGACCCGTGGGGCACCGTGCGCGCGGCTGCCTTCCACCGCACGCCCGAGCACCGGGTCTCCGTGCGGGCCGCCTTCACGGCCCACACGCGGGGCGGCTGGAGGGCCGTGGGACGGGACGACGCGGGCGTCCTGGTGCCGGGCGCGCCCGCGGACTACGCGGTGTGGCGCACGGGTCATCTCGTGGTCCAGGCCCCCGACGACCGGGTCGCGCGGTGGTCCACCGACCCCCGCTCGGGTACTCCCGGCCTCCCCGATCTGACCCCCGGCGGTGACCTGCCCGTCTGCCTGCGCACCGTGGTCGGCGGACGGACGGTATTCGTACGGCCTAACGAGTGATGTCCCGGGGTGCCCGGTGCTCTTCCGGGGTCCGGCACCCCGACGTTCGACCTGCGCATCCTCGGCGCTGACCAGGGCTTTGTCGGAAAAGGCGCAGATCAAGCCAGTGTTGACAGCCTGCCGCAGGGGGCGGGTAGGTTCTGCCGGGTCCACCACCGGACGGCCGACGGGGGAACTCCGCACGGCCTCGCAGCGCCGCTGGGTCAGGGGTGGTGCGCCGTACCGGCGTACCACCACTGGGAGCCAGGCCCAGCACCGGCGCCGCGAGGCGAGGGAACGTTCCGACAAGTCGGCAGGTGCGACCCGGGTGGGGCCCGGACGTTCAGTAGACAACGGCTTTCGGTCGACCCGCAGCCAGCGGGTCCCAGGTCGGCCCGAAGGGCGCCGGGCCCCGATCCGAAGGACGCGAGGCCGCTCCGGCGCGTCCGCTCTTACCCGCCTCTTGGCGAATCGACACCCCCGTAGGGCCGCCGCGACGCAGCGGCGCAGGCTGGGCGCACTATGGTGGAGCCCTGCGTACAGATACGAAGGGGCAGCAGTGAACGACGGCGACGGGACCCTGGCGGCGGAAGCCCAGGGGAGGCGGTTCGGCCCGCTCGGCACGGCCTTGGTGATCATTCCGACCTACAACGAGGCGGAGAACATCAAGAAGATCGTCGGCCGGGTGCGATCCGCCGTGCCCGAGGCGCACGTCCTGGTGGCGGACGACAACAGCCCCGACGGCACGGGCAAGCTGGCCGACGAGCTGGCGGCCGACGACGAGAACGTCCAGGTCCTCCACCGCAAGGGCAAGGAAGGGCTCGGTGCCGCCTACCTCGCGGGGTTCCGCTGGGGTCTGGAGCACGGCTACGGCGTACTCATCGAGATGGACGCCGACGGCTCGCACCAGCCGGAGGAACTTCCCCGCCTGCTGACCGCGCTCAAGGGCGCCGACCTCGTCCTCGGCTCGCGCTGGGTGCCGGGCGGGCGCGTGGTGAACTGGCCCAAGTCCCGCGAGTTCATCTCGCGCGGCGGCAGCCTGTACTCCCGCGTCCTGCTCGACGTGCCGATCCGGGACGTGACGGGCGGCTACCGCGCCTTCCGGCGCGAGACCCTCGAAGGCCTCGGCCTCGGCGAGGTCGCCTCGCAGGGCTACTGCTTCCAGGTCGACCTGGCCCGCCGCGCGGTGCGGGCCGGCTACCACGTCGTCGAGGTCCCGATCACGTTCGTCGAGCGCGAGCTGGGCGACTCCAAGATGAGCCGCGACATCCTCGTGGAGGCGCTGTGGCGCGTCACCACCTGGGGTGTGGGCGAGCGGGTCGGCCGGATCACCGGCCGCAAGAAGTCCTGACCCCGCACCGACACCACGCGAGACGCACTCACCGGCCCGTCCGGGCGGCAGAGGCGCACTCACCGGCCCCGTCCAGGCATCTGGGGTGGGCCGGTGAGCCGCGCCGAGGCCGCGGGCGGCCGGGTTGAGCGTCCGCTTATCCCGATTTGAGGCGCGCCCAGGCACACTGGGAGCATGACGACAGGCGTTTCGACCCCCACCCGCCCGCAGCGCTCGCGGCTGCGCACCTTCCTGCCGCTCGGCGTCGCGGTGTGGCTGGTGCTGGAGATCTGGCTGCTGACGCTCGTCGCGCGCGCCACGAGCGGTTTCGTGGTGTTCCTGCTGCTGGTCGCCGGGTTCGTCCTCGGCGCCGTGGTCATCAAGCGGGCCGGCCGCCGGGCCTTCCGGAATCTCTCCCAGACGCTGCAACAGGCGCAGGGCGGTGTCACGCCGACGGGCGGTGACGGGGGCGGGGGCAACGGCCTGACGATGCTCGGCGGCCTGCTCCTGATGATCCCGGGCCTGATCTCCGACGCCGTCGGACTGCTCCTGCTGGTCCCGCCGGTCCAGAAGGGCGTCAGCCGCCTCGCGCAGAGCACCTTCGAGCGCAAGATGCGGCTCGCCGCGCCCGGCACCGTCGGCGACGCGTTCCAGCAGGCCCGAATGCACCGCCCGGACGGCAAGGTGGTCCAGGGCGAGGTCATCAGGGACGACACCCCGCGCGAGCCCGGCGGCACCTATCCGCCCCTGAACCGCTAGGTCGCGGACACGGCCCAGGGTCGTAGACACGGCCCGGTCCTGTCCGATGCCACCACTCCGCCGGATCCCGGGCCGTGACACGGTCCCGGGGCCGGCGGTTTCGTGCGTTCACCGGGATCCGGGGGCTCGGCGGAAGACGTTCACCGGGATCCGCGCGCTCGGAGGAAGACGTTCACCGGGATCCGCCGCGGGCTTGGTGGAAGGCGTTCACCGGGGTGCACCGAAACGCACGAGACCGCGGGCCCCGTACCTGAGTACGGTGCCCGCGGTCTCGGCGTGCGGTGTATGCCGCTCGACCCTCTGAGGGGTCAGGCGGACTTTCGGCTGTCCCGCGGATGAACCGCGATGTTCATCGCGCCGGAGCGAAGAACGGCCAAACGCTCCGCGAGGACCTCTTCGAGCTCCTCGCGAGTGCGCCGCTCCATCAGCATGTCCCAGTGCGTGCGCGCGGGCTTCGCCTTCTTTTCCTCAGGGCCGTCGCCGTCCACGAGAAGTGCCTGGGCCCCGCAGACCTTGCACTCCCACTCCGGCGGAATTTCGGCCTCCACCGAGAAGGGCATCTCAAACCGGTGCCCCTTCTCGCATGCGTACTCCACGGCCTGGCGCGGGGCCAGGTCGATGCCGCGGTCCGTCTCATAGCTGGTCACTACGAGGCGTGTGCCGCGAAGAGCTCGCTCACTCATGAATCGTGCCTCCCGGGCTTGTCGCCCACAGGACAGGTGTCGCTGTCGTCGTCATCCGGTCAACGTCCGGTCGGCGGTAAAGATTCCCGTTGTGGGTCATGCGTCGCCGTCGTAGCCGCCCCTTGTTGTACCCACCGTCGCCCGGTTTGTCACATCTGGCATCAGATGTCACCCAACGCTTCAGTATCATTGACGCGCAGTAACGGTACGCCAGGCAGGCCAAACGCGTACACTACCGCTCTTTGGCCCCGGACGCTAAACCATCTCGGGCACGGGATTGCCCGCGTCCCGGATCGCCTGCCGCACCGGAACCCGCGCCAGCAGGACGAAGCCGATGACGAAGAAGACCACGAGCGAGATGATCGCGTCCCGATAACTTCCCGTGAGCTGGTAGGTCAGTCCGAAGAGCAGCGGGCCGAGCCAGCTCATCCCGCGGTCGCTCATCTCGTACGCCGAGAAGTACTCGGCCTCCTTCCCGCTCGGCACCAGGTGCGAGAACAGGGAGCGCGACAGCGCCTGGCTGCCGCCCAGGACCAGTCCGATGCCGGCTGCGAGGACGAAGAACCACACGGGTGCCCCCGCGGGCAGGAAGTATCCGGCGGCGAGGGTGAGCGTCCAGGCGACGAGTGAGCCGAGGATGGTGCGTTTGGCTCCGTACGTACGAGCCAGCCGGCCCATGCCCAGTGCGCCCCCGACCGCGAGCACCTGGACCAGGAGTACGGCCGTGATCAGGGTCGACTGGCTGAGGCCCAGTTCCTCGGAGCCGTAGACGGAGGCCTGCGAGATGACGGTCTGGATGCCGTCGTTGTAGATGAGGTAGGCGAGCAGGAAGGAGAGCGTGAGGGGCTGGCGGCGCATGTCGCGCACCGTGGCGGCGAGCTGGCGCCATCCGTGCGCCGACGGCCGACCGGCCGAGGGCGTGTGGCGATCGCGCAGCCGCTTCAGCGGGATCAGGGTGAAGGCACCCCACCAGACACCCGCCGAGGCCAGACAGATACGTACGGCCGTCGACTCGGAGACGCCGAAGCTGTCATGGGCCGTGAAGAGGACCAGGTTCGCCACCAGGACCACGGAACCCGCCGCGTACCCGAAGGCCCAGCCGCGGGAGGAGACGGCGTCGCGCTCCTCGGGCGGGGCGATCTGCGGAAGGTAGGAGTTGTACAGGACCATCGACACGGCCAGCGAGGCGTTCGCGACGAGCAGCAGCAGCCCGCCCAGCAGATACCGGTCGCCGTCCAGGAAGAACATGCCCGCGGTGGCCGCGGCGCCCAGATAGGCCGCCGCCGCGAGCAGCGGCTTCTTGCGGCCCGTCCGGTCGGCGGCGGCACCGGCCATCGGCATCACGACGATCGACAGGATGACCGAGGCGGAGACCGCGTACGCGAAGAAGGAACCGGCGCGGACCGGTACCCCGAGCGGATGGACGAACCCGTCCGCGTCCGCCGCGTGCTTGGCCACCGCCGTCAGATAGGGGCCGAGGAACACGGTGAGCACGCTCGTCGAGTAGACGGAGCAGGCCCAGTCGTAGAAGTACCAGCCGCGTTGTTCTCGCCGGCGCTCCGCGGCCTCGTCGGCCGCCCCCGCCCGCACGGTGTCCGTGCTCACCCGTGCCTCGCTTCCCCGTGAACGGACCGCGCGAGGAGGCTCAGAACCAGGTGCCCCGGTCTTCCAGGACCTTGCGCAGCGTGTCGATGTGATCGGTCATGATGCCATCGACTCCCAGGTCCAGGAGCCGGTGCATGCGTTCCGATTCGTTTACGGTCCACACGTGCACCTGGAGCCCGCGCGCGTGGGCGGCCCGTACGAAACGGCGGTCGACCACCGGAACGCCCGACTGTGTCTCGGGGACCTGGGCCGCGACCGCGGAGCGCCGCACCGCCGCGGGCACGCCCCAGGAGCGCAGCCGCAGATTGAGCACCCCCCGGGTGCCGAACGAGGTGGCCAGGCGGGGCCCGGCGAGATGCTGGGCACGGGTCACCCGGGCCTCGGAGAACGAACCGACGCAGACGCGGTCCCAGGCGTCGGTGCGGCCGATCAGGTCGAGCAGCGGGGCGAGCGCGGGTTCGGTCTTGACGTCGACGTTCCAGCGCGTCTCGGGGAACTCCTCGAGCAGCTCCTCGAAGAGGGGGACCGGCTCCTTGCCCGCCACGCGTGCCTGGCTCACGTCGGCCCAGGGGAGGTCCGCGATCCGGCCCGCGCCGTCCGTCACCCGGTCGAGGGTCGTGTCGTGGAAGGCGACCAGCCTGCCGTCCGCCGTGGCGTGCACGTCGGTCTCGATGTAGCGGTATCCGGCGTTCACCGCCCGCCGGAACTGCGCCAGGGTGTTCTCCAGGCCGTCCGCAGATCCGCCGCGGTGTGCGAAGGGGATCGGGCCGGGGTGGTCGAGGTAGGGATGAAGAGTGCGCGTGCTCACCCGGGCAGTATGGCGCGCTCGGGTTGACCTTGGGCGACAACGGCGCTGCGGAGGGGTGCCGGACGGGCGGCGAACACCTTCAGGAAGAGCTGGGCCAGAGGTCCGATGGCGACGGCGTAGAGCACCGTGCCGGCCCCGACCGTGCCGCCCAGCGCGAAACCGGTCGCGACGACGGCCACCTCGAGGACCGTGCGCACCAGGCGGACCGAGCGGCCCGTACGCCGGTGCAGTCCCGTCATCAGGCCGTCGCGGGGACCCGGGCCGAAGCTGGCCGAGATGTACAGGCCCGTGGCCACGCCGTTCAGCCCGACGCCCGCCACCAGCAGTGGAATCCGCAGGGCCAGTGCGTGGGCGTCCGGGATCAGGGCCAGGGTGCCGTCCATGGCCAGGCCGACCACGAAGACGTTGGAGACGGTGCCGAGGCCGGGCCGCTGGCGCAGGGGGATCCACAGGAGCAGCACCGCGGCCCCCACGATGATCGACACGACGCCGATCGTCAGACCGGTCAGCTCGGCGAGGCCCTGGTGCAGTACGCCCCATGGCTCCAGGCCGAGACCCGCCTCCACGAGGAGCGCCGAGCTCGCGCCGTACAGGGCGAGCCCGGCGTAGAGCTGGACGAGACGGCGGGGGAGCCGCCCGGAGCCGGGAGCCTCGGCGGGTACGGACGCGGAGTGTGTGGACAAGGGATGCCCCCCGGTGGTGGTAGTGGCCTGGCGCATGACACTCTGTGGCTTGAGAAGTGGCTTCAACCATGGCCAATTCGGGGAAGGTGGACTGGAATCATGGCGCAGTGGACTTCGGCGGTGGGGGCCGCACAGCTCGCCCGGCTCCTCAACTCCCAGCAGGAGCGGCCCGCCGGTCCGGGGACCCGGCGTCCGCCCGCCTATCGTGCCCTGGCCGACGGTGTGCGGCTGCTCGTGCTCGAAGGACGGGTGCCGGTCGCCGCGCGGCTGCCCGCCGAACGCGAACTGGCGCTCGCCCTGTCCGTCAGCCGGACGACTGTGGCCGCGGCCTACGAGGCACTGCGCGCGGAGGGCTTCCTGGAGTCGCGCCGCGGGGCCGGGAGCTGGACCGCCGTGCCCGCCGGGAACCCGCTGCCCGCACGCGGACTGGAACCACTGCCGCCCGAGGCCCTCGGCTCGATGATCGACCTCGGCTGCGCGGCGCTTCCCGCGCCGGAGCCGTGGCTGACCCGTGCCGTCCAGGGCGCCCTGGAGGAACTGCCCCCGTACGCGCACACGCACGGCGACTACCCCGCGGGCCTTCCCGCGCTGCGCGCCATGCTCGCCGAGCGCTATACGGCACGCGGCATCCCGACCATGCCCGAGCAGATCATGGTGACCACCGGGGCGATGGGCGCGATCGACGCGATCTGTCACCTCTTCGCCGGGCGCGGCGAACGGATCGCCGTCGAGTCCCCCTCCTACGCCAACATCCTCCAGTTGATGCGGGAGGCCGGCGCCCGGCTGGTGCCCGTCGCGATGGCCGAGGGACTGGCCGGCTGGGACATGGACCGCTGGCGCCAGGTCCTGCGCGACGCGGCGCCCCGGCTCGCCTACGTCGTCGCCGACTTCCACAACCCCACCGGCGCGCTCGCCGACGAGGACCAGCGGCGCGGGCTCGTGGACGCTGCGCGCTCGGCCGGCACCGTGCTGGTCGTCGACGAGACGATGAGCGAGCTGCATCTGGACGAGGGGCTGGAGATGCCGCGCCCCGTGTGCGGGTTCGACCCGGCCGGCTCGACCGTGATCACCGTCGGTTCGGCGAGCAAGGCCTTCTGGGCGGGCATGCGGATCGGCTGGGTCCGGGCCGCGCCCGACGTCATCCGCAGCCTGGTCGCCGCGCGCGCCTACGCCGACCTCGGCACGCCCGTGCTGGAACAGCTCGCCGTCAACTGGCTGCTCAGCACGGGGGGCTGGGAGGAGGCCGTCGACATCCGGCGCACGCAGGGCCGCGACAACCGCGACGCCCTCGTCGCGGCCGTCCGCAGGGAATTGCCCGACTGGGAGTTCTCCGTGCCGCGTGGCGGTCTCACGCTCTGGGTGCGTACGGGCGGGCTGTCCGGTTCGCGGCTCGCCGAGGTCGGCGAGCGCGTGGGCGTACGGGTGCCCTCGGGGCCCCGGTTCGGGGTCGACGGCGCCTTCGAGGGATACGTCCGGCTCCCGTTCACGGTGGGCGGCGCGCTCGCGGACGAGGCGGCGGCACGACTGGCCGCGGCCGCCCGCCTGGTGGAAACCGGAGCGACCGGAGGAGAGGACGGCCCGCGCACGTTCGTGGCGTAGCGCCGGACGGAGTCCCGGAGCAGGTCCCCGGGACTCTGTCCCGCAACGCCGGACGGGCCGGAACCCGCCTGGGGTCCGGCCCGTTCTGTGTCCGCGCTCCGCGGAGGGGGGTGTGTCCTACCCCTCCGCCACCGCGACTCCCGCGATCCCGGAGGGCAGTTGTTCCGCCGCGTCCGCGGGTGTCGTCCGTTCCGGCAGCAGGTCGAGCACCGCCCGCCGCTGGGCCTCGCTCGTGGCGTCGTCGTAGGGGTCCGGCGTGGCCGGGACCTGGAGACGCAGGACGGGGCCGGTGCCCAGGCGCGCGTAGCCGCGGCCGGGCGGGACGTCCCGGGTGGGGGTGGTGTGCGGGGGCGCCCCCAGGACCGCCTCCAGCTCGGCGGCCGAGGCGGTGCCGAGCACCACGCGCGCGCGGGTGTGCTGCCGTACCGCGTCACCGATGGAGTCGAGGTTCTCGAAGTGCTCGGCGATCACGACCGTGACGCCCGCGGCGCGGCCGTGCCGCAGCGGGGTCTGGAGCAGTGACCGGGGGTCCTCGCGTCCGTCGGCCGCGGCCAGATGGCCGAGCGCGCTGGGCCGGTCCAGCAGGATCCACAGCGGGTTCCTGATGTCGTCGGGGGAGGGATGCCCCGCCTGGCGGGCGCGGTTCGCGGCGATCAGCCGCCGCTCGGTCTCGTGCGCCGCCCATTCGAGGCTGGCGAGCGCCCCGCCCGTCGAGCACTCGACGGCCAGGACGCCCTCGCGCCCGGTCAGACACGCGTATTCGCCGGTGCCTCCGCCGTCGACGACGACGACATCGCCGTGCTGGAGGGCCTGCAGGGCGATGGAGCGCAGGAGGGTGGTCGTGCCGGCGCCGGGTTCGCCCGTGATCAGCAGGTGCGGCTCGGTGGAGCGGGCGCCCGTACGCCAGACGACCGGCGGAACGTCGCGCTGCTCCGCGCCGTGGGTGAGGGGGAGCGTGCGCTGGACGTCGGCCGGATCGGTGAATCCGAGGACCGTCTCGCCGGGCGCGGTCACGAAGCGCTGGGCGGCGATGTCGGTGGGCAGGGGCGCGAGGACCGTGACGGTGAGTTCGTTGCCCTCCTCGTCCCAGTCGAAGTGGTACTCACGGCCGCGGCCCGACTTGGCGTGCAGGAGGTGCTCGATGCGGGCGCGGGAGTCCGGCTCGCCGTCCGTGAAGTACGCGGGGTAGTGGACGAGCAGACGGGAGATCCGTCCGTCGTCGTCGAAGTCGTACGAGGCGAAGGCCTTCTCCCAGTCGCCGCCGTGGGCGTACAGGGGAGCGGGGTCGTCGGCCGCGGAGAAGTACGGGACGAGCGCGTCGTAGAGCGACTGGAGGCGTCCGATCTGCGCCTCGTCCGGGCCGGTCGCGGGCGGTGGGGTGCGCTCGCGACCGGTCCAGGCTGCCGCCGCCATCAGAGTGATGACGGCGAGCAGCGGTCCGTACGGCACCAGGGCCACGATCAGGACCACCGAGGCCACCAGGAACAGCAGCGGTCCGCGCCGGTCCTTGGGGGTGGCGGCCCACTTGCGCCGTCCGGCGGCTGCCAGCCGGCGCAGTCCACGGGTGACCGTGATCAGTGGATGGAGGACATCGGTGGCGCTGTCGGCTGCCGTCCTGGCCAGCTCCCGGCTCTTGGCGATCTGTGCGGTGCCGTTGCTGAGGATGCGGGGGAGAGGGCGCCGAGCCACTGCTGTCTCCTGGAGGTGCGTACGAGGTGGGGGGACGTCGTCAGAACTTGATCCCGCCGAGGAGGCCCGCCAGGCTCTCCCCGCCGGCCTTGATGCTGGGCGCGATGGCCGTGCTGGCGAGGTAGAAGCCGAAGAGTGCGGCCACCAGGGCGTGCGACGCCTTCAGCCCGTCCTTCTTGAAGAAGAGGAAGACGATGATGCCGAGAAGGACGACGCCTGACATGGACAGAATCATTTGAGCTCTCCTGGATCGTGGGGACGGTCACCATGAGTTGTCCCAGGATCACAGCATGTATCCATACGATAAAAGGTGCAACAGGGTGAAAACTGGCTGATTTCACCCGCGCGACAGAGCCGGCTTGCGCCGCCTGAGCTGCCCTGTTGCGCTCGATGCGCACTTTGTGATCTTTGCCGCCGGGGATGCCTGTCATGTGCCGCCGGAGCCAGTACTCTGTCGATTCACCCGAACGGTTGCATGGAGAGGTGGTCCGGCCGATGAGCGAAGCCCCCGACCCCGAGGTCGTGGAGCTCGCGACCAAGATCTTCGATCTTGCGCGACGCGGCGAGACGGAGACGCTCGTGGCGTATGTCGACGCGGGTGTGCCGGTCGGTCTCACCAACGACCGCGGCGACTCGCTCGTGATGCTCGCCGCCTACCACGGCCACGCCGACGCGGTCCGCGCCCTCCTGGAGCGCGGCGCCGAGGCCGACAGGGTGAACGACCGGGGCCAGACCCCTCTCGCCGGCGCCGTCTTCAAGGGCGAGGAGGCCGTCATCCGGGTCCTCCTGACCGCCGGCGCCGATCCGGCCGCGGGCACCCCGTCGGCCGTCGACACGGCACGCATGTTCGCCAAGACGGACCTGCTCGAATTGTTCGGCACGCCATGAATCGAACGCGCTGACCAGGCGAAACGCAGGAAAAAAGGGAGGCGGAACGGGGCCGCCGGAAATACGGTCGCGGCAGGAAGAACGGCCGGGTCATCATGGCGACGTGATTCACGGACGCGATGGCTGGGCAGGAGTTGCCGCACCGCGCGGGCCGTGACTCGGCCCGCATGGGCCACCGACGAGAGGCAGAGGAAGATGGTCTACAGCAAGCAAGAGACGGCGGGCGCCCCGACGTGTTGTCACGCGGCCAGGTAATGCAGGATCCCGGTTGCGTCGACGCTTGATGTGAGGCTGTTTCCCATGTTCGATCCGGTCATAGCGCCCAGCGGGACCCTGCTCGGCCTGCTCCAGAGGGGCCGCGGCGACGGCACGCTGCACGCACTCACCGCACCGCGGGCCGAGGCGCTCGCGGCACTGAACCACTGCGTTCTCAGAGACCCCCGCCACGACTGGCAGGTGGAGAACCGCTCCCTGTACTACGCCCGTCTCTACCTCGACCTGAACGGTGAGCTCGACGAGATCGAGCGGCACCTCTTCGACGCCGAGGACGTCCTGGACGACTGCGAGTCACGCACGGGGCTCGCCCTCGCGGTCCTCGGCCACCTCGCCTCCTACGGCAGGCGCGACGCGCTCGCCCTGCTGCGCAGGTACGCCGCGGTCGGCTCCAACTGGAACTGGGCCCTGGACGAACTGGCCCTGCGCGACGACGACGCGGGCCTGCGCGCCCTCGCCGCCCCCGTGCTCGCCCGGTTCCCGGCCGATCCGGAGGGCGAGGCCGCCCTCGCCGCCGTCGTGCGCGACGCCTTCGAGCCACGGCCCTGGCGGCTGTGGGCCGACGACTCCCGTACGTCCATCGCCACCCGGGTGCGCGCCGCCCGGGAAGCCGGGTCCTTCGACCGCTGGCAACGCCAGATGCGGCCGACCGGACCCCGCCCCGGCTGGAGTGTCGGCGCCGTCTTCGAATGGGCCCAGCAGGGCGTCGAACGCGGGGCCGCGCTGCACGTCCCCGCCGCCCGCTGCCTGACCGCCGTCGCCGGACCCGAGGACCGCCCCGAGATCGTCGCGGCCGCGCGCCACGGCGTGGAGGGCGCCCGCTGCACAGCCCTGCGCTATCTCGCCGACGGCAACG
Source organism: Streptomyces sp. NPDC096324 (assembly GCF_044763015.1). Classification (NCBI taxonomy): domain Bacteria; kingdom Bacillati; phylum Actinomycetota; class Actinomycetes; order Kitasatosporales; family Streptomycetaceae; genus Streptomyces; species Streptomyces sp. NPDC096324. Next base: position 44,401 of record NZ_JBIWFK010000009.1, on the reverse strand, counting down.
ACCCTGACGCCCTCGACCTGATCGAGGCGGCTGTCGCGGACGGTTCCACGGCCGTCGCCGAGGCCGCCGTCGACGCCTTCGAACGCATGCGGAGCGTCGCCGCAGTCGACCGGGCCCGCGGCTGGGCCCACCGGCCCGACGTCCTCGGCGCCGCGGCGGGCCGTGTGCTCGCCTGCCGGGGCGGCGCCCAGGACCGCGATCTCGTCCTGGCCGCCCTGCGCGAGGCCGTACGGGGCGAGGGCCCCGACGCGCCGACCCTGTGGACCCTCGTCGACGGCACCGGACGGCTCGGCATCGCCTGCGCCGCCCCCGTGCTGCGGCACATCTACCGGGAGACCGCGTCGTCGCACCTGCGTCAGCGCGCCGCCCGCGCCCTGGCCGCCACGGACCCCTCCTTCCCCGCGGGCTTCGCCGTCGAGTGCCTCTGGGACTGCGAGGAGACCACCCGGGAGATCGCCGCACGCCACGCCGAGACCGGTGACGCGCGCGTGGTCGACCAGCTCCGCCGGCTGGCGGCGGATCCGGCCGAGGAGGCCGAAGTCCAGACAGCCGTACGGAGCAGGATCGGGCCCGACATGCCGGCCGTATGAACGTTCGGTGACCCGGGAGTCAGGAGCGCGTGGACGGGGGCTGACCTGCCCGGGTGCGGAGCGGAACGCTCACGGGACGTTCATCGTTCGCATAGATCCACGTTGACGCGGCCACGTCCAGCGGGGCGAGAACACCCGTATGCGTGTCGTCATCGTGACCGAATCCTTTCCCCCCGATGTGAACGGCGTGGCCCACTGCGCGCTCCAGACCGCCCGGCACCTCGTCGATCGCGGTCACGCTCCCCTTGTCGTCGCCCCCGCCACCTCCCCCAAGTTCTCGGCCTTCCCCGACCAGGGAGGCACCTCCACGGGGAACGGGCCCGGCGCCCTCGCGCCGTGCCCGGTCGTCCGCGTTCCCTCCATCCCGCTCCCGGGCTACCCGCAGGTCCGCGTCGCCCTCCCCAGCCGACGCGTCGCCGCGGCCATCACCGAACACCGCGCCGACATCGTCCACCTGGCCAGCCCCTTCATCCTCGGCGTCCGCGGCATGGCGGCCGCCTCCCGGCTCGGCATCCCCGCCGTGGCCGTCTACCAGACCGACCTCGCCGGATACGCCCGCACGTACATCAGCGCGGGTGAGGCCACCGCGTGGCGCCGCATCCGCTCGGTGCATGCCGCGGCCGATCGGACCCTCGCTCCCTCCAGCGCGGCCCTGCGCGACCTGGAGGCGCACGGTGTGCCCCGGGTACGCCTGTGGGCGCGCGGTGTCGACACCGTCCGCTTCCGCCCCGGTCACCGTGACGAGGCGCTCCGCCGCGAACTCGCGCCGAACGGCGAGGTGATCGTCGGCTACGTCGGCCGGCTCGCCCCCGAGAAGCAGATCGAACTGCTCTCCGGAGTCTGCGGACTCGACGGCGTCCGCGTCGTCGTGGTGGGCGACGGACCCAGCGAGACCACCCTGCGCGGCGCGCTCCCCGGCGCGGTCTTCCTCGGCCGGCGCACCGGCGACGACCTCGCCCGGATCTTCGCCTCGCTGGACGTCTTCGCGCACACCGGCCCCTTCGAGACCTTCTGCCAGACCGTGCAGGAGGCCATGGCCAGCGGCGTGCCCGTCGTCGCGCCCGCCGCGGGCGGGCCGCTCGACCTGGTCGACCACGGCCGCACCGGGCTGCTGGTCCCGCCCCGCGACGCCGACGCCGTACGGGACGCGGTGCGCACCCTGGCCGCCGATCCCGCGCTGCGGGCGGCCTACGGCGCCGCCGGCCACGCCATGGTCGAGGGCCGCACCTGGGCCGCCGTCGGCGACCAGCTCATCGGCCACTACGAGGACGTGCTCTCCGCGCGGAAGCTGGTGGCGGCATGAGCCTGCGCATCGTACGGCTCGCCAACTTCGTCGCCCCCTCCTCCGGAGGGCTGCGCACCGCCCTGCGGGAGCTGGGCGCCGGCTACCGGGAGGCCGGCCACGAGCCGGTGCTCGTCATACCCGGAGAGCGCGCGAGCGACCGTGACACCGAACAGGGACGGGTGATCACACTGCCCGGCCCGCTGCTGCCCGGCACCGGCGGCTACCGCGTCCTCACCGACAGGCGGCGCCTTTCCCGGCTCCTGGAGTCGCTCGCCCCGGACCGCCTGGAGGTCTCGGACCGCACCACCCTGCGCTGGACCGGAGTCTGGGCACGGCGGGCCCGGGTGCCCGCCGTGATGGTCTCCCACGAGACCGCCGACGGTGTACTGCGCACCTGGGGACTGTCCGAGGCGATGGCCCGGCGGACCGCCGACGCCCTCAACGTCCGTACGGCGCACTCCTACGCGCGCGTGGTGTGCACCACCGAGTTCGCCGAGCGCGAGTTCGTCCGGATCGGCGCCCGCAATGTCGTACGAGCCCCCCTGGGCGTCGACCTGGTGGACCGCCACCCCGCCCTGCGCGACCCGGCCCTGCGCGCCCGCCACGCGCGCGCGGACCAGGTCCTGCTCGTCATGTGCTCCCGCCTGTCCGTCGAGAAGCGCCCCGGCACGGCGCTCGACGCGCTGGAGGCGCTGCTGCGGCGCGGTGAGCGGGCCGTGCTCGTCGTCGCCGGGGACGGGCCGCTCAGGGCCCGGCTCGAACAGCGCGCCCGGGAGCGGAGGCTGCCCGTCACCTTCCTCGGGCACGTCGCCGACCGCGCCCTGCTCGGTTCCCTCCAGGCCTCCGCGGACGTGTGCCTGGCACCCGGGCCGGCGGAGACCTTCGGGCTCGCCGCCCTGGAGGCCATGGCCTGCGGCACCCCCGTCGTCGCCAGCTCGCTCTCCGCCCTGCCGGAGATCGTCGGCTCCGCCGGAGCCACCGCCGCCGACAGCGGCGACTCCTTCGCGGACGCGGTGGGGCTGCTCCTCGGCCGCGCCGAGAACGAGCGCAGGCAGGCCGCACGCGCGCGTGCCGAGTGCTTCGGCTGGGACGCCGCCGTGACGGGCTTCCTCGCCGCGCACGACGCGGTGGCCGTGCACCGGCCGAGTCTCCAGGAGGGTGTGGCATGAGACCGGTGCGGTTCGTCGCTCTCGGGGACTCCCTCACGGAAGGGGTGGGCGACCCCGTCGGGGACCGGTGGCGCGGATGGGCCGAACTGCTCGCCCCCGGGCTCGCCCCCGGGGACGCGCCCGTGCGGTTCACCAACCTCGCGGTCAGTGGGGCGCAGACACGGGACGTCCTCGAACGGCAGACCCCGGCCGCGCTCGCCCTGGAGCCCGACATCGTCTCCGTCGTGATCGGCGTCAACGACACCCTGCGGTACACGTTCGACATCCACTCGGTGGCCGAACGGCTCGACACCGTGTACGCGGCGTTCCGCGCGCGGGACACCGTCGTGCTGACGGCCTGCCTCCCGGACCCCGGCTCGATGCTGGGGCTGCCGGGAGCGCTGGCCCGCCCGCTGGCCCGGCGTCAGCACGCGGTCAACGCGGTGGTGCACGCGCTCTCGAAGCGGCACGGGGCGATGCATCTGCACGCGGCCGAGGAGGACTGGCTCCACGACCGCGCCGTGTGGAGCGCCGACCGGCTGCACCCGGGGGAGCTGGGCCACCGTCAACTGGCCCTGCGCTTCCACGCGCTGCTCGCCGAGGAGGGCGTCGCCGACGGGATCACCCCGTCGGCCGAGGCCGAGTTCCCCGCGCCGACCCGCACCGCGAGCCTTCTGTGGCTGGCCACGGCCGGAACCGGCTGGGTCGCCAGGCGCTGCACGGACCTGCTGCCCCAGTTGCTCACCCTCGCCGCGTCCGAGGTGCGCCACCGGGCCCGGGGCACCAGCGCCCGGCTCGACCTGAGCGCCTCGCACGCCGTCGCGTCCGCCCTGGCGGCCCTGTCGGTCGCGGAACAGCCGGACGTGGCCTGACGGACGGAACCCGCGGCGGCCTCAGCGGCGGCGTACGACCAGGAAACGCACCGGGGTCCCCGGGACCGCCTGAGCGGCCGCCGGAAGGTCGCCGGGACGGACGACCGCGATCACCGGGTACCCCCCGGTGGTCGGATGGTCGGCGAGGAAGACGACCGGGCGGCCGTCGGGCGGCACCTGGACGGCACCCGGCACCAGGCCCTCACTGGGGAGTTCGCCGGAGACGGCCCTCTCCAGCGAGGGCCCTTCCGTGCGCAGACCGATGCGGTTGCTCGCCGACGAGACCCGGTAGGCCCGGGTCGCCAGCGTCCGCAGGGCCGCCTCGGTGAACCAGTCGTCGCGCGGGCCGAGCGTCACGCGCAGAACCAGCTCGGCGGGCGGCGCGCGGTGCGGGACGACGTCCACGCGCGCGTGAAGGGTGCCCGGACTCCCCAGGGGAAGGACCGCGCCGTCCGTCAGCGGCGGCGGGCCGAGCCCCGAGAGGAGGTCGGTCGAGCGGCTGCCGAGCACCGGATCGACGGCCACGCCGCCGGACACGGCCACGTAACTCCGTAGCCCCGCGCGCGCGGAACCGACGTCCAGGAGGGCCCCCGCGGGAACCCGGACAGGAGCCCCCCAGGCGACGGGGCGGCCGTCCACCCGCACCGGACAGGGCGCTCCCGTCACGGCCACCGTGACCGGGGAACGAGGGCGCAGGGCACAGCCGTCGACCGTCGTCTCCAGCACGGCCGCCCCCGCGGGGTTGGCGACGAGCCGGTTGGCCAGCTCCGCCGCGGGCGCGTCGAGCGCTCCCGAGCGCGGAACGCCGAGATGGGCGTGCCCGGGCCGCCCCTGGTCCTGGACGGTGGTCAGGGCACCGGCCCGCACCACCGCGAGGGCCCGGTCGCTCATGAACACCTCTCCGGTACGAAGCGCACCCGCGCGCCGGGTGCCAGCAGCGCGGCCGGCACGCGCGCGTGGTCCCACAGCATCGCGTCCGTCGTGCCGATCAGCTGCCAGCCGCCCGGCGAACTGCGTGGGTACACACCGGTGTACGGGCCCGCCAGCGCCACGGAGCCCGCGGGCACCGCCGTGCGCGGGCTCGCCCGGCGCGGCACGTCGTACCGTGCCGGCAGTCCCGTCAGATAGCCGAAGCCGGGCGCGAACCCGCAGAAGGCGACCCGGAACGCGGCCGCGGCGTGGATCTGCGGCACCTCGCGCACTCCCACCCCCCAGTGGGCGGCCACGGCCGCCAGGTCGGGACCGTCGTACCGTACGGGGATCTCGACGACGGCGTCCGCGCGCGCGGTCAGCGGGGGGATCTCCCAGCCGGGCAGCACCTCCGCGAGCCGGCCGGGGTCGTCCAGACCGTCCAGGAGCACCGTGCGGGCCGCCGGGACGATCTCCCGCACGGACAGCGAGCCCTCCGCGCGGCGCCGCAACAGTTCGGCGTGCAGCGCCTGGGCGGCCTCCCCCGAGGCGACCTCCACCAGCAGCGCCCGCTCGCCGACGGGCAGGACCTTCACTGCGGTCCCTTCGCCGTTGTCCCCTTCGCCGCTGCCGGTGGCCGGCACCGGGGCCGTACCGCCGTCGGCGGTCGTGCCGCTCACGCGAACGCCTCCACGCGCACGCCCGAGGACTCCAGCCGCGTCCGTACCCGGCGGGCCAGGTCGACCGCTCCCGGTGTGTCCCCGTGCAGGCACAGAGAGCGCGCCCGGACCGGAACGTGCTCCCCGGAACGGGAGACGACCGTCCCGGAGAGCGCCAGGCCGAGGGAGCGTTCGACCACGCTCTCGGGCTCCGTGATCACCGCGCCCTCCTGGGTGCGGGGCACGAGCGTGCCCTCCTCGGTGTACGCGCGGTCCGCGAACGCCTCCGGGACGACGGGCAGGCCGGCCCCCTCGGCGATCTTCAGGAAGCGCGAGGACGGCAGACCCAGCACCGGCAGACCCGCGCCCGTCAGCAGGACACCGTCGACGACGGCCGCCGCCTGCTCCTCGTCGTGCACGAGCCGGTTGTAGAGCGCGCCGTGCGGTTTCACGTACGCCACCCGTGAGCCCGCCGCGCGCGCGAAGACCTCCAGGGCGCCGATCTGGTAGGCCACTTCGGCCGCCAGCTCGTCGGGCGGCACGTCCATCGCCCGCCGCCCGAACCCCGCCAGGTCACGGTAGGAGACCTGGGCACCGATCCGTACGCCCCGCTCGGCCGCCAGTTCGCACACCCGCCGCATGGTGGGCGCGTCCCCGGCGTGGAAACCACAGGCCACGTTGGCGCTGGTCACGACGGACAGCAGTTGTTCGTCGTCGGTCAGCCGCCAGCGGCCGAAGCCCTCGCCGAGATCGGCGTTGAGATCGATGGGGGTCATGGGCTGCCGTTCCTCCTCCTCCGGCCCGTTCAGGCCACTCGGTACTGCTCGTCACGCGTGTCCGTGATGAACATCCGGCCGGGCGCGTGCGTGATCGCGAACGGCGGACGGGACGCCATCACGGCCGCCTGGGGCGTCACTCCGCAGGCCCAGAACACCGGGATGTCGTCCGGGGCCGCGATCACCGGATCGCCGAAGTCCGGGCGCGAGAGATCCTCGATGCCGAGCCCCGCCGGATCCCCGCAGTGCACCGGACTGCCGTGCACGGCCGGCAGCAGACTGCTCTCCCGGATCGCTGCGCTCAGGTGCTCGGGCGGCACCGGACGCATCGACACGACCATGGGGCCGCGCAGCCGTCCCGCCGGACGGCACTGACGTGCCGTCACGTACATCGAGACGTTGCGGCCCTGCTCGATGTGGCGCAGCGGGACGCCCGCGGAGCTCAGCGCCCACTCGAAGGTGAAGCTGCAACCGATCAGGAACGACACCAGATCGGACCGCCAGTACGGGACGACGTCCCTGGGCTCGGCCACCAACGCGCCGTGCTCCCACACCCGGTAGCCCGGCAGATCGGTACGCAGGTCCGCGCCCGCGGCGAGCACGGTGGTCCACGAACCGGCGTCGGTGACGTCGAGGACCGGGCACGGCTTCGGGTTGCGCTGGCAGAACAGCAGCATCTCGTACGCCCAGTCGGCGGGCACCGACACGAGGTTGGCCTGGGCATGGCCGGCGGCGATCCCGGCCGTGGGGACCGACAGCCCCGAACGGAACCGCCGACGGGCTCTTTCGGGGGTCCACGCGCGCGCGTGGCCGGGGGTCTTCAGGGGACTCGGCGAGCCGTCGCCGGGGAGGGCGGGCGGCCGGACCTGGACGGTGTCGTTCACAGGAGCTCCTTGCCGCGCGTCTCGGGGAGTCCGGTCAGGGCGAGCGCGGCGAGGGCGTAGCCGATCGCGCCGAAGACGAGCGCCCCGCCCACGCCCCAGCTGTCGGCCAGGAAACCGACCGTGGTGGGGAAGACCGCGCCGACGGCACGCCCGGTGTTGTACGCGAAGCCCTGTCCCGTGCCGCGCACCGCCACCGGGTACAGCTCGCTGAGGAACGAGCCGAAGCCGCTGAAGATCGCCGACATGCAGAAGCCGAGGGGGAAACCGAGCACCAGGAGAAGGGTGTTGGCGCCGCTCGGGATGTTCGCGTAGGCGAGGATGCAGGCCGCGGAGAGGACCGCGAACAGCAGGATGTTGCGCTTGCGGCCCAGCCTGTCGGTGAGGAGCCCGCCGGTGAGGTAGCCGAGGAAGGCCCCGGAGATCAGGAGGGTCAGATAGCCGCCGGTGCCGACGACGGACAGTCCCCGCTCCGTCTTCAGATAGGTCGGCACCCAGGTGGCCAGCGTGTAGTAGCCGCCCTGGACACCGGTGGAGAGCAGGACCGCGAAGAAGGTGGTGCGCAGCAGCCCCGGGGTCTCGGCCGTGCCGCGCTTGAAGATCGCGGTGAACGATCCCTTGTCCGTGCTCCTCTCGCGGACCGCGGCCGCCTCGGGGGCGTCCCGCACCTGGCGCCTGACCCAGACCACGAGCAGCGCGGGCAGCGCGCCGGTCCAGAACATCACGCGCCAGGCGAGGCCGTCGTCGAGGTACTGGAAGACCAGCGTGTAGACGAGCACCGCCAGCCCCCAGCCGACGGCCCAGGCGCTCTGGACCGCGCCGAGTGTGCGCCCCCGGTGGCGGGGACTCGCGTACTCGGCGACGAGGACGGCGCCGACCGCCCACTCGCCGCCGAAGCCGAGGCCCTGGAGGGCGCGGAACACCAACAGCGTCTCGTAGTTCGGCGCGAAGCCGCAGGCCACGGTGAACACCGCGTAGGTGATCACCGTGATCATCAGCGCCTTGACGCGTCCGATCCGGTCGGCGACCACGCCCGCTACCGCACCGCCGACCGCGGACACGACGAGGGTGACCGTGGTGAACAGCCCTGTCTGACCGCTGTCGAGGCCGAAGTAGGCCGAGAGCGCGACCATGCTCAGCGGCAGGGTGAAGTAGTCGTACGAGTCGAGGCCGTAGCCGCCGAAAGCGCCGCCGAACGCGCGTCGGCCCCGCGGGCCGAGGGCGCGCAGCCAGCCGAACGCGCCTTCCCGGAGGCCGGGTTCACCGGTGACGGACGACGTGTCGGGGGTCAGGGCCTGGGGTGGAGGGGTCGTGCTCATGGGCACCTCGCAGTGAGGGACGGAGAGTGCATGAGGACTGAGCCGGGCCGTGTGGAAGCCTTGGGGCGCTCGGCAGTTCGCGGTGACGTGGAGAGCGCCTGTCCGACAAGGTAGAGGATCGTTGAACGATCCCTCAATACCCGTGTTGTTTCGTTCTTCGGTCTGCGGTTGAATTCCGGGCATGGCAGAGCTGACGGAACTGGCCGACGATCGCGCCCTGTTGGGCCGCACCAGCACCGCCGAGCGGGTCTCGGACATCCTCAGGAGCCGGATCGCCGAGGGCTTCTTCCCGCCCGGGACACGACTGTCGGAGGACAGCATCGGCGGCGCCCTCGGGGTCTCGCGCAACACACTGCGCGAGGCGTTCCGGCTGCTCACGCACGAGCGGCTGCTGGTGCACGAACTCAACCGGGGGGTCTTCGTACGAGTGCTCACCGTCGAGGACGTCGAGGACATCTACCGCACCCGGTCCCTCGTCGAGTGCGCCGTGGTCCGCGGGCTCGGCGGCCCGCCCTACGCCGTGGAGGGGATCGCCAGGGCCGTCGCCGACGGGCAGCGGGGGGCGCGCGAAGGTGACTGGAAAGCGGTGTCGACCGCCAACATCCACTTCCACAGAGAACTGGTCGCGCTCGCCGGCAGCGCCCGTACGGACGAGGTGATGCGCAGCGTCTTCGCGGAGCTGCGTCTCGCGTTCCACGTCGTGGACGACCCCCAGCGGCTCCACGAGCCCTACCTCGCGCGCAACCACGAGATCCTGCGGACCCTGCGGGCGGGCGACCGTGACGGCGCGGAGCGGCTCCTCGCGGCCTATCTCGACGACTCGCTCACGGGCCTCGTCGAGGTGTACGCACGCCGGGTGGCCGACGGGGGAGAGGGCACGGGCTGACGACCTCGGACGGTGCGTGTGCCGGGTGGGGGTGCCGGCGGGCGCGGCTGTGGCTTCGGTCACGCGGGGCCGGGGGGCGGAGTCTCGGCCACGCTGTGGCTGACCGGCTGACCGGCTGACCGGCTGACCGGCTGACCGGCGGTCCGGCTGACCGGCGGTCCGGCGGTCCGGCGGTCCGGCGGTCCGGCGGTCCGGCGGTCCGGGGTGAGACGCACGCGGTGGGGGTTCTGGGTATGCGGCTGTGTCCATGGCGAGAGACGTGCGCGGTGGCTGTCCGTGTGCCCGGCCGTGCCCACGGCGACCGGGTCGGACGGTTCGTGTCCGGCGGTGGCCGGGGTCGCTTCTGCGCCGTTTCGACCGTTGTCGGACCGAGGACCTAGTCTGTGCACCGTGACTTCGCCTGCATCGACGGACAGCGTTCCGCCCCAGTTCAGCGCGGGGCCGCGCCCGGCGCCGGGCCCGGCCGCCGACGAGGGCCTGGCGCGGCGGCTGCGCGCGCTCGCGTGCACCGCGCCGCTGCACGATCTGGACGTGCGCAAGGCGAACCTCGCGGGTGAGTACACGGTGTACGGCATGGCCGAGGTCGCCCTCGCGGCCATCGATCTCGTCACACTGAACATGGACTTCGACACGGGCGCCGACCACGACCAGATAGTGGCCAGGCTCATTCCGCGCATCGCCGCCCAGGCCCCCGGCCGACCGGTCGCCGAGCACGAGCGCGTGGCCCGCTGGGTCCTGGAGAACCTGATCAACGTCGGCAGCGTCGACCGCGGCTTCCGGGCCGTGTACGGCACCTTCGCGCCCGACGGCAGCTATGTCCGCCGCGACTACGACTTCAAACTGATCGAGGAAGTCCCGGGCTACGGGGGAGGCGTCTACCTCCGGACGACCGACGAAGCGGTCAACGTCCTCGTCGGCGCCCTCGACACCGATGTCACCAGCGCGCAGATCGCCGCCGAGGTCAAGCTGGAGGTGCTGATCAGCCGGGGCCGGTTGGCCGACGCGCAGCTTGCCGCCGAGCAGGCCCGCTACCGCACCGTGCAGTACGCGGAAACGCTGCGCAAGGCGCTCGACGCCACCCGGCGCAACGTCCGGGCCGTCGACTGGCTCCAGGCCGTGCCCGACATGATCGCCGAGGCCCTGGACCACGTGGCCGACCGGTACCGCCACGAGAACGCGATCCTCACCAACATCCGCAAGGCCCGTGACGAGTCCGAGGACCCCGAGCAGAAGCGGCGCGCGGCCGAGCTGGTCGACATAGTCAAGGACTGCATCCGCCGCCACACCCAGCTCCAGTCCCGCCTCCTCGAAGCCGGCCCGCTGTTCCGCGCCGAGCAGGACCGGCAGGCCTTCGGCACCCCCATGACGACCTCGGGGATCGACCTGTACGGCCACCTCGTCGCACCGGTGCTGCCCCTGCCCGTCGAGCGGGCGCTGCGCGTCACCGACGCCTTCTTCCGGCGCGGGACGGGCCTGCGCACCCCCGTCGCCGTACGGGTCGCGGACCTCGTCGACATCCTGCTGACGCCGCCGCTGGAGCGCGAGCACCTCGGCGTGGAGATGCCCGAGCCCGACCTGATCGCCACACCGGACGACAGCCGCTTCAGCGACGAGCAGCTCGCCTCCGCCAAGGAACTGCTGAACCTGCCGCCGGACGCGCCGCGCAGGCTGTCCGGGCTGCTCGCGGAGGCCCGCCGCCGCGATCCCGAGCTGCCCTACCTGGTGGCCCTCCTGGCCGTGCACGCCGCGAGTCCGCCGGTCGGCACCGCCTACCGGCAGGGCGAGGAGCGCCTGCTGTTCGCCGTGGACGACGGGACCGAGCTGGACGACCCGGAATTCGGCGGTGCCGATCTGATCGTCGGCATGGCACTGCTCGACGCGGCCGGGATGAAGGCGGACCGGACATGAACCGTCCGCCGCGAGAGCCCACGCACCGGGCGAGGCCCCGGAACTCCGCAGACGCGCACCGCGGGATGTCCCGGAACTCCGTCGGCTCGGACCACGGGATGTACCGGAACTCCGCAGACGCGCCCCGCGCGATGTCCCGGAACCTCGTCGGCTCGGTCCGTGTGATGCTCCGGAACCCCGCCACCGGCCGCACCGCTTCGGTGAGGGCGCACGCCGGTCCCGTGGGGCCGGGCGCCGCCGGTCCGCGAGCCCCGCACGGGACGCCCGTCAGTCCCCCTGCCCGTACCCTCGTACTTTCGAACAAGGAGTCCCAGCCGTGACCGAGCACGTCGAGTGGAGTGAACCGGAGGCCACCGCCGCACCGGCGAACGCCCCCGTCACCCCTGCCGACGCCGCCGACGCGGCGCGGCTCGTCGCCTTCGGGCTGCAGCCCAAACTGCAGCCCGCCCGCGACCAGGAGTACACCGAGCTGCTGCGCCGCTACCGCGAGAACCCGCCCTTCGCGCGGCTCGCGGACGCGGTGGCCGCAGGCCTCGGTCTCGTCGTCCTCGAGGTGTCCCCGCGCGCGGGGATGGCCGTGACCGCCGCCGAGGACTCGGTCTTCGCCGTCCGCATGGGCGACTACGCGCGCCGCGCCTCGACCGACTCCGGGGACCGGTTCCTGCACGGACTCGCCCACCTCGCCGTGGCCGCCCTGGCCTTCCCGCGCCCCGAGGACCTCGCCGACGACGGATACATCGGACGGGTCTCGGTCAACGGCGTCGACGCGTTCGTACGACAGGCCTGCCGGCGCCTGGAGGAGCGGGCCGAGGAGACCGGCGAGAACACCGACCCGGCGACCGACGCCCCCGGACTGGAGGCGGCCTGGCGGATCTGGGCGCGCCGCAGCTCCACCGGGGCCACCAAGGACGCGCGAAGACTGGCCGGCTCGACGACGGGCATCATCGCCAAGGCCGTCGCCTTCCTCACCGAATCCGGATTCCTCCAGCGCACCGGCGACGACGCCGGCGGCACGTTCCGGACGACCGCCCGCTATCAGCTCCAGGTCCGCGACATGGCGGGCAGCGCGGCCATGGCCGAACTGCTGGAGCTGGGCATCGTCCCGGTGACGGACGGCACGGCGAGCCTGCTGCCCGCCCAGGACACCGACGACCTGGAGCTCGTGGCCGGGGCCGGACTTCCGTTCCACTCCTGACGTCCGCCCGCCCTCCCCGGCTCCCCCTCACGACCTCACCCCCTTTCGACTACGAGAGTCCGCCGCCATGTACGAGCTGTCCCGGGTCCGCCTCTACTCCATCGGGCCCGCCGGTGCGCGTTACGCCGACACCGTGCTGGACCTGCGCGGAGTCGGCGAGCCCGTACCCGACCCGGCGCCCACCCAGGCGGAGTTCTTCGAGGAGGAGCCGGTCGGCCCGCCGCGCCGGCCCGCGCCCGCCGGTGTGCTGTTCCTGGAGAACGGCGGCGGCAAGTCGGTGCTCCTCAAGCTGATCTTCTCGGTCATGCTCCCCGGACACCGCAACACCCTGGGCGGCGCCAGCTCCGGCGTGCTGCGCAAGTTCCTGCTCGCCGACGACTGCGGACACGTCGCGCTGGAGTGGCAGCACACGCTGACCGGCGAATGCGTGGTGGTCGGCAAGGCGAGCGAGTGGCGTGGCCGGCAGGTCTCCAACGACCCCCGGAAGTTCGCCGAGGCCTGGTACTCGTTCCGGCCGGGGCCCGGGCTCAGCCTGGACAACCTGCCCGTCGCCGAGGCCACTTCGGTACGACCGCCCGTCGAGGGCGTCTCCGGGGCGCAGGGGCGGCGGCGCACCATGAAGGGCTTCCGCGACGCGATCACCGAGGCCGGCAAGGCCTACCCGCACCTGGAGGTGCACTGGGAGGAGATCCACGACCGCTGGAACGAACACCTCGGCGACCTGGGCCTGGACCCCGAACTCTTCCGCTACCAGCGGGAGATGAACGCGGACGAGGGCGAGGCCGCCGGTCTCTTCGCGGTCAAGAAGGACTCCGACTTCACCGATCTGCTGCTGCGCGCGGTCACCGACACCCGCGACACCGACGGGCTCGCCGACCTCGTCGGCGGCTTCGGCAACAAGCTGGGACGACGCGCCGAACTCATCGCCGAGCGCGACTTCACCGCCGGTTCCGTGGATCTGCTCGGCCGGATCGTCGAGGCCGCCGGGGCACGGGCACGCGCGCGTGACATCCACACAGGGGCCGAGCGGCGGACGAGGACGCTGGCTCGCCGGCTGTCCGCGCGGGCCGTGCGGGAACGCGTGCGCGCCGGTGAGCTCGCCCAGCGCGTGACCGCCGCCGCGTACGCCGTCACCCACGCCGAGGGCGCCCGCGAGCGCAGCGCGCTGATCGCCGCCGAACTCGCCTACCGGCACGCCTCGCTGGCCCTCGCCGGCGCGGAGAAGTCGGCCGCCGCGCAGAAGCGCGAGCTCGCCGACGCGCGCACCCTGCACGCCGCCTGGCAGGCCGCCGAGGCCGTGCTGCGCCACCGTGCCGCCGCCGACCGCTCCACCCGTGTCGCCGACGCCATCCGCGAGGCCGAACGGGACGCCGCGCCCGCGCTCGCGGCCCGCGCCACCGCCGCCGTCGACCTCGTCCGAGCCCTGCACCGGGCCGCCGAGCGCGCCGAGTCGCTGGCCAACGAGGAGGAGGAGCGGTCCGCGGGTCTCCAGGAGGCCGGGGAGACGGCACACGCCGACTCGACGGCCGCCGCCACCGCCGCGCAGCGCGCCCGCAGCGAGATCGGGCATCTGCGTCAGCGGTTGGCCGAGGTCGAGCAGGAGACCGCCGAGGCGGTCCGGGCCGGCTGGCTCGACGACAGCGCCCCCGACGCCGACCCGGCCCGTGCCGCCCTAGCCGCCAGCGACGCGGAGAAGACGGCCGTCGCCGCCTGGGACACCGCGCGCGAGGCCTCCCGGCGCGCCGCCGACCAGGCGCGGGAAGCGGGGTCCGCCGAGTCCCGGGCCGAGCTGACGGCGGCCCGCGCGGCGGACGCCGCCACGGCCGCCGAGCGCTCGCACGAAGCGGAGCGGGGCACCGCCGAGGCCCTGGCGCGGGAGGAACGGCTCGCGGAGTTGCTCGGCCTGCCGGGCTCCGGCACCCGCCGGGGTGTTCCCCAGCCGCGCCGCGACGAGGACGCCGACGTGCCGGCCGACACGCCGGCCGGCGCACCGCTGGCTCCCGAAGAGCTCGACCGGTACGCGGACGACCTCCGCGGCCTTCTCGACGAGACCGTCGCCTCCGCCGAGCGGCAGCTCTTCGACCTGCGCACCGCCGCCGCCGACGACGCCCGGATCCTCGGGGCGCTCGGCGACGGCGGACTGCTGCCGCCCGGACCGGACGTGCTGGCCGCCGTCGAGTACCTCGGCGAGCACGGCATCCCCGCGCTGCCCGGATGGCGCTACCTCGCCCAGGCCGTCGACCCCGTCGACCATGCGCGCGTCCTGGCCGCCCGGCCCGAACTCGTCGACGGCGTGATCATCACCGACCCGGACACCCACGCGCGGGCCCGAGAGGTCCTCGCCGAGGCGGCGCTGCTGCCCCGCTCCACGGTGGCGGTCGGCACGGCCGCCGCCCTGCTCGCCCCCACCCCGGCCGCAGGCACGGACGACGGCGGGGTCTTCCTCGTACCCCCGAACCCGGCCATGCACGACGAGCACGCCGCCGACGAGGAGCGCCAGGCACTGCGTGCCCGGACCGGTCTGCGGGACGAAGAGATCCGCACCCTCGCCGCCCGCCTCGGCAAGGACCGGGAACTGGCCGCGCGCCTCGCCTCCTGGCGCACCGGCTGCCCCGCCGGACGGCTCACCGAACTGGCCACGGCCGCCCGCGACGCGCGCGCGTTCGCGGAGGAGACCGAGGCCGAGCTCGCCGAGGCCCGCGCCGTCCGCGCGGAGGCGGACGAGACGGCGGCCGAGGCGGCCCACGTGCGCGACGAGCGCCAGGACGCGGCCCAGAAGGCCCGGCGTGCCGCCGACGCGCTCGCCGGACTCGCCTTCCGGCTGCGCGAGCGCGCCGGATGGCAGGTCAACCTCCGCGAACTCGCCGACGAGGCGGCGGAGTCGGAAGCCCGCGCGCAGGTGTGCCTGGAGCGCGCCCGCGCCGCCGACGAGGACCGCCGCGGCGCCCAGCGTGCCGCCGACGACGCCCGCCGCACGGCCCGCGCGCTGCGCGCCGAACGCGCCGAGATCGCCGGCGCCCCCGACGACGTCACGCAGGACGGGTCGGCGGTCGCCAAGGACTCGCTGCCCGCGCTGCGCGAGGCCTACCGGGCGGCGTCGCAGCTCTACGAGCAGGTCGGCGTCGGCGCCGACCTGCGTGCCGAGCAGGCACGGGCCGAGAGCGACGAGAGCGCGGCCCTCGCGGAGCTGGACCGGCTCAGCAACAAGGTCCGCACCCGCGCCGGCCAGCTCCTGGAGTCGCCGGACGGTTCGGACGGCCCCTCCCGGCAGGCCGCCGCGGCACGGGCCGAGGAACTTGTGCAGCTCCTGGAGACCCGGATGTCGACCGCGAGCGAACAGCTCGGGCGGCTGCGCGGCGAGGCGGAGCGGCACGCGCCCGAAGAGGGCGAGACGCACACCGAGCTGGCGGAGGACCTGGTTCCGGTCGACGCCGAGCAGGCCCAGACCCTGCTGCGCACCGCCACGACCGAACTCGCCTCCCGCACCGAGGCGTTGAACCGCGCCCGCGAGGCACACGCGGAGTTCCTCGACGCCCACCGCTCCGCCGAGGACGCGGCCGGCGGCTTCGACGAGACGGCCGCGCTCCTCAGGGACCTCCTCCGCGAGCACGTCGACGAGGACCAGGACGAGCCCGAGCCCTATCCGGGCACCCTCGAAGAGGCGCGGAACTCCGCCGCCGAGAGCCGCCGTTCGCTGCGTGGCTGCGCCGCCGACCTGACCACGGCCGAGGCTGCCGTCCGCGAGGCGAGCGACATCCTCGTGCGCCACGCGAACTCCACGCGCTACGAGCAGGTGCGCACCCCCGCCCGGCAGCAGATCCGCGAGCTGCCCGCCTCCTCCCTGCCCGAGCACGCGCAGAAGTGGGCGGACGCGTTCGCGCCCCGGCTGCGTGTGCTGACCGACGAACTGGCGCAGTTGGAGCGCAACCGGGACTCGATCGTGGACCGGCTGCGCGGACTCGTCGAGTCCTGTCTCGCCACTCTTCGGTCCGCCCAGCGGCTGTCCAGGCTGCCGGAGGGACTGGGGGAGTGGTCGGGACAGGAATTCCTCCGCATCCGCTTCGAGGAACCCGACCAGGCCACCCTCACCGAGCGGCTCGGCGAGGTGGTGGACGAAGCCACCCGCGCGGCCGTCAAGAAGAACTCCGACATGCGGCGCGACGGCATGTCCCTGCTGTTGCGCGGTGTCAGCGCCGCGCTCCAGCCCAAGGGCGTCGCCGTCGAGATCCTCAAGCCGGACGCCGTACTGCGCGCCGAACGCGTCCCCGTCGGGCAGATGGGCGACGTGTTCTCCGGCGGCCAGCTCCTCACCGCCGCCATCGCGCTGTACTGCACGATGGCCGCGCTGCGCAGCAACGACCGCGGCCGTGACAAGCACCGGCACGCCGGCACCCTGTTCCTCGACAACCCCATCGGGCGTGCCAACGCGACGTATCTGCTGGAGCTCCAGCGGGCCGTCTCGGACGCGCTCGGCGTGCAACTCCTCTACACCACCGGCCTGTTCGACACGACCGCGCTCGCCGAGTTCCCCCTCGTCATCCGGTTGCGCAACGACGCCGACCTTCGCGCCGGGCTGAAGTACATCAGCGTCGAGGAGCACTTGCGACCGGGCCTGCCGCGCGAGGCGACCGCCGGGGAGACCGTGCACACCGAGATCACGGCGACACGGATGTTCAAGCGCCCGGCACCGGTGACCCCGTAGCGAGAACCGAAGGGCGGGGGAATCGCGCGCCGTCGGTGATCGGCGACGCGGTTCCCCGCGCTTCGCGCGGTGCGCTCCTCCACGCGGCCTCCCTTCTTCGGGGCGGCCGCCTGGAGCGAACTGCCCGAGGGCCGCTCCCCGCTCACCGACGTCGTGATGGCGAGGGAGCCCCGTGGCCGCCCCCCCCGGGGGCCCGGCCGTCGGACCGGGACGCCAGGGGCGACCGGTCCGACGGCCGGCCGAAGCCCGAAGACACTGCCGCTCCGCGGTCGGACCGAGGCGCGCAGCGGCTGCCGCTCCGCTACGAGTGGGACAACTGCCCGGCCCCGCCCCGCCTGCGTATCCGCTCCTGAGCACGCGCCGCGATCCGTGCCTGACGCCTGGCCTTGCGGCGCTCGCGCCGGAGCGCCCGCGCCGTGCTGCTCGGCACCGACACCACGCCGTTCCGCTGGTTCCACACCTGCCGCGTCACCCACACGTCCAGGGCGGCCCACGTGGCGACGACCGTGCTGGCCACACTGCTGACGACCATCGGGAAAGCCAGCCAGGACTCCGCCATCGTGCACAGGAACGCCACGACGGCCTGTATCAGCGTGACCGAGATGACGAGCACCGCACGCACCGCGGACGTACGCACGGGATCCGGCAGCCGGCGCCTGGGCGCCGGCTCCTCGATCCACAACGGCCGGTAGTACGCCCGCTCCTCGTACTCCTCGTATCCGTACGTGTCGGCGCCCTTCTCCTCGGATCGGCCGCCCCCGCGAGGGCCGGTCTCCCGGGACTCCGCCGCGTCGGGCCCGTCCTTCGCCGACCGCGCGTCCGGCCGACCGTGCCCCGCTGCCGGAACACCGTCATCCGGTACCCGGGTGGCCAGTTGTACCGCCTTTCCTGTCGCAACCTCAGCAGCGGGTGACCCGCTCCGTTCCGCCGTGCCCATCAACTTGTCACTCCCCACCGCCCAGCAGTCCTCTCGCACGGGTGTCTCGCGACCCCCGCCCCCCAGTGGCTGCCCGGCTTGCGCTCTTTTACGCCGACTGAGCGCGGCATGCGGCACCTGTGGCCGATTCCGCCCTCAATTCCCGTACATACAGACGAACAACCTGCCCCGAAGATTCCCGCCGAGCGAAGAATTTCGGCCAACTGACGAAGTTCCCCGCTCCGATGGGATCCGGCCCCAAGTGCCGTATCCCGGGGCGCAATCTCCCCCAATGAACGGACAACACCCGATGTCTAGTTCCCTGTCGGGCCGGATCCACCCTCCGGACGGTCTTCGAGTTGTCTCTGTGTCAGTAGTAGGCTCACGCCGTTTGTTGACGCACATGTGTACCCCTGACCGAAGGGGTCGAGCTGGGGGAGGCCATGCGCTTTCGCGGGAAGTCCATCCGCCGGAAGATTGTGGCGCTGCTCCTCGTGCCCCTGGTGTCTTTGACCGGGATCTGGGCTTTCGCCACCGTGCTGACGGGTCGTGAGGCGAGCCGGCTCTTCAGCGTCTCCGAAGTCGTGCAGAAGATCGGCTACCCGACCGAGGACACCGTCAGGGTTCTCCAACGGGAACGCCGGCAGACACTCGTCTACCTGGCCGATCCTCGCGCCTCCGACGGACTCGCCGCGCTCAGGCGCAGCCGCGGCGCCACGGACCGCGTCCTGGCCAAGGTCCGCAGGAACGCCGGCGACAAGGGCGTGCGCGAGGAACTCGGCGGAGGCACCGCGGAGCGCCTCACCTCGCTCCTCGACGCCGTCGACGGGATCTCCTCGCTGCGCAACGGCGTCGAGGACGGCACCTTCGACCGCGTCCAGGCCCTCGGCCTCTACGACCGGCTCATCGATCCCTGCTACGTCCTCCTGGCCAACCTGCACGTGGTCGACGACGTGGAACTGGACAAGGAGAGCCGCGCCCTCGTCAATGTGTCCCGTGCCCGCGAACTGCTCTCCCGTGAGGACGCCCTTCTCGGCTCCGCACTGGTCGCCGGACACCTCACCCGCGACGAACTCCGCCAAGTCTCCGACCTCGTAGCCCAGCGCACCCTGCTGTACGACGTCAGCCTGCCGCTCCTTCCCTCCTCGGACCGCGCCCGCTTCGAGCGCTACTGGGGCAACGCCGGCACCGGGCCGCTGCGCGCGGCCGAACGGGCGGTCGCCACCTCGACGGACGGCTCTCCCAGCGGCGTCACGGCCAAGAGCTGGGACGGCGCGGCCGGGCACGTGCTCGCCGAGCTCGGCCAACTCGAGGACCTGGCGGGCGACCACTACCGGGACCGGGTCAGGCCCGTGGCCCTGAGCGTCATCCTCCAGGCGGTCGGCGCGGGCGTGGTCGGCCTCATCGCCCTGCTGACCTCGCTCGTCATGTCCGTACGCATCGGCCGGAGCCTCATCCGCGACCTGCGCCGCCTGCGCATGGAGGCCCACGAGGCCTCCGGCGTACGGCTGCCCAGCGTCATGCGCCGGCTCTCGGCGGGTGAACAGGTCGACATCGAGACCGAAGTGCCGCGCCTGGAGTACGACAGGAACGAGATGGGCGAGGTCGGCCAGGCCCTCAACACCCTTCAGCGCGCCGCCGTCGAGGCGGCCGTCAAGCAGTCCGAACTGCGCGAGGGCGTCTCCGAGGTCTTCGTCAATCTCGCCCGCCGCAGCCAGGTCCTGCTCCACAAGCAGCTCACCCTCCTCGACACCATGGAACGCAGGACCGAGGACACCGACGAACTGGCCGACCTGTTCCGCCTCGACCACCTCACCACCCGCATGCGCCGCCACGCCGAGGGCCTCGTCATCCTGTCCGGCGCGGCGCCGTCCCGGCAGTGGCGCAAGCCGGTCCAGCTCATGGACATCGTCCGCGCCGCCGTCGCCGAGGTCGAGGACTACGAACGCGTCGAGGTACGCCGGCTGCCGCGCGTCGCCATCACGGGCCCCGCCGTCGCCGACGTCACCCATCTCGTGGCCGAACTGCTGGAGAACGCGACGGTGTTCTCACCGCCGCACACGGCGGTGCACGTCGTCGGTGAACGCGTCGCCAACGGCTTCACCCTGGAGATCCACGACCGCGGCCTCGGTATGACCGCCGAGGCACTGCTCGACGCCAACCTGCGCCTCGCCGAGACCCCCGAGTTCGAACTCTCCGACACCGACCGGCTCGGCCTCTTCGTGGTCAGCCGGCTCGCCCAGCGGCAGAACGTCCGCGTCTCGCTCCAGCCCTCCCCGTACGGCGGCACCACCGCGGTCGTCTTCATGCCGGACGCGCTGCTCACCGACGACGTCCCGGACACCAATGGCATCGGCTTCCGCCTCGACCGCACCCTGCCCGCCAAGGGACGCAAGACCGAGGAACGCCCCGGCGCGGCACTCGCCGAGTCGTCGGCGCGGCTGCCCGGTCTGCCCGCCTCGGTCCTCGACGGACCCGTCGAGCTGGACGCGCCCGTCGACCTGGACACGCTCACCGGATTCCCCGGCGCGCTCGGCGACGACGACAGCGAACGCGGAGGACTGTTCCGTCCCCGGCGCTCCATCGCCGGGGTGCCCACAGGGCGGCACCAGCAGGCCGGAGAGGCCGACGAAGCCGCCCGGCCGGAGGACGACGACCGTCCGGACGGAGCTCCGGTCCCGCTGCCACGACGCCGGACGCCCAAGCTCGTCAGCTCCCACGGCCGTCCCGTCACGGGCACCAGGTCGTGGCGCGACCGGATGGACGAGGGCACGACCCCGGAGCTGGAATCGATGCGGGACCCCGGACCGGGAGGGAACGAGGACCACCGGGACCACCGCGTGCCCGAACTCGAAGGGGCCAAGCCCCTGCCCAGGCGGCAAGGCGAGCGGCCCGCCGTCCCGGCCAGGCGCGGCGGTGAACGCTCCGGCGCCCCCGGTGCACGGGGAGCCTTCGGCACACCGGGGAGGCCCGCTCTCCACGAGGCACCCGAACCTTCCGGAACACCCGGTCTCCGTGAGAACACCGACCGCCCGGACACGTCGGGCCACCACGACGCCCCGGCCCTGCCCCGGCGCACCCGCACCTCGGCGTCCCCGGACGACGAAACGACTCCCCGCCGCGACATCGCGACAGGGCAGGCGGAAGCCGGAACGGCCGCGCTGCCGCGGCGTGTCCGGCAGGCGAATCTGGCCCCCCAGTTGAAGGACGGGCCGGCGCGGCTCGCCGAGCGCGGCAACGGCCGCGACGGCACGCGGCCGGATCCCGCCGAACGGGACGCCGACGAAGTACGCAGTCGCATGGCCTCGCTCCAGCGTGGCTGGCAGCGCGGCCGCGAAGAGAACGCCGAGGGCGACCAGGCCCAGGACGGCTCAGCACGAGGAAAGACAAAGGGGGACGGTCGATGACCGCACCGAAGGCCGCAGGGCCCGCCGCGACCGGCAATGTGTCCGGCGAACTGAACTGGCTGCTCGACGAACTGGTGGACCGCGTCGCCAGTATCAACAAGGCGATCGTGCTCTCCGGCGACGGCCTTCCGACCGGGGCCTCGAAGGACCTCACAAGGGAGGACAGCGAACACCTGGCCGCCGTCGCCTCCGGCTTCCACAGCCTCGCCAAGGGCGTCGGCCGGCACTTCGAAGCGGGCAGCGTCCGCCAGACCGTCGTCGAACTCGACGAGGCCTTCCTGTTCGTCACGGCCGCCGGTGACGGGAGCTGCCTCGCCGTCCTCTCGGACGCCGACTCCGACGTGGGCCAGGTCGCCTACGAGATGACACTCCTCGTCAAGCGGGTCGGCGTACATCTGGCCTCCAGTCCGCGCACCGATCTGCCTTCGGGCGGGTAGTGGGATGACATGAGCGGAGACGGTCAGGGAAGACGCCACTGGTTCGACGACGAGGCGGGCCCGGTGGTCCGCCCGTACGCCATGACCCGCGGCCGTACCACCAGCGCGGCCCAGCACCGCCTCGATCTGATCGCGCTCGTGGTCACGGAACTGCACGCCGAGGACCCCGAGTCGGACCACTCGCTGTCCCCGGAACACGTGGACATCGTCGAACTCTGCCGTGACGTCCCCCAGTCCGTCGCCGAACTCGCGGCGGAACTCGATCTGCCCATCGGAGTGGTGCGGGTCCTGATCGGGGATCTGGTGGATGACGAAATGGTGCACGTGACACGTCCCGTTCCCCCCGCCGAACTGCCGGACGAGAGTATTCTGCGCGACGTGATCAGCGGCCTCCGGGCGCTCTGAGCTGGGCGGAAACGGGGAACAGACGTGACAGGCTGGCAGTTCTGGGTCGACCGGGGCGGGACCTTCACGGACATCGTCGCGCGGCGCCCCGACGGGGGGCTCCTCACGCACAAACTGCTGTCCGAGAACCCGGCCCGCTACGCCGACGCGGCCGTCGCGGGCGTCCGTGAACTCCTCGGCGGCGAAGGGGACCCGGACGCCCCCGTCGACGCCGTGCGCATGGGCACGACCGTCGCCACCAACGCTCTTCTGGAACGCAAGGGCGAGCGCACCCTCCTCGTCACCACCCGGGGCTTCCGCGACGCCCTGCGCATCGCCTACCAGAACCGCCCGGCCATCTTCGCCCGCGCGATCGAACTCCCCGAACTGCTCCACGAGCGGGTGATCGAGGTCGACGAACGGATCGCGGCGGACGGCACCGTCCTGCGCGCCCCCGACCTGGACGCCCTCGCCGCATCCCTCCAGGAGGCCTACGACGACGGGATCCGCGCGGTCGCCGTGGTCTGCATGCACAGCCATCTCCACCCCGCCCACGAACAGGCCGTGGGCGCGCTGGCGACACGTGTCGGCTTCCCGCAGGTCTCCCTCTCCAGCGAGGTCAGCCCGCTGATGAAGCTGGTGCCGCGCGGTGACACGGCCGTCGTCGACGCCTACCTGTCGCCGGTGCTGCGCCGCTACGTCCAGCAGGTCGCCGCCGAACTCCGGGGCGTACGGCTGATGTTCATGCAGTCCAACGGCGGCCTCGCCGAGGCCGGACAGTTCCGCGGCAAGGACGCCATCCTGTCGGGCCCCGCCGGCGGTATCGTCGGCATGGCCCGGATGTCGCAGCTCGCCGGCTACGACCGCGTCATCGGATTCGACATGGGCGGAACATCCACGGACGTCTCCCACTTCGCCGGAGACTACGAACGGACCTTCACCACACAGATCGCCGGAGTCCGGCTGCGCGCCCCCATGCTGGACATCCACACGGTCGCCGCCGGCGGCGGATCGGTGCTCCACTTCGACGGCTCCCGCTACCGCGTGGGCCCCGACTCGGCCGGAGCCTCCCCCGGACCCGCCTGCTACCGCAACGGCGGTCCCCTGACGGTCACCGACGCCAACGTCGCCCTCGGCCGCGTCCAGCCCGCCCACTTCCCGAAGGTGTTCGGCCCCGGGGGAGACCAGCCCCTCGACGCCGCTCTCGTCCGGGAGCGCTTCACCGCCCTCGCGCACGAGATCCACCAGAGGACCGGTGACTCCCGCACTCCCGAGCAGGTGGCCGAGGGCTACCTGCGGATCGCCGTGGCCAACATCGCCAACGCCGTCAAGCGGATCTCCGTACAGAAGGGCCACGACGTCACGCGCTACGCGCTCACCACGTTCGGTGGCGCCGGAGGCCAGCACGCGTGCGCGGTCGCCGACTCGCTCGGCATCCGCACCGTCCTGGTCCCGCCCATGGCGGGCGTCCTGTCCGCCCTCGGCATCGGGCTCGCCGACACGACGGCCATGCGCGAACAGTCCGTCGAGGCACGCCTCGAACCGGCCTCGATGCCCGGCATCCTGAAGACCGCCGACGATCTGGAGAGCGCCACCCGCGCCGAACTCCTCGCCGAGGACGTCCCCGAGCATCGCGTCCGGATCACCCGCCGGGCCCAGCTCCGCTATGACGGCACGGACACGGCCCTGACCGTCGAGCTCACCGAGCCCGACACCATGACCCACGCCTTCGAAGAACGTCATCGCGCCACCTACTCCTTCACCCTCGACCGTCCGGTCGTCGTCGAAGCCCTCTCCGTGGAAGCCACCGGTCTCACCGAACCCCCCGATCTCTCCGCCCTCGCCCCCGACGAGGCCGCACCCGCCTCCCGCCCCGCCGCCGCACCGACCGTCCGACTGCACACGGGCGGCGCCTGGCACGAGGTGCCCCTGCACCAGCGTCGGCAACTCCCGCCCGGCGAGACCGTCGACGGGCCCGCGATCATCGCCGAGGCAGGTACGACAACCGTCGTCGACGACGGCTGGCGGGCCGCGACGACCGACGACGGGCATCTGGTCATGGAACGCGCGGCGGTCACGGAGAGTTCCGATCTCACTACCCAGGCGGACCCTGTCCTGCTCGAGGTCTTCAACAACCTCTTCATGTCCATCGCCGAACAGATGGGCGCCCGCCTGGAATCGACCGCGCAGTCCGTCAACATCAAGGAGCGCCTGGACTTCTCCTGCGCCCTGTTCGACCCCGACGGAAACCTGGTGGCCAACGCCCCGCATATCCCGGTCCACCTGGGCTCGATGGGCACGAGCGTGCAGGAGGTCCTCCGGCGGCGCGGCGACAGCATGCGGCCCGGTGACACCTACGCCGTCAACGACCCGTACCACGGCGGCACCCATCTCCCCGACGTCACCGTGATCACCCCGGTCTTCGACACGGAGGGTGAGCGGATCCTGTTCCACGTCGCCTCGCGCGGCCACCACGCTGAGATCGGCGGCATCGCCCCGGGCTCCATGCCCGCGAACAGCCGCACCATCGACGAGGAGGGCATCCTCTTCGACAACTGGCTGCTCGCCGAGAACGGACGGTTCCGGGAGGCGGAGACACAGGCCCTGCTCACCGCGCCGCCGCACCCCTCGCGCAACCCGAGGACGAACCTCGCCGACCTGCGCGCCCAGATCGCCGCCAACCGCAAAGGCGTCGACGAAGTCGGCCGGATGATCGAGGACTTCGGGCTCGACGTCGTCCAGGCGTACATGAGGCACGTCCAGGACAACGCGGAGGAGGCCGTGCGCCGCGTCATCGACACACTCCAGGGCGGCGAGTGCGCCTACGAGACGGACTCGGGGGCGGTCATCCGGGTCCGCGTCTCCGTGGACCGCGACGCACGCTCGGCCACCGTCGACTTCACGGGAACGTCGGCGCAGCTCGGCACCAACTTCAACGCGCCCTTCGCCGTCGTCAACGCCGCTGTCCTGTACGTCTTCCGCACCCTGGTGGACGACGACATCCCGCTCAACGACGGCTGTCTGCGCCCCCTGCGCATCGTGGTGCCGCCGGGGTCGATGCTCGCCCCGGAGCCCCCGGCCGCCGTCGTCGCCGGCAATGTGGAGACGTCCCAGGCGATCACCGGCGCCCTGTACGCGGCCCTGGGCGTTCAGGCGGAAGGCTCCGGCACGATGAACAACGTGACGTTCGGCAACGAGCGCCACCAGTACTACGAGACCGTGGCCTCGGGTTCGGGCGCCGGCGACGGCTTCCCCGGCGCCCCCGTCGTGCAGACCCATATGACCAACTCGCGGCTCACCGACCCCGAGGTCCTGGAGTGGCGACTGCCCGTCAGGCTGGAGGAGTTCGCGATTCGACACGGCAGCGGCGGCCCCGGACACTGGCGGGGCGGCGACGGCGCCGTACGACGTATCCGCTTCCTGGAGCCGATGACCGTCTCGACACTGTCGCAGCACCGCAGGGTGCCGCCGTACGGCATGGCGGGCGGCGGGCCCGGTGCCCTCGGCGTCAACCGGGTCGAGCGCGCCGACGGAACCGTCACGGAACTCGACGGAAGCGATGCGGCGGACGTCGGACCCGGCGACGTACTCGTCATCGAAACCCCCGGCGGCGGGGGCTACGGCCCACCGCCGCACGACCCACACCAAGCAGGAGAAGAGATCGATGATCTTCGGGCGTTCTGAGCGTGGCAAGCCTCCGGTCGAGCCCGTCACGCTCAAGATCCTGGTAGCGGGCGGCTTCGGCGTGGGCAAGACGACCCTCGTGGGCGCGGTCAGTGAGATCAGGCCGCTGCGCACCGAGGAAGTCCTCACCGAGGCGGGCCGGCCCATCGACGACATCAGTGGTGTGGAGGGCAAACACACTACGACCGTCGCCATGGACTTCGGCAGGATCACGCTGCGCGAGGACCTGGTGCTCTATCTGTTCGGGACCCCCGGGCAGGATCGTTTCTGGTTCCTCTGGGACGAGCTCGCCACGGGTGCCCTGGGTGCCGTCGTGCTGGCCGACACCCGCCGCCTGGAGGACTGCTTCGCCGCGGTCGACTACTTCGAGCGGCGCTCCATACCGTTCGTGGTCGGAGTCAACTGCTTCGAGGAAAGCGCCCGTTACCCCGCGGAGGCCGTCCGTCAGGCCCTCGACCTCGACCCGGACGTGCCCGTCGTCCTCTGTGACGCGCGCGACCGTGAGTCGGTCAAGGAAGTCCTCATCCGCGTCGTCCAGCACGCGATGACGCAGGCGGCGGCCGCCCGCGAGGCCGTCGCGACCTGACGCCCGCCGCCCGTCACCGCCGTCACGACGCGCGGGTGCGGCCCGTACCCCCGCCGACCGGGGTACGGGCCGCGGTCGTGCCCACGCGCGTGGTTCACCCGCGTCCCACGCGCGTGGGAGTCACTCGACGGTGTCGTCGTGCCACCCGAAGCTCTTCTCCACCGCCCTGCGCCAGTTGTCGTACTCGCTGTCACGCACCGACGCCGCCATGGACGGCGTCCATTCGACGTCCTTCTGCCAGTGCGACTTCAGCTCGTCGAGGCCGTTCCACACACCGGTCGCGAGCCCCGCCGCGTACGCGGCGCCCAGGCAGGTCGTCTCGGAGACCCTCGGACGGATCACCGGGACGCCGAGGACGTCCGCCTGGTGCTGCATCAGCAGATTGTTCTTGGTCATGCCGCCGTCCACCTTCAAGGTGGTGATCCGCACCCCGGAGTCCTGGTACATGGCGTCCACGACCTCACGCGTCTGCCAGCTCGTGGCCTCCAGGACCGCGCGCGCGAGGTGCGCCTTCGTGACGTACCGCGTGAGACCGGTGATGACACCGCGCGCGTCCGAGCGCCAGTAGGGGGCGAACAGGCCCGAGAAGGCGGGCACGATGTACGCGCCGCCGTTGTCCTCGACGCTCGCCGCCAGTGTCTCGATCTCGTCGGCGGAACGGATGATGCCCAGTTGGTCCCGGAACCACTGGACCAGGGCGCCCGTGATCGCGATCGACCCTTCGAGGCAGTAGACCGGGGCCTCGTCGCCGATCTTGTATCCCATGGTGGTCAGCAGCCCGTTCTTCGACGGAACGGGCCTGTTGCCGGTGTTCAGCAGCAGGAAGCTGCCGGTGCCGTAGGTGTTCTTGGCCGTGCCGACGTCGTAGCAGGCCTGGCCGAAGACCGCCGCCTGCTGGTCGCCGAGCGCCGACGCGACCGGCACACCGCCGAGCTGACCCACGGCGGTCCCGTACACCTCGGCGGAGGACCTGATCTCGGGGAGCACCGCTTCGGGGATGTCCATCGCGGAGAGGATGGAGGGGTCCCACTGGAGGGTGTCCAGGTTCATCAGCATGGTGCGCCCGGCGTTGGTCACGTCGGTCACGTGCCGTCCGCCGTCGGTGCCGCCGGTCAGGTTCCAGATGAGCCACGAGTCGATGGTGCCGAAGGCGATCTCACCGCGCTCCGCGCGACCGCGCAGGCCCGGGACGTTGTCGAGCAGCCAGGCCGCCTTCGGCCCGGAGAAGTAGCTGGCCAGGGGGAGTCCGGTCTGCTCGCGGAAGCGGTCCTGGCCGTCCGGGCCGCCCAGTTCCTTGCACAGCGCCGACGTGCGGGTGTCCTGCCACACGATCGCGTTGTGGACGGGCTTGCCGGTGGCGCGGTCCCACAGGACCGTCGTCTCGCGCTGATTGGTGATGCCGAGAGCGCTGAGCTGGTCGGCGCGCAGTCCGGCCTTGGCGAGCGCTCCCGCGACCACGGCCTGCACCTTGGACCAGATCTCGGTGGCGTCGTGCTCCACCCAGCCCGGCTTGGGGAAGATCTGGCGGTGTTCGCGCTGGTCGACGGCGACGATCGCGCCGCCCTGGTCGAAGATGATGCAGCGGCTGGAGGTGGTGCCCTGGTCGATCGCGGCGACGTATTTCTCGGCGTTGTCCGTCATGTCGTCCCCTTACGTGTTCTTCGTCAGGAGGCTGATGTCTCGGCAGGAGTCCGCACTTCGAGGTGGCGGCGAGGGCTCAGAAGGCCACGTTGTAGATCCCGGCGCCGATGGCGGCACCCGCGATGGGGCCGACCACCGGGATCCAGGAGTATCTCCACTCCGATGTGCCCTTGTTGGGGATCGGCAGCAGCGCGTGCGCGAGGCGGGGCCCCAGGTCGCGGGCCGGGTTGATGGCGTACCCCGTGGGGCCGCCCAGCGAGAGACCGATGCCGACGACGAGGAAGGAGATGAGCAGGACCGGCAGTCCCGCGTCGCCGATGCCGGCGACATGCTTGGCGCCGCCGACCATGCCGAGGATGGGAAGCATCAGGGCGGCGGTGGCGATGGTCTCGGTGATCAGGTTCTGTACCGGGTTGTCGATCTCGGGACGCGTCGAGAAGATCCCCAGGGTCTCGATGGCCTTGTCGTCCTCGGCGTTGAGGTTGAACTGCCCGAGGTAGAGCAGCCAGCACAGGACCGCGCCGATGACGGCGCCGGCGAACTGGCCGAGGATGTAGAAGGGCACGTCCGACCACTTCGTGGAACCCTCGATCGCGAATCCGATGGTGACCGCCGGGTTGATCTGCCCTCCGGACAGCGGCGCCGAGGTGTAGGCACCGGCCAGGACGCCGAAGCCCCAGCCGAAGGTGATGACGATCCAGCCCGCTCCCTGGGCCTTCGACCTGTTCAGGGTGACGGCGGCGCACACACCCGCGCCGAAGAGAATCAGAATCGCTGTGCCGATCAACTCGCCTATGAAGATGTCTCCGTTGCTCATGGCGGCTCCTGGGCTCTCGCCCGGAACGATCAGCTCCGGGCTGACGTGCGAGGGCGTTCCCATGGCTGCTTCCGCCGGAGGCGGGGAGTTCCCGCGCCCCGCCCGGCGTCCCGGAAGTGTTCTCCGGTGCCCAGGGGGCGTCAAGGTCGCGGACCGCACCGGTTGCGGGGCGCCACCTGGACGCGCCACGGAGGCCCGTCGGCACCCGGCGCGGGGACCGCTTTCAGCCAGTCGATCAGGACGTCATGCGATCAGGACGCCATACGGTCGGGAGGTCATGCGGTCGGGGCGGGCGGCCGACCGGATCATCCGGTGAGCGTCTGCCCGTACGGCTCCATCGGCCCGGTTCCCACCCCGCGCCGGACCTCATGCCCGGGCAGCCCCGCCCGCCCCAGTACCCAACTCGCCCCGTCCAGGGCCTTGGCGGCCTGCTTGAGCGGTGCCAGTGAGGTGGCCGCCTGCCGGTGGTCGATCACGCTGCCGGGCGCGCACAGCACCGTGGCCAGCGACAGGGTGACGGCTCGGCCGCCCGCGGCCCAAGGTGTGTCGAGCACCGACGCGGCCAGCGGGTCGAGCGTGTCGGGGTCGGCGAGGACCAGGAAGTCGTCGCCGCCGATGTGCCCGACCAGCGTCGCCTCGGACGCCGAGTGCTGCAGCATCCGCCCCACCGCTTTGATCAGCTCGTCGCCGGCCGCGAATCCCGCTCCGTCGTTGACCTGCTTGAAGTGGTCGATGTCCAGCCAGCTCAGCGCGAACATCCGGCCGTCCGCGATCCGCCGGTCCACCTCTCCGGTGATCATGTCCGAACCGGGCAGCCGGGTCAGCGGGTTGAGCCCCGCTGCCTCCTCGACCCGGCTGTCCGACAACGCCCGCACGAGATCCGCGAGGCGTACGACACCCACGCACCGCCCGTACCGGTCGACGACCGCGACATCGTCGGACGTACGGTCCCGGTCCCCGTCCGCGACCACGTCGAGCACTTCCCAGGCCGTGGCATCGAGACCGACCGTGCGCGGCACGTCACCCAGCTTGGCGGCCGGCCGGTCGGCGTACAGGGCGTGCCCGTAGCGGCCGGACATCGACAGCAGGAAGCGTGACCGGTGCACCGAGCGGACCGGTCTCCCGAACGGGTCCACGAGCAGCACACCGGACACGTCGGGCGACCCCGTGAGCAGGGACCTGACCTCTCCGGCCGACGCGGTGGCCGACAGCAGCGCGGCCGGGCGGACGAACTGCCCCACGGACGGCCCGGACCGGGGCGCGACGCGGGCACCCGGGAACAGCGCCGGAACGTATACATCCGCCGAGGGCCGCCGGGCGGGCGGGGCGAACAGGTCGCCCTGCGCGAGCTGCGCGCCCGCCGACACGGCGGCGGCGCACTGCAGTTCCGTCTCGACGCCTTCGACGGACAGCAGCGCGCCGAGCTGTTCGCACAGCGTGCGCATCGCGCGCACCGCCGCGGGCCGCGACAGCAGGGACACGTCGAGCTTCATCAGCTCCGGGGCGAGGTCCGTGAGCAGGCGCAGCGGTACGTCGCCGTCGCCGATGCCGTCCGCGCAGATCCGGAAGCCCTCGCCGCGCACCGCGGCCACCGCCTCCAGCAGCGCGTGCTGCGGCACGTGTGTGTACGGCGGGACGATGTCGACGGTGACCTCGCAGGGAAGCCGTCCGGCGTGCCGTACCTCGTCGCGCAGCGCGGCCAGCCGGCCGAGGTCGGCCAGCGTCGCGGCGAACACGTTGACGTGCAGGGGGAGCAGGGTCTCCCTGCGGGCGGCGGCCCGGATGGCCAGCGCGGCCAGCCGGCCGTCCAGTTCGGGCTCGCGGCGGGCTCGGGCCAGGATGTCGCCGGACTCCGGGCGGGCGAGCGTCTCCAGCGCCGCGATCCCTCCGGTCGTCAGGTTGACGACCGGCTGGAAGGCGAAACGGACCATATCCGTCCAGGAGGGCACAACAGCATGGTCTCGCCGTCGGCGCACGCCGGTGCGCGATTCACGAGGTGTTCACGCAGGATTCCGGGGTCGTCACAGCAGGTGTGGAGGAGGGGCCGGCGAGGCCCGCCACGGGACTACCGAACCGCCACGACGGAGGAGCCGTGCCCGAACAGCCCCTGGTTCGCGGTGATCCCCACCCGCGCCCCGGCGACCTGCCGGTCACCGGCATCCTCGCGCAACTGCCAGGTCAGCTCGCACACCTGGGCTATGGCCTGCGCCGGAACGGCCTCTCCGAAGGAGGCGAGCCCGCCGCTGACGTTCACCGGTATGCGTCCGCCGAGCGCCGTGGCGCCTTCCCGCAGGAGCTTGGCGGCCTCGCTCTCCCCGCAGAGCCCGAGATCCTCGTACCACTGCAGTTCCAGCGCGGTCGACAGGTCGTAGACCTCCGCGAACGAGAGATCCTCGGGTCCGATGCCCGCCTCCTCGTAAGCCGCTCGGGCGATGGACGCCCGGAAGGTCTCGGGCGCGGGTTCCACGGCGGCCGCCGAGTCCGTGGCGATGTCCGGCAGATCCAGCACGGTGTTCGGATAGCGCGGCGACACGGTCGACACCGCGCGGATCCGCACCGGCTCGGCGATGCCGTGCCGGCGCGCGAAATCCATGCCCGCCAGCACCACGGCCGCGCCGCCGTCCGAGGTCGCGCAGATGTCGAGCAGCCGCAGCGGATCGGCGACCACGGCCGACGCGGCGACCTCCTCGGCCGTGACCCGCGTGCGGTAGCGGGCGTACGGATTGAGCGCGCCCAGGGCGGCGTTCTTCACCTTCACCTGGGCGAAATCCTCGGGAGTGTCGCCGTACAGAGCCATCCGGCGCCGCGCGTACAGCCCGAAGTACGTCGGGTTCGTCGCCCCGAGGACACGGAAGCGCAGCCAGTCCGGATCGTCCGGCCGGTCCCCGCCGGCGGGGCGGAAGAATCCCTTGGGTGCCGCGTCCGCGCCCACCACGAGGACCACCTCGGCGAGGCCGGAGAGTATCTGCGCCCGCGCCGTGCCGAGCGCCTGCGCCCCGGAGGCGCAGGCCGCGTACACGCTCGTCACGCGTGCTCCCTGCCACCCCAGCGCCTTCGCGAACGTCGCCCCCGCCACATACCCCGGGTAGCCTCCGCGGACGGTGGACGCGCCCACGACCGAGTCGACGTCCCGCCAGCCGATCCCCGCGTCGGTCAGCGCGGCACGCGCCGCGGCGACCCCGTACTCGACGAAACGGTGCCCCCGCTTGCCCCACGGGTGCATCCCCACGCCCAGCACCGCCACATCACCGGTCACGTCCCCGCCCCCGTCCGCTCCGCGTCTTTCATGCCGTCACCCCTGTCGGCCGCCAGTGCCACGTCGTCCAGGTGGTCTCCTCGTCCTCGTGCAGCACACCGGGGACGATCTCCACCTCCATGCCCAACGCCAGGTCGGAGACGGTGATCCCGGGAACCGCCTGGCCGAGCACCACGAGGCATTCGGATTCCAGTTCCACAGCGATCAACGCGTAGGGCTCCCAGGAGAGTTCCGGATCCGTCACATAGGGTGACGGAGGCCGATAGCGGCTGTCCGTGTACGACCAGACGCGCCCCCGTGGCGAGAGCGGCACCTCCATCAGTTCGCCGCCCGCGCATCCCGGATTGCGGCAGAAGGTGTCCTCGCGGGGGAAGAACACCGAGGCGCACGCCGAGCACCGCGTGCCGAGCAGGCGGAAGCCGTCCCCTTCCCCGGTGAACCACCCGGCGACGACAGGTGTGCGTGTGCGCGACACGGTCCCTCCACGACACTCGATCTGACGGAACGTCAGAAGTGTGCCACGGGCTGGGGAAATTGGGCAGGGCGCCCGTGCGGACCGACGGGCGCCACCGGCAGCCGGAGTCCCGGCCGCGGCGGCAGGGGTCGCGGGAGCGCCTCAATCGCCCCATCCGCCCCGACCGAGCAGTTCCGCCCCGGCCGCGTCATCCGGGCCAACCCGAAGACGCCCGTTCGGTGATGGACTACAGTCCGCGGCGTGTCCGAAATCCCGCACCCACCCGCCGACTTCGCGCCCGACTCGCACTGTTCGAGCTGTGGCGCGCCCTACGGAGAGGGCATCTCCGGCTGGCCCCGCACCTGCGCCGCCTGCGGCACGGTCGCCTACCGCAATCCGCTTCCGGTAGCGGTGGCTCTCCAGCCCGTCTACGACGACCGGGGCGCGGCCCTGGTCGTCATCACCCGGACCATCGCCCCCGCGCGCGGAGGCGTCGCCCTGCCCGGGGGATTCATCGACCACCGGGAGGACTGGCGGCAGGCCGTCGTGCGCGAGCTCAAGGAGGAGACGGGCATCGACGCGGCGAGCAGGGAAGTGCGGCTCGCCGACGCGATGAGCTCACCCGCGGGCCATCTGCTGCTCTTCGGGCTCCTTCCGGAACGCCCCGCCGCCGAACTGCCGCGGTCCGCAGCCACCGACGAGACCGAAGGCTGGCATCTGCTGCGCCGGCCGGCCGAACTCGCCTTCCCGCTGCACACCCTGGCGGCCCGCGCCTGGTTCGAGGGACGGTACATCTGAGGGTCAGGGACGGAGTCCCCCCAGCCCCCGCACCCGTACGGGGTACGAGGGCTCGCTCAGGCCCCCCGTGCCGCTCGCCCTGCGCACCACCACCTCGTCGTCCTCCCAGCGGGACACATGGCGCTCGGCCTCCGGTTCCTCCCATCCGTCGCCCGTGTCCGGCACGACGAGCCCGACCCCGCCGCCTCCCCGAGCGGGCGCCCACGCCTCCAGCTCCAGACCACCGTCGGCACCGCGGACGGGCACGACGGCACCGGCCCGCGCGAGCACCGGAATCCGCGACAGGGGTGCGTCGACCACCACCTGACCCGGCCCCTCGTACGCCTCCTCGGTGACCGTGTCGTACCAGCGTCCCCGCGGCAGTTGCACCGTCCGCCGGACCGCACCAGGGTCCAGCACCGGCGCCACCAGGAGGCTGTCACCCAGCAGGAAGGCGTCCTCGCAGTCGCGCAGCGCCCGGTCCTCGGGACTGCCCCACCACAGGGGCCGGACGTACGGAGCGCCCGTGCGGCGCGCCATGTGCGCCAGCGTCATGAAGTACGGGAGCAGCCGCCGCCGTTCCAGGAGCGCCACGCGCGCGTGCTCCAGAGTCCCGTCACCGAACTCCCAGGGCTCCCTGCGCCCGGCCCGCAGGCTCGCGTGCGTGCGGAACAGCGGGAGGTACGACCCGAGCTGGAACCACCGCAGATAGAGCTCGGGCGACGGGCTGCCGTCGAAGCCGCCCACGTCCGGTCCCGAGTAGGGCACCCCGCACAGCCCGAGCCCCAGTACCAGGGACAACGACGCCCGCAGCCCCGGCCAGCCCGTGGCCACGTCCCCGGACCACGTCCCCGCGTAGCGCTGCAGACCCGCCCACCCGGAACGCGAGAACAGGAACGGCCGCTCCCGCGGCGCCAGTTCACGCAGCCTCTCGTAGGCGGCCCGGGCCATGCCGAGCGCGTACACGTTGTGCGCCTCGCGGTGGTCACCGCCGCGGCCCTCCAGCGAGTGCCGGGCCGAACGCGGCAGCGTCGGCTCCCCGAAGGCCGTGAACGACGTCGGCTCGTTCATGTCGTGCCAGAACCCGGCGAATCCCTGCGCGAGCCGCTCCTCGTACAGCCCGCCCCACCACGCGCGCGCCCGCGCGTCCGTGAAGTCCGGGAACACGGCCTCCCCGGGCCATACGACACCTCGCACGAGCTGTCCCGAGGAGTCCCGCACGAAGGCCTCCTCGGCGAGACCGCTGTCGTACACCTCGTTGCCCGGCTCCGCCTTTACCGCCGGGTCGACGATGGACACCAGCCGGATCCCGTCGCGCCGCAGCTCCTCGGCGAGCTGGGGAAGCTTCGGGAACCTGTCGCGGTCGACGGTGAACACCTGGTGGGCGTCGTAGTGGTCGATGTCCAGATGGACGGCGTCCAGCGGCAGCCCCCGCTCCTGGTAGCCCGCGACGATCCTGCGCACCTCCTGCTCACTGCCGAAGCCCCACCGCGCGTGCTGGTGCCCCAGCGCCCACGCGGGCGGGAGCGCCGCGGCACCGGTCAGCGACGCCCAGGAGTGCAGCACGCGCGCGGGGGTCCCCACCATCACCCAGCAGCGCAGCGGCCCGCCGTCCATGCGCAGCTCGCACGACCCGGCCCGGTCGTGCCCGGAGCCGGCGCCCTCCTTGCCCTCCCGCAGGATCACGGTGCCGTCCCACGTCGTGTCGTGGAACACGAGATGCGTTCCCGCGTCGGCGACGACCATCTGCACCGGCATCGTGAGGTACAGCGGATCGTCGCCCGGCCCGAAGGCCTGTCCCGGATCCGTGTTCCACAGCCGATACGTTCCCTCGCGCAGCCGGAGCCCCGCCGCCCGGCCGCCCAGACCGAAGAACCGGGCGTCGGCCGCCACTTCGGAACGCTGCATCCAGCGGGCGGTGCCGCCGTCGACGGGTTCCCACCACCGGGGCGGCAGATCCCGGCGCAGGATCACCCCGCCGGGCGTCAGAACCTTGACCGCGCCGTGCCGTGAGACCGTGACCGTGACCCGCTCGGCCACGACGCGCCAGCCGCCGTCCTTGTCCGGCTCCAGGACGGCCCGCGGATCGGGTTCCGGGGACCGGCCCGCCAGGGCGTACGACGGCTCCGGCGCGACGGCGTCCCAGCCCCAGAAGACAGCCCCGCCCACCGTGACCGTGATCCGCAGTTCCGAGCGCGTGAAGCGGACGACCCCGCCGCCGGGGCCCGGCTCCACGCCGAGCACCGGCCCCGGTACCCGCGCCCGCTCGGCGCCACGCCGGGGCAGTCCGATGGCGTCGGCACGCCTCCTACGCCAGGCGGCTCGTACGGTGAGCAACCCCTGAGTGGTACCCCCCGAGCCGACCGCTTTCACCGAACGCACCAGGTCACGACCGTCCATGCTGCTCACCCTGCCACTACCGGCGCCCGTTGAGTGCGCCGTTCAACTGCCGTTCACCTGGTGCGAGGCCACATCTTCATGTAGCCGACTATGTGGGGCGTGCCCTGGTAAAGAAGTCGATCACATGGCATCGTCCGTGTCAGCCGCGTGACGCGCACACCCCCGCTCGTGCGCGACCGACGCCCACGACGCGCACAGCCCGGGAGCCGCCCCCATGTCCACCACGAACCCCTCTCCGCTCTGGCAGCCCACCGCCGAGGGCATCGCCCAGGCGCGGGTCACAAAGTTCCAGGCCTGGGCGGCCGAACGGCACGGAGCGCCGGCCGACGGAGGCTACGCGGCCCTGCACCGCTGGTCGGTCGACGAGCTGGACACCTTCTGGAAAGCCGTCACGGAGTTTTTCGACGTACGGTTTTCCACCCCTTACGCGCGCGTGCTCGGCGACCGTGCGATGCCCGGAGCCGACTGGTTCCCCGGAGGGACCCTCAACTACGCGGAGCACGCCCTGCGCGCCGCGGAGACCCGCGCGGACGAACCGGCCCTCCTGTATGTCGACGAGACCCACGAGGCCGTCCCCGTGACGTGGTCCGACCTGCGCCGTCAGGTCGGCTCCCTCGCCGCCGAACTCCGGGCCCTCGGCGTACGGCCCGGAGACCGGGTCAGCGGCTATCTCCCGAACGTCCCCCAGGCCGTGGTCGCCCTGCTCGCCACGGCCGCCGTGGGCGGGGTCTGGACGTCCTGCGCCCCCGACTTCGGCGCCCGCAGCGTCCTCGACCGCTTCCAGCAGGTCGAACCCGTGGTCCTGTTCGCCGTCGACGGCTACCGCTACGGCGGCAAGGAGCACGACCGCCGCGACACCGTCGCGGAACTGCGCCGTGAACTGCCCACCCTGCGCGCCGTCGTGCACATCCCGCTCCTGGGCAGCGAGGCACCCGAGGACGCCCTGGAGTGGTCGGCGCTGACCTCCGCCGACGTGGAGCCCGTCTTCGAGCCGGTTCCCTTCGACCACCCCCTGTGGGTGCTCTACTCCTCCGGTACCACCGGCCTTCCCAAGGCCATCGTCCAGTCCCAGGGCGGCATCCTCGTCGAGCACCTCAAGCAGCTCGGGCTGCACTGCGACCTGGGCCCCGAGGACCGCTTCTTCTGGTACACGTCCACCGGCTGGATGATGTGGAACTTCCTCGTCTCCGGCCTGCTCACGGGCACCACGATCGTGCTGTACGACGGCAGCCCCGGGTATCCGGACACGGGCGCCCAGTGGCGCATCGCCGAACGCACGGGAGCCACCCTCTTCGGCACGTCCGCCGCGTACGTGATGGCCTGCCGCAAGGCGGGCGTCCACCCCTCGCGCGACTTCGACCTCGGCCGGGTGCGGTGCGTCGCGACGACCGGCTCTCCGCTGCCGCCCGACGGATTCCGCTGGCTGCACGACGAGGTCCGCGAGGACCTGTGGATCGCCTCCGTCAGCGGCGGCACCGATGTGTGCTCCTGTTTCGCCGGAGCCGTACCGACGCTCCCGGTGTACATCGGCGAGCTCCAGGCCGCCGGTCTCGGCACCGACCTCCAGTCCTGGGACCCCAGTGGCAAGCCCCTCACCGACGAGGTCGGCGAACTGGTCGTCACCAACCCGATGCCGTCGATGCCCGTCCGCTTCTGGAACGACCCCGACGGCAGCCGCTACCACGACAGCTACTTCGACACGTATCCCGGAGTGTGGCGGCACGGCGACTGGATCACCGTCACTTCCAGGGGCTCGGTCGTCATCCACGGCCGCTCCGACTCCACGCTCAACCGGCAGGGCGTGCGCATGGGCTCGGCCGACATCTACGAAGCCGTCGAGCGTCTTCCCGAGATCAAGGAATCGCTCGTCATCGGTGTCGAACAGCCCGACGGCGGCTACTGGATGCCACTGTTCGTCCACCTGGCGCCCGGAGCCGTCCTGGACGAGGACCTCCTGAACCGCATCAAGGGGACCATCCGCGAACAGCTCTCCCCGCGGCACGTTCCGGACGAGGTCATCGAAGTACCCGGAGTGCCCCACACCCTGACCGGCAAGCGCATCGAGGTGCCCGTCAAGCGCCTTCTCCAGGGCGCGTCGATGGAGAAGGCGGTCAACGTCGGATCCGTGGACGACGTCGAGCTCCTGCGCTTCTACGAGAAGCTGGCCCGCGAGCGCGGCTGACCGGTCTGCCCGGGCCTCAGCCTCCGTAGGTGGCCTCCGACTCGCCGAGCACGGCGGTGAAGTCGGAGGCCAGGCGCACGGCGTCGGCGGGCACGAGCTCCGCGACCGAGATGCGCACCCCGGGCGCGGCCGAGGTCCGGAAACGCGCGCCCGCCGCGACCCACCATCCGTACGAACGCAGCCCGTTCACCACGGCCGACTCGTCCCGGACGGGCACCCAGACGTTCAGCCCGCTCACGCCGTGAGCCCGGACACCCCGGTCCGTGAGCTCACGCAGCAGCGCGTTCCGGCGCAGCGCGTACGTCTCCTGGGCACGCGCTACCAACGCGCGCGTGGCCTCGTCCGTCATCAGTCGGAGCACCGTCTCCTGCAGCAGATGGCTGACCCAGCCGGAGGTCAGCAGCAGGCGTCCGTCGTGCCGGGCCAGTGTCGTCGGATCGCACGCCGCGGCCGCCCACCGCAGATCGGTCCCCAGGAACTTGCTGACCGTGCGCACATGGACCCAGCGGTTCAGACCGCCCGCCGTCAGAGTGCGCAGCGGCGCGCCGGCGACGGACGACGCGTGGTCGTTCTCCACGACCAGCACATCGGGCGCTTCCTGGAGCACGGCGACGAGCGCGTCCCGGCGTTCCGCGGAGAGGCTGCCGCCCCAGGGATTCTGCGCCCGCGGACTGCACACCACCGCGCGCACCCCCGCTCGTAGAGCCGTCCGCAGGGCGTCCGGGCGGATGCCCTCGTCGTCCACCGCGACGGGAACCGTGCGCAGTCCCAGCGCCGTGACCAGGTCCAGCAGATGGTGATAGCCGGGGTCCTCCATCGCGACCGCGTCCCCCGGACGGAGCTCCACGGAGAGCAGCCGCCCGATCAGGTCGAGCGCACCGTGCGCGAACGTCACATGCTCCGCCGGCACCCCGTCGGGCTCCAGCCAGTCGCGTACGGCCTCCTCCAGCCGTGCCAGACGCGGTGAACCGCGGTGGGAGCGCGCACCGGGGGAGAGCTGCGAGGGCGGCACCAGCCGGGGCAGCAGCGCGGGGTCGGGATGCCCGCCCGCCAGATCCCGCAGTCCGTCCGGCACGCGGGGCGGGCGTCGTGACGCCACCGAGGGCGCGGCGGCGATCACGGTCCCGCCGCGTCCGCGGGTCACCACGATCGCGCGTCGCCGCAGTTCCTTGTACGCCGTCGCGACCGTCCCCGGACTGACGCCGAGCCGCTCCGCCAGAGCGCGCACCGGAGGCAGCGCCGTGCCCGGCTCCAGGGCGCCCTCGGCCACGCCCCGTTCCACGGACGCGGCAATTCCCTTGGCCGTCGCACCACTGATCGAATATTGTGTTGCCACGTTACCAAGTATGTATCAATACATAACGTGAGGCAAGGGGGAACCGTGAGCCCGACGCGTCGCGCAGCCGCATGGCCGCCACGCATTCCAGGAGGCCCCGACGGCCGAAGAATGCTCTGGATCGCCCTGGTCGACCGCACCGGCAGCGGCCTGTGGGCAGCTGTGTCCGTCCTGTACTTCACCTACGTCACCGGTCTCTCGGTCGCGCAGATCGGCACCCTCGTCGCCGTGGCCGGAGCGGTCGGCATCGCCGGCGCGCCTCTGGGCGGACGCATGGCCGACCGACTGCCCCTGACCCGCGTGCTGATCGGGCTCCAACTCCTGCGGGCCGTTGCCTCCTTCGCCCTGCTGGCCACGGACAACTACGCCCTGCTGCTGGCGTTCTCCGCCGTCGGCAGCTTCGGCGACCGGGCCGCGAACGTCCTCACCAAGCTGTACGCCACCCGCGTCTCGGGACCCGACCGCGTCCGCTACCAAGCCGTCAACCGCACCGTCGCCAACGCCGGTTGGGCTCTCGGAGGTCTCGTCGCGGCGGGAGCCCTCACCATCGGCACCACCGCCGCGTACCAGTGGCTGCTCACGGGCGACGCCCTCTCCTTCGTGGCCGTCGCCCTCGCGACCGGCCGCTGTGGCGAACCGCCCTCGGCCGCCCGCACGATCGCCACGTCGAAGGACACCGCCCCCACGACGCGCCCCTCCGGTCCCTGGCGCGACCGCACCTACCTCGCCTACGTCGCCACCGAGACCGTCCTCTTCCTCGACGACGCGGTGTTCAAGGTCGGGCTGCCCCTGTGCGTCGCCCACTCCGACCAGGCTCCCCACGGCCTCGCACCCCTCCTGATGGTCCTGAACAACGTGATGGTCGTGACCCTCCAGGTGCCCCTGGCCCGCCTCGGTGCCACAACGGCCGCGGCCCGGGCCCTGCTCGTCCCGCTCTCCGCGTTCTCCGCGCTCGGAGGTGTCCTCCTGGCGCTCTCGGCGACAGGTGGAGCCATGGCCGTGACCCTGTTCCTGACCGCTGCGGCCGTCGCCTTCACGGTGACGGAGATGCTCCACGCCACCGTTTCGTGGGAACTGTCCGTGGCCCTCGCCCCGGACACCGCGCAGGGCACCTATCTCGGCGTCCACGGACTCGCGCAGGCAGTACAGCGCAGTATCGGACCACTCGCTGTCACAGCGGCCATCGCGGCCGGCCCCCTCGGGTGGACTCTCTTCGGCGCGACCATGGCCACGACCTGCATGTTCCAGCACCGCCTCGTGCGCGACAGGCTCACCCGCCCCGCATTGTCAGTGCCGCCGGTTACTGTGAGTGAGCATTGATCGACTGCGCACAGGGGGAAACATGGCGCACACCCAGAACCACACCATGCGACGCGTCCTGCGCCGCGAAATCGCCGGCACCATCGGCCTGCTGACCGACGAACAGGACTTCCGGGCGATGCTGCGCTATCGCACCTTCGCCTTCGACGACCATGCGACCTATCTCCACCAGGTCGAAGCCCTGCTCAAGACCCTCGCCGCCCAGGGCAGCCACACGACAGTGGCCCTCTTCGACCCCGAGGAATACGCCGAATTCTGCGCCGAAAGCGGCCTGGAACCCGACACCCTGGTCAGCCGCACCCGCTTCACCGCCCAACTGGCGGCGACCGGCCCCACCGTCCCCTACGACGGCAGGCCCCTCGACGAACTGGTCCCGGACCTCGTCGACGAAGCCGTCCGCCGCGCCACCTGGGAGTACGCCACCACGCTCCTGGCCCGCATCGGCACCTGCGCGACCTGCGGCGAGGACATCGGCCGCGCCTCCTTCATCCGCGCCGCCCACCTCCTCGCCCGGATCGTCGACACCGCGAGCCCGGGAGACCTCCACCTCGTGTGCAGCGTCTCCTCGGCTCCCGACACGCTCGTCGCCGTCCTCCGGACAGAGGGACGCGCGGAAGACACCGCTCGCCTCGACGAGTCCGAAGCCCTCGAATTCACCACCGTCCTGGCCCTCGGTATCGCCACCCGGAGCGCCTGCGGACTCGTCATGCGCACCACCGCACCCGACTGCACCGACCGTGTCTACGGATGGCGCCTGCGCGGCGAACACCTGGAACCCCTCACCGCCGGGGAGGTGTTCGACGCCTACTGCACCGACCTCGATTCCGGCGACCTCGTCTCCCCGGAATCAGGCGTCGACTACTGCGTACCGCCCGACCTCGCGGACGACGGAAAGGGGACGGGCCACAGCCACTGAACGCGAAAGGGGCGCCCCATCCGCAGATGGAGCGCCCCTCCGTACCGAAAACCACCGCCGCCCGCTGACGGCGCCGTCCGGCTACTCGCCCGACAGCACCGCCTGCGCCGCGGTACGCGCCTCGTCCGCCGTGTCCGAGGCCCGTGCGGCCGAGGCCGCCCGCTCGCACTGCGCCAGCGTGTACTTCGCCAGCGTCGCCCGGACATAGGGAATCGACGCGGCACCCATCGACAGGGAGGTGACGCCCAGACCGGTCAGCACACAGGCCAGCAGCGGGTCCGACGCCGCCTCGCCGCAGACACCGCAGCTCTTGCCCTCGGCCTTCGCCGCCTCGGCGGACAGCGCGACCAGGTCGAGCAGCGCCGGCTGCCACGGGTCCTGCAGCCGGGACACCGCGCCCACCTGCCGGTCCGCGGCGAACGTGTACTGCGCGAGGTCGTTGGTTCCCAGGGAGAGGAACTCGACCTCCTGCAGAATCGACCGCGCCCGCAGCGCGGCCGACGGGATCTCCACCATCGCGCCGAACTTCGCCCGCAGCCCGGCCTCACGGCACGCGTCCGCGAACGCCTTGGCGTCCGTACGGTCCGCGACCATCGGAGCCATCACCTCGAGATAGACCGGCAGCCCCTCCGAGGCCTTCGCGAGAGCCGTGAGCTGCGTACGCAGGACATCCGGGTGGTCGAGCAGCGAACGCAGACCCCGCACGCCGAGCGCCGGGTTGGGCTCGTCGGCCGGCGTCAGGAACTCCAGAGGTTTGTCCGCGCCCGCGTCCAGCACCCGCACCACGACACGGCCCTCGGGGAAGGCCTCGAGCACCTGACGGTAGGCCTCGACCTGCTTCTCCTCGGTCGGCGCCTGCTTGCTGTCGTCGAGGAACAGGAACTCGGTACGGAACAGACCTACGCCCTCGGCACCGGCCTCCACGGCCGCCGGCACGTCGGCCGGACCGCCGACGTTGGCCAGCAACGGCACCTTGTGCCCGTCGGAGGTGGCACCCGGACCCGTCGAGGCGGAGAGCGCGGCCTTGCGCTGGGCCGCCGCGGCCTCCATCTGCGCCTTCTTCTCCGCGCTCGGCTCCACGAAGATCTCGCCCGTGCTGCCGTCGACGGCGATCACGGTGCCCTCGGCAAGCTCACCCGCGCCGGGGAGCGCCACGACGGCCGGTACGCCGAGCGCGCGGGCCAGGATCGCGCTGTGGCTGGTCGGCCCGCCCTCCTCGGTGACGAAACCGAGGACCAGGGTCGGGTCCAGCAGTGCCGTGTCGGCGGGCGCGAGGTCACGCGCGATGAGGACGTACGGCTCGTCGCTGTCCGGGACGCCCGGCATGGGCACACCGAGCAGCCGGGCGACGATACGGTTCCGCACGTCGTCCAGGTCGGCCACGCGTCCGGCGAGGTACTCACCGGCGCCGGCGAGCAGCGCCCGGTACGCGGCGAGCGCGTCGTAGACCGCACGCTCGGCCGTGCTGCCCACGGCGATCCGCCGGTTCACATCAGCCGTCAGCTCGGGGTCCTGGGCCATCATGGCCTGGGCCTCGAGCACCGCCTGGGCCTCGCCGCCCGCCAGATTGCCGCGCGCGATGAGGTCCGCCGCCACGTCCTCCACGGCCTTGCGGGCGCGCGCCTGCTCGCGTGCCGCGTCCTCCGGGGGAATCTGCTTGGCAGGCGGCTCGAGGACCGCCGTTCCCATGTGCCGAACCTCGCCGATGGCCACACCGTGGCTCACGCCGACGCCTCGCAGCGTTGTCTCCATCTCACCCGTCTCCGCATAGTGCGGCGGTACCGCCGCCGTGATGATTGCCGAACGCGCTGTCCAGGACAGCGTCGATGTCACTGCCAGCCGAAGAGCGCGTCGCCGGCCTTCACGTCGCCCTCCTCACGGACGTCCGAGAGGGAGTCCGCGGTGGCTTCGAGGGCCACGACCGGGCACACCGGGGACTTGCCGGCCTCCTCGACGGCGGCGGGGTTCCAGCGCACGACACTCTGGCCGCGCGTCACGGTGTCCCCCTTGTTGACGAGCAGCTCGAAGCCCTCGCCATTGAGCTGCACGGTGTCGATACCCAGGTGCGTGAGCACGCCGTGGCCCTCACCGTCGACGACGACGAACGCGTGCGGGTGGAGGGAGACGATCACGCCGTCCACGGGGGCGACAGCCTCCGAGGGTTCACGCACAGGGTCGATCGCCGTACCGGGGCCGACCATCGCTCCGGAGAAGACGGGGTCCGGTACCGCGGCGAGGCCGATGGCGCGTCCTGCAAGAGGGGACGTCACGGTGGTCATGGGAAGCCTCCGAGGGGGGTGGAGATCTATACGGGCCGTCACTGTCTGTCCCGGACAGCGCACTGTTGAGCAGGGTATGTCATATGAAGTGACGGTTCCGCGCGAGAGATCCCGGTTGGCGCCGTAGAGGACAGGGCAAACGA
Source organism: Streptomyces sp. NPDC096324 (assembly GCF_044763015.1). Taxonomy (NCBI): domain Bacteria; kingdom Bacillati; phylum Actinomycetota; class Actinomycetes; order Kitasatosporales; family Streptomycetaceae; genus Streptomyces; species Streptomyces sp. NPDC096324. The sequence continues at coordinate 336 of NZ_JBIWFK010000009.1, read as the reverse complement.
TTTGCGCCCGCTCCCGCACCCCATGTAGAGTCGTACTCCTGCTTGAGGGTGAGCGGCGTGACCAAGGCGTCGTTGCCCGGCAGCACCCAACTTGTCAGATCCTATCTCGGGGTCCTGTTCCGCATGGCTGCGGGATGGTGGTCAGCGAGACGGAAAAGGACTGATAGAGTTTGGCTCGCCGGAAAGGGAAACGCGAAAGCGGATTACCTGGAAAGCACCGAGGAAATCGGATACGGAAACGGTCTGATAGAGTCGGAAACGCAAGACCGAAGGGAAGCGCCCGGAGGAAAGCCCGAGAGGGTGAGTACAAAGGAAGCGTCCGTTCCTTGAGAACTC